>NZ_JAIUID010000007.1:0-303194 GCF_020165435.1 Mesorhizobium sp. BR1-1-2
CGGCGGGCAAGCACCGCCTGGACGGGATCGGCGGCATGGCTTGCCGACATGTCGAGCGCGGCGAAGCTGCCCTCGCCTGCCGCCTTGTCGTCCTCGGCATAAGCCGCGGCGGCGCTCGCCGCGCCCTCCGTGCCGACAGGCTGGAGCCCGCCCTCGCCCTGCCCGTCGAGCACGCCCAGGAACCGATCGGCGCTGTCGATGCCGGCAATGATGGCACCCGCCGCGATCTCGCCGGAGAGTGCCTGCAGGGCCAGTGACCCCTGCGCTATTGGCAGGCCCGACAGCGCCCCGACGATGCCACCGAAATTACCGCCGGCTGCAGTGGCATCGAGCACACCGCCGATCGCCCGCTGGTTCGACGTCTGGCCGGCCGAGCGGAAGGCATCTGGCGCCAGGATCAGGGAGAGATAGAGGTTGGTGGGATCGAAGCTGAGCACGGGGCGCAGGAACGCGAAATCGGCGGTCACATCGTTAAATGTGGCAATGCCGCCGGCCGGCGCCGAGGCGATCGTGTACGTCGTGTTAGGCACGTAAATGCCGGGCAACGGGACAACGTCGAGGGTGCCGGCATGTACCGTCGCCTTGTGGCCGGCGCCAACGATGGTGATGCGGTCGCTGGCACTGGGGCTGATTTCAACCTCGAAGGTGCCGCTGTTCCAGGTGAGATTGCCGTCGATCGTGATGTTGCCGATGGAGTTGCCCGGTTCGATCGTGCCGCCGTTGTTTGTAATATTGCCGGTGATGTTGCCGACGCCACTCAGGATACCGCCCTTGTTGAGCGTTACATTGCTGGTCAGGTGAACGTTGACGGCTAAGCCGCCGGTATTGATGGTCGTGCCGCCGCCGACAGTGCTGGTGCCGGTAAGGGTGAGCTTACCGGTGCCGTTCTTGGTGAGCGTGCCGGTGCCGGTCATTGCGCCGGCATAGGTGCCGTTGACGCCCTGGTCGAAGATGACGGCGGCATCGTTCAGGATACGGCCCTGCAGGGTGTTGGCTGCGCCCTGCAGGATGCCGGCCGACACCGTCGTGCCGTCGGTATAAGTGTTGTTGCCGCCCAAGGTCAGCGCGCCGGCGCCGGTCTTGGTCAGGCTGCCGAGGCCGGTGATGTTGCCCGCGAAAGTGCCGTTGGTCGCCTGGTCGAAGGTGATCGACCTGGCGATCGGATTGTTCGCGTTGGGGTCGAAGACGATGTTGCCGCGCAGGCTCGTTGTGTTGCCCTGCACCGCGCCGCCGTTGTTGAAGATGTTGCCGGCGTAGCTGTTGGCACCGGTGATAATAAGCGTGCCGTCGCCGACCTTGGTGAGATTGCCCGAACCGCCGACTATCCCATTCAGGGTCAGGGTCTTGCCGGGGTCGACCAGGAATACGCCACCGGCGCCCTCCAGTAAGACGTTGCGCGTGCTGGTGAAGGTCTCGGATGCGCGCAGGCCGCCGTTGTTTTCCAGCGTGATGCCTGTACCCGTGGCGCCGAGCTTGTCGTCGGAAGTGACCCGTAGCGTTCCGCGCTGCACCAGCGTGCCGCCGGAATAGGTGTTGGTGCCCGTGAGCTCGAACTCGCCGTCGCCGCTCTTGATGAGGCGACCGCCGCCGCTGATGCTGCCGCTCCAGATGAAGGGATGCAGCGCCACGTCGATGCCGCCGTTACCGGCGAGCATGATCTTGCGGTCGATCGAGGTGACCGCAGGGGTGTCCTTTGTGGTTCCGACCGCGCCGCCATTCAACGTGATCGCCGTACCCACCGCGCCCAGGTTGACGTCATTCGTGAAGCGCAGGACGCCGCCGGTCACGGTCGTCCCGCCGCCGTAGGTGTTGGCCCCTGAAAGGATCAGGTCGCCGTCGCCGGACTTGGTCAACTGGCCGCTTCCGCTGATCACGCCGCTCCAGGTGAGTGGAGCCGATGCAACGGAGAAGCCGCCCTTGTCCGTGATCGTGACGGGGCGATTGCTTGTCGGCCCCGGATGGACCGTGGCCACGCTTCCGATCGTGCCGTTGTTCAGGTTGATGCCGATGCCCGCGGCACCCAGGCTGGCGTCGCTGGTGAACAACAGCGCTCCGCCCTTGACGGTCGTGCCGCCAGCGTAGGTGTTGGTGCCTGAGAGCGTGAGATCGCCAGTGCCGGTCTTGGTGAAGCTGCCGCCGCCGGAAATGTTGCCGGTATAGGTCCCGTTGATTGTTTGGGCGAAGACGAGTGAGGCCTTGTTTGTGATATTGCCCGCCAGGCGCAGAGCGTTGATCTCCAGGACGCCTTCATTGACGGAGCCGCCGCCGGAGAGCGAAGTCGCACCGTCGAGAATGGTCGTGCCGGCCCCGTTCTTGACGATAGCCCAATTGCCGCCGCTGCCGGCGCCCCCGGTCTGATCTGCAATGGTGTCGCTTATCAACTGGGTCTGCCCGGCGCCAGGGGCCACGGTGAATGACCCGTTGCCGTGAAAGAGAATGCCCGATCCGATGCCTTGGCCGGCGGTGGCCCTTCCTCCTCCGCCGTTGCCGCCTGCGACGCTGTTTCTAAAAATGTCGAGATGGTCGGCCACAGTGAGCTCGCCGCCATGCTGAACGAAAATCGCGCCGCCCAGGCCGCCGCCGCCACCGCCGGGGCCGCCTTTGGCCCTGGTTCCGTCGTATATGTCGCCGCTTCCGAACATACCGCCGCCGCCGCCGCCGGCGCCTGCAAAGTTGCTGTCAGCCGAAACGCCGGCACCGCCGTCGCCACCCTGCGCCAGGTTGTGCAGCAAGGTGAGGTTGCTCACTGTCACGCGGGCGCCGCTGGCGACGAACAGGGCCCCTCCAAGTCCGGCGCCGCCGCCGCCGCCGCCGGCATCACCCGTGTTGGGGCTCACGCCGTTGCCGCCGTTGCCGCCCTGTGCCTTGGCATTTTCGATGACGAGATCATTGATTGCGACCTTGCCCGACTGGACGAACAAGCCGCGATGCTGCTTGTTGCCGGAGAGCGTATGATTGGCGCCGTTGATGGTCACGTCGCGCTGCACCTGTGGCAGGTTGGCGCTCAAGGCGACGTTCGCGGTGAAGGTGATGGTGTCGCCGTTCTGCGCGCCACCACTCGGATTGAGCGCGGCCTGGAGCTGTGCCTCGCTGCCGACATCGAAGTTCCTGGCGTTTGCCGGAAGTGCTGTCGACAGCAGACCTGCAAGGAGGAAAATGGCCAATGCCAGGCACGAGATCCGCGTCGGCGGCCAAATTTGCCTGAGCCGGCCGGCCGTAAGGCGCGACCGCCTGATGACATCGACTTTTCTACCCACCTGCCTGGCCCCTCGAACTTTCCCGAAATAGGAAATCTTAAAATTAGAATGCACCCATGACTGCCGATTGAGGCAGCAAATCAACAGCATTTCTGCCGCCTGCCGGGTGACGAAGGTTTCACCGCAGACGCTCTAAATCGAAAAGAGATCCTCTCAGATAAACGGGAGCGGTGTTATAGAATTCTTTGCCTTTTCCAGGAAAACTGACCCTGGAAATTCAGGGCGCTTCTGCGGGTGGGTGGGACAACAACAAAGGAGAACGCGTGACGCAGGATATTGGTCAGAAATTGCGGGTGACGATGGCACTCCTCGGCGCCGTGACACGCAAGGACCTCGCGGCGGCGTTCCGTCGTGTCAACCCGGCGACGTCGTTCGATGTCGAGCGCGCGCACAAATGGATGCAGGGTCGTGCCCACCCGCGCGAGCTTCGGCTTTACGAGGACTGGGCGAAGGTTGTGGATGTCGGGCGTCCCGGAGCCTGGATCGCCGACTGCGAGCTCGACGACTTCATCCAGGCTATTTGTACTCGACACAATTGCGAGCGCGACGTGCTGGAGCGGCGAAGCGAACCGTCGCGCCGGTCGGTCGCCGGGCGGCGACAGGATTCAAGCCGGTCGCTCGCCGGCACCTACGCCTGCTACTCCCATGCCTGGTCGCCCTATTTTCGCGCCCAGCTCATCCGGGCAGAACTGTCAATCCAATCGAATGGCCCGCAGGGCGTTCTCGCGCACTATTCGGAGCGGCTGCCGACGAGCCGGTTTCAACTTGAAGGTCCGCTCGCGATGGCGGGGCGGGCCATGCACCTCGACCTGGTCGAACCCGGCGGCGATGGCCGCATGTTCTTCTGCCTTTCCTTGCCGACACCACCGGCTAGCGTCCTTGCGGGCCTGATGTGCGGTGCCACGATCATCGGCCCCGACGCGCAGCCATCGGTGACCCGAATTGTGATGATCCGACTTCCAGCGCCGAGCATGCGGCTGCGCTCCGCGGTTGCGTACCTGCCGTCCGAAACGTCGGTTGCCGGCGACTTGGCCTCGCTGGGTCTGCGGATTCCAGATCCAGCCGCGGTCGACGAAGGCATCGGCGCGTTTCTGACGGGCGGCCACGAAGCGGGACTCGATCAAATTCAATCGCATTGCCACAGGGCGTTGGTCGACCTGTTCGATCCGATCTGGCTTGCTAGCGCAATGGCGCAGCAACGTTTCGGAGAGGCTTAGCTGCTCTGCGGGCGATTAGAATACGATGCTCCGCGTGCCGGGCCACATCGCGCCTACCATAGCCGAGATGTATTTGTCACTAAACCGACGCTGTTAGCATCTTGCGCAAGAAGAACCGACCTGAGCCCCGAGCGTGATCTGGAAGTTGCCCGAACACCTCGTAACCCAAGGTCTGATAGAAAGCTGGCGCCTGGAATCCATAGGTTTCCAGCCAGACCCCCACACACTTCCGCTCCCGAGCGAGCTGTCCAGCGGCATTCATGAGCCGGGTCCCGAGCTTCTGTCGTCTGAGGGGTTCCGGAACAAACAACAGTTCGACGAACAACCAATCGTAAGACACCTTCCCCCACAGGCCGCCGATGGTCTCATCGCGGTCATGATCACGAAGGAGGATGGCAACCGCCTCATAGCCAGAGGGTTCGCCCGCCGCATCATTGTAGCTGACCAAGGCCCTCAAAATCGTTTTATAGTCGGCATCTTCGGGTTTTTCGGATACAATAACGATCGGTCGCATAGATCAGCCTACCCAGGATAGTTGCATCGATGAATTATCGAGCCGCATACATTCAAAAAGCCGAGGAATTTGTCTCAGAAACACTGCGACGGAGATATAGAATTCTTTGCCTTTTCCAGGAAAAACGGTCCTGGAAACCGGACCGGTTCGCGGGCGAGGCAACAAGAGCAAGGGAGCAGGCATCGAGATTCGCGACGGAGTAATCCCGGCACGCGGCGGCGAGCTGAGATTAGCCACACGAGGGTAGCGAGATCAGTCTCGATTCAAGGCGTTGGGCTGTAGCGAAGCAATTTGAAGCAATCCCCGCTTCCCGACGTCAATTGCGTCAGGAAATGCTTCGACCGATCGATCCACTCCTGGTGCGACCTGGCGTCCGCTTCAATCTCATCGACCGGTCTAAGTTTGACGAAGCCGCGCCCGTTGCTGAAAAGCCAGCACGCACGGCCGAGAAGTCTCCTGCTGCGCAGGCGCAACAGGTCGGCATCATAAAAGATATCCAGCACCTCCTGTTTGATCTTCCGCTCCTTTTCAGGATTAGCGATCGCGGCATCAAGTGGCTCACCGCCGATCGCATCGTGCAAATCCGTGTAGTCCAGCGGGAGCTGAGTGGTGGCATATTTGATCTCGCTCTCATCGCTGACGATATTGAACCACAGCGTCGGATCGAGTTCGTTGACGACGAACGACGATTCGAAGTCGCGCGATAAGTTCAGGATCTCGAACGCCTGAACGTCGACGTCGCGCTCGACCAAAAGAAGCTCGGCGACCTGCTTGGCGAGCTCCGCTCCGTGCGCGCCGATGGCGTTGTTCTTTCCACCGAGTTTCGGATCGATGTAGGGCCCGCCTTCATCGAGCAGCGTATCGAATTCACCAAGGGATTCGACGACGGCAGCGCCGCGAGCAATGCGTGCCGCCAGTTTGGCAAGGACCTGCTGGAGTTCGGTTTCGCGTTTGCGCTGGTCCTGGTAATTCTGCTGAAAAAAGAAGATGAACAGGGATACTCCAATTCCGATCAGGATCACCCCCAGCTGCGAAAAGGTGTTGCGATAGTATTCCAACAGCTTTTCACGATGGCGTGCGTCCTGCCGCACACTGTGCGCCACTCCAAGATTGACGATAAGCGAAATGGTCAGGAGTCCGGCGCCAACGAGGATGAGGCCGCCGATGAGGAGGTATCCGTAGCCTGAGAACGTCGTGAAATCCATATCATTTACCGAGTTGCTGAGGCGTTAGACGCAACCTAATACCATGGGGCAACACCTAGATCTTCTTGGCGCGGCAACATCCGCGGGCGGGAAGATTCTCGGGTGCCGGATGATGTGTATAGTCAAAACTCCCGCTCTCTGGATCACGGCTTGCGTAGGTCTCGAAGAAAAGTGCCCTGGCCATGGAGGTTCAAATTCTCGATCGTGACGGCTGTCGTCCGGTCGGCCTCGACAGTGAACGTAACGGCGCTTGGTCCAAAGGCGTTTTCGCCTATCGGTTGGTATGTGAACGTATCGCGGCTGATGTGCTGAAGTTGAAAGGATTCCGTGCGGGGCCCGAGGCTCATGACCAGGCTACCGCTCTTCTCTGTGACCGTCAGTCCGCCATAAAAGTCGTTGCCGTAAGTGCCGACATAGCTCGCTGCAGGCAGGGCCGGCGAAGGCTGCGAACGAGCCCGTGTGGCATCGATGGCGCCGCCATAGTCGGGCTTCATGGCATCCGCCATGAACTGGCCGTAGGCGTCGATCCAGTCTCGTTCAACCTTGCCGGCAAATACGAGATCGAGAAAGCTCTTGCTCGCGGCCTCTGCGAGACCGACAGGATGGCCGTTCGTCACCACGACTATGCCGAGCCGTTCTGCCGGAACGAGATGCACATTCGTGCCGACACCAAGATTGAACGCTCCCGAGTGGCTGAGATGGATGCGACCCTGCGGGTCGAGATCGACGTTCCAGCCGAGTCCGTAAGACGGGGGAAAAGCGCCGGACGGAACCGGCGCGGATCCCCGCGCGATCACTGGTTGGTGGGTCTCGGCAAGAGCAGCCGAGGTGACGATCTCCTTGCCATCGAGCTTGCCGCCGCCAAGCTGGAGCCTCAGCCACTGCGCGAGGTCGCGTGCCGTGGAGCTGACACCGCCAGCCGGAGACTGGGCGTCAGGATCGCGTGGCGGGCCGGGAAGCCATTTGCCGTCAATGCGGACGGAATTCACGGCGCGATTTTCGGCGGCGAGGAAATCGGAATGTCGCGAGCTCGTCCGGGTCATGCCCGCGGGTCGATACAGCCGCTCTTCCGACAGTATTTCCCAAGGCTTCCCGGCAGCCTTGGCTGCGGCGAGCGCCGCTTCCGTCAATCCGAAATTGGTGTAGGCGTAGCTTGCCCGGAAGGGACCGGCCGGGTTGACGTGGCGTAGCCGGAACAGGATTTCTTCGCGGCTGTATCCCAGGTCCTCGAGGAGATCGCCGATATGTCCGGGGAGACCGCTTCGGTGAGAGAACATGTCACGAAGCGTGACCTCGCGCGTGACCCAGGGATCCTTCAGTTCAAATCCGGGGTCGTGCTTTACGATCGGATCGTCCCAAGCCACGAGACCTTCGCCGACGAGAGTGGCGACCACCGTGGACGCAATCGGCTTCGACATCGAGGCGAGCTGAAACGCAGTGTCCGGGTCCACAGGCTCAGGCTTGCCCACCTCGCGAACGCCGTAGCCGCGGAGAAACACGACCGTATCGTCGTGAACGATGGCGATCGCCAAGCCAGGCACCCCGGTTCGCGACATGCCATCACGGATAATGGCATCGAGCTTTGGGAGAACCTCGGTGACATGGTCAGTCGTCACCGGGGCAGTCGTAACGGGCTCGGCGAAGGCCAGTTTCGGCAAGAGGCAGGCAACGATCGCGGCTCCCGCCCAAAAGGCCAATTTCGAATTCATCATCTGCTCCGGCGGTTGGAACGTGCCCCACGGCACCCAATGGGAAATCTCGGGGCCATCAGTTGAGTTCGTACAAAATCGCAGATATCGCTCCCTCGTCTGCGAACACCTTGATGACGTCTGCGATGCTGCCGATTGGCGTGACATTGTTTACGTAGACAACATAGGCGAGCAGTTTTCCTGCCTTCGATCTGATGTATCCCGCAAAGACCTGCGCTTTGAGCGTGCCGTCCGCGATTGTTGTCCCGGTCTTCGCAAACACGTGTCCCACGGCCGGCGCAATGACGGGGTTTGGCGGATCGATGCCGACGGTGGCTAGCGAACCATCGACCCCGAGAGCAGGAAGGGCATCGAAATAAGCTTCCGACGCTTTCGTCTTGCGCATTGCTGCAAGCAGGCCCGTGACGGCACCAGGGGTGGCGCGGCTATCGGGGCTGCCGCTGCCATTTGTCGGAAAATCGAAGCCATCGGGAGAAAGTCCATACTCACCTATCAGCGTATTCCGCTCGGCTGCGAGGGCCGTCTCGACGGTTCTTGCTCCCTGTGTGAGGCCAAATAGGGCAAGGCTCAGATTGGCCCCGAGATTGTGGCTGACCTTGAGGATCAGCTTCGCGTATTCCGCATATGGCGGGGAGACGAGGCGAGCGACTTCCGCAGATTGTAAGTACGAGCTGTTCGAGGGAAGCTTCGCGACTGGGTTCGGGCCTGTCGCCGATGCCGTAACCGAGACTCCCGCCCTGCCCAGCGCCTCGATTAACGCCGTGCGGGCAAAGGAAGACGGCTCGACGATCGGAAACGTTTGGACCAACGTCGCCACGCCGGGCAGGCTCGGCCTGTAGCCAATAGGGATCTGGCCCTTGACGATCCCGACCTTAGGGTCGGCGGGCGATATCTCGAGGGAAATTTCCATCGGTTTGCTGGCGGCCACGGTTTTCACCTGTGAACTGATGGTGAAAGCCGCTGTCTTAGGTCGCCAGTCCACCTCGGCCGGTTGCCCGGCTTCAGCTGGCAGGATGGTCACGTCGATAAGATTGTCGTTCACGATGATCGGTGTGATCAGAACATTCCCGTTTGGCACGCGGAAATGATCGAAAAGGCGATCGTCGATGATGACATCGCCCGTAACGGCCTTGATCCCGGATTGGGCGACCTGCCTCGCAATGGAATTCAGCCCGGACAGCGGATCGGTTTCCGTAAGGATCGCGCTGCCGAGCGAGTTGGCCTCGGTGTGGTCGAAATTGGTGAAAGCGATCTTGCCGCCAGCCGTGGTCCGTCCGCCAAGGGTCAGATCCCCGCTTGCGAGCAAGACAAGATTTCCTTGGAGCGTGCCGTCTGCCCCCACCTCGCCGAGGCGATAGGCCTTCGTCTCGAAGCGATGATCGACACCGAGCGCGTTCAGCGCGAGACCGACCGAGAACAGCTTTCGTACCGAACCCGTGAAGAAAAGCGAGTCCGAGCCGTAAGCCGTCGTCGTGGCTCCCGAGGGGAGATCGACTGCCCGGAGGCCCCAGACCGCCCCGGAATAGCGGGGCGCGTCCATAATCGCGCGGATAGCGGGCGGAAGTTCGGCTGCGGCCGCACCGGTTCCGGCACCCCAAAGTGACGCCACGACGCCCATGGCAACCATCAAGCCGCTTCGCGTGCCCTTGAACAGCGTTCGTTCCATCTCTTCCTCCAATGCGGCTGCGGCTCGACTGCCGCGACGTACCGACGTACCAATGAGAATGCCAATCCGAAGAGAACGCGCATCAAGGCACTGCCCCTGAAGATAGCAGAGCTGGGAGTGCTGTAGTGCGTTGCCATGCCTGCCTCGCAAGCGTCGCGGCCTAGTAGGCCTGCTGAATCGCGGCGGCGATCGCAGCAATATCGTGATCGGCGGCGATGAAATCCTCGACCGAGCCAAAAGGAGCGCTGTTGAGGAAGATCGCAAAAGCAAGCTCGCGGCCGCTTTTCGCCTCGATATAGCCGACTTGGGTCTTGGCGATGATGATGCCTTGATAATCTCCCGGCGCCGAGGTGACCCGTGTACCATCCTTGATGTGAATATGCCCGACCGCCGGGGTTCCAAGGCCGTTTGTAGCTTGTGTTCCATCCACGCCCAGGATGGCCATTCCGTCCCGGATGGCCGATCCCCACGGCTCCTTGACGATCCGCGTGAGCACCGTTGTCTGGTCCGCGGGCGCTGTCTTGGCGTGGTCATCTGAGCCAGCGCCGTCGAAGACGTAAGTGCTTTGCCGCGACACGCCCAGGCGATCGAGAAGTTCAAGCTCCTTGCCGATTCCGGCCTCGCAGTCCCGGCTTCCGCCTTTCACGGCTGCAAGGCACAGCATCAAATGGGCGCCACGGTTGTAGCTGACCTTGAGAACGACCTTGACGAACTCTGAAAGCGGAGGCGAGACGTGCTCGGCCACTTTGTTGCCGGGGGAATAGGCCGCCGCGTCCGGCAGTTCGTCAACTGGATTTGGCCCAAGCGCGTTCGCGTCGACCTTCACTCCGGCGCGCTGCAACGCCTCCATGAACGCTGTTCGAGCGAAGGCGGCCGGGTCGGGCACATGCCAGATGTTCAAGGTGGGCGCGACTCCGGCGGCGATTTCGCCGCTGACCCGTATCTCTCCAGGGGCAGGCGACTCGATCGTGATGGGCTTCGGATTCTCTGCGACGGTCATCACGGCGCCCACCACCTTGACGGACGCGGTCTTGGGTCGCCAATCGATCTTGGCCGGCTGCCCTGCGCTGGCCGCCGTCGTCATGATGTCGATGACGTTTTCGTTCAGCCAGATCGGAGAAATGATCCCGTCCGTGGGGTCGCGATGGGTTTCGAAAAGCCGCGCATCGATGATAACGTCGCCTCCGACCTCGGCAATGCCGGATCCACGAACGGCCTTAGCCAAGCTGTCCAACGCCGCCAGCGGATCGCTGCCCTTCACCAAAGCGCCTCCGGCAAAACCGGTGTCGGCATAATTGTGGTCGATCTCGGGAAAATTGTTGTAGCCGAGAGTGCCGTCAGGCTGCTCTCGCAGGCCGAAGCTGAAATCTCCAGAAGCGACCAGGGTCAGATTGCCGTCGAGCCTGCTTTCCGACACCGACCCAGTCTTGTAGACCGGGGTATGGAACCGGTAGTCCGCCCCATACAGATCGAGCGCAGTGGCCGTGCTGTAGACCTTCATGATCGACCCGGGGGTGAGCGACCGGTCGGCCGCCTGGTCGACAAGCACGGTCCCGGTGTCGCGGTCGACCACGCGCATGCCCCAGCTTGTGTGTGCGTACGCGGCTTTCGATTGGATCTTTGCTATGACAGCAGAAACGCTTGCCGGCATGTCGCCTTCGACCCGGGGAAGGGTGTCGGCGCGCGCCCCCATGCCACATGAGACACCAAGGTTTACTAGCGCCACGAGAGTGGTCATGGACATCGAACGGATCGTGATCATGGGCAATTCCTTTTCATGAGCGTGAGATCCACGCGCCGGGCGAGAGCTGAGCGTAGAGGCCGCATGGTTAGAACCGCACCCCGGCAGCAACGCGGAACAGGGCGCCCTCGACGCCGAGCTTGGCTTCATCTTTATACGGTGTAGCGACGTAGGCCAGGAGGTTGAGGTGGTTTCCAATCCCGGCGCGGATGCCGATACCGACGGAACCGAGCGAAGCGTACTCATAATCCCTGCCCGGCGGGTTCCAGACCGCTCCATAGTCGACGAATCCGAACAGGCTGGGATTGGCCAGCCAGGGTATGCCGGCGTCGATCCCTTTCCGAAGCTCGAACGCGGCCGCGACGCCATCGTCGCCGGTGATCGAGGAGCTGTCGAAGGCTCGGCTATAGGGGTCGCCTCCCAAGTCGAAGCGGACCGCCGAAGGGAGCTCGGTGAAGCCGTACTGGCCGGTGAACTGCAGTTGCGCCGAGAGGGTATTCGTAATGTCGCGCGAGAGCGTGCCCTCACCGAACACGTAACTGAAATCGGCGTTCTCGGTGTTTGAGCCGAGACCGCTCAAACCCTGGCCCACCCCGGCCTCGGCGACCACGGCGACACCGCCTATGGTCGTGTCAAACGTGGCTGCCGCCGTCAGCCACCGATTGCTATTCCGCGCCGCCGGATCGCCGTTGACGTCAACTGCGACATCCTTGGTGTTGATCGCGAATTTGGCGAAGAGGTTGCGGTCGATCGTGCGCACAACCGCATAGTTCAAAAAGGCCTTTCCAAACGTGCTCCCGACGTGAATGTCGTTGTCGTCCAGCGGATTCGACCAGACTTGGCCGAATTCATACCCGGCAACGAACCCGGACGGCCCGAGCGGAAAGGCCTGCCCGAACCGGAGAAACACGAGTTCGTCCGGGTCGGCGGGATTGGTCACCGCGAGCGCCTCGGTGCCCTCGAACAATCCGAGAGCATCGTTCACGCGCGCGATACCGGAAAGCTGCAACGGCCCGGTTGATGGCGTGCCCAGATTGTCGAGGCGGGCATCGAGCCCGCTCCTCTTGAAGTCGACCTTCAACACAAGCCTTCCCGCAGCCGGATCGTCCTCGACCTTGGAAAGCTTGGCCTCCACCGTGAAGCCGGGGATATCGGCGACGAGCAGGGCGTAACGCTCAAGGTGAGAGACGCGGACTGGTCGCTCCGCCACCATGCGGGCAATATAGGGCTTCAGCCGTTCCTCGAGACCGGGCTGATCCGAATCCACGACAACGTCGCGGAGATAGGATTCGTAGACGACGATGCGTATCCGGCCGCTGCTGAAATCCTGCTGCGGGACCAGAGCCGCCGCATAGTAATCGTGTTCACGGTAGATGCGTTCTATTCCGTCGATGACCTCCTTCATATCGAGGAGTGAAATCTCTCGACCAATCAGTTTCTCCCAAAGCGTAGAGAAGATCGCCGGATCGAGCGTCACCGCTCCTTCGAGATCGATTTTGCGGAGCCGGAAGCGGATGCTTTTGAGCTGCTCGGGGGGTAGACCGGCGACCGGCGCGGCGTGGGTAACGGTGATACTCGGAGGCCGCCGAGGCGGCGGCTCGAACTGCTCAATGACAGTTGTCTGATCTCTGATGGCGCGGTCCGCGTCCTGGGCCTCCCCGCGAGAGACCAGCACCGCTAGAAAGCTGGACGCGATCAGCACCAGTCTGGTGGCCAGACAAAGCCGGTCGTGGTGAACCACTCTTTGCTCCAAAACTGCCCACGAAGTTCTCAAGCCGCAGACATTCTAAACCGAGAGGAATTGTCTCAGATAAAAAGAAGTTGTCTCAGATAAATGGCGACGCGTGCATAGAATTCTCTGCCTTTTCCAGGAAAAATGATCCTGGAAATTCGGAGCAGTTCCGCAGCTAGGCAACAAGAACAAGGGAGAAGTGATGGCGCGGGAGATTGATGAGAACTGCAGCGCCTTATGGACGACAAGGATGCGGCAGAGGCGAAGAGGAAAAAAGAGCGACCAGAATGGTGGGAGCGCTATGAAAGACAAGAGGATGGCCTCACGATCCTGCAGGGCCTTTGACAGTTCCGACAACTGATCGAGCACGCTCCCCAGCCGCATTCCGGCGACCCCTTCTTCGAGCTAGGTGCCCCTGAGCGTTTCCCTGACCTCGGCATGCCATGCGCCCTCTCGGCGCTCGGCAATTTCAACAGCGAGCCGCCTGGCGGCCAGCTCCTCTTCCTTCGCCGCGACACTCTTCAGCGTTTCCGCGCGTTCCGCGTCGACCTTCGCCTGCCTATCGAGAAAGCGGTCGGCGGCGACCACCATTGCCTCCAGGGTCTCACCAGCTCCGGCTGAATTCCAACGCTTTGAAGAGCCGAGGCCAATCCGAGATGGATCCGCTCGCCTTCGGTTCTTGCGCGTTCAATCCTTGCGCGTGCGAGCCGCATCTCGTCCCAAGCGGCAAGTGCGTCAGCGTGCGCAGAGAGGCGCTCCTGGAGAAGTCGATCAGCATATCTAGCGACTGAGCCTGGCAATCCTCAAGCAAGGCGCTGGGCTATTGCGGAAGCTACCGTGAGGCGTCAGCTTCAGGGATCCGCCGAACGTGAGCGGCCAGACCGCGGGATGAAGGTCTTGGTCGAGGTACCAAATGTCACGACCGCCAGGCTAGGGGGCTGTTCCCCAGATTCTAAACGTTCAGCAGGCGACCCCCAACTCGGCGTTAAGCGTTGGGATCGCTCCGCCCGCATAGAGGATGGTGTACCCGCACAAGCCAATGCGTTTGCGGTAGCACTAAGGAGTTAAGCCTGAATCGCAAAAAGGGCTTTCCAACTGGGCTACATCCAATTTGCTAATCGCGCCCTTCAGGTCTACTCTACGATATATCGGCCGCCAGTGTTTCGGATGCAGCAGACAGTGAGAGGTACGTGCTCTTGCCCGTCAGGGAGCGCGCCGTGCCCCAATCCCTTCTTCGCAATCATGTATTGAAAGCCCTCTCGCCTGAGGATTTCGCGCTGCTGCAGCCGTCAATGCATCACGTCGAACTGGGCCTCAAAGCCCGGCTCGAGAGTTCGTATCAGCCAATTGAGCATGTGTATTTTCCAGAGGCGGGTATCGCTTCGGTGGTCGCCACCATGACCGGAGGGCGGCAAAGCGAAGTCGGCATCATCGGCCATGACGGCATGACAGGGGTGGCGGTTATTCTCGGTCAGGACAGTTCCCCCAACGAAACCTACATCCAGGTCGCCGGCAATGGTTGGCTGCTCCCGGTTGAAAGCCTTCGCCCTGCGATTGAAGAAAGCCAGCCCCTTCGCGAGTCGTTGCTTCGCTATGCGCACGCGTTCCTTGTCCAGTCGTCCCGTACGGCACTGGTCAACGGTCATTCCAAAATCGAGGAGCGGCTGGCCCGGTGGTTGCTTATGGTCGATGATCGTATGGAGGGCAACAGAATCTACCTGACGCACGAGTTTCTGGCCACCATGCTTGGCGCCCGGCGCCCTGGCGTCACCATAGCCCTGCAAATGCTTGAATATCGGGGGCTGATCCACGCCGAACGCGGTGAGATCACCATTGTAGACCGGCCCGGAATGATAAAGCTGACGCACGGCGCCTATGGCGACGAAGAGCAACGTCACTTCGGCAGTGCGTCCGGCTGAATGTCCGGAATCGGACACACCCTTACGGGGATACCGAATTGCTGCCAAAAATCGTGTTGGTTTGGGTTCAGGAGGAACTCACATGACCAACAGTTTTCACACCGTCACAGTTGAAAGGGCGGCCGAAGCCTATGTCCGTTCCAGAGGGCAGGCCCGCTTCCTTTCCATCGCACAGGCAATACGTGCCATTCGAACACTGCTTCCGGCGTGTAAGGCCACTGACCGCGAATTGGAAGAGATATTGGCTGCGGCATGCATCCTCCACAGCATTCCTGTAGCTTTCGACGCAATAACTGCCGATCGCTCTGAAAAACGGCTTCATTCGTAGGCCGTGCAATGGCAGACCTCGTCTCGACTTACTTCACCGGACGTTCGCCAAACGATTGTCCGTCACCTGCTTGATCATGTCGAAAGTCCTAGCGTTTCGATAGCGAGGTCATCCACGCCGTCAGAAAACGGATCCCGCTGTGCGAATTGACGGATTGGGAACGTGGCGATTACATAGCGCGAAGCGCGATCGACGCAGGTTTTGCTGTGGAGTTCGACGCGGAGGTTACCTGATCGCTATTATTTAACGACAGCAGCTCTCTACCGGCGCCCTAGCCTGGCGAACTTTCCGAACCGAACTTCGGTCCCACATTCCCGGTTCACAGGTATTGCGGAGGCGCGGCGATCGGCTAGGAACCACCGGCATGCGGAATAGGTCATAGGCGGCTGCCTGCATCTACAAGCCGCTGCTTCCCAATTGCCGGGCTAGGTCTGCTGTGTAGTGAAGCCAACGGCTACCCAAACGTCTGGCTTGAAGCGCGTAGCCGACAGGCACCTTTGGGGCCGGTTCCGGACAGTCTGGTCATGGAGAAATCCGGCTGTAAGCGGCCATTCTCCATCCGACCCCATGGCGGCCATTCATCTACCAATGGCCCTCTCGCCAAAAGCGGCCATCGGATCTCAAGCAAGCTACCGGTCACGACGGTCCTTTTGACGCCCCGATCTTCCGTTCAATTTGCAGCTTAAGCTCCAATCGAGAACGCTCCGCGTGCTTTTGGCTTGCCTCCAATGCTGCTTCAAGGTCGTCGATGGCATCATCGTCAAGGAGTGCTCGACGGATATCAAAGCGCAGCTCAAGAAATTCGCTTCGGAAGCGCTCGGCCCTCAGTTTGCGGAGGGCTCGTTCAATCCAATCCTTGGCTTCTACCGCATCACCTTGGGCCAGGCGCGATCGGGCCATCAGGCGTTCCAGCCATTCGTTGTCCAAGGGGGTAAGCTCACGAAGAATGACCTCTGCTTCGTCAGGTCGCTCCATGTCAATTAGGAGCTCCGCGTGGCGCTGGTGATGAAATGTCATCGGCTTTACTATCGCTCGATAGTGCGCCAGGGCCTTTCCCCGGAGTTTGCTGGCAACACCAGGAGAAAGTCGTGCTGCCTCGCTATAGATTTCAGCTCGTGCCGCACGTTCTCTGTCTGATTGTATGCTATCAAGCTCGACGTCCGGCAAACCGTCGAAGATTGACTGGAACATACCCGGCCGCTCTATCGAAATGTATCGACCAAGAGATGCGAACGCATCGAATGCATGTTTCGCTCCGGCATTTGCAGCCGAGACGATGGTGTTCTCGATCGAGGCGGCGTGGCGATCAATCAGACTAGATCGCCATTCGCCGGATCCAGATGGCAGACGCTCAATAACTCCGAGCAAAACCGAATAGGTCAGCCCGTCTGTCTCGGCACCAGGTCCTAGCATCTCGTTGACGAGTTGGGTTGCCCGCGCTTCCTTCTCCTGATTGGCGCGATAGATATCCACAAGCTGCAGTCGCACCTCGTGCAGGGGAAATGGACCCGCTAGGACTTGCTCGAAAAGCTCTGCCGCCGCCTGCCTCTCATTCAGACGCTTCAAAGCTTTCCCTTTGTGGTGAAGGAGCTCCGCAGTTTCCTTTATGGTGAGCTCTGGCAACAACAACATCTCGTCGAAGGCGACAAGACGAGCCCTTAGACGGTCTTGTGCCGCCGGATCGTGCCGCTCCTTGTCGTAAAGGAAGAGTTGTTCGATCGCCTCAATCACCGCATTAACTTCGAGGGGCTTAGGCTTCCGCCTAGCCATTCCCTTGACCGCATCCAGTGGCTCGCCCACGAGGTCCGGCTTGGTCTCTAGGGCATCCCAGGTGGTCAGCAGTGCAAAAAGAAATGAGGGCGGGGCGTCACCTTGCCCAACCAGTGCCTCGAGCTTTGGCAGTAGAATTCGCGCATTGCGCCATAGATCGAGACCTTCCCCTCCTGATGCCTCAATAATATAGTCCTCCAAGAGCCGATCAAGCTCGGCACTCCGCTCGGACGTGCACCAGCTCTCATCGAGCGCTGCGTGAACAACATCATGCAACCTGATGGCTCTGTCCCGGTCAGGCGCGGTTAGGCTGTTGGCTTTCAGTTTTCGAATGCCTAGCGGTTTGATTGCAAAACTGAGGAAGTCCTCATCGCAGACTGACAATCTCGACCACGCAAACACGGAAAGCTCTCGAACGAGCGACGGACGCAAGCGCTCTAGCATGATATCGGTAAGGCGACGTCCGCCGGTCGCCATTTCACCAATGGCCTAGCAGTCTTGGACAATGTCCTGCCAAGAGGCTCCTTGGTTCACCGCGGCAAGTATCAGCGAAAGGCTGAGCGGGTGGCCATGGATTGTCGCCCAAATCGTATCAAAGACCTCGTCTGGGCATGGCGCACCAGCCTGTGCCAGCAAGGCCTGAGATTGAGGACGATCCAACATCGGCAAGCTGTAGGATGTTGACGACGTCGATCGTTGAGTCAGGATTATGTGAGAGCCGGCACCACAAATCTTCTCAAGCCTGCGCAGATCCATATCGGCAGGCGCGTCATCAATGACGAGCAGACATGGGAGGGTCTGCATTAGGCCGACAATATTGCGGCTCTCCCCAGCACGAAGAAGGGGTAGCGCCTGCAAATCCTCCACACGGCGTACTTCGTCTCCATCCAGCCAAATGCGCACATGATAGTCACTCTGATGAACATCGGCGAACGCCCGCGCCATGGCCGTCTTGCCAAGCCCGCCCACGCCACTGAGCGCGACCACCGAGCTTCGGCTCAGTCGATCTACGATCTCGCTATCAACATCAGGCCTTTGCAGCCAAGTGTCCTCCGGCTCGGGCACCGCCCGGCTAGCGGCCTCTTCCTGCCGAATGCGTTCAAGCTCCGGCAAATAGGGGGCCAACTTCCGGACGACCGCGTCGCTGACAATGAGATGGTCGACGAGCTGCGTTGCAATTTCTACCGCACCCCATAGGTGCAGTGACCTCCCCTGCATTTCAGGCAGCGCGAGAGCCTCGCGTACGAATTCCTGCGTGGCCTGTGGTTTGATTCTCTGCCCAGAGAGAAGAAAAACTTTCTCTGCGTTGGGAGCGCCGGCTAGGGCATGGGCCAAGTCGCCACGAGCCTTGTCCATGTCACCGCCGAAATAGTCTTTACGATCTGAATACTCGACCACGACCTTGCCATCGGCGCTCGTGGTATCGACGACGCCCGCTACCGGATAACCGAGCAGGTTCACGCCACGGTGATCTAACGGGAGTTCGATAATGGCCTGGACGAAGAACCCGCCGAACTTCTCAAAGTCCGTAGATATATAGCCGATGCCATTTGCCAGACGATCGATGAGAGCGGTGCGCCGCTTCGGATTCATAATGTCCTCGATAGTGGCCACTAGCCATTTGTGGTTTTTATATCGGAACAATAATGATGTGCTGAAAAATTCGTAACTCTCGCTTGGATAAGAAGGCCCATGTGCAGAATTGAGTAGCTTTAAACCCAGCTTATTTGAGATCAATCGATGCAGGCCTTCTTGGCCCCCAGGGTCGCGGACGAACATCCAGTTTTCGATAAAGGTGGATGTGAGCGGCGAAGGGCTGCAGGTGACGGGAATGCATGAGTGCTGTCTAAAAGCGGACTGTCAGTTACCCACCCCAGGACAGACAAAGCAGCCACGTATACCGCAATCCGAAGCGGTCATCCGGAATGCATCGGGTGCCTCATAGCGCCTTTGCCGGCAGGTAGTTCATGTCACCAGTGACTGGCACAAAAAAGGACTCATGAATGGACTTTGTTTGATTCCCGGTTTCCGGACGCAAAACTTCACTGTCACTTTCGTCTCATTCGCTCTGACCCAAACTATGCTGATGTTTTGCCTGTTATTCAGAATTGGGCGAGTGGCCTGCTGGATCGAACGGGCGAGCGCCAGAAATTCATCAAGGAATTTCAATCCACGTTCAATTCCTCCATGTGGGAGCTATACCTCAACAGGGCTTTGGTCGATCTAGGGTGCAGTGTCGACTATTCAAAATCTGCCCCCGATTTCTTTGTCAAAGGTCCCGGAGAATACGAGTTCAACATTGAAGCCGTAGTTTCCGATCAAGCGCTGACCGCCGAACAAAAGAATACCTTCAGTGAGCAAGATTTCAAAAAGCGCGGCGCGCTGAAGATCGTTGGAAAGATCAGAGACAAGTTGAACATCTATCGCGGATGCAATGGGAAGAAGCACCCATACTCTTCTCTGAGCCACGTGCGCGATCGACCATTTGTCATTGCCATTGCGCCCTTTGATAGCGATCTATCGCTTACCCAAAACAACGAGCTCATCAACATGGTCCTGTTTGGGCTGGCACCGCCGGTGCTCGAAGGCCCGGACCGCGGACGGCAGGGTAAAGTAACCTCTCTATCGAAGCCTTCGGGCGCATCGGTCGAAATGGGAATTTTCAAGAACGATTCTTTCAAAGAGATCAGCGCCGTATTCTTCTCGACGGTCGGGACCTTTGGAAAAGCCGTTGTTGAAAGTAAGATTGAAAGGCTCGTCCGGGCAACGCGCTACAGAGTGATCGACAAGGACAAGGTCGAGTCCGGGTCGAAACTCTGGCAGCTCGGAACACATCATTTCCGACTCGATACGCTGAACTACCTAAAGACGCTTCGATGGGAAAGCGGTAGCCAGATTGTCGGCGCCGACATGTCTATCCAGCATTCGTCGCTTCATCGTGAGATCCATTTGGACGGACTTCAGGTGTATTTTAACCCGTATGCGGAGATTCCTTTTCGCTCAAATTTTGCTTGGCCAGCGGAAGTCGCTCTCAACTATTTTGATGTGGAAAGCGGCGAGCATATCCAGGCGCATCCTGACGGTGCGCTGGTATCAAGGCAGGTATTTGAGGCCTCTCCTTTTTTCGTTCGACACTTGCTCACGACAAACGGATTTTCCAGAGGATGAGGTAACCCGACAGACAATCTCGGAATTGTAATTCTGAGGCTTGCCGTCGCGAAGTGTATCCGGGGGCATTGCGCACGTCTCCGAACTGAAGCGAGCGGACGTCACAACCAAGAGTCTGAGCAAGTTCGCAGGCGCGTTTGCTTTAGGAGGCGACAAGGCTCGATTTTTCGACCCTCGTTTGGCGCGTTGACGCCGAAGCTCGTTAACTAGATGAGGGCAGCTTTCCAGCGTAGTCGCGAGAAACCTGCCATTCCGCTTCCCACCCTAAAAACGAATTGGGTAGGGGACCGATATCGACCTGTGAGTTCCAGCTGAAGTGCGACAAGCAGCGCGTCAGGTTAGCGCGTTCACCGATTGGCCAACAGTATCTTCTGACGGAAGACTTCGGCCGGTGTTCTGAAGCCGAGGCATTTGCGGGGCGTCGAGTTGAGATGGGCGCACACCTGGTGCAGGTCTCGATGCTCTATCGACAACGGATCGATGTCTCGCGGAAGCCATTTGCGAGCGCGGCGGTTGGTGTTTTCCACCGTGCGTTTTTGCCAATTCGAACATCGACGCCGGGTCAGATAACTGGTAGCGTTCGAATAAATGCACGGGTAGGGTTAGGGCCAATACATAAGAATAAGGTAGAGAACACAAAAACGGAGGAATACAAGTTATGAGCAGTAGAGAACGAGTTCATATTAGTAACCTCATAAACGTTACTGGCAAGCTCGGTGGAAGCATCAATGGAGTTGCCACCAATGGAACAGTTACGGGTTCAGCCGATAGAAGCACAGGGCATGTCACGAATGTCTATCACGGCATAGACCGTGCTATTGGCCCGGAGCTAAGTGTAATGCACCAAGGGCTAACGATCGTGTGCGCTCATATG
Organism: Mesorhizobium sp. BR1-1-2; assembly: GCF_020165435.1. Lineage (NCBI taxonomy): Bacteria > Pseudomonadati > Pseudomonadota > Alphaproteobacteria > Hyphomicrobiales > Phyllobacteriaceae > Mesorhizobium > Mesorhizobium sp. BR1-1-2. The sequence continues at coordinate 21,101 of NZ_JAIUID010000007.1, forward strand.
GCGGTCGAAGCGGGGGCAGCGAAAAATCTCAACTCGATGGCCCCAATGCAAACGCTTCAGCGCCTCGTGACCTTCACTCTGCCGTCTCATTCTATGCAGTGCCTGCAGACGGTGGCGTGGACGGAGCCAAACGTGGCAGTGGTCACGATGGAATTCTCTGGCACTCTCCCCTCATGCTCCGGAGAGTCGCTACCGATACCCGATGTGCTGTCCGAATTTCGGCAGACCGGTCCTGAGACGATCCAGCAACGCGCCACGACCCAAGCTACATTTTTTGACGGCGACCCACAGCCTCTTTCGGTCGATATAAAGTATTCGATCGATGGGCGCATTCCTGGGTCAATCTCGGCGTTGCAGTTCTTGGAAAACGCGAACAACACATCGTCTTACGACGAGACGACGCAGAAGATTACTTACAATACCGATGTGCGCATGCTGGAGTCGCAATGATGATTGCTCCAGCGTCGTTGGTGTCATTTCCTTAAAATCTCGCGAAAGCCCATCCGAGTTTCGTAATTGGATGGTCGAATACAAGGCGGCCCTGCCAACCCGGTAAGGCGGTGAACTCGAATTGGAAAGGGTTCTGTTGAAGCGACTAAGATGCTCGATGCGTTGCCAACTGGCCAACAGCAGCTCTCGATCGTCCTCAAATAAAAGCTGCCTGTCCCCTTCCCACCCCAGGACAGCCCGTATGGCAATGTATCCCGGAGGCTGAAGCGGTCATCCGTGGTGCATCGGGTAACCGCCCAGATGTCAAATTTCCGTTCGCTCTGCTAAGAGCAGCGCGTCTTCGACATCGACACCAAGGTATCGAACGGTGTTCTCGATCTTGGAATGGCCAAGCAGGATTTGGAAGGCCCGGAGATTTCCTGTCGCCTTGTAGATCATCGATGCCTTCGTGCGACGAAGCGAGTGAGTGCCGTATTCCTCCGGACGCAGCCCAATCGCGATCACCCATTCGTCGATCAGGCGGGCGTACTGTCTAGTGCTCATGTGGCGGGTATGATCGATCCGGCTCGGGAATGCATAGTCGTCGACCGTGCCCCCACGCCTTTCGAGCCAGGCCAGAAGACTGGCTCTTACGTCGCCGGTTATCTCGAACTGGACTGGCCTGCCTGTCTTCTGCTGAACGACGATCGCGCGGGATCTGATTTCCGGTCCGGCGACCAGATCGCGGATCCTGATCTTGACCAGATCGCAACCGCGAAGCTTGCTGTCGATTGCCAGATTGAACAAGGCACGGTCACGAATGCGTCTCCCCCGATCGAGGAAGAAGCGAACGGCCCAAATCTGTTTCTGCGTGAGTGGGCGCTTGGTTCCCACCTTCTTTCCTGCGTTCCAAGCGGCGCGCTCACGGCTAGCATCATCGTAATGAGAATGGCCCATGTGAGTTCTCCTTGGCCTTGATTGGCCGATAGAGAAACGGCATCGCCGGCGCTACCGCTCGGGGGCAGCAAACGGACTGTCGGTTTTCGGGATCACAAGGCCAGAAAACGGACGAAGTGGTGCGGATCGCCTTGCGTCACGCAGTGACGGAATCCTGACCAGTTACAGCCGCCGCGTCGCGGAGCCGGGTCGTACGCAGGTGTTCTAGTCAGCGGTGTCGCCGGCGGCGCGACTTCGTTATTTCCCGCAGTGATCTGCTACCAGGTCATAGTCATCCGATGTGATGAGACTGATGTTGAATCACTCGCTGTCGCCGCCAATTCCGCCGTCCTGCTTCTCGCGGACGAACTCTGAGACACGCCGACCTACCGCTAGAATATGATGCTCCACAGCCTTGCCAAGCGCGCCTGGTCGCGGAGAACGTATCGTCTCGACGATTTCCAGATGCTCCTGGAAAGCCAGTTTGGTGTGGCCGACGCGCCTTCCAAAGAAATTCATGACTCGTCGCAACTGCATTTCGAGTCTGGACAGTTGCGCGATCATCAGGGGATTGCCGCAGCGGCCAATGAACAGCTGGTGGAATTCGAAATCGGCGTCGTTGAACGGCTGCACATTGTTTTCGTCGAGCTGGGCCGCGATGTAGTCGAACCTGGACGTCACCCGTTCGAGCTCCATGCGCGAAATCAGCCCCTCCGATTTGTCCGCAGCATGTTTTTCGAGCACGCAGCGCAGTTCATAGAGCTGCAGCACCTTGCCGGCGGTGATCGGCGCCACCCGGCGACGACCGTCCACGGTCTCGATGAAGCCCTCCTCTTCCAGCCGCCTGACCGCCTCGCGCAGCGGCGAACGGCTGATGCCCAGCCGGCGCGCAATGTCCGCCTCGACAAAGGGAAGACCGGGCTGGAGCTGGCAGTTGATGATCAGCTGCCGGATGTTCTCGTAGGTCTGTTCCGATATCAGTTCGGGACGCTCGATGCGCTGGATCGAGTTCTCGTTCATCAATCGCGGACCGTTGCCTGTTTTCATTCTCATCAACCCGAAGTCGCTGCGCGGCGTCCTGGCGCGAGCCCTGCCCGCTAGACCTCTAGCGCACTTTGATATCCGGTCCGACCCTTTTCTCGCCTGGCGGGAAACCGGTCCCTGCCAGTCCGGCGAGTTCGACCGTCCTTGCCTGCGCCAGCGATCGAAATTAGCAGATACATCAAAAGCTGTCGACAGCCGACCGAGTGTGTTTTGCCGGAATGCAACCGAGTAGCGTTTCGAGATAAAATCATTTGATCACAGGTATTTATTGCGATCTTTGCATGCCGAACGGGTGTGCGCGACCGCTAAAATGGCCGCTGTCCGTGGACAAAAACAAAACTTTCGACTCTATCTTGTCGACAGGCGACACATGTGCAATAGATCGCCGCGTTGGTCTCTCGAGAGGAGCGGTGGACTGCATGACAACGAACGCAAAGGCTGACGTCCCGCACGGGGCCGCCGCCCCCTTCGACATTAATCTCCTGGATCGGCTGATGGACGAAGCCGGGATCGACGTGCTCCTGGCAACGTCGAAGCATGCCGTGCAATACCTGCTGGGCGGGCACCGCTTCTTTTTCTTCGACTATATGGACGCCATCGGAACCGACCGGTATCTGCCGATCGTCGCCTACTTCAAGGGTCATCCCGAGATGACGGCCTATGTCGGCAACGAGATGGAGAACTACGTCAACGAGATCAGCCCCTTCTGGCCAGCCGAACTGAGGCTCAAGGCATGGGGAGTGGGCGATGCCATCGCGCTTGCGGCGGCTCATATCAGGAAGGCAGGACTGCCGGCAGCTCGCATAGGCGTCGAGGCCTCCTTCATGCCCGGCTCCGGCTTCACCGCCATCCAGAGCCAGTTGCCCGGCGCCGCGATCGTCGATGCCCTGCTTGTCCTCGAGCGGCTGCGCGCCCGCAAGAGCGACGCCGAGCTCGACGATCTCCGGGTCGCCTCCGACAAGGTCGTCGACGCCATGCTGTCGGTGCTGCCGCATCTGCGCGAGGGCTCGAGCAAGAACGACATCACCCAGCTCATCAAGGAGGCCGAGGTCTCGCGTGGGCTCAATTTCGAATATTGCCTGATCGCCATGGGGTCGTCGCTGAACCGGTCGCCGTCGCCGCAGTCCTGGCGCCGGGGCGAACCGCTATCGCTGGATTCGGGCGGCAATTTCGGCGGCTATATCGGCGATGTGGCGCGGATGGCCGTCCTTGGCGAGCCCGATGCCGAACTTGTCGACCTGCTCGGCGAGATCGAAGCCATCCAGCAGAAGGCCCGGTCCGTGGTGGCGCCCGGCACGATCGGCAAGGCGATCTACGACGCCGTCGACAGCGACCTGAAGAACTCGCCCAACAGCAAGCACCTGCGCTTCTGCGCCCACGGCATGGGCCTGATCACGCATGAGGCGCCGCGCCTTACCAGCACCGGGCCGGTTCCCTATGAGGCGACGGATGCTCTGCTGCCGCTGGAGACGGGCATGGTCATTTCCATCGAGACGACCCTACTCCACCCACGGCGCGGCTTCATCAAGCTCGAGGACACGATCGCTGTGATGCCGCATGGGTACGAGGCCTTCGGCGACCAGGGCCGGGGCTGGAACGTCGTCGCTTAGGCATCTTCAGGACAGCAGTTTCTTTTGGCATTCGAGGCCGTGATTGACGAGGCAGGTTTATGAACACATCGCGCATCAGGAGAAGCGCTCTTGACTGCCTCGCGCGGTTCGACACCGCAACGCTGTGCAACGCGCTGGAGGTTCTGCGGCCGTCCTGCCGCGACAATGGCTTCACGCGGCGCCCGCTGATCGCGGCGCGACCCGGCCTGCCCCCGGTCGTCGGCATCGCGCGGGTCGGCACGATCCGCGCTGAAGCGCCGGCAAAGGCTCCGGTGCAGGATCGCATCAGCTGGTATGAATACGTCGCCGCCGCCGACCTGCCGACCATGGTCGTGATCGAGGACCGCGACCCCAGCCCCGGCACTGGCGCGTTCTGGGGCGAGGTCAACAGTCTCGTCCACCAGACGCTCGGATCCGTCGGCTGCGTGACCAACGGGTCGTTCCGCGACGTGACCGCGCTTGCCGAAGGCTTCCAGATCCTGGGCGGTCATGTCGGACCGAGCCACGCCCATGTCCACATCGCCGGCTTCGGCGAGCCGGTGGAGGTCAACGGCATGCTGGTGAGCGACGGAGACATCGTCCACGCCGACTACCAGGGCGCTGTAGTGGTCCCGGCCGAACTGGTCGACGACGTGGCCGAGGCGGTGGCCCTGGTGACGCGCCGCGAGAAGCTGATCCTCGACGCCTGCCGGGACAAATCCTTCACCATCGCAACGTTGCGGGCCGCGATGGCCCGTTCGAAAGACATACACTGACCGCTGCAGGCTCGACACCGTCGCCCCGCAGCGCTCATGCAAGCACAAAGGGAGGTCACATGAAGGAACTCAACGTTGGCATTCTGGGAGCCGGTTTCATCGGCACCTTCCATTCCTATGCGCTGCGGCTGCAGCAGCTGATCAAGGAAGCGCCGAAGGCGAACCTCAACCTCCGCATCGTCGCCGACCGCGACCAGAAGGCGCGCGACACGCTGGTCAAGCGTTTCGGCTGGGAAAAGGGCGTGGACGACTGGCGCGCCGTGCTCGATGCCAACATCGACATCTTCGTCAATGCCGGACCCAATGTCCTGCACGCCGAGCCCTCGATTGCGGCGCTGAAAGCCGGCAAGGCGGTGTTCTGCGAAAAGCCGCTCGCCATGGACGCCGCCGAAGCCTTCGAAATGTGGAAGGCGGCCGCCGACGCCAAGGCCGTGCATCAGGCAGCCTTCGTCTACCGCTTCGTGCCGGCGCTGCGCTATGCCCGCGAACTGATCCAGTCCGGCGCCATCGGTGAAGTCACCCATTTCCGCTCCGAATATCTGATGTCGAACTACCTGCAGCCGGGCCTCGATTTCAGCTGGCGGCTGGACAAGAAGATCGCCGGCACCGGCACGTTCGGCGATCTCGGCGCCCACCACATCGATCTCGCCCGCTTCCTCGTCGGCGAAATCAGCGAAGTCGCCGCCATCGGCCGCACTGTGGTGCCGCAGGTGGCCGGCAAGAAGGTCGAAGTCGACGACGCGTTCGTCTCGATCCTGCAGTTCGAGAGCGGTCCGATCGGCGTCATCCAGGCGTCCCGCGTGGCTGCCGGCCATGGCCATACCTCGGCCATCCAGGTCGACGGCACCAAGGGCTCGCTCCGCTACGACGTCGCGCGGCTCAACGAGATCGAGATCGCCGACGGGCTGGCCTCCGGCTTCCGCGCCGTCCAGGTCATCAAGGAAGAGCACCCCTTCTCCGACTTCTGGTGGGAGGGCGGCGTCCAGGGCAGCCACCCGATCGGCTGGGTCGAATGCTTCGTCCAGCAGATGAACCATTTCGTCGAGGCGGTTCTCGGCAACCGTCAGGTGTCGCCGCTGGCGGCCACCTTCGAGGACGGCTACCGCGCCGTCGAGATCGCCGACTCGATGATCCGCTCCTGGCAGAGCGCCCGGCGCGAACCGATCAAATTCCGTTCACTTTAGACCATCGACCACGCAACAAGGGAGGAAGACGTGACTGTGAGAAAGCTTGACGATCTGACACGCCGTCAGATCATGCAGGGGATGGTGGCCATGGCCGCCTTTGCGGTGGCCGGCTCGCGCGGCGCGTTGGCACAGAGCGGCAATGTGACGTTGCCGGTCATCTCGAACAAGAAGTTCGAAGGTGCCAAGGTCATCGTCGAAAGCCAGTCCGGGCCGGTGATCAGCGGACCGATCCAGATATTCGGCCCGATCTGGGAAAAGGCCACCGGCGCGACCATCGAACTGGTCACCTATCCGTTCGGCCAGATGTTCGAAAAACTGCGCACCGAACTAAGTTCGGGAGCCTATACGTCCGACCTGATCAACTATCAGACCACCTGGGGCGGAGACTTCATGGGCGGCGGACTGATGGAGGAAGTCCCCGAGGATGTGCTGAAGCTCGTCCAGGCCGACGACATCTACCCGATCTTCCGCAAGGCGATGAGCTTCGACGGCAAGACCTACGGCCTTGCCTATGACGGCAACGCCCACAACCTCTTCTACCGCCGCGATCTCTTCGAAAACGCCGACTACAAGAAGAAGTTCTCCGACCAGCACGGCTACGACCTGGCGCCCCCGGACACCTGGGAGCAGTTCTACGACGTCGCCAAGTTCTTCTCGTCCTTCGACTGGTCCGGCACCGGCAAGAGCTATGGCTTCGTCGAACCGATGGGACGCGGCACCGGCGGCGTGTACTTCCTCGTCGGCCGCGGCGTCAGCTATTCCAAGAAGGCCGGCGACCCCTACGTCTTCTTCAATCCCGACGACATGTCGCCCCGCATCGCCGAGCCGGGCTGGATCCAGGCTCTGGAGGACTGGAAGAAGGACCTCGACGCCGGCCCGCCCGGACTGGCGCAGTACGGCTTCTCCGAGTCCCGCCCGACATTCGTCAGCGGTCAGTCGGCGATGATCACCGACTGGGGCGACATCGGCACGCTGTCCTACTCGGAAGGATCGAAGGTCAAGGGCAAGACCGGAACCGCGCTGACGCCCGGCGCCAGCAAGGTCTATGACCGCACCGCCAAGGACTGGATCAAGCCGGAAGGCGGCTCCAACCATGCGCCTTACCTTGGCGTCACCGCCTGGCTGTTCGGCGTGCCCGTCACCGCCGAGAACAAGGAAGCCGCCTGGGATCTCGCGGCCTTCTTCTGCAACCCGGAAGCCTCGACCAAGCTCGTCGCCTTCCCCGACAGCGGCATCCAGCCGTCGCGCGCCAAGACCATTCAGGACCCGCAGCCGCTGATCGATGCCGGCATGGACCCGGCCGACGCCAAGCAGTATCTGGAAGCGATCGGCAAGGCCGTCGGCCATCCCAACGCGGTGCTCGACCTCTCGATTCCCGGCAGCGGCGAGTATTACAACTCGCTCGACGTCGAGGCATCGCGCTTCATGGCCGGCGAGATCAGCGCTGAACAGGCAATGAAGAATGCGAGCGACGCCTGGAACCAGACCACGGACAGGCTGGGCCGCGACAACCAGTCCAAACTGTACAAGGCCGCGCTGGCAGGCTGATAATCAGGGGCGTCGCGGCCTGCCGCGGCGCCCCATTCCCCGGGAGGAATGCACGTGGAGCGTCAGGGAAAGAAACGCAGCCTTATTCCGGTGCTGTTCGTTGCGCCCGCGTTGCTGCTGGTCGTCGTGCTGACCATCGTCCCACTTCTGTCCTCGCTGGCGCTGTCGTTCCTCAACTGGGACTTCGGCAACCGCATGGCGCCGGTGCGCTGGGCGGGCCTGAGCCACTGGGCGCGTCTGTTTTCCGACACGCATTTTCACTACGTGCTGTTCACCACCCTGCTCTATTTCGTTGTCGGCATTCCCATCCAGTTTTTCATCGGCCTCGGCCTGGCGCGTTCGCTCGACCGCGCCCGGCGCCAGCAGAACTGGCTCAGGATCATATTCCTGATCCCGATGATGCTGAGCCCGGTGGTCGTCGCCTTCGTCGTCGGCCGCGTCATGTTCAACGAGGCCGTCGGCCCCGTGAACGCCGGGCTGATGGCGGCGGGCCTGCCGCCGGTGCCCTGGCTCACCAACAGCATCGGCGCTTTCGTCACCGTCCTCATCGTCGACACCTGGCAATGGGTGCCCTTCTTCATGCTGGTGCTGCTCGCCGGGCTTTCGGCGCTCTCCAATGAAGTCGAGGACGCCGCCCGCCTCGACACGACATCGGACATCCAGGCGTTCTGGCGCGTCACCTTTCCCATGCTCCTGCCATGGTCGGTCACCGCCATCCTGATCCGCTCGATCGAGATGCTGAAGATCGCCGATGTCATCGTGGTGCTGACCAATGGCGGGCCCGGCATCGCCACCGAATCGCTGACCCTCTATGCCTATCGGGTCGGCGTCGTGAACTTCGACCTCGGTTACGCCGCCACGCTCGCCTTTTCGCTGGCCATCGTCGCCACCATCGTCGCGACCGTCATCCTGGCCGCGACCCGCCGTCTCGTGGAGCGTCTGACATGAGCAGGATGAGACGCAGGATTCCGGTCTGGCGCATTGCGCTGCAGGTCGTCTGGTTCATCATCGTCGTCTTCCCGCTCTACTGGATGACGATCACAGCGTTCAAGGAGCGGGCCGACGTCTTTCCGTTGCCGACCTTCATTCCCTGGGTTGATTTCGAGCCGACGCTCTCGGCCTTCCAGACGGTGTTCGGCCAGTATCGCTCGCAGCTGTTCAACGCGCTGGCCAACTCGGCCGTCGCCTCCCTCGTCGGCGCGTTCGTCGCCACCTTTGCCGGCGCTCTGGCCGGCTACGGTCTCGCCCGCTTCGACTACAGCAAGTTCGGCTGGAAGAACGACAACATGGCGTTCTTCTTCATCTCGCAGCGCATGATGCCGCCAGTGGCGGTCGTGTTCCCTTTCCTGCTGATGTACCGCTATGCCGGCGTTCTCGACCGGGCTTGGTCGCTCGGCGTCGCCTACGCGCTGTTCAACCTGCCGCTGGCGATCTGGATCACCCGTGACGCCTTCCGCGCCGTGCCGGTCGAGGTCGAGGAAAGCGGCCTGGTCGATGGCTGCACCCGGCTCGGCGTGTTCTTCAAGATTTCCCTGCCGATCGCGTTCCCCGGCTTGGTGACGGCGTTCTTCGTCTCGATCATCTTCGCCTGGAACGAGTTCCTGTTCGCCCTGATCCTCACCTTCCGCCGTTCGCAGACGCTGCCTGTGCTGATTTCGGGCCAGGCGAATGAACTGGGCGCCTATTGGTGGATCATGTCGGCGCTGGGGCTGATCGGGATCATCCCCATGGTCGCGCTCGGATTGTACGCACAAAAATGGTTGGTGCGCGGCCTGTCGGCCGGCGCTGTGAAAGGTTGAAGACAGATGTCACGCGTCCTTTTTGATCACGTCTGGAAAAGCTACGCCAGCGTCGAGGTGGTGCGCGATCTCAACCTGTCGGTCGAGGAAGGCGAGTTCCTGGTCCTGGTCGGCCCCTCGGGCTGCGGCAAGTCGACGACGCTGCGCATGCTGGCGGGGCTGGAGGAGGTCACCAAAGGCGACATCCATATCGGCGAGCGCAACGTCACCTTCGCCGAACCCCGCGACCGCGACATCGCCATGGTGTTCCAGTCCTACGCGCTCTACCCGCACATGTCGGTCGAGGAAAACATCGGCTTCGGCCTGCGCAACCGGGGCGTGGCGGCCGCCGAAATCGCCAAGCGCGTCAAGAACGTGTCGGCCATGCTGGAGATCGGCCATCTGCTCGACCGCCGGCCGCGCAACCTGTCGGGTGGCCAGCGCCAGCGTGTCGCGCTCGGCCGCGCAATCGTGCGCGAAGCCGGCGTCTTCCTCATGGACGAGCCGCTCTCCAACCTCGACGCCCAGCTTCGCGTGAGCATGCGCAGCGAGATCATCAAGCTCCACCAGCGCATCCGCTCGACCACCGTCTATGTCACCCACGACCAGGTCGAGGCGCTGACCATGGGCTCGCGCATCGCCGTGCTGAAGGACGGCCGGCTCATGCAGGTCGACACCGCCGAGAACCTTTACGAGCGTCCCGGCAGCGTCTTCGTCGCGACCTTCATCGGCAGCCCGGCGATGAACATCCTGACCGGGACCGTCGAGGGCGGCGATGGCGGTCCGGGCATCCGCTCGCGTCAGTTCAAATGGCCGATCGACCCCGGCGCGCCGCTGAAGCCCGGCGCCTCGGTGATCTTCGGCGTGCGGCCGGAGCATCTGGTCGTCCGCGCCGAGGGCGAGGCGGGCAATCCGGCGACGGTGACATTGATCGAATCCACCGGCAACGAGGCCGTCGTGCTGCTCGACCTGGGCGGCGACGTGCTGAAGGCGAAGGTGCCCGGGCGCGTCAGGCTGAAGGTGGGCCAGACCGTGTCGGTCAGCGCCGAACGCAAGGAGCTGCATTTTTTCGACGCGACCACCGAAGCACGAATCGACGCCTGACGGCGTCCATCACCGTTCGACCGCCCGGCCGTGCCGGCGGGCGCAATCCGCAACCGGAGTACAGTGTCATGAAGCCAGTCAACGTAGCCATTCTGGGCGCCTGCGGATGGATGGGAAAGTGCCATTCCATGGGCTATCGCAATGCACCGCTGATGTTTCCCGAACTCGGTTCCATTGCCAGGATCGCCTGGCTGGTGGACGACGCAGCCGAAAGGCTGGAACAGATCAAGGGTGCCTATGGCGACGTCAAGACCTCGACCAACTGGCATGACGTGCTGAGCGATCCCGAGGTCAATCTGGTCGACATCTGCCTGCCGGACCATCTGCATTTCGAGGCGTCGAAGGCGGCCCTGCTGGCGGGCAAGAATGTCTATTGCGAGAAGCCCTTCACGGCGACCGCCGAGGAGGCGCGCGAACTGGCGGACCTCGCCCGCGAGAAGGGACTGGTGACCCGCGTCGGCCATAATTTCCCGAAGAACCCGGCGCACGACCTGACCAAGGAACTCATCGACAATGGCGAGATCGGCGAGATCGTCTTCTTCCGCGCCTCCATGCATGTCGACGTGCTGGCCGATCCACGCACGCCCTTCATGTGGCGCTGCGACGGCAATCTGGCGCCGACCGGCGTCGTCGGTGATGTCGCCTCGCACCTGTTTTCCTTCATCCACCGCCTCATCGGCCCGGTCGACGAGCTGATCGCCGATGTCGCCACCGTCACCCCCGAGCGCACCTACAGCGAAGGCTTCGGCTATGGTGTCCAGACCAAGGCGCAGGAAGGCGGCGTCAAGCGCTCGGTGACCAATTCGGACATGGTCAACCTGATGTGCAAATTCGCCAATGGCGGCCGCGGCGTCATCGATGTCAGCCGCGTCGCCTCCGGCCGGCGCTTCCTGCAGAAATACGAGATCTATGGCACGAAGGGCGGCATCGAGTTCAACTATGACGAGGTCAACCGCCTGCGCTTCTTCTCGATGGAGGATGCGCCGAACCGCCAGGGTTACCGGCTGATCGACGTCGGTCCGGAAAACCGGAACTTCGCATCCCTCCTGCCGGTCGCCAATTTCGGCCTCGGGTACAATGAATACAAGGCCATCGAGGTCTCGGAAGTCATTCGTTCGGTTTCCACGGGCAAATCGGCTTGGCCCACCTTTAGTGATGGCTACGAGATCATGCAAATCGTCGACGCATGCTTTTCGTCGTCAGCCACACGGCGATGGACAACGGTGTAGCAATTTTCAATATGGGAAAGACACTGGTCGGACGCATCGAGCGAGTGCTGTGCGCTCTGCCATTGGAGACACGATCTAGCGCACCGTTGGCCACCTCTCGCTGCGTACCAAGGGGGCCGCACTGGTAACGTCTGTTTATCGGGAGCGCCGAAAACCCATAAATGGCTGCAATTGGGCGCATTGCGGTCCGGCAGCCTTGGGGCCGGAAACAGACGGTCCGGTTCTGGAAGCCAGAAAGGCGCCATTCCGCTGGCGACCTCCATCTTGGCCGCAACGACTCTGCTAGCCTTTACTCGACTGCGGCACCGCGTTGGCCGTTTGCTCCAGGAGGCGACATTCCGGTCTTACCAGAACGGTCGTGATACAGTGCCAACCTACCGAAAATCGCGCGCTTCATCGAATCTGCGGCTGGGGTTGGGGAAGGAGAGCGTCATGGTTGGCCCGCCGCTGCCTCATGTGGGACAATCGGCGGCGCCGCAACCCGCGCCGTCGGGCGCTCGGCATGCGCTGATTAAGGGACAACATGCTGCGCGTCGCATCCGACCGGCTGAGGCCGGTCATGGCACCACCGTCGACCAGCGCCGGAATTCCGCTGAAGACATGATAGACGGTCCAGGACCGATCCGCCTCGACGCGGCGGCCATATTGACGGTCCGCGAAGTCGCGTCCCGATGTCCCACCCTCATTTTCCCAGACGGCAAGCCCGGCGGCGTTGCGCTGCCGATCGGTTTCGTTGCTACGGGCGCTCATGGCGTTGGCCGGCCTCATTGATCGCTTCCGTCGCCAGAACGCCGGAATAGATCGTTGCGCCCTTCGCGTCGGCGATCGTCATGGCGTCCGGCCGCTGCGGCATGTTCAGGGTTTTGGCCAAAAGCCTGGCGATCTCGATCGCATGGTTGAGGTTGGCCGCTTGCGCCGTCTCGCGCCCGATCACGGCATGCGCATCGTCCGAGGTTCGGGTGCGATAGAATTCGATCACGATCTTCATCGTCATCCGTGCCCGTGTCGCGACGTCAGTTCTTGCCCTTGCCGCGCCGGGCATTGATATCGGCGGCAAGTCTGGTCTGGGCGCCGAATACGCTTTCAGGGTTGGGCGGGACTTTCTCCTGCTTCGGCTTCCTGATCTCCCGGCTAGAGCGTTTCTGTCCCTTTGACATGTTCGAAGATCCTTTCGATGAGCGCTATGCTGTCACCGGGCGAAGTGTCGACCGGTTCGAGACTGTCCTGCGTCGCCACCCGTTCATGAAGTTCGACGTCGCTGCGGATGCGGTACTGCGGCGAATTTCCGCTCGGCGGGAGCGTTGCCGTGACGCGGTAGATTTCCGCGGCCTTTGGAAACGTGCCGATGCCGCTCTTCAGCCGGACAGCCTGTCCGACGGCGAAGAGATGCGTTACGGCTTCGCGGCGGACCGGGCGTGCGTTGCGTTGCATCAGGGTTGTGGTTCGCATGATTGTCTCTCGTCCAGCTCCAGCGAGGCTTGAAGCAATGCCGGTTCGATCGGCACCATCTGCTGCGTGGCACCGCTCGCGGTGATCGCCGGCAGGTGAATGAAGGTGGCCACGCGGCGCCATGCGATCTGGGAAGTCCCTTCGAGGGCCTCCTCGTCATGGTCGACCCGATACTCTCCGGGCGGTTGCGGTTGATCAAAGCCGGGCAGCGAAAACGCCGACTTGAAGCGAACGACTGTATTTGTGGTGCGGCTGGTCATGATTGCGGCTTTCCGCGGAAACGGGCGGCTGCGCCTTTCCGTATCATTCCCACTCGAACCGCCGGGACGATGCCCGACGCTGCCGGTACATCCGTGGTCAGCGTCGGTTTCATTCCAGGGTCCGAACGGAACGAAATGTGCGCCGGACCGGCGCATGCACTCGTTTTCGAGAATTCGGTGGTGAATGGCGGGGCTCTGAAACAAAGCCAACTCAACCAAATCAACGAGTTTTATATATGCGCCTCAATTGAGTTCCAAACAAGGGTCGCGACGCCTTTTATTTCTCCTTTGAAATAACAAATACGCATCCGCGAAATTCAAGCTCACAGAAAGTTTTCCTCCCATCCGAACGAATTTCTGCGCGTCTCGAATTATATCATTGGATTTCTTGGCCGTTGGCGAGAAATAGTTCTGGCACTCCTATCTATCGAGTGCCAAACCGCCTATATAAATGCTGCGGCCGCCTATGCCGGCCCCAGAAAGAAGTTCTCATGAAATTTCGGCCACTCTACGACCGCGTCGTCATCCGGCGCGCCGAAGGCGATATCAAATCCAAGGGCGGCATCATCATTCCCGACAATGCCAAGGAAAAGCCGCAGGAAGGCGAAGTGATCGCGGTTGGTCCCGGCGCCCGCGACGAAAACGGCGCGCTTGTTCCGCTCGACGTCAAGGCCGGCGACTTGATCCTGTTCGGCAAATGGTCGGGCACGGAGGTCAAGATCGACGGCGAGGACCTCCTGATCATGAAGGAAGCCGACATTATGGGCGTCATCGAAGAGAGCGCCGAAGCCAAGAAGGCCGCCTGACTGAAGCACCGCGCCTCTGCGCGGTGACTGCTCACCCCAAATGCGAACTGGATAAAATCATGTCTGCCAAGGAAATCAAATTCTCCACCGATGCGCGCGACCGCATGCTGCGCGGCGTCGAGATCCTCACCAATGCGGTGAAGGTCACGCTCGGCCCCAAGGGTCGCAACGTCATCATCGACAAGGCCTATGGCGCGCCGCGCATCACCAAGGACGGCGTCACCGTCGCCAAGGAAATCGAGCTTGCCGACAAGTTCGAGAACATGGGCGCGCAGATGGTGCGCGAAGTGGCCTCGAAGACCAATGACCTCGCCGGCGACGGCACCACCACCGCGACGGTGCTGGCCGCCTCGATCCTGCGCGAAGGCGCCAAGCTGGTGGCCGCCGGCATGAACCCGATGGACCTCAAGCGCGGCATCGACCAGGCCGTCGCGGCCGTCGTCGTGGAAATCAAGGCGAAGGCCAAGAAGGTCAAGTCGTCGGCCGAGATCGCGCAGGTCGGCACAATCGCCGCCAATGGCGATGCCAGCGTCGGTGAGATGATTGCCAAGGCGATGGAGAAGGTCGGCAATGACGGCGTCATCACCGTCGAGGAAGCCAAGACCGCTGACACCGAGCTCGACGTCGTCGAGGGCATGCAGTTCGACCGCGGCTATCTCTCGCCCTATTTCGTCACCAATGCCGACAAGATGCGCGCGGAGCTGGAAGAGCCCTATATTCTCATCCACGAGAAGAAACTCGGCAATCTGCAGGCGATGCTGCCGATCCTCGAAGCGGTGGTGCAGAGCGGCAGGCCGCTGCTGATCATCTCCGAGGACGTCGAAGGCGAGGCTCTGGCGACGCTGGTGGTCAACAAGCTGCGCGGCGGCCTCAAGGTCGCGGCCGTCAAGGCGCCGGGCTTCGGCGACCGCCGCAAGGCGATGCTGGAAGATATCGCGGTGCTCGCATCCGGCCAGATGATCTCCGAGGATCTCGGCATCAAGCTGGAGAACGTCACCATCGAGATGCTCGGCCGCGCCAAGCGGGTGCTGATCGAAAAGGACACCACCACGATCATCGACGGCGCCGGCACCAAGGCGACCATCCAGGCGCGCGTCGCCCAGATCAAGAACCAGATCGAGGAGACAACCTCCGACTATGACAAGGAGAAGCTGCAGGAGCGGCTGGCCAAGCTCTCCGGCGGCGTCGCGGTCATCCGCGTCGGCGGCGCCACCGAGTCGGAAGTCAAGGAAAAGAAGGACCGCATCGATGATGCGCTGAACGCCACGCGCGCGGCGGTGGAGGAAGGCATCGTGCCAGGCGGCGGCGTGGCCCTGCTGCGCGCCAGGACGGCGCTTGCCGGCCTGAACGGCGCCAACGCCGATGTCACCGCCGGCATCTCGATCGTGCTCAGGGCGCTCGAAGCGCCGCTCCGCCAGATCGCCGAGAATTCCGGCGTCGAGGGCTCCATCGTCGTCGGCAAGCTCGCCGACAGCAAGGACCACAATCAGGGTTTCGATGCCCAGAACGAGGCGTATGTCGACATGATCAGGGCGGGCATCGTCGATCCGGCGAAAGTGGTGCGCACCGCGCTACAGGATGCCGGCTCGATCGCCGCGCTTTTGATCACCGCCGAAGCGATGATCTCCGACATTCCGGCCAAGGATGCCGCGCCTGCGGGCGGCGGCGGCGGCATGGGCGGGATGGGGTACTGAGATACTGGGTTCAGGAGAACCCGTGCGTGAACCGACACTGCCTCGGGCATGCGGCAGGTTTGGGTCAAGCCTGCCGCGGTGTGGTGACGCCCGCCAGGGCCGGCGGCATGACGAACGTGGCGGGCATGCGCGGGCTCTCCTCACGGCGGCCTGTTTCTGAAGCTGGGCATTCTGCGGACTTGAACCGATCGACATCGTCGGTAGCGGGCGAATAACGAAAAAGCATGCGGGATATGGCAGACCGCTATGCCTCGCATGAACCACCCGGACAGTTGGCCCGTCTTCGACGTCTTCACCGGCCAGCCCGTCGAGTCCAACAATAGGTCATGGTCGGCATCATGCGGCGATGCCGACAAGATGGCCGATCGGCTGAACAGCCAAGACACCAAGGCGGGGAGAGGGCGGCGTGACTTGTGCCGATGCACCAACGGATAAATCTGCCGGAATGATTCGCTATCCACCTGTCGGGGGCGTACAGTCCGTTGTCGCCGGCCACAGAACAATGGGCGCCGGCGCTTGAGAGCGTCCATCGTACTCCCGCCCCCTCGATGGGAGCCGCGCTATGGACAACGATCAATCGGCCGACGTGATTTCGATTTTTGACTGCAATATCCTGCGCGACGCGTTTCGGTCATTGAAAAGCAGACCCCCGAGGATCAGTGGCAGGCATACGCCGCGCTTTTGATCCGCGACTATACCGGCAACTCCGATTTTGATCCGGCGTTGCTGGCCTGGATCGTGCGACCGTAACTTGATCGCCGTGCAAGGTGCCGGGGCGGACAGCCGCTCCGCGCTCTCTTTCGTTTTTGCCAAAAAGGACAACAAGCATGAGGTACATGAAAACCCCGGAGAATCCAGCCATACCGGTCAAGCCGATCGTCGAAGCCGCAAAAGTCCTGTCGAAGCGGCTGACGATCAGAAGCGACGAAGCAACAAAACGAAAGTTCGCCGACACCGACGGCACAGTGCGGCGGGCGCGTCAAATTGCGGAAAGCAACCGCCTGATTTGATGCCCCTACGTCCCCTTTGGGCAACCCCGGACATCATGCAGCCCAAGCCGATCGTCTGCTTTTAGGAAGTCGCAAAACTGATCTTCTACGGCCGACATTTAGGCGCATGCCAGACATTCGGCATCTGCTCCCCTCGCGTCGCTCGTCTCATGCCTTCCACGTCGTCGATCGGAGAACAGCCTGCATATGCTCTGCGAGGTCGAGTTCACCGCGCGCCTCGATTTCTAAAAAATATCGGGCCTTGGCCAGGCGATCCCCTGCCCCAACGGCGGCATAACTGCAGATGGCGACCAGCGCCCTCTCCTCCTCCCGGCTAGCTCGCCTGGGTCTTGGAAAGGATGCGCCGCCCGGCCGCCTGCGGAAGCTTCGATTTGGGCGCGGGCTTGTCGCGACCGGGCGCTTCCATTGGGGCGGTGAGGCCAATGTATCCGCCGTGCGGAGGATGGCGCCAGCCGACAAGCCTGCGCTCGGCCGCCATCCTACGCCGGCGCTGGCGACGCCAGTCTCTGACCACGCCATCCTTTCCCGCCCCGAGACCCGCAAGGGCCAGTCGGGCTGCCGCACATCGCACTAACCTACGGACGAAGAACCAAAAATCGACGATCTTGGGAGGTGCAGGCAAAGCCCGGCCCCTAGTTGCCTGGCCCATTCCGATCCCGCGTTTCTACCGACCCTGCGGCTCAGGCTGCCTTTCTGACAGCCGCCCTGAGAGGACGGTCGATATTGAATGCATCTGGGCGGATACGTCCCTCAACTTGGCTCCAGGTCACCGGACGGGCGATTGGGAAGCCGGGCCGCGCTCGTGGGGAGAAGGCCCCGACGGCGGTGTTGCCGCGTCCGTTGCGAAGGTAATCAATAAAGATGCGACCCCTTCGGGCCGATGGCGCGGAGGTCAGCAGATAACGGTCTGGATGAGCTTCAGCGAGCCGATTTGCGAACGACCGGGCAAGGAGCCGGGCGTTGTCGTGCGTGATCTTCGTCTCAAGCGGCGCCATCAAGTGAATGCCCTTGCCGCCGGTCACCTTCGGCCAGCTCTCCAGGCCTTCCGTCTCCAGGAGGTCCCGAAGCGCCAGGGTGGTCTCAATGACTTCGTCCCACTCGACGCCCTCGCCGGGGTCCAGGTCCAGCACGATGCGGTCGGCATGTTCGATGTCGTCAACAGTGGCATTCCACGGATGCAGCTCTACAGCGTCCATCTCGACCAGGCCCAGCAAGCCAGCAAGGTCGTCCACCCATACGCGCACACCTTCGCCTCCTTCGCGCTTCTGGACGCGCAACTGATGTACGGATGCGGGGACCTTCGGCAGCGTGCCCTTGTGGTAGAAGGTTGCGCCGAGTGCGTGGCGGACCAGCTTCAGAGGTCTGTGGCCGAGATGGACCAAGGCTTGATCCGCAACTCTCTCCCAATAGCGCGCAAGCTCGTCCTTAGAGGGCGAAACTGCATCGGGCAGTAGTTGCAGGATGTTCTCGCTGGGAACGCCATGTTCCCGGACTGGCCCACGCCGCTTCGATGGGGCTGGACGCTTGGCCGGGATCGGCACGAGGTCTTCTCGCAGACCTTTGAACACCGCCTCGCGCAGCACGCCGCGATCCGTCACGCCGCTGAATTGCACCTCGGCCAGCACCTCCGGTATGACCCAAGTCGCCTTGGGCTTCACAATGGGCTCTGACAGAGGCGACTTGCTGGTGATCAGCGGGTCAAGCCGCTCTCGAACCAATTGCGCGGCGCTCAAGGTGTAGCCGCTGCGGGCCTTCCCGGCATAGAGCAGTCGGTCGCCTCGCCGCGTCCGATGTAGAGCAATGCGATGCGGCGGGGGTGAGCGCCGAGTTTCTCGACAAATGCAACGATGGGAAAGGTGTCGCTCTTGACGCACTTTACCTTGAGCCAACTGGTCTGGACCCCCGAGCGATATGTCGCATCGGTGCGTTTGGAAACGATCCCCTCCAGTCCCATCCGGCAGGCATGCTCAAAGACATCCGTCCCGCTCACCTCCAGATGCTCGGCGTAGGTCAGTGTCGGGGCCGTGTCCTTCAGCAGCTTCTCAAGGGCTGCCTTTCGCTTCACCAGCGGCTGCTGCCGAAGATCGCGCCCGTTGAGGTGCAGCAGGTCGAAGGCATAGAAGATGAGCTTCGCCGAGTTTGGATTGCCCAGCTCCCGTTCCAAGGCTTGGTAATCCGGCAGGCCGGTGTCGCCAAGAACGACAGCCTCGCCATCGATGATCGCTGCCTTTACCGGCAAACCCGCCGCTGCTTGAACAATCCTGCGGTATCGATGTGACCAGTCGTACCCACGGCGCGTGAAGGCCCTGGCTTTCCCGCTCTCAATGATCAACTCGGTGCGGTAGCCATCGTACTTAATCTCGTGAAGCCATTCGCTGCCCTCGGGCGCGTTCTCGACCAGCGTGGGCGATTGGAACTCGACGAAAGAGAGCTGGCCATCCTTGATTCCTGAACTCATGGCACACTCCTAAGCCTCGACACAAACAGTGTGGCCACCGAATAGGTTCCGCAACAGAGCTGGCCGGAAGAATCTCCGTAATCAGCCGCGCCAAAGGCCTTGATATATGCCCGGCGTGACCCACGAGATGGCCGCTGGGTTTCTGCCTCGGGAGGAGGCGATGAGACTGCAAGCGGTCTACAAGCCTACGGCTGCCGAGAGGATCGATGCGGTTATCCATCCCATCCCGGTTGGCAGCATCGTGTCAGTCCGCGACACCATCGCCGCAGTTCGCAAAGACGACCCCTTCCTACAAGAGACCGACTGTGAATTGGTCGAGATCATCGTGGACGAAGCCAGGTTTCGCGGCCAGTTCGTCCTGTTCGACATCAGAGAGTCCTGATGAGCCTCCATTGGTTCAACCCTCCGGTCTCTGTAAGGACCGGCAAGCCGGGCTTCACGTATAGCTGCAACAACGTCGAGGGTGCAGCTCGGGAACTCATGGGGTGGAACAATCGTGGTCCCAAATGGGACCTTGCGGTGCGCGCCTGCATGTCCTGTTTGGCTGGCGATATGACACCTGAGGATGTCCGCAAGGCGTTCATTGCCGCTGCTGAGGAGGAGGGGCAAGCTGCTCGCCAGCGGTTGAGCCTCTGGCTCACTCCATGTCCGGCACGCCGCCCCCGACAAAGAGCGTCGTTGGCTCGCCGTATTCGCCAAGCGCCGGGTTGGCTTCACGCGACCACGCGGTGACACCGGCATGTTTCCCCGCCAAAGCCCTCGCGGGCGCCGCGGAGGCACAAGGTAATGCCTCGATCGTGATGGCTCGGTTTGGTTTTTCCTAGTGACGGGAACAGACGCCGCAGGGCGGCGTTTAGCGAGCCACGACGGCTAAAAGGCCAGCCACTCGATCGGCGGGCGCGCAATCATCAGCCAGAAGATGGCGAGCACAGCCGCAAAGGCTGGAAAGCCGAAGGCGAACCAGAGCCTGAACAACTGATTGTAACGCTCAGGCGGGGGTTGGTTGGACGCCGCGGCCATTATGGCGAGATTGCGCATCTTGATCTGCATCCATACCACAGGCAGCCAGAACAGGCCGGTGGCAATGTAGAGCAGGATCGAAAGAACGATCCATCCTTCAGCAAGCGAATAGCCCGCGTACTGGGCGAGAGCGATTCCGGTCACAGGTTGCGCAACAACGGCCGTAGCCGTGAACAGAAAGTCGGCGAGGACGACGATGCGGGCGACAGCCGCGATGGTGGCGGCATTTCCGGTTCGGTGTGCCAGAAGCATGAAGAAGGCGATGCCGGCGCCAGTTCCCAACAGCACAGCCGCACCGATGACATGCAGATATTTGAGCACGAAATAGATCATCAGCGTTCCTCCAGCACCGCCAGAGCGACAAAATGCAGCACCAGGATCGGCAGGATTTTGATCAGCGGGCCGAGCGGCTCGTTCCAGAGCTCCGGCCGCAGAATGCTCCCAGCGATCGCATAGAAAAGCGACAGCACGATTGCGCCGAAGAGACCAAGCCGGCCGGTCGGGCGCCAGGCGATCAGCGCACCGACGATCATGTCGGCCAGCGCGCCGGCGACGACGGCCGGCCCGGCCAGCGCGCCGACCGCGGTGTCGATGAGCAACTCAACTCCGCTGCGCCAGCCGGTGGTGAGGGAAATAACGCCGGTCATGATCCAGAAGAAGGGTAGCACAACGAAGATGGCAGGCTTGACAACGTAGAGACCAGCGAACCATCGTTCCTGCACCGTGGCAGGGTTAAGGCTGAGTGCGGTTGCAAGAGTTGACGGTTGAATGCCGGTCTCCGCTATCCATGGCTGGGGATCACCGACCGCGCCCCGCTCGATCTCCTTTGCGGCATTGCTGCGCATCGGCGGACGCCAGCCGAGCTGAGCCGCCGCATCCCCAACCCGGTATAGGATTGCTGCGGCCCAATTGGGCAGGATGAATTCCTGGGCGCTGTTCCATCCGAACCAGTGGCGGTAGCAGGCAACGACCTTGTTCATGGAAAGGGCTTCAGGCCCAGCCAGCTCCAGCGCGAGGCGCGATGGGCTGTCGGGCCTAAGAAAGAAGAGAACGGTGGAGATCACGTCGTCGAGCTGTACGACCTGAAGACGACCGGTGTCGGGCATCACAGGCAACAGTGGCAAAGCAGCGAGGCCACGAAAAAGCGCGCTTGCGCCGAACGCCGGCCTCCCCAGCACAACCGAGGGGCGCAGGATCACCCAGTTGAGATCGCGCGCCATCAATGCCTCATCGCCAGCAAGCTTGCTGGCGGAGAAAGCGGACGGCTGCTGGCGATCGACGCCGATAGCCGAGAAGTGGATGACCTTTTTCACATTTGCCTGTTCACACGCGGCAAAGAGTGCCGCGGCGCCGCCTGTATGGACGTGCTGGGTATTCTCGCGAACGCTGTCCTGCAGAACGCCGGCGCAGTTCACAACGGCATCGGCACCGGCAAGATGAGGGATCCAGTCCTGCGCCCGCAGCGCATTTGCCATGTCGAGCAAGATGGGAGTAGGCCCGGTGAACGGGGCAACACTGGGGCGATGGAGCACACGAACGACGTCATGTCCCCCGGCCGCCAGCCGCGCGCAAAGCGCGGCCCCGATCAGACCCGACGCGCCGGTGACGAGAACTCTCATTTCGCGTGCCCGGCATCCGGCGACACTCGCGGCTCGAGCGGTCTCGTCGCGGGGCCGGAAAGAACCTCACCAGCTTCATCGAAACGGGATCCATGGCATGAGCAGTCCCACGTCCGGTCGACCGGATTCCATCCAACAACGCAGCCGAGATGGGTGCAAATCGCGGAGCGGGCGGTTACCGTACCGTCCTGCGCCTTCGTGATAGCCAGTTGCTCTCCGTCGTGCTCGGTCACACCCCCTTCTCCTGGGGGGATCTTGCTGATATCCATAGTTCTTGAACCCAGGAGCCGTTCGGCCACCAAATGTGTAGCCGTCTTGACGTTCTCGGATATGAACGTCGGGCCGCCTGCGAGCGGCTTGATACGAGTCGCGTCGAAGATCTCCGCCGCAGGATGGGATTTGCCGAGAAGCTGCGACGCGAGGATTTCTCCTGCAACGGCACCTTGTGTGATGCCCCATGCGTCGAAACCGGTAGCAACAAGAAGGTCTGGTTTGGAAGAACTCGCCAAGCCGACAAAGGCCATTCCGTCCATTGATCGGAAATCTTCGTTTATCCAAAGGTGCGACGGTTGCCTCATAGCGAAGTTGGTCTCAAGGAAGGCCAGCATGTCGGCGACGGCGCAATCCGCAGCCTCGCGGTCTCCGGTTTTGAATTCGCCACCTGCGGCCACCAGAAAGCGCTTGCCGTCACGGTTCGTCGTGCGAAAGGAATGAGACGGCCTTCCGGCACTGATGAACATGCCGTCCACTCTTGCTTGTTCCGGCACTGGCGCTGCCGCGACTGGATGCGCGAATGGGAAGGCCTTGCCGAAGAAGAGTCCGTCTCCGATTATAGGCATCTGCGTGGCGACGACGACCTTACCGGCGGTCACGATGCCGCCAGCCAGAGTCAACTGATAAGGCCCCTCGCCTGCTATCTCAAGAACGCGGCTGTTTTCGAAAACGGAGATGGTGCTCTCGCTCACCAGACGGGCCAGCCCGCAAAGATAAAGATACGGATCGAACTGGTACTGGCCGGAAAAGCGGAGCGCCGCGGTCGCCGTAACGGGCAGCTCCGGATCGGACAGGAATTCGGCGGGCAATTCGAGCGATGCGGCGGCGTCGGCCTCACGGCGTAACGTGTCGGCCTGTTGTTCGTCTTCAGCATGGATGAAGGCAGGTTTGGCTTCCAGCTTGGCCTTATCCACCATAAGTGAGCACAGCGCAGCGATCTCATCCTTCGCCTTTTCATTCGCGTCCGCGTAAAGCTTCGCGCCTTCGCGGCCGAAATTGCGAATGAGGGAAGCGAATTTGAGCCCATGCTGGGATGTGACCTTGGCGGTGGAGCGGCCGGTGGCCTGCTGGCCGATCTGACGTGCCTCGAGGAGCGCGACCCTCAGACCCGAGCCCCGCAGCAGACAGGCAGCCTGCAGTCCCACGATACCCGCGCCGACGATCGCGACTTCGAAGTTGTGATCGCCCTGCAAGGCACCAAATGAAATCTCCGGCTCTCGATCTAGCCAAAACGGGATCGACTTCATCGGTCAGACCCTCTCTCTCGCCTTTCCAAGACTGACTGTTTGGCGTCCACAGGCCTGCCGAACGCCTCCGATTCCGCGGCCTCCAGGTCGCTGAGCGATTTCGCGAGCACGATACCCCACACCATGTGCACGGCGATCATCAGCAGATTCCTCTCTGCAGGATGGCGCCATGCGGGGGCAAGAATTCGCGCTGCAGGAATCCAACCCAGATAACTGGCCGCCCACACACCGAGGCCGTAGAGTGTGCCGCTGCCGCGACGGCGTGGCAAAAGGGCGAACGCTGCACCGCTCATCGCGCCGAAGCCGAAGTGGGCCAACAGAGTATTCGTTCGCGCCTGCCTTTCATCGCCCCCGATGTTCAGGCGCTCAACAATTTCACGGGGCGGCAATGGGTAGCGACTCGTGTCGTTCAGCACCCCATGAAACCGCCTCATGGCGCTGGTCATCGCCATCGTCGCCGCAAGGCCGGCCAGAGCTCCCAACATCATATGTCGCACAGCATTCTCCTGACGCGATCGTGCCCAACGGGGTTGCGGGTTGATTGTTCCTTGAGGTGCATCTCGATCGCATTGCAAGGTTGCTGCACGTCATCGAGGCGACGAGCAGGGTCTCAAGGCTGATGGTCAACGAAATGATCGTCAACACGTTTCCGAGCCGGACTGACAACCAAATCCACGCTCTTGTCGACGCCCAAGGCAGGCCGCTCAGGCCAGGCGAGCGACATCGCCTCCGCAGCGGACTTGTCTTATCCCCAGGCTCAATGCTGCTCGCCGACAGGGCTACGATGCCGACGCATTGCTAGGGCCAATATCCCTCGCCCCAACTGTAGCCCAGATCAGAACTCCAGCTACGCCGTCGCTCGCTACGAAAGCCCGCTTGAGACCGTGAAGGCGCTCATGGCCTACAACTGCGAGCTTGAGACCCAATCCTCGCTCTCGCCCACAGATACCCTGGCTTCGTGGCGATCAGCTACGATCCCACGCCGCCTGTGCTGGCATGACTTAGGCGGCTCTCGATGCACGACTTTATCGCTTTCATTGGCGATAACGCCGAGCTGGTCATCGCCCACCCGACAGCCTTCGCCACATTTGCCGTGCTGTTCGGAGGCGGTGGATTTGCAGTTGGGCGCTAGTTCTTGGCAGAGCGCATCGCCAATCTGGAAAGCCGAATTGCCAGACGAGATGACGAAATCGTTGAGCTGAGAGCGTTACCTAAATAGCCCCGTATTCGGCTGTAGTGGCTATCCCGGATGCGTTTGGAGGCGCCGCTCGAACTTTCTGCAGAGTCGAGTACACGACTATCATAGTTAATTGTGGCTGCCGGTGACCTTGCGTAGTCAAAAGCTCACGGTAGCTTTTCCAGGGAGGACGGTATGTTATATCCAGGCCGGTTTTTGGAGCCGAGCGATATTATGGTGCTTGCCCACGTTTGTAGGACGGTCTGCAAAGAGCGCGGTATACGTGTCGCTTCGCAGGACGGAGAGCGCATAGCTGCACACGTACTCAGACTGTTTATGAACGGCTTGACTGGAGAGAATGAACTGCTCGATGCTGAGCGGAATTGGGCTCGACAGAGTGACCTGTCGTCCCAGGAGCTTCCCGTCAACGACGCAGAAATGAGAGATGCCGCCTGATCAAGTTTGATTGTTGCGCCGAAGACCACCTCACCTGCGATATGCCGGGTGATCGAGAACAAAACTTACCTTTGATTTTTTGCCGTGAAGAGTGCGATCTCGACGGCTGTTTTGGCTGGCCGGGCGCCACAGATCAACAGGACGGATTTGGCCATGAAAGGAAGCCGACCGGGTATTTCGCTGTTGGATTTCGACATACTCTCCCGGACCCTTACGTCAGCCATAAGGGACAGCCCGGTGTGCGATCGGAAAGTCCAGGCGCACGAGCTTGTGGCGCGTAGACACCGGCAAAAAGTGAGCCGACGAGAATTTGGTCGCAGCCTTGCTTCATGCCAGTGGCGCCCAGTTCGACTTGGAAGGATCCTATGCCAGTGGCCCGGCAAGTTGACTGAATACCTGCGCAGTTCGGCGTGCTCTCTCACCGAGTTCGAGGGTCCAGATTCATAGATGGGATGTTACGGCTGGGAATGATCTTGCGATCCGGACTCAGGCAGTTTTGCACTGAGGACAGTTACCGATGTTTCCTTCAACCGGACTCGTCGGAATGTATGCAAGCGCCGGGTACGTCATTTGTAAGGAAATTTTGTGCACTGCGCGCCGAAGAGCCAAGCAAAGCAGATCGACCCCAAGCGCCGCCGAAAACTCTTCACCGCGGCAATCTGAAGATTCCCCCTTGCAGCAATCTCTCAGTCACTCGCAGCCAGCGGAACGGCGAATGATGCCCAACGTTATATCATAAATACCGGCCCCGGCTTAACCTGTGATAAGTGTGGCACTGCTCCGCTGACGGATCTCGCCAATTCCAGGGCTTCGGTGGTCGACCAGTGCAGCGATGCACTTGAAGGGTGGCCTGGCTTGGCTCTCGGAACCAACAGGAGATCGCCATCGGTGCACGTCGCCTTCGTCTGCAGAGCGGAGTCTGAGGAGGTTCGCTCCGCAACTCCAGAGCTTCGACCTTCGATCGTCTGGAGCCTCTCCCGGCCCTGAACCTTTCAGCCTGGCACACGGGCATTAGGGGGGCAGAAGTGGGCTTTTTCGGGAAATACTCATCGGGTCTGCTAGACAGGAAGCCTACCCGAAGTACAGTGGCGACCGGCGCCAAGGACCGGGCTGCCGCGGCCAAAGTCGAAATGCTGGTTACCATGACCGCAAACGTATCAGGCGCGAGTTGATCACGACGCACGGAAACAGCCGCAACACGCCGATCTACAGAGTTTTTATGGGCGCCTGTTTCGAACGGGGCTGGATTGCTCGGGCGTCGAATCTATGAGAATCGTTAACTTCGGTTCTTGGGTCAGACTGCCAGCCGCTTGGTGCCTTGTTCCGCTGTCGCTAGTGGCGTGAAATCAGTGTCAGGCCGGATTCGGCGACAAAACTCGCAGACCAATTCGATGGTGGCTTGAATGTCATCGAGACACAGCACTTCCGACGGCGTGTGCATATAGCGAAGTGGCACGGAGATGACCCCTGTCGCGACACCGCCTCGGCTTTCCTGCACGACACGAGCATCAGTGGGACTCTTCCCACCCGTGGCCTGCTGCTGAAACGGAATCTGCCTATCTCTAGCGGCTGACGTCAAGATCCCGAGAACAACAGGATTCGTATTGGCACCTTGGGAAATTCCCGGGCCTTTGCCTAGATCGAGCCTGCCTTGCTCCTCCGGTCTGGCACGGGGATAATCCATGGCGACACCCATATCCACCGCGAGCGCTGTTTGCGGAGCGATGTTGAACGCCGCGGTCTGGGCGCCGCGCGACCCGATCTCCTCCTGCACTGTACCGAGGACGTAGATTCCCACGTCTGGGTGGAGGCCGCCATTTTGTGCCAGGGAACGCACCACCTCGGCTCCGATCAGCAAGCCAACCTTGTTATCGAAGGCTCGGCCGACAACATAGTTGCCGCGAAGGACCGCCAAGGCGGACTCTATGGTTACAGGGTTGCCAACCTGAACAACCGTTTCAGCTTCCTCGCGCGAGGTCGCTCCGATGTCGATCCACAAATCCTTCAAGGAAGGTGTTTGAGTGCTATCAGACAACTGGAAGGTTTGAATCGCCTTCCGTCCGACAACTCCGAGCACGTGTTCTTTTCCATGCACCCGAACCCGCTGCCCTATCTCGGTGGCCACGTCGGTCCCGCCGATAGTGCTGAAGAATAAAAAGCCGTTCTCGTCGATATGGTGGACTATGAAGCCCACCTCGTCCATGTGACCAGCGTACATAATTCGCATAGAAGCGCCGGGATTAATCACGGAAATGACATTGCCCATCACATCGGTGGTCACCTTGTCTGCGAATGGCTCGACGTATTCGCGGTACAGCTTCGCGACGGGTTGCTCGAACCCGCTAGGAGATGGAGTGGCGACGATCATCTTCAAGAAATTGAATGCCTCGTGCCGCATCGGGGGTATCCTGCAACATTTCTAGTTTATGAATTACAAGCAATGTTCCTGCCGGTCTGTAGGCTGCAACGGCGCTCTCGGGAGAGGACTTTACGCACATTCGGCCGCTACGGCGATGAAAGCTGCCATGCGGCCCGGATTCAATCCGACGCATCCACTCAAGGCGAGCTGTCCGCAGAAACTGGTCGAGCTCTCCCATGCATTTTGCCAACCAGAGTATTTGCCAGCTCATCGCAGCAGTGGCTCTGCGGCAAGTGCCATTACCCATTGGGCTAAGATCGCTTGCTGCGCTTCTTGGCCGCGGATTCTGCCATGGCGGGTGCTTCTTGGATTTTAGCCGCACCACCCATATCGCCATTCTTGGTGCGTCCGGCGCCGGGGCCCGCGCCAAGATCTGCGCCGGTCATAGGATCGGCTGCCGGGTCCGAGAGTGTCCGCTCGGCCATTTTGACCACAACTTTCATGTCCTTGGCCCTGAGCTCGACGGTCGCAGTTCCATCTCCGCCATCAGCTGGCATGACCTCTTCGAGATTGTCGATACGGTCCCATTCGTCCCCAGAGTTCCACGGGCCGTCAGCGTCGCCCTCCCCTTGCGAGGTGTTCACATACATGCTGGCATATTTCTCGACCCCAGGGAGCTTGCCCGACGGGAAGTTGTTCTCGATGGCGTAAAGCGCTTTTTCGAACGACTTCTGGTGGGCGACTTCGCGTGTCATGAGGAAGCCGAGCGCGTCCTTGATACCTGGATCGTCGGTAACGTTGATTAGCCGCTCGTAGACAATCTTGGCGCGCGCTTCGGCCGCTATATTCGATCGCAAATCGACGGTCGGCTCGCCGCGCGAATCTACGTAGGAGGCGGTCCAAGGAACCCCGGCCGAGTCGCACAGTGCCGGCGCGCCGCCAAACAGGATCGACTCCTTGACCGATGTTCCGCTGCTCCCGATCATCAGATAAAGATCAGCTTCTTTCATCTGGCCTTCGGCAAGTTGCGCCTTAAGACCTTTATTGAGCATGGCGATGATCGAGCCGACCACTTCGAGGTGGCTGAGTTCTTCGGTGGCGATGTCCAGCAGCATGTCTTTACGGCCAAGGTCGTCTTCGCCCAGCCCCTGAGTGAAATAGCGCATGGCTGCTGCAAGCTCGCCATCGGCGCCACCGAACTGCTCCATGATCATACACGCCAGGCGAGGGTTCGGTTCAGAGACACGTACCGTATATTGCAGTCGCTTGTTGTGCATGAACATCAATGAATCCTCCGAGATTTATCTGCCTGAACATTCTGGTTGGAGGAATGTTCCTCCTCGCTTTGATTTTGGCGTTTTCGAAACGGCATCGCTCAAAAACGCTGCTTCGGGTGTGTCTAGCCGTTCCCGCCGTGGCTGGCCCGCAAGAGCCTGCTGGCTCTCACTGAACTTTGATGCCGATTCCCTGGGAACTCCCAAGATAAACAAATGTTATTTCGAACTTTTGTTTCGATCTTCTGCAAAAATAAATTCATCCAATAAGCCGGAACTTACCGATCCTACGCTGGTTGCGGGGTTGGTTGATTGGAGACATCGATGTTAGCTAACGAACTGTCGCAGGACGCTATGCAGCGCACGATACGCGTGCTTGACGTCCGTGTATTCCGCGGGCCGCACCTCTACAGCTTGACTCCGATGGTGCAAATTCAGATTGATCTAGGAGCGCTGGAAGGCTTCCCGACAGACAAACTGCCTGGATTTACCGAAAATCTTGGTCGCCTGTTACCTGGGCTCGCAGCTCATGGGTGCAGCTATGGCGCCGCCGGGGGCTTCCTACGACGCATGGAAGAAGGCACGTGGCTCGGCCACGTTGTGGAGCACGTTGCTCTGGAGCTACAGACCGTCGTTGGTCATCAGGTAACGCGTGGCAAGACGCGGTCGGTCAAAGGCAGCCCGGGCACCTACAACGTGATGTTCGCATATCAGGACGAGGCCGTCGCGCTGCTGGCCGGCCGCATTGCCCTTGAGCTGGTGGACAGTCTGTTGCCCGCTAACCTGCAGGGTGCCGAGTATCTGCGCGAAGTTGCCGAAGCGGAGGGACCCTTTGAACTCGCCGCCAGACTGCAACTGCTGAGGGTCCTTGCCGATGAGCGTGCCCTCGGGCCAACCACCGCCTCCCTTGTAAGAGAGGCCGAGAGACGAGGCATCCCCGCAATCCGGATCGATGAGAGCAGCCTCGTGCTCCTTGGCCAGGGCAGGCACCAGAAGCGGATCCGCGCGAGTTGCAGCGATTTCACTTCCGAGATCGCCACCGAGATTGCCTCCGACAAAGATCTCACCAAGTTGCTGTTGCGCCAGGCCGGGCTGCCAGTGCCAAAGGGGGAGCTGGTCCGGTCAGAGCCTGAAGCTGTCGCTGGTGCGGTCCGGCTCGGCTACCCCGTGGTTACCAAACCGCTGGACGGCAATCATGGACGGGGCGTCAATATTGCGCTCGCGACCGAGGAAGAGGTTCGCTGGGGTTTCGAACAGGCGCGCGAACATAGTCGCACCGTGATCATTGAACAGCACTTTGTCGGCTCGGACCACAGGATCCTGGTTGTCGAAGGAAGAGTGGTTGCGGTCGCCGAAAGGATTCCGGCGCATGTCATCGGTAACGGACGGGACTCTATTTCTGAGCTTGTGGAAGAGACGAACCGTGATCCCAGGAGAGGAGAAGGCCACGCCTCGGTGCTCACCCGGATTGAAATTGATGAATGCGTCGAGCACTTTCTCTCGAAATCGCAGCTTGCGCTGTCGAGCGTTCCTGCTCGGGGCGAAAGGGTCTTCTTGCGGCCTACTGCCAATCTTTCCACCGGCGGAACGGCGATAGACCGGACAGACGAGATCCATCCGGAAAACGCATTGATCGCAAGGCGAGCGGCGCAGATCATCGGACTTGATATCGCTGGCGTTGATTTTGTCTGCAGCGACATCTCGCGACGGGTGAGCGAAACCGGCGGCGGAATTATCGAAGTCAATGCCGGCCCCGGCTTTCGCATGCATCTGGAACCATCCCAGGGACGTGCTCGCAATGTTGCGCGGCCGGTGCTTGATCTTCTGTTTCCTGGCGGTAAGAACGGGCGAATTCCAATTTTCGCGATAACAGGAACCAACGGTAAGTCGACTACCGCTCGCATGCTCGCGCATGTCCTGCAGGCGAATGGCTCGAATGTGGGGCTTACGTCGACCACTGGCATCTATCTGAACGGCGAACGGATCATGACGGGGGACTGCTCGGGTCCGAAGAGCGCCAGGATCGTGCTGCGCGAGCCGGGCATTGACATTGCGGTGCTGGAGTGTGCCCGCGGCGGGATCCTCCGCGAAGGGCTGGCTTTCGATGAGTGCGATGTCGGCGCGGTTCTCAACGTCCATGGTGATCATCTTGGCCTCAAAGGCATCGATACGATCGAAGATTTGGCGCAGGTGAAGTCCGTTGTCGTGGAGTCGGTGCGCCGGGGCGGGTGGAGCATCCTCAACGCGGATGATGTCCATACGTCAGCAATGTCGCGCGAAGCAGGGGGCAGCGTTTGCTATTTTTCGCTGGCGGACAGGACTGAGTGGCCCGATACGTTGAGGGACCACGTGGCTGAAGGCGGACGTGCGTTGACGCGCGAGCGCAGCGGGGATGGGTGGGACATCTTCATTCATGAAGATGGTCAATCCCTCTTCCTTATGTGCGTCGATGAAATCCCTGCAACATTCGAAGGCGCGGCTGAGTTCAACGTCGCCAACAGCTTGGCGGCCATTGCGATGGCGTACTGCCATGGCGTCCCACTAACCACGATCCGCGGTGCACTGGCTGAGTTCACCACGTCGTTCCAGCATTCCCCTGGCCGCCTCAACGTCTTTGACGGGAATGGTTTTCGCACCATAGTCGACTACGCCCACAATCCTGAGGGGCTGACAGCGCTCGGAAAGCTGGTCTCTCATATGCGGCGCGGCCATCAGCGCACGATTGGGCTGGTCGCCATACCCGGTGACCGCCGGGATTGCGACATTCGCAATATGGGAGCTGTGGCATCGAAGGTATTTGACGTCATCGTCTTCAAGGAAGACGAGAACGAATTGCGCGGCCGAGCCCCAGGCTCGATAGCTGGGCTGCTGCGGGAAGGTGCCTTGCAGGCCGGCTGCGCTCCCGCCCGAATGCACGTCTCGTATCCCGAGAGGGAGGCTGTTCGCTTTTGCCTTGAGCTTGCCCGGGAGCGTGATCTGGTTGTGCTGACCGTCGATGACGTCGAAGCTGTCTGGCGACAAGTTACAGGTTTCGAACCCGCGGCGGTTATCAGGAGAGGTCGTGACAAGCACGATGTGCACCATCTGAGGGCCAGCTGATGTGGTCGCTCATCGTGCACGGCGGCGCCAAGGAAATAAACCCCGAAGAGGAAGAGGCAAATCGGAGGGGATGCATCAACGCCCTGGAGGCAGGCCGCACAATCCTGGCAAGTGGCGGAACGGCGGTCGATGCGGTCGAAGCAGCGGTCCGCGTCCTGGAATCGGATCCGACGTTCAACGCAGGTTACGGTAGCGCTTTGAACGGAGACGGCGAGATCGAGATGTGCGCCTCACTGATGGAGGGGAAGAATGTCAACGTCGGTGCTGTTACTGTCATCAACGGCGTGCGGCATCCTATCAGTCTCGCGAAGGCTATGCTGTTTGAAGAGCCGATCCTTCTGGCGTCGGATGGCGCCAGGCGCTTTGCCGAGCGAAAACAGATGGAGCTTTGCGATCCGGCGGATCTGGTAAGCCCAGAGCAGCGCGAACTATCGCGAACTGACAAGCACGATACGGTCGGCTGCATAGCCTTCGATCAGCACGGTAACTTGGCAGTCGGCACGTCGACCGGTGGACTGGACGGCAGTCATCCGGGCCGCGTCGGCGACTCTCCCCTGCCCGGCTGCGGCTACTATGCCGACAATCATTTGGGAGCAGTGGCGTTCTCCGGGGATGGCGAGCATATCGCGCGAAAAACCCTCGCGGCGCGGGTTATGCATGCACTTGCCGACGGACCTGAGCAAGCTCTCAAGGCTTCAATCAAGGAGCTCGAAACAATCGGTGGCGAAGCGGGCGGCATAGTGCTTACTGCCGCCGGACTATCTGGCTGGGCTCACAACAGCCGCGAGTTCGCAGTTGCGTTCATGACCAGTGACGACAAGCATGCTCATGTCTTCCTGCGCAAGGAGGACAAAGAAATTGAGCACTAACAAGAAGAGGTCCCTGTCAAAAGCGAAAACCGGAACCCTGGTAATAATCGGTGGCCATGAGGACCACGACGGCGATCGCGTCATCCTGAAGGAGGTCGCGAATCTTATCCCGGACGGGCGCCTAGTCCTTGCGACCATCGCGTCGCATGAGCCGGAAGGCTATTTGGAAAAATATCAGCGCTCCTTTGGGGAACTCGGGATCGACGATGTTATCGAACTTTACGTCAACGACCGCATTGAGGCAGCGCACGACGAGAAAATAAAGGCGCTGGAGAACGTGAGCGCCGTTTTTTTTTCAGGTGGCGACCAACTCCGGATTACCAGTCAGATCGGTGACACGCCCATCGATGATCGGGTGCATGAAATTTTCGAAGGCGGGGGCATTATCGCCGGCACCTCCGCAGGTGCATCCATGATGAGCGACACGATGATGGTGAAAGGACCAAACGCGGCGTCCTTTCGCATAGGCCATATCCGAATGGCTCCCGGGTTGGGCCTCCTGCCGAACGTAATTATCGATCAGCATTTTGCAGAACGGGGCCGGATTGGCAGGCTCATTGGAGCGGTGTCGCTGAATCCGCGGGTCCTCGGCATAGGCATCGATGAAGATACGGCAATCGTCGTGCAGGGCGATACATTCAAGGTCATCGGCAGCGGCGCTGTCTACCTGGTTGACGCGACGGGCGTTACTCACTCGAACATTGCTGAAGGTCAACCTGATGCTGCTCTTTCAATCTATGACCTCAAGATTCACGTGCTGAGTTCGGGCGATGCGTTCGACCTCAAGACACGCCGTCCAAGGGAGAGCCCGGAACAGCGGGACGAAAACCGGTGAAGTCCGACGCCGAGCTCCTTACCTAATGAGCTTCCCCCAAGAGGGAGTCCGACGCAGATCGATACCCCCACAAACAAAATTGCGCTGTGCGAGCGTTGCTGAACGCCACTCCACAATTGCAGCCGACAAGGCGCACCGCGGGAACATTGTGCTTCGCCGTCATCGAGGCTCCACCACGTACCCGCCAGCCCAGAGGAGCCGGCGCTTGCAGTACTCCCGAGCCGTCTGCCGTTCGAACCGAAGTAGCGGCCGCGGCGACACTGGCTGTGAACGAAACGGCTGTTGCGGCATTAACAGAGGCCATCGTCATGTGCCCGGAAACATTCCAGCAGGTGCTTCTGCCGCAACTAATAGGCTCATTGCGCGGATAGTTTCGGGTCCAGGCGGCCGAACAGCGTCAAGGCTGTCATCCTCCGCACCGGCGGCGGGCTATTCGCCGGCAGCGTCTTCGTCCACGGCGACGCTTCAGCGGGAGCACCAGCGTGTCCGCCGGCGAACCATGGGCGGGATATCTCGCGGGAGACCGGAGTACCACATCTGAACGCGTTCACCATAACCATGCCCTGTGACGTGACATGCCGCAACAAGAACTCTTCCGGTTCGGGACCCTTGAAGTCGTCAAGAACCTCGGCATCAAAGCCGCCTCTTTTGGGCCGGCGCTTCAAGTGCGATCAAGTGGGTGGTTGCCAACTGCTCCTCGCGCGCTAACTGCTTCGCCCAAGCCGGGCGCGAAGGGTGGGAGCGTGCCTTCGGCGATCAAACAAATTCCTTGCTCGCGACGGAGTGAAGGTTGATCGCTCAATTCACCACAGCGGGCGACGGACTTGCCTACGATATCTGCATTGTCGGAGGTGGCACTGTCGGCCTGGCCATTGCCGCGGCTCTGGAAAATGCAAAGCTACGCGTCTGCGTTCTGGAAGCGGGCGGCAGGTGGCAGACCAAGAGGTCTCAGGAGCTCTACCACGGCATTGTCGCGGATCCCCTCGTCCACGCGTCGCTCCAGAATTTCCGGATACGAGCGCTGGGAGGATCGAGCCGAGCATGGGGTGGCCGCTGCGTGCCGTTCGATAGCATCGACTTCCAGAAGCGCGAATGGGTGTGCAATTCGGGCTGGCCGATCACCTATGAAACACTGCTGCCCTATTACCGTCGGTCGCACGAGGTGATCGAGGCTGGGTCCTACGACTACGATCCAACAAGCGCGTTGCCTGGTTCTCCCGCTGAACTCGTAGAGGGCGTCGACGACAATTTGTTCAGGACCCGCCTGGAGCGGTTTAGTCCACCTACCAACGTGTGGAAGCGGTTTTCCGGGTTGCTGCGGTCTTCGCGCCATGTCCACATCTGGTTAAACGCTGCGGCGACGGGAATTCGCCTGGCGCCAAATGGGCGATGTGTTCACCACATCGACAGTGTTGACCTGAAGGGCACTAAGCGTGAGGTCACGGCTTGCCACTACATAGTAGCCGCCGGCGGCTTTGAGACCACACGATTGCTACTTGCCTCGAATGATGTGATGCCGGCTGGTATCGGCAACGCCCGAGATCAGCTTGGTCGTTTCTATATGGCCCATCTGGGAGCCAGAGTCGGAGCACTAAAGTTGCCGAACGCCCAGCAGGCGGTTGCTTTTGGCTACGAGCGGGACGCGGCCGGCATCTACTGCCGAAGGCGGCTAGCGCTCACGGAGCAAGCTCAGCGAGAGCATGGCTTGCTCAACCAGATCTTCCGCACCCATCTGCCAAATCCAGCCGATCCCAGTCACAACGACCCGATCCTCTCGGCGATGTATCTCGTCAAAAGGACATTACTCCCGAAACACCTCAGAGGTCGGCAGCAACATTCAGTGACGCTGGACCAAAAGGTCGCGCACGTTCAGAACGTTCTATCGTCGCCATTGCGCCTCGGGCGTTTCGGTGTGGGCTGGATGGCGAACAGAACTTTCGCACGGCGAAAGCTGCCCTCCATCGTGTGCGAGCCGTGCGCCAATGTGGTCAATCTTGAGTTTCATTCGGAACAGGAGCCGAACCCCGCAAGCAGGCTGACGTTGGTGACCGAACGCGACCGATTGGGAATGCCGAAGCTGCGCGTCGATTGGAAAATCACGAACAACGATCTCCAGAGCATCGCGCGCGCGTATCGGCTGCTCGGCTGGGAGTTAGAGAAGATCGGAGCTACCGTTTCAGGATTCGAACCTGACCACGTGATCGAAACGGCAAGCAAATCAGGCGCCATGGATGGTCATCATCTCGGTACCACGCGGATGTCTGCGAGCCCGGCGGACGGGGTTGTTGACGCTGAATGCCGAGTTCATGGACTGATGAACCTGCACATCGCAGGTGGCTCGGTTCTGGCCACCTCCAGCCAGGCGAATCCCACCTTGACGATCTTGGCTCTTGGGCTCCGTCTCGCCGACAGGCTTCGCCGGTGATCATCACACCGGCAGCTGCTGAGTGACTGTCGCCAAATGCCCGCCTGAAGTCGGGTACCGGGCGGAATCTGGGGTCCGGGGCCAGAACCCTTTGCCCGATTTGGCTCGCCAATTCTATGGAACCAGGTCCCATTCGGGAGTCGGCTTCCCGTGTCGGGGGCCAAGTGAGCACTTATCGCGGCGGGGTCTCTTAGTTCCATGCGATGTGGGCAAGCTCGCAAGCGGATCCAAGTGCAGTCGGACCTTGCAGAGGGCGGAGAGGAGGTATCTCAGCTGGAGGACGCCCGCATTCTCGATATCTCGCGCAGTAGATTCTTTCGGAATTTCAGAAAATGACAGAGCCAACCCCGGCCTCGACTTACCCCTGCAAGGTGGATTCTCGGCCGGAGGCCGTTCGAGGCAACTATTTGCCTGACCGTGCGGCCGTTTCAATCAAGTGCCAGCCTTTCGCAGATTCGCCAGGAATCTGGCAGGGGCATCGTTGCAGCTGATAGATGACTGCTCGGCCCATGCTCAGCGAGCACCCAAGCCGCGTTTCGGCAATCAAGGTCTCGTAACCATCAATGGGCGCCGAAACAAGGTGTCCATCTTTGCCCATGGCTATTGCAACAGTACCGTTCACGTCATTTCCGATCGCCGCAGTTCTTTAAAATCGCCGCTCGCCATCGATACGGACTCGAACAGCACCGAGCCAGCGGTCTTTCTGCCGCGTCTTCCACCCGATCAGAAAACGGGCGATTCAAACTGCCCAGTTTTGACAGCGATTTTCAAAACAGGACGAACCTGACCAGCGACCCGCCTGATGGCCGGGTGTGCTGGAGTGGACGCTTGGCCTTTTCCACAGCCCTTCGCGCCAGTTCGGTGATCGTCAGCGTGCAGCTGGCGAGAGCGCATCGCCAGGGTTTCCACCTTTTGGTAGACGAGACATACAGGTGACCTTGTCGATCATTCGGAGCACCGCATGGGGGGCACTGTGGTGAGCCATGTGCCCGGCATTTGGGACTATTTCAATCAGTGATCCTGAGATCTCGGAATGCAAGCGTTCCGCGTTCCGCCGAGCGTCGAACAGCCTGTCCCGTGCTCCAGCGACTATACCGGTCGGCACGCCGATGTCTCGATAGCTAGGTTTCGTCAGCAGCGCCGCGCCGAGCATCAGGGCTGTCTCCACGCAGGCGGAGCGCAACTGAGATGGGCGGCTGGCAACCTCCCTTGTGCTAACCGAAAAAGCATCGGAAACCGGCCCGGGACGGAATATCGTTCGCATCGCCGATGGCCAGCCGAATCTTACTCCGAGCGGCAGCAAGGTGTGACAGAATGCCGTGCCGATCAGCGGTACGGCCGGTAGTGCTGCAAGAGCGAGATCCAGCCTCGGTGGCGGATAATAGTAACCGGAGACGAGGACCAGGCCGGCTGCCGAGGGAGCATGCCTGCGGGCCATCTCCAGCGCGATCCAAGCGCCCCAGGAATGTCCGAGCACGAGGTATCTGTGAATGCCGAGGCTGGCGGCGGCCTCATGGAAGAGATCGGCTTGCTCACGCGCCGACCAGCGCTTTCCAGCCGGTCGCGAGCTTTCCCCGAAGCCGGGTCGGTCGAAAGCGAGGACCCGGTGCTTGGCACTCGCCAGGTCGAGCATGCCGCTGATCGCAAAATCCTCCGCCACTGAGCCATTGCCATGCAACAGGATCAAGGGAAGCCCGCTGCCTTTCTCGATGACGCGCAGATCCACCCCATCGATCCTAACAGTGCGTCCAAAAGATCCGGGGGCCCGAGCCTTCCTGGCGCGCGCGTGATTGTATGCCGCCAGCGACAGGCCGGTAGCCGCAAATACCGCGGCGAGCTTTATCAGGTTTGATAGCATGCTCAGCTCCCGCGCTGGGACGGCATGGTGGCCCCACGGTTCGGTTGTGCGGCGCCGGCTGCACAGACCAGATAAACAGCGCCGCTGCCGATCACCCTCAACGTCTCGCCCTTCACCACGATGGCCGTATCCTCATTGAGGCCGATGCACAGAAAGCATGGGTTCTACGACACTGCCCCAATGACCCGGCCGATGCGGCTGTTTTGCCTCGGCAGTAGCCCTCGTCAACTCTCGTCGTGCTGGTGATCAGCTTCCGATAGCGGAGGTTCTCGGTTCGAGGTTCACGGCGAGCGCGTTGCGCGGCCTTCCAACTCAGCGCCGATCCGGCCGTCTGTCGCGCACGGCCAGCCGGATTCATCTGATTTTCGGCAGCCTCTCCCATTGATGGAAAGGAGGCGGAGAGGTCAATTCCCATTCCAATGTGGTGGCCCCTGGCCCCCAGGGGTTCGTGCCGGCGGCCCTTCGCCGGTGGAAAGCCTCCGCGATGCCACCGATAAAAATTAAAACACTCGCGGCCGACAAATACGATCCAAAGGAGGAGACCATGTTCCAACTGGCAAAAGCGTCGGGATAGTCGATATAGCGACGCGGCATGCCGGCCATCCCGAGAAAGTGGTGGGGGAAAAAGACGAGGTTCACACCGACGAAGGTCGTCCAGAAATGGATTCCAGCCAGGAGCGGGTTGTACAGATATCCCGTCATCTTCGGAAACCAATAATACCAGCCCGCGAAGATGCCGAAGATCGCACCCAACGAGAGAATGTAGTGGAAGTGTGCGACGACATAGTAGGTGTCGTGCAATTGGCGATCGAGGCTGGCGTTCGCAAGCTGTACGCCGGTCACGCCTCCGACAGTGAACAAGGATATGAAGCCGAGCGCCCACAGCATCGGGGTACGCAAGCTAAGGGAACCGCCCCACATGGTTGCGATCCAGGAGAACACTTTTATACCGGTCGGCACCGCGATCACCATCGTCGCGAAGGTGAAGTAGCGCTGCGTGTCCACCCCTATTCCGCTGGTGTACATATGGTGGGCCCAAACAACGAAACCAATCGCTCCGATCGCGACGATCGCGTAGACCATCCCCAGATAGCCGAAGATCGGCTTTCGCGAAAATGTCGAGATCACCTGGCTAACGATGCCGAAGGCCGGCAAGATCATGATGTAGACTTCAGGATGGCCGAAGAACCAGAAGAGATGCTGGTACAGGATAGGGTCGCCGCCGCCGTCCGGCGCGAAGAATGTGGTGCCAAAATTCCGATCCGTCAGGAGCATGGTGATGGCGCCGGCCAGGACAGGCAGGGCCAGCAGCAAAAGGAAGCCGGTGATGAGGATCGACCACACGAACAAAGGCATCTTATGCAACGTCATCCCCGGCGCGCGCATATTGAAGATCGTGGTGATGAAATTGATGGCGCCTAGTATAGAAGAGGCTCCCGCAATGTGCAGAGACAGAATGGCCAGATCGACGGCAGGACCGGGATGGCCGGAGGTCGACAGGGGTGGGTAGAGGAACCAGCCGGTCCCGGGACCGTAGCCGCCGGGGACGCTGGGCATGAAGATCGACAACAAAAGCAGCATCAATGCCGGCGGCAGCAGCCAGAACGATATGTTGTTCATGCGTGGGAAGGCCATGTCCGGGGCGCCGATCATGATCGGAACCATCCAGTTCGCGAACCCTCCGATCAGTGCGGGCATGATGGTGAAGAAGATCATGATCAGCGCGTGCGCCGTGGTGAATACGTTATAAAGTTGCTTGCCGGCATCTATGGCCGCGTCGCCTTGGTAGCCGTAGATCATCGACGCCAACCCGGGGAAAACCTGGATTCCGGGTTCCTGCAGCTCCATTCGCATGCCCACCGATAAGAGCATGCCGATGACCCCCGCGATAAAGGCGAAGATCAGGTAGAGCGTGCCGATATCCTTGTGGTTAGTCGAAAACAGCCAGCGAGTGATGCCACTCGGCTTGTGGTCGTCGCGGCTGCGCGGAGCCGCCGCCGAATATTCACTCATGAGCGTTCTCCGCCTTAGCCATCCCTCAACAGCGCATCCGAACCATGATGTCAGTTGATTGTTCCCTCCCCAGAACGCCCGACGTGAGGGAACATACGGCAGAAGCCGAGGTTCGGGTCAGGCGCGGCGTAACCCTGCGCGGTTGAAGGATCGACATCCATGCTGGCAATCATTGCTGCGACATTGGTTCTGACGACAGTGGTCGGCGGGCTGATTACTGCCTTCTGGATCGAGGCCCGTCTTGGTCTCCACGACCCGACGTCGGACAGGGCAATGCACCTGGAGCTGCTAACCAGACTTGGCTCTCCTGTTTGGGCGGAGTCGTCCTGATAT
Organism: Mesorhizobium sp. BR1-1-2; assembly: GCF_020165435.1. NCBI lineage: Bacteria > Pseudomonadati > Pseudomonadota > Alphaproteobacteria > Hyphomicrobiales > Phyllobacteriaceae > Mesorhizobium > Mesorhizobium sp. BR1-1-2. Next base: position 61,255 of record NZ_JAIUID010000007.1, read on the forward strand.
GGACACCATCACCGCGAAACTCGACCCGAGAACGCGAGTCGGCTGGCTTCTGCTCGGCTTCGCGCTGGGCGGCTTCTTCGACGGCATCGTCCTGCATCAGATTCTGCAATGGCATCATCTTCTCTCGGGTCTCACCGACCCTGCGGGTGACGACCTGCGCTTTCAGGTCATGGCCGACGGCCTCTTCCACCTGTTCATGTACGTGTTGGCCGTTGCCGGCACGGTGCTGCTGGTTGCGGCGAGGGCAGCAGGCGGGCGGGCCGGAAATACGACCGAGATCCTTCGGCTCGCCTTCACCGGGTTCGGCGTCTGGCATCTGGTGGACGCCATTGTGTTCCATTGGCTGCTCGGCCTGCATCGGATCAAGATGAACAGCGACATGCCGCTCGCCTGGGACATTGCGTGGCTGGTCATCTTCGGAATCGTGCCGCTGCTGTTGGTGCTGGTGCTGCCTAACCGCGGTGGACCGGCACGCGGTGCCTCGGCGGCTCTGACCAGCATCGTCCTGCTTGCAGGACTGGCTACGGGCGTCGGCCCACCATTCAACGGTGCCGCCACTTCCGTCATCGTCTTTCGAGCTGGGATGGAACCCGCCGCAATGATGCGGGCGATTCAAGCCGCCGACGCCGACCTCAGGTGGGCTGACACCAGCGGCACCATCTGGGCGGTCGATAGGGTCTCGTGGCGCGGGTTGATGATCCTGCACGCGCGCGGCGCCCTGGTCGTCAGCACGACGCCTGTCATTGCCGGATGCCTCGCTTGAATCGATGCCGCCCGGAGGGACAACGGCCCCAACGCGCAACAAGACATTGCTGCCGCGCTTTGAGTTCGGAATCGGACAGGTGTATGAAGCTCGCCATCGAGAGCGGTCAGCCGGAGCACCGCGGATCCTCTCTTCGTGTTGACTGACGCCCAATGGACGAAGAGGTCCGCATTGCCTGAGTAAGGCAGTCGACCGAGGTCGAAGCGGCGGCGACAACCGCCGCTTCGACTAAGCCGTGCTGTGGATCGTGCGCACGGCAAGCGGCGTGACTTTTCAGCCTTTTTCGGGAGTTGGAACACCGTTTTCAAGAGATACCGCGATTGGGTCAAAGCCGATGCTTTCGTTGGTGTCGCACGGTAGCCCGAACTCGATTTAGGCGGGTGGTCCCCAGCTTTATCCGGTGCCGGCCAGATGGATCCGGATGGTACCGGCGAAGTTGCGTTCCTATATGAGAAGTGAACACAGGCTCCTCGAAACGGGAGCTGTTGGCCCCCCCTTCAGAGCAGATTGTCATGACGTCACCTGCGACCGCTGAACAACCCCAAGCCATTCAGATGCGGCTTCCCTCCTCAGCAACAGCTATGCGCAACTGCCGGAGCGATTCTTCGCGCAGACAGATCCGAAGCCGGTGTCCGAACCCCGGCTGATCCGGTTCAACAGGCCCCTTGCCAAGGAACTCGGGCTCCATGCTGACCAGCTTACCAGCTCGGACGGGGTGGATATGCTCGCTGGCAACAGATTTCCGGCAGGCGTGCAAGCAATCGCCCTGGCCTATGCAGGTCACCAGTTCGGAAACTTCGTGCCTCAGCTCGGCGACGGGCGCGCGCTCTACCGCAAATCCAGATCGTTCGCGAAATGACGGGCCAAATCGGCTTCACGGATCATCCAAGACGCTGGGTTGTTGAACGATCCTTCGCCTGGTGGCAACCGCATGATCCACGCCCTTGGCAGTCGATCTGCTCTGAACGCGAGGACGAACAGCGATCGAGGCGGTGCGGCAGCAGCAGCCAGTCCGATCTGCCTGCAGCGATGGCAGTTAAAAGCGATGTTAACAGACCTAAGCCTCTTTGATTACCCTCGCCGCTCGCACGAGCGATGACCAGTCAGCGCCCATGGGTTTTACAAGATCACGAGCATCTTCGTCGGATATTCCAGTGTGGTCTACAAGCTTCCGTGCCAGCAATTCGAAAGCCTATTCTATAAGCGTCATAGATCAGCCCCTTCTGAGAGTTCTTGCGACGATAGGTTGCGAGAGGGTTTTCCGCATTAGAAGATGTTAAACGGCCATCATGAATGTCTCAGTGTCGGTTTCGGAATTCATCCTTGGCGTGCGATGCGCCTGACGAGGACCATGGCAGCGGTCGCGTAGAGGAACGCAGTGGCGGACCCCGATTGTGGGTGCGAAATCTTTGATTCTTCGCGGACCCTGTCGCGTTGCCGGCTATACTCCCACCACCCGCGCCATCGGCCGACAGCGGATGATTACCTCGTCCCTGCCGGAAACGGCGCCTACTCCGCTCGCCGCTTTCGCCAATCGGGCAGATGACTTCCTTTGTCACCTCGAAGATGATGATCTCGTCCATGTCGGACTCTTTCCCCTGCCAGCACCCCTGCCGCCGCAATACGCGTGACACCTTGCAAAGTGTTAGCGAGTTCGTGCTTTCACGTGGTCGACTTCTCCTTGGCGAAGGGCTCTCCCGCGTCGTCGGCGAGGAAGCAGGATCTGACCGGGCATGCGACCGCCTCTAAATCTCTAAACGGCTGCGACAGGCACGATGTTCCTTCGGGCCGGCGCACTGCTCGGGCCGAGGTGCAAACATACACTGGGTGCATTCCCAACTCCGTTTCGAGTCGTGCGGAACCATATCTCGCTCTCAGCAGCTGTACTCGGAGGCGAAATTCGGGCGGACCGGGCAGTTGACTTCATGCCCTGCGCGATGAGAGGCACGAACGGCGTCCGAGGCAACTCTGGCCGTCGTCGAAGATCTCGCCTCGTTCCGCCTTTCGGGGCGCGCTATCCCTCAAAGCCGGCTAATTTCTGCCAGTCGAAAACAACGCCCACGCCGGGCTCGTCGGGTGCTATCGCAACACCATTATGAAGCCTGAGCGGCTGAGTGGTATAATGGTCTATATCGAAGCTGTGCGCCTCCACCCAGCCGCCATTTGTCTGCCCTGCGACGAGGCTGACATGAAGTTCCTGCATTCCATGGCTGCACACGGGAATGCCGGCCTTGCGTGAAAGCGCTGCCACGCGCAGCCAGCCCGTGACCCCGCCGCAGTTAGACGCGTCAGGTTGGATGTAGGCGAGCTTGGACCAGGCGAAGGCATGCTCGAACTCCTCTATCACATGCAGGTTTTCTCCCATAGCCAGGGGCATGCCCGTTGCCTTGGCAATGCTGGCGTAGCCTTCATAGTCGTCGGGTATGATGGGCTCCTCGAACCACAGCAGATCGTACGGCGCAAATGCTGTGGCCGCTTCGATCGCCCGCGGGACGTTCAGCGCGTAGTTGGCGTCAACCATAAAGGTGGTGTCGGGCCCGATGCGCCCGCGGACTGCCTTCACCCGGGCCACATCCTCCGCAAGATCGTCCTTGCCGACCTTGATCTTAATCGCCGTGAAGCCGGCTTTCAAATAGGAATCAGTGCTGGCCAGGAGCTGATCGAGGGTAAAATTCAGGTCGATGCCGCCGCGATAGGCCTTGGCGGTCTTCCCTGCCGCGCCAGCCATCTGCCACAGCGGCAGGCCGCTGCGCCGGCCCTTGAGATCCCATAGCGCGATGTCGATTGCCGATATCGCGAAGGATGCGATACCGCCTCGCCCGACATAGTGGATGTGCCAGAGCATGCCGTCGTAGAGCGTCTCGATCCCGGTCGCGTCGCGTCCCTGGAGGAAAGGCGCGAGGTCGTGCTCGATCATTGCGTTGATGGCATGGCCGCCCTTGCCGCCGGTGTAAGTGTAGCCGGTGCCCTCGCTGCCATCGGCAAGCCTCAGCGTGACAGTCACCAACTCGAAATGCGTGTGCGCGCCGTGCTTGGCATCGGTCATCACCTCACGCAGCGGGACCCGGAACAGCCGGGTCTCGACATCCCTGATTTCGGTGCAGCTCATGCAGCATCGCGTCCAGATTTTTTCATCGGACCATAATTGCACCAACCTCCCTGTCTGGCAACGGTTTGCCGGAATTTAGGTGCAATTGGCAATCTTTGGTCCTACGATGGTCTCTGAACGCTTGTGCTTTGGTCCGAATTGCTTCTAGTATGATCGCTGATTGGGAGGAAGAAGGCTTGCTGCATACGGGAGAGCCTGAGATGCCCGCAGTGATGGTTGCCGCCCGCGCGGCCGACGCGATGGTGGCTGGGATCGAGGCCGACATCACGTCCGGAAGACTTGGCGACGGCAGCTACCTGCCGGCCGAGCGCGAACTGATGATTGAGTACGGCGTGGGACGGGGCGTGGTGCGTGAGGCGATTGCACGCCTGGCCAGCCGCGGTCTGGTGGAAGCGCGTCCACGCTTCCGGCCAGTTGCACGCAGGCCGGGCCTGGATGCCGCGCTCGGCGCCCTCAATGGCATTGTCGGCCATCTGCTGAGCGACCAGGCAGGCGTGAAGAACCTTTACGACATGCGCGTCTTCCTCGAGGCCTCCCTGGCACGCAACGCGGCCATGCATGCCCGCAAGGAAGACATCGCAGCGCTCAGGGCCGCACTGGCGATGAACGAGGCGGCTATTCCGGACTCGCAGAAATTCTACGCAACCGACGTGGCTTTCCACGCAGCGCTTTACGATATAGCCCGAAACCCGGTGCTGCCCGTGGTGCACAAGGCATTCACCGCCTGGCTGTCGCCGCAGTGGATGCGCATGCCCCGATCGCCCGAGCGCAACCGCGTGAATTTCCTAAGCCATCGGGAAATCTGCACGGCCATCATCGAGCGAGATCCCGACGGCGCCGAGCGGGCGCTCCTCAACCACCTTTCGGCGGCCTGGGAGTATGTGCGCGGTACTTTCGAAAGCCGTGAGGCGCCTGAGGCATGACGCAGTCCTACGACCATATCGTAGTGGGCGGCGGCGCAGCCGGATGCGTTGCGGCGGCAAGGCTGGTCAAAGCGGGAAGGCGAACCCTGCTGCTGGAGGCCGGCCATTCCCATCATCACCCTCTGCTCGACATGCCGCCCGGCATCTTCAAGATGATCAACGGCTCTAAGTTCATGCGCTATCACCGCACCGAGCCGCAAGCCCACCTCGACGGCCGCATTCACGAAATCTCGCAAGGCAACGTGTTGGGTGGCGGCACCTCGGTCAACGCCCAGGTGTATATGCGAGGCCGCTCGGCCGATTACGACGAGTGGGACGAGATGATGCGCGGCAACAATGCCGGCGTACGCTGGAACTGGCAGGCAGTGCTGCCGCACTTCACTAGCATGGAGGGAAACAATCGACTCGCCAGCGAACTGCATGGCAGCGAAGGTCCGCTGCTGGTCTCGGATCCCGGGCACATCGATGATGTTTCGCGTTGGTTCGTCCAGGCGGTCCAAAGGCTGGGACTGCCGTACAACCATGATTTCAACGGGCCGTCGCAGCGCGGCGTCGGTTTTTACCAGTTCATGAACCGGCGCGGAAAGCGCAGCAGCGCCGCCTACGCTTTCATCGAGCCGCTGACGAATGACCCGAAGCTGACGCTGAAGCTCAATTGCACTGTCAGCCGGCTGCTGATCGAGAACGGGCGGGTTACCGGCGTCGTCTACTCCGACGCATCGGGCGCCGAGCATACCACCTATGCGGATGCCGACGTCATTGTCTCGTCGGGTGCCCTCATCTCGCCGAAACTGCTCATGCTGTCCGGCATCGGCCCGGCCGACGCGCTTGCCGGGTATGGCATTGCCTGCGTCGCCGACCTGCCCGGGGTCGGCGAGAATCTGATCGACCATCCGGAGGTCCCGATCATCGCCACGGCGAACGGCCCTTACGGCTATTTCAGGCAGGGCCAAGGCTGGCGGATGATAAGGAATGGCCTGCATTTCAAGCTCTTCGGCACCGGCACGATCCTCTCGGCAGGGGTCGAGGCCGGCGCCTTCGTCAACCCAGCCGATCCGGACGGGGAACCGACGATCCAGGCCTTCTGCGTTCCGCACGTCTATCTGGATCGCGATATCCTGACCCTGGTCGAGAACACCTATGGGCTTACCGTCACGACCGTGGTGGTGAAGCCGAAGTCGCGCGGTTTCGTGAGGCTGCGTTCGGCGGACCCGAAGGACATGCCGGTCGTTTCGCCCAATCTGCTCAAGCATCCAGACGACATGCGGGAGATGATCTCCGGCCAGCGTTACTTCCTGCAGGCATTCCAGACGAGGCCGCTCGCCGATCGGGTCAAGGCCATTGCCGTGCCAAGTCGGGATGATCTCAGCGACGAGGCGCTGGCAAAACATTGCAAGCGCTTCGTCAAGACCAATTACCATCCGGCCGGCACTTGCCGGATGGGCTCCGACAGCGACCGGATGGCGGTGCTGGACGCCGCGATGCGCGTGCGCGGAGTGGACAATCTGCGGGTTGCCGACATGTCGGCCTGCCCGAACATCAATGCCGGCAACACGGCTGCGCCGGCGATGATGCTGGGCGACCGCTGCGCCGATTTCATCCTGGAGGCGGCATAGAGCCTGATCCAGTTTGCCAATGTGGCATGCAGAGGCCGTCAGGGCCGAAATCGTGAAGAAGTCCACCGTCGCAGAGAGAGACAATCAAGGAGGAAAGAGCATGATCATTACCCGTCGAAAGCTTCTGGTTGGCTCGGCCGCCGGCGCGGTCGCGCTGACACTCGGCTCACGCGCCTTCGCGGCGCTGCCGCCGCTCGCCAAGAAGGACAAGTACAAGGTCGGTTTCGCCCAGACGGAAAGCAACAATCCGTGGCGCCTTGCCGAGACCAAGAGCATGCAGGAGGAGGCCGCCAAGCTCGGCCATCAGCTGGTCTACACGGACGCGGCCGGTTCGTCGGCCAAGCAGGCCTCCGACGTGAACTCGATGATCGCGCAGGGCGTCGACGCCATCTTCCTGCCCCCACGTGAGGACAAGCCCCTGGTGCCGGTCATCCTGGCGGCGCGCGATGCCGGCATACCAGTGTTCCTGGTCGACCGCGACGTCGACCACACCATGGCCAAGCCGGGCGAGGATTACGTTTGCTTCATCGGTTCGGATTTCATCGAGGAGGCGACCCGCATCGGCCAGTGGCTGGTCAAGAATGCCAATGGCAAGTCGAAGATCATCGAACTGGAGGGCACGACCGGCGCCTCGGCGGCCACAGACCGCAAGAAAGGCTTCGACGATTTCATCGCCAAGCATTCGGAGTTCACCATCCTGGCGTCCCAGTCCGGCGACTTCGCTCGCGACAAGGGCCGGCAGGTCGCCGAGACGCTGCTTCAGGCGCATCCTGACGCGGACATCATCTACGCGCATAATGACGAGATGGCGCTGGGTGCAATTGCCGCCTTGGAAGCAGCCGGCAAGACCCCGGGCAAGGATGTGCTGATCTTGTCCATAGACGGCGAGAAGGAAGGCGTTCAGGCGATCATCGACGGCAAGATCGGCGCGATCTGCGCCTGCAGCCCGCTGTTCGGGCCGAAGGCCTTCGCCACGATGGCCGACTATGCGGCCGGAAAAAAGATCCCGCCGTTCATCAAGAACGAGGACGCCTTCTTCGACGCCACGAACGCGAAGAAAGACTTCGATATTGCGTTCTGATATCCACTCGGTTTCCAGTCGCCCTGCCCGCTTCGGCGGGTAGGGTTTGGGAGTTTGCCGATGACCGCCCAGCGGGACCCAGCCTCGCTGCTCCTGGACATGCATGACGTCCAGAAGCATTTTGCCGGCATCCCTGCCCTGGTCGATGCCTCGCTCCAGGTTCTTCCGGGCGAGGCTCACGCACTCATCGGCCAGAATGGAGCGGGCAAATCCACGCTTATCAAGGTGCTCACCGGCTATTACCGCAGGGATGCGGGCCAGGTCCTATTCGAGCAGAAGCCGTTCGAGGTCGGGTCTCCGCATCAGGCGCAGATCAGCGGCATCAGCACCATCTACCAGGAAATCAATCTCGTGCCGCTCCGCTCTGTGACCGAGAACATCTGCCTCGGACGCGAGAAGCGCCGCCGAGGCCTGCTCAACTGGAGCGCGATGCATGCTGAAGCTGAGCGCCTACTCGGCCGGTTCTCGATCAGGATTGATGTGCGCCGCCCGCTCGGCGATTTCAACACCGCCACGCAGCAGATGGTAGCGATCGCCCGCGCCATCGGCTTTTCCGCCCGCCTCGTGATCATGGATGAGCCGACCTCCTCGCTCGACGAGCGTGAAGTCTCGGTTTTGTTCACCGTCATCCGGCAGCTCAAGGCCGAGGGCGTCTCCGTTCTATTCGTCAGCCACAAACTCGACGAACTCTACGAGGTCTGCGACCGGGTCACGATCATGCGTGACGGCCGCACAGTGCGCAACGCCGCGATGAGCGACATCGGCAAGCTGGAGCTGGTCGCGGCCATGCTCGGCCGCGATGTCACGGCCGTCGAAGGCCACGCGACCGCGTTCGGCGAGCGCGATCGATCGAGAATCGGCGATGTGCTGTTTGCCGCGCAAGGGCTGGCGGCCGGCCAGTCGGTCCGTAACGTGAGCTTCGATCTGCGGCGAGGCGAGATCGCCGGTTTTGCGGGCTTGCTCGGCGCCGGCCGCACCGAAACAGCCCGCCTCGTGTTCGGCGCCGACCGCCGGAAGGCCGGCGCGATGACGATGGAGGGCGCGTCCTACCATCCCGCACGTGCCGCGGACGCGATCGCCGCCGGAATGGGCTTCTGCACCGAGGACCGCAAGGCCGAGGGCATCGTGCCGGAGATGACCGTCGCGGAGAACATAACACTGGCACTGCTGCCAAAGATCAGCCGCAACGGCATCCTGAACGAAGCCCGGCAACGGGAGATCGTCGAGCGTTTCATTCGCGAACTCGGGATCAAATGCTCGGGGCCTAATCAGAAGGTCCGCGAGCTCTCCGGCGGCAACCAGCAAAAGGTGCTGCTTGCCCGCTGGCTGGCAATGAACCCGAAGCTGCTCATCCTCGACGAGCCGACGCGCGGCATCGATGTCGGGGCCAAGGGCGAGATCCAGCGTCTTATCCGCAAGCTTGCCGACGACGGGCTCGGCGTGCTGATGATCTCCTCGGAATTGGAGGAAGTGATGGAAGGGGCCGACCGCATATTCGTGCTGCGCGAAGGGGCGAGCGTGGCCGAACTGGAAGGCCAGGCAGCCAACGAGGAGGACGTGCTCGCGGCGATGGCGCATGGCGATGCAGCGGAGGAGGCAGCGTGAGCGATCTGGCCAGGCCATCCGCAGCCAACGACGACGGAAACCGCGGCTTCAATGTGTTCGGCTTCCTGGCGCGCTACGGCACGGTGATCGCGCTTGTGCTGCTGATCGTCTTCAACCTTGCCTATACGCGTAATTTCGCGACGCTGCAGACGCTCAACGTCAACCTGACCCAGGTCTGCACGATTGTGATCGTCGCGGTGGGGATGACGCTGGTGATCGCCACGGGCGGCATCGACCTGTCGGTTGGTTCGCTAATGGCGATCTCGGGCGCATTGGCGCCGATGATCTTCATGGGAACGATCTTCCCGGTCGGGAACATCTATCTGGCGGTGACCGTCGCGATGGTTGCCTCGATCCTCGTCGCCGGCCTGTTCGGGCTGTTCAATGGCTGGCTGGTCTCGCGCTTCCGAATCCAGCCGATCGTCGCAACGCTCGTGCTGTTCATCGCAGGGCGCGGGATCGCGCAAGTTATGACCAATGGCAATCTGCAGACCTTCCGCGTGCCACAATTCCAGTGGATCGGGCTTGCCCGCCCGCTCGGCATCCCCGCGCAAGTCATCATCATGGCCGTGCTGGTTGCGGCGGCCGCGTGGGCCCTTCACCGCACGGTGTTCGGGCGAAGCATCCTCGCGGTCGGCGGCAACGAAAAGGCCTCGGAACTCGCCGGCATCGCCGTATCGAGGATCAAACTCGCTGTGTATGCGATCAGCGGCCTGTGCGCGGGGCTGGCCGGTCTCGTCGTCATCGCGATCAACTCCTCCAGCGACGCTAATCTCGTCGGCCTGGGCATGGAGCTCGACGCCATCGCCGCCGTCGCCGTGGGCGGCACGCTGCTCAGCGGCGGCAAGGCGACGATCATCGGCACCCTGCTCGGCGCCCTGACCATCCAGTTGGTGCGCTACACGCTGCTCGCCAATGGCGTGCCCGACGCCGCTGCGCTCGTGGTCAAGGCCAGCATTATCGCATTCGCCGTCTGGCTGCAGCAGCAACACAGGGTGTAATCCCATGAACAGCGCCCGACTGGTCCGCATCATCGGCACCTACGGTGTTGTTGTCGCGCTTGCAGCCTTGGTCCTGTTTGGATTCCTGCGCTACGACCGGTTCCTGGGCTTCTTCAACGTGATGAGTGTTCTGCGCTATAACTCGATGTTCGCGCTCGTGGCGCTCGGCATGTGCTTCGTCATTATGACGGGCGGCATCGACCTGTCGGTCGGCTCCGTCGCCGCCTTAGGCAGCGTCGCTTCCGCCCTGGCGAGCCCGCACGGCATCGCGGCCGGCCTTGCGGCGGGCGTGGGGGCCGGCCTGGCGGCCGGGCTGGTCAACGCACTCCTCGTTACGCGCGGAAACCTGATGCCCTTCATCGCCACGCTTGCGACCATGCTTGCCGCAAGCGGCTCGGCGCTGCTTCTTGCCGGCAACCAGACGGTTTCGGTGTCCTACGATTCAGGTTTCACCGCCATCGGCCAGGGGAATTTCTGGATCTTGCCGATTCCTGCGGTCATCGCCATGGTTACTTATGTGATCGGATCGGTCGTCCTGAACTACACCAGCACGGGACGGACTGTGCTGGCCATCGGTGGCGGCGAGGATGCGTCGCGTCTGATGGGACTGCGCACGGACCGCGTCAAATTTCTCGTCTATGTCGCAAGCGGGTGCCTGGCTGGACTCGCCGGCGTCGTTCTCGCTTCGCAGTTCGGCGCTGGCCAGCCAATCGAGGGCATCGGCTGGGAGCTGTTTGCCATCGCTGCCGTGGTCGTGGGCGGGACGCTGCTTACCGGCGGCTCGGGCTCGGTATTGACTACGCTGGCCGGGGTGCTGCTCCTCGGCATCCTTTTCAACATCCTGAACTTTGAAAACGGGATGGGTTGGATTTCCCTCTCGGCCTACTGGCAGTCAGTGATCCGAGGGCTGTTTTTGCTCGTCGTCGTTCTTCTCCAGGCACGGCTGACGACAAGGCGCGAAACCGCCTAGGTATCCTGGTTGACCCGCCCCGGCCCGATTAGCGCGTCCTGCAGACTTTTTGCGGCACCTGATGCTTCCCCCGTTGCACCTGGCCTCCGGCACCTTTTGGAGCGAGATCCGACAGCTGACCTAGTGCAGTCACATGGCCGTCCCGGAGACGGTCATTTCCCGGCGACCGCCACGAACACGGACTGCCACTGCCTTCCAGTCGAACAGAATGGGCTTGCTCTGCCGGCGAGACTTCAGCCAGCCGACTTTTCCCTCGCGCCTGCCGCCCCCGTACTTTTTGTCATCCAGAGAGGAACAACGGTAGCTCGGCCGCGTTCGGCGGCCAGTCGAGTAACAGGAGTACCTGACATGCCAAGCAGAAACGGGTCCCCGTATCCGAGACGAAGCGACTTCGCCAATGATGAACCCATTCGGCCGGAGGATTCCGCCGTGTTGGACAGCCCTGCTGGTCATGAGGACAGGCATGGGGCGGACCCCGGTTTTGTGGGAGCCGACGATGTCGACCGGCCGATCGGCGCGATGCCCCGCAGCGAAATTACCGGTCGTCATGATGAAGGGGCAGGCGCCAATGAGACTATCGACGGCTTAAGCGAAACCGAGGAGCTGACCCGCAGCTACGCCGAGGACATACCGGCCGGTGACAATGAAGAGGACGAGGAAAACATCCCTGTCTTCGAAAGAGGCCGAAGCAGCACCGAACTGGAGGGGCGCCGACCTCTTTGAGCCGTGGCTCTAACCACTGAGCCATCTTTTCTGGCATGAGAGGGACGCGGCCGGAATATACCGCCAACGGCGGCTCGCGCTCACGCCGCAGCAACGTTCAGCGACACTGGAGCAAAAGTTCATATTCAGATTTCTTCGCCATTGCGTCTGGTGCGCGTTGGTGCAGGCTGGATGGCGAACATAACATCGCGCGAAGCTGCCCTCTGTGATGGTGGAGCCGCGCGCCAATTGGTCTGGTCGACCTTGTGTTCCATTCGGAGCAGGAGCCGAACCCCGCAAGCAGGCTGACTTGGTGACCGAACGCGATCGATTGGATATGCGGAAGCTGCGCGTATTGGAGAATTCACGGAGAACGATTTGCAGAGCATTGCGCGCCCATCGTCTGCTGGATTGCAAGTTGGAGAAGCTGGGGCACCATTTCTGGATTTGAACCTGACAATGTGGTTGAAATGGCAGAAAATCAGAAGCCAAAATGGTCACATGTCGGCACAACGCAGGTCTGCGAGCCCGAGTGACGGCGAGACAAGATCGTCAGGGGCCATGGCGAGAAACAGCGGGATGCGCCATCGGCATCGAGCCTTGCGTGTCTCTTGCCGGCCAAGTTCCTGCAATCCTGAGGGAGAGCCGCGTTCGGGCAACTCGGTCTCTTTCGCGACCTCTTTTTCTTAGGTTCGGCGGGAGCGTTCTGCTTCATCAGCATTGTTGTCGTCGTCTGTCCGCCCGAGTTCCTGATCGATTGTCTCGCGCGACCCCCTCTACCGGATCCTGTTGCGGAGATGCCGGCTTCGGTCTTGTCTTGGGCGGGAACGGCGCGGTCGGGGGACTTTGACATTTCAGATTCCCTTTCGTCTGTCATCCGCCTAGACGTTTCTGGCGACTGGAATTTCGCGGGTCTACCTGCCGAACCGAATCGTCAACGCATTGTTCCGGGAAGACCCCCAGGTCGTTTTGGCCTGCCCGTTCAGAGCGATGCCCCTGCCGGTCCGGAACATTCACGGCGATTGAAAGTTGGGCCGAACACCTACGTAGGGTCGGCCCTTTTGTCCCTCACCTCACCCTCGGAACTTGGCCAGCAGTGATGCCGATCCACATGTGAAAACCCCTGGATTTAGCTATGGATGGGCTGTTTTCCTTTTTGAGCGGCCCCGCTTGAGTTGTTGCGTTGTTCTAGGCCCAGGCAGATCCGAACGGCCTTTCGACGGCTCGAATCCCGCAAAGCTGAAGGCCCTTCGCTCGCCCTGGTTCTGCCGGACTACGCGTCGGCGGCGACTGGCCAAGGGGCGCTAGTCAATTCGCAGAATGCGCGGATCGTTGAAATGCGTATCGGAGGTGAAGAAGATCATGCCGCGGCCGGCTGCTACGCACGATCGGTGATAGCTCCGGCTACCGGCGCTCTTCGGCTTCATCATCGATCCCGATCGGGGCTTCCCCGAGCATCTTGAGTGCCTCGTCCCTCGTGAGGCCGCACTTGCGCGCGAAGTAGAGTGCCTCGATCGCCTTTTCGCGATCCGCCGTGGATTCTGAGTGCTGTTTGGGCTTTTTGCCCATCGTTCTCTGTCACCTCTGAGGCACCGAACCATCACAGTGCCGCGTTGTTCCCGTCTCATCGGATTTGCTGACCTGCCGGAATGCGAATTCCTGTCTCCACAAACGGCATTGCGCGAGCCGCGGACAAAGCCCGAGCCGTGGGAGGGGGCCGGCGCGGGCGATCGGGTTGGCGATCTTGCAGCGCGGGGGTGGTCCGCTGCATGGCTCGGACTCTGCAATTCGGCATTTGTTCCGGCGCGCATGGAGCGTCGGCGTCCCGAAGCCGCTCGCCCCGACTGCGGGTGGCTATCTTCCGGTTGTTCGTAAGCGTGCGGTCTCTGCACCAGATTGAGTAGTGCAATAACGCGACTTGTTGGCTCCTTCCGTTGCATAGAGGATCTCCGGTGAATTTGAGTCATTTCGAGAACAAGACGCGGCAGTCCAATTGGGTGGCGGACGGAATATTGCCTTGTGCATCGCCTGACGAAGGACACGCTCAATCGCGGGCTGAAGTACACGATGGGGCGCGTAAGCAGGCGGAATACCAGGCGGAGTTGCGCCGTCACAGGCGCCTGGAAGAGCGAGCAAAGCGGCAGAACAGGCGCGCTCGGCTGCGCTTTGCGGTGAGCACGGATGTGCGCAACCGAGCCATCCAGGCGTTCTTCGCGATGCTTCGAGTGGCCGGCTGAGACGCGTGGGGCCTCTGATGCCTGCTACTCAGCGCAAGCGACGAATGCACACGAGAGATCGCCAGCCTAAACCTGTGGGTCGGAGTTCCATGCATCGAGAAAAGGGCACGCACTCAGGAGCGGATCGCAGCGTTGTTGTTGTCCACCTATGTGGTCCCCCGAGGGCCGAAACGTCAGGTCGACTTTGGCCTCGCCGACCGGTGAGTCGCAGAACGCGCGTGCAAAGCCGCAGAACAGTTTCGGCAGCCGCATGTTGAAACGGACCGCAACCTCAAACATGCTGCTCATCAGTTTTACAACTCCGGTAGTGGGCCTGCCCAGCAGCACAGATGGCGACGCCGTCTGGCCTGTCAGTCAGGAGTTTGCCACAGCAACGAAAAGCGATTGTCCCTGCCGGTCGATACGGAACAGCATTGGCTTTTTCTGCTGACGGGATTTCGCCCATTCCTCGCCAACGTCGGACGGCTGGGTCATGTTTCGGTTGTTGGCCGACACGATAACGTCGCCTGGCCGAATGCCGCTTTCGGCTGCAAGACTGTTCGGAGCGACATCCTGGACGAACACGCCCGTGGTGCCGGCTTGCAGGCCGAGTTGCTGGCGCGCTTCGTCCGGAATGGCGCTCAGCGCTAGACCAAGGCGCTGGTCCTCAGTCCCAAGGTTTGGAATGGCACCGGTCTGATCCTCCTGGTCCCTGCGTTGATCGACAGTCAGCGACAATTCCTGGTTTGTGCCGCCCCGGTTCGTTGTTACGGTCACTTTCGACCCCGGCTTTTGGCTTGCTGCCGCCAGCGTCAGGTCATGGACGCCTAGGATGTCCTTGCCGTTGAACCGGGTGATCACGTCGCCGGACTGGATTCCCGCTTTCTGCGCCGGGCTGCCAGCCTCGACCGAGGCAACCAGCGCTCCCTTGGCACCCGGCATTCCGAGCGCCTCGGCGATGGAGGGCGTGATCTCCTGAAGACGCACGCCGAGGAAGCCGCGCTCGATGCGGCCAGTGCTGATCAGTTGGTCGACTATAGTCCGAGCTGTGCGCGAGGGCACCGCGAACCCGATGCCTATGCTGCCGCCTGACGGCGACACGATTGCCGTGTTGACTCCAATGACTTCGCCGCGCGCGTTAAACAAAGGACCTCCCGAGTTACCTCTGTTGATCGAGGCGTCTGTCTGCAGGAAATCGTCGTAAGGACCTGCCTGGATATCGCGAGAGCGGGCAGAAAGGACGCCGACAGTGACGGTGCCCCCGAGGCCGAAGGGACTGCCGATGGCGATGGTCCAGGCCCCTGGTTGCATTGCGTCCGAATCCCCCCAGGCTGTCGCGGTCATGTTGGGCCAAGGATCGACTTTCAATACCGCGATGTCAGTTGCGGGATCGCGGCCCATCACCCGCGCTGGCGCCGTCTCCTTGTCGGAGAACACGACATGAATCTCAGTTGCGTCGGCGACGACATGGTTATTGGTGACGATGTAGCCTTCGGGACTGATCACAAAGCCGGAGCCGAGTGCTTCCCGCACCTGGGGCTGGATACGCCCTCCTCCGTCGAAGGGATTGAGAAAGTCGTAGAGCGTCGTTTGATCCTGGATGATCTGCCTGGTCGTGATTGCGACAACCGCTGGCAGCTTCTGACGCACGATTGCGCTGAAGTCGTTCGGAATTTCCTGTGCGGTGGCCGGAGCAAGGCTGCCAGTCGAGAGCATCAGGGCTCCTGTGATCAAGCCAATCCACAAGTTCCTAGAGACGTAAGACATGACTGGTTCTCCTGCCGGGATTCGGCCCTTCGATTTCGCCCGACCTCAGAACTGATATTCTCGCTGATTGTTTCACCGGCCCGATAAAATGGTTCTAAGGCGTTGACGACGGGAACGTGACCCGTGCCCGAGCCATTGAAAGTTGCTTGAGACGTTCCAAAATTTCGTCTGGCGGGAATCGCGAGAGCCGCCGAACTCAAACACGCAGGAGATTGTCTGAAGCGGAGGACCAGCAATGGAAGCAGCCATTTCGACCCATTTTGCCTCGATTGAACCCGTGGCTCCTGATGTTTTTCTGGACCGCTTGCTGCATCCGGCTCGGCATTTCAAACATTCCCCAGGACGTTTTGGTCGACGTTGCCCTGGACGTTCAGGAGAAGCGGGCGATCCTTTCGTCATGGGCGTCGGATGCCTGCGCTGTAGGATCCGTGCCAGCGCTTCGCATGCTGCCGGGGGCGGGTGAACCGGTCAGCTTCGACGCGATTAGGGATGCGTTGCGACAATTGGATCAAAAGGATGAGCTTGCCGGTCGTGACGGCAGTGACAGCGCGGAGGTGGCCGCGTTCGTACCACTCGTCGATCGGATTTAAGCGCGACGTAATTGTTCTTGCACCATGGACCCGTCGGCGAGTGACCCGCCGGCGGGAGGGGTGGCATGTGGTGCTTTCGCCCAGATTGCCGCTGAAAACTTTCCTATTCTTGCTCTTGAAGGTGCAACTCGCGATTCTAAATTGATGGTCGCCGGCTGCCCAATGGGGCCGGCAAGACCAGGAGGCGGCAAGGCTCTTGGTCCCTTCTGTGATCCATATTGCTCAAAGGAGGATGTGGCTATGAAGACAAACCTCGATTTTACCCCCCTATACCGGTCCAGCATCGGCTTCGACCGTTTGGTCGACATGCTTGAAAGTGCGAGCAGTGTGGCCTCGTTCGACAACTGGCCGCCCTACGATATCGCCAAAGGTTGATGATGATGAGTATCGCATCACGATGGCGGTCGCCGGTTTCTCGCAGGACCAGCTGACCATCACTCACCAGCCCAACATGCTGGTTGTGAGCGGGTCGCAATCTGGCGATGAGAACGGCCAATATCTCTACCGCGGCATTAACGGGCGCGCTTTCGAGCGGCGGTTCGAATTGGCCGACCACGTGAAGGCGGCGCGAGCCAGCCTTGAGAACGGGCTGCTGAGCATCGATCTCAAGCGCGAGGTTCCCGAGGAGATGAAACCGCGCAAGATCGAAATCTCCAGCGGGGCTCCCATGCCGCAGATGGAGGCTCCCAGGTTGAGGCCGACAAGCTGGCCGCCTGAGCAATTAACCATGAAGGCTTCCGCTTGAGCCGGGCGTCCCGCCCGGCTCAGAGACCTACGAAAGGAGAAAGACAATGAGCGTACGTGACTTGATCCCATGGGGCCGGGGCAACGGAAACTCGGCCCCCAGTCTCTTCCCTGATGGAGATCGAGACCCCTTCGTCTCCCTCCACCGGGAGGTAAACCGGCTGTTCGATGACGCCTTCCGCAGCTTTGGCGCCAGACTGCCGGCCTTTGGTTCCTCCTTCGGGGCCAGTTGGCCGAGTGTCGAAATCTCCGACACGGACAAGGAAGTCTGTGTGACTGCGGAGATTCCTGGCCTGGAGGAGAACGACATAGAAGTCCTGCTGGAAGATGGGGCGCTCAAGCTTAAAGGCGAGAAGCGTTCCGAGACCGAGGACAAGGACCGGCAGTTCTCCGAGCGCTTCTACGGTCGCTTCGAGCGCCTCATTCCGCTCGGCTACGAGGTCGAGGAAGACAAGGTTAACGCCGCCTACAAGAACGGCGTGCTGACCGTGACGTTGCCCAAGACCGAGCGGGCGCAGGCGAAGGCCAAGCGGATCGCAATCAACGGCAGGAACTGACGCACGGCGGTACGAGCAGCGGCCACCACGGCCGCTGCTCGTACCACCCTTCATGATAGGAAGGGAGAGACAATGGAGACAGTTCAAAGCAGCGCCATCAGAAACCCAATAAGGACCTCCGTCAGACCGGACAATGACAATCGGCCTCGTCTCGACGAGCCGGCTTTGTCAATGGGGCGGTCACTGTTTCCGGACGGCGCAACGGCGCGGATCTACCAGCCATGCCGCTCGGCCATGACCTCGGCAAAGCCCCGGAAGGACTGGCGATTGGTCTTCGAACCTCGCACAGCCCCGTTCGTCGAGCCGCTGATGGGCTATACGGGCGGCCGGGACACCCTGACCCAGGTTCAACTGGATTTTCCGACGCTGGAAGCGGCGATCCGTTATGCCGAGCGTCAAGGCCTCAACTTTGTCGTGCAGGCGGCACCTCCTGCTTCCCAGGCTACGGTCAGGAGCCAGGATGTATCAGAGAAACAGGCCCTTTCCGACGTGGTTTGGCAGCGGCTGCAATTGGCTTGGCTTCAGGCAAGCCATGGTTATGGCGCGGGTGTACAGGCAGCGCACATACAGACGGTGCTTTCCGCGCCCGAGGCATTCTACACGTCTGCGATGGAGGTAGTGGACGATCCGGTGCTTTCGCCCGACGAGAAACGCGCTGTGCTCAAGAACTGGGCCTGGAACGAGTACCTGATCGACCTGGCCACCGCCGAAGGCATGCCGGAAAATACACGCCCGACGCGATTGGACGAGGTCGAACTCGCTTTGCTGGCCTTGAGTGCTCGAAACGGGGGATTCCAGACTCGGACCAGCCCGGTGCACTCCCGGATAGCCGCATGATTGGAGGCAAAAATGGACCCACTGATCGTCTTCGACGCCCAACGGACCATCCCGAACCCCTTCGTGCTTGCGCTCGCGGCAGCGGGGCGGGCGCATGCATTGGCACGCGGCGCAGAGCCCGGCTGCCGGCCAGCCGGGCCCTCTCCTTTTTCGCGAGACCACAATCGATGCCAATGCCGTTCCGGTTTGGCGACTCATGTCCCGCGCTCGTGTGGAGTGGCCGCCCTGGACATGAGTAACAGGAAACACAGTTCAACGTCGCGGGGCCGATGCTCTTACAGTACATCTTGACGCGAATTCCCATAGCGGCAAGATCGCCGACATGCAGGTTGGTGGCCCGAAGCCCTCGCAGACTGAACGGACGCGCTGGCAGCGGGATGAGGTGCCACGTCGATATGATTGCCAAGAGGCTACTGCGCTCGGCCGGCCACTTCTCTCTTGAACTGAAAAATGGCATTTCCAATATCCTCTCTGTGTCGAGAAGACGTCACGCAGACCGGCACACTTTTGCCGAGAATCATCCTGCGTCACCCGAAGAGGCACAAGCGTCGCTTCAGGACTTGAAGGGAGGTCACGATGGAAAGCGCTACGTTCAAACAGCCGATTTTCGTACGAGATGACAGTGTCGTCCTCAAAAAGATCGGTTGCGTCATAGAAAGCCATAGAATTTCTCGAAGAATGGCCGGTCCAAAGGCGCGGCATTCTCCACTGCGCGGCGTGTGATACATGCTACTCGGCGTACGATGGTCGCAAGTCTGTCGAGGCCGCGCACAAGACGTTTGCGATGTGGGCACGCAGGGTGGGTGTGATCGAAGACGTTCCCGTGGCGCCGCCTTGGATGACAGGGCCGAAGATTGGCGGTGCAGACGAACTTATAGAAAGTGAGCGTTAAAACTCTCTGCGGCGGCAATCCTACCGCCGCAACAACCAATCTGACACGCGCCTCACGAGGGAGAGACGCTCGGACCCAGCATTTTGCGAGTTGTGGCGCACATGAGTCGCCTAGTGGCCGCACCAAGAGCCGGCAATACAGTCTTGGCACGGTCGATCCACATGCCGAAATACTCGATCGCGCAAGCCGGGTCGGACCTCCGAGCCTTGGGATATCTTACGCACAGACAGTTTGAGCAAAAGAACTGCACTAGCTTGCTGCCCGTTTGCCACGATTCTTCAGGGTGCCGGCAAGGCTCTCAGTCAAAACGACCTCCAGGACCCCGCCGTCCTTGCTGGTATCCCTATGCTATGGCAAAGATGACAAGTAGCGCCACCTCCGGCGGCGCGATCAGAAAAAATGTACGACCAAGGCTATTGCCCCACAGTGGTTTTCGTTCCCGTTTCCCCCTTAGGACGGTGGATGAGCAGACTACCCTCTGCTCAATAATCGCCGTTGTAGTACCTGTCGTCGCACGGTGCCGTGTAGATGCGGCCGCGGCGGTCTTGGTAGCGGCACATCTGTTCGCCGCGCCGTTGCGGCGTAGTGGCCGAGCCGACGACGGCGCCGAGCAGGGCGCCGCCGGCAGCGCCGATGAGCGTGCTTTCGGTGTTGCCGCCGATGGCCTGACCGACGAGGGCGCCGCCAGCGCCCCCGATCAGCGCGCCGGTTCCGGCCCTTTGCTGGCCTTCGGTCTGCGCGCAGCCCGCGAGTGCTGCGGTCATCAGCACGGCGGCAAAGGCTTTATGAAAGTTCATGCGAGGTCTCCCTTGAAGGCCTATAATCCCTATGGCTGGCCACGTGCGGTCGCATTGCGGCGGAACGGCCGCACAAGCGTCACGATATAAGACATGGTTTCTCGGGCGTTGATGATTATCCATTTCAGCCGGACGTCGATGCCCAACCCCGAATCTTTGCCGCCAAAATAACCCCACCGAACACAAAGTGTAGGGGAACGCGGGCGTGTCCCCCAACGAGGACGTGCCGGGAGGGCGGTCCCGGCCAAAGCCATAACTATTAGCATTACATGATGTTCCGTCAGAATTGGGCCCGCACGCTTGGGGACGATGCGAGCCCGGCCGAGGTTGCTCGACCAGCAGCGCGCGGAGGCGCTGCCGCCATGGAAACCAGCCATCAATTAGCAGGTTCCGCTGATTCAGAAAAAGCGCGTTACCTCTCGGCGGCGGTTTTCTGCGCAGATCGTCTAGACTACGCTTCGTGTCTTGGTGACATTCGCGCATTCTACCAGCAGCCCTGAACTTGTTGACTCCGGCCTTCGGGAAAGCCTAAGTCGCGGCTCGCGCCCCCGCGTCCAGGGCGCGCTTTTTACTCACAGAGGTGCCAAAGTGGACGACAAATATACCAATGCTCGTGAACACTTCTTCGCCGCGATCCGAGCGCTAGCGGCTTCCGAACATAGCATTCAGGCGAGGCTGATCGAGGCGAATGGAAACATTCTGAATGTGACGATCGACGAATTCAACGGCGACCGCGAACTCAAAATCAAATTTGCAAAATTGCTGGACCTTCTGGCCATCGATCAGGATGATTTGGAACCGTTGCTGTAGAGAACGCGGCGCACATGACTGACTTCGAAGCTGTGAAGGTTGCCGATCTGATCTGCGATTTCTATTATGAGATCACCTAGGTTCGGCGTGTGGCCACCTCGCTCTACACGCAACCAGCAACCGACCTCGGCCCTCTCCAAGTAACAGTGACATGTAACCCCATGTAACATGCTCTTGACACTTGCGACCGCTATGTTCGGGACAGGACGCGGTGTGGTTCGACGGGAGATGGGGGCATCACTCGTACGGCCCGGGCTCAGGCAAGCTACCGCGTCCGCACGCTTTCCATGTAGGCCGTTCCTGCCCGTTCGGGGCGCTCCCGCCGCAGCTGCTCGATCTCTTTCATGTCGCAGTAGCAGATCTTGCTTTTCAAGTGTATTGCACAGGGATCGTCGGGCAATAGTCGGCACGATCAAGCAGCCGAAGCATCGAGTTGATTGACCGTGCCGACCATATCTGGCACGAGGGTGGGCCTAATTACCCGGCCCATATGATACTGCACAATGGCATTGCTACAATTACGCCTGATGGCGTTTGTCTTCCAAAGCGAAATCTTGGAACTGGCCTCCAAGTGGCACATTACCCCTATGAGCGGTCGATTCCCAAGGACAGGTCCGCCGCCTCGCCCCAATAGGCGGCGGATGAGCAACTAGGCGCCTATGGGGACAAGCTTCGCAAATAATGCGACGTCGCGCGGATAAGATCGAGGCGAACGCCGTCCTTGCGCCGGTGCGACGAGCACTCAAAGCCAGCCAGGAAAAGATTGGCGAACGGCGACGTGCCCGCAATCGAAGTCAAGCCATCGCTATCTTTGTGCTGCTTCGCTCATGCGGTAACCCCTTCTCATTTGCCATGCTGCATCATCGTCCAGGGTATTACTGGGAGCCAAACCCGGATGGTCGAGCCTTTGTTCCGATCGAGCCCACCGAGCCTGTGAGCAGATAGCAGCCAGGGAACAAGGTGCGCCGAGGCAAGTTCGGGACCGAGCCGTCATCGATTGTCCGGCGGTTACAACGGAGGCAGGGAACAGTATGACCGTTCAGATTCGACTTTCCGACATCGACCATGCCAGGCGCGAGGATCGTGGCGACGGCGTCTGGAGCATCGCGCCGGATTTGGCCTATTTGCGGCTGACAATCGTGAATGTCGTGTTCTTCGGCGCTCCCGGCAGCGGAGATCGAAACTGGGTCCTCATCGATGCGGGTTTGCCGACGTCCCGAAGCAGCATCCTGGCGGTCGCGGAAAAGCGCTTTGGAGCCGGCGCGCGGCCAGCCGCGATCATCTTGACCCATGGCCATTTCGACCATGTGGGAACGGTTGTGGATCTGGCCGGCACATGGGATGCGCCCGTTTTCGCGCACCCGCTCGAGCGTCCCTATTTGGACGGGACCGAAGCCTATCCACCACCTGATCCTTGGGTGGGGGGAGGCCTGATGGCGCTGCTTTCGCCAATCTTTCCTCGTGGCCCAATCGATCTCGGAGATCGCCTGCAACTCTTGCCGGTCGACGGATCGGTCCCCGGCATGCCCGGATGGCGCTGGCTGCACACGCCCGGGCATGCGCCGGGGCATGTCTCTCTCTGGCGCGAAGAAGACCGTTCGCTGATCGCTGGGGACGCCTTCATCACCACGGGTCAGGAGTCGGTCTATGAAGTCGCCGTTCAGGACTTGGAGATGCATGGTCCACCGCGCTACTTCACACCGGATTGGGATGCGGCGGAAAAATCCGTGAAACAACTGGCTGCGCTGAAGCCGCAGATGGTGATCAGCGGACACGGAGCGCCAGCTGCGGGAGTTGGCATGCGCCAAGCCCTTGACAGACTGGCTGAGCAGTTCACGGCATTCGCCGTGCCGCTGCGGATGAAGTTCGTGCGTGAGCCAGCCACTGTTTCAGATGGCGGAGCTTAGCGGAGCGCCAGGAGCTGTATTGCCGCTCTAAGTTGCCTTGCAGCTTGTCTCGGCTGACTGAACAACCTCGTAGCGCCAGTGGGGCATGTTCCGTTGCGGACGTCAAAGCCTTGCCGAATTGGCGCCAACGGTATCTCAGCGACAATTTCGAACACAGCCCATGTCATAGGTCAATGCATTGCTCCGCAGGCTTCCCTATGGGCGGCATAACTGCGGGCTCGATTGTGCGGCGGTCCAACTCACGTCGGGAGCTGCATACGCAGGCCCCGCAGAACCGGCCCGTTCTCCGCCGCCGCTCTGTAATGTCACGGAACTTTCAGCGCGAATGCAAGTTCGATAAATAACATAAGCTAGGTAGCCAATTTGTCTCCCACCTCATCCTCGGATGTACTTATCCGCAAGCTTCAGAGCATCTCGGATGTTCGACAGACCGACATCGACGTTTTGAAGAGCATCCCGATCCAGGAGAAGGATTTTTTGGCCAACTATGACCTGGTGCGTGAGGGGGACCGTCCTGTTAGTTCGTTTGTCGTTTTGGATGGCCTGCTCGGTTCCACCAAACATACCGGCGACGGGAAACGGCAGATCACATCCTTCTTTGTGGCTGGTGACATTCCGGATCTGCACGGCGTGCATCTGTCGGTCATGGATTGTAACTTTTCGACCCTCACGCCGGCCAGACTGGGCTTCATACGGCATGACGCTCTTCGCGCCATTTGCGAACGGCATCCTCGAATCGCGACGGCTTTTTGGCGGTCGACCCTGATCGATGCAGCGATTTACAGGGAATGGGTCACTAATGTGGGAAGACGCGAGGCATACACGCGCATGGCTCACATATTGTGCGAACTGATTTTTCGCTTGCGCTCGGTTGGACGCATCCAGGATCACGTCGCGGATCTTCCCATTACCCAGGCGGCCCTTGGCGATGCATTGGGCTTGTCCACAGTCCACGTCAACCGAATGCTTCAGGAACTTCGACGTAGAGGCCTCATCGCCACTACGGGGTCAAGAGTTCATGCTCTTGATTGGCCTGGCCTCACTCGTGCAGGTGATTTCGACACGACCTACCTGCACCAAAGGAACCCCGCAGCTTAATGGTGACGGAAACTCTCGGATGGCACGGTTTTTCTTTGATAGTGGCGAACACGATGTGGTCATCAAGGACCAAATCGGCATCGATTGTGCCGGCTTGGAGGAGGTGCGCCGCGTGGGCTTCGAGGGCCTTATCGACCTTACGAGAGATGCACTCACTGAGGTGGACGGGCAGCAGGTGTTTGTTGAAGTGCGGAACGAAAACGGCGACAGGATTCTGAGGCTGAGCATCTCGCTTCAGATCAAGTTGATGAGGTGAAGTGCGCACCGGACTTGCTGCGTCAGAAAGCTGCCGAGCGACGGCACATCGAATGGCATGAACGGAGAGGAAACCCGAACGCCGCGTGATCGGACAGTCGCGCGAAGATGCCGCCGCCATTTGCGACCTCAGGCAAGCTTCGGTTCCCCACAGGAAGAAATCGGCAAGGCACAGCAGAAGGCCATGGCCCGTCCCATACTTGGCCCAACCCGAGTGATTTTAATCGGTGTCGCGTATTTTTTGATTGAAGTTCTGGAACGCGCACTTTCGGCGCTCGTTCATGTTGTCTCAGCAGTGGGTGTCGAAGTGCTAACGAAAAGCGAACGAAGCAAGCCGGGTAGCGAAAGGCCAGGAACTTGAGCTCGAACATCTGGTCCAGCTCACGGACATTGACCCCAAGCAAGCCCGAACGCTGCTTCGCAAGCACGGCGCCGATTGGCCGAAGCTCAAAGATGAGGCGGAAGCTCTGAAGAAGGAAGACTAATCGTCACCTTCCCAGCGGTTGGCGAGAAAGCTGTTCTAGCTCATCCTCATCCGTGATCCCCGCTTGGTAGTAGGCCAGAATACTTGATGCGCGGCGTTCCCTCTCGGTTGCGGTTTCGTTTTTTTGATTTTGCTGCGTGCGAAGACGCGACTGAGTAGGGCAAGTTCTGATGGCGTGAAGGCGGCTCTATGCATCGCATCTCAACTCCGCTCGCCGCCCGTCTCGAGAGGGGCCGAGGCGGGTGGTTGCAACCTTTGATGCCGGCCAGCAAGAGATCGCAGAACAGGTCGTCCGGCGCGCGCTAACGCTGGACGAGAAAGAATGTTCCACGTGTTCTCGGGAGGCAAACAAAATGGCGTCCGCTCGAACCAGCAACGGCCTTTTATCGGTCTACGGCGTGATCTGCCTCAACTACATCCGGAAAGCTCTTCCTAGATCGAAAGCCCGCCCCGGACAAAGCCGAGACGGGCCGAAGCTGCTTCGGCAGCCTCAAGGCCCAGACAAGGAGGGAGGATTGTAGGCCTGCAGCCAAACCTCGTGCCCCAGTGAATGTTCCGCGGCTGGAACTGTTGGCGGGATCATCTGCTGCGATTGCAGGACGCGGCAACTTCTTGTCGGCCGGGGTCGAGACGTTCCGATGCGCCGTCAAGCGGCCGACATCCCGATCAGCCGCGTGTTTTCATGTTCATTGAGAAGGCTGATCTGCAAATCCAGTCTGCTCGGCGCCAGCTCCCTATGGGCATGCGACGCGGCAATGGCAGCCTGTCCAAAACCGATGGCTATCTGGTTCAACGCGTTGACAGCGTCACCGGTGGCGTACATGCCATGGATGGAAGTCTGCTGATGCTCGTCGACTGTGACATAGCCGTCTTCATAGCATCTTGCGCCAACGGCCTCGGCGAGTTGAGAACGAACCTTGCATCCCAGTGCCAGATAAATGGCATCGAAGCGGTATGACGTCCCATCTTTCAAAATCGCCTCGCAGCCGTCTGCTGCCGGACAGAGCGTGTCGAGAGGTCACCGATGACTATGCCTCTTGCCCTCGCCGCACGATGAGTGCTGATCGGAAGGTCGGATGCGTCGCTCCCAAGCATGTTATGAGCGGTGTAAAACCGACTGAGAAAAATGGCCTCTTTCAAGGCTCTCACGTCGTGCCCGACGACTGCAATCTTCTGGTCGATCGCCTCCCATCGCATACTGGGCAGAGTCGAATGACACCTGCGGCAATTGCCTCGCGTAGACGCGGAATGACGGGTGTCGTGTCGGTGATCCCTGTCGCCAAAAACACCTTGCGTGTCCGGATTGCGCCAATCGAGGTCTCAGTGACGACCCCCCCTTAGGCGGGGGCGGGGGAATAGACCTGCCCTCCAACCAGAGTGGCTCCATACAAGGTGGCGTGACGTCGAAGGCGATCCAGAATATCGGCTCCACTTATTCCTTCGGGAAAGCCAGGACAGTTATGGCTCGTTGGGATCAAGGCGGCACGAGGATCGCCGGCATCGATCACCAGCACGCGATGGCGAAAACGGGCAAGATATTGAGCGGCGGTCAGTCCTGCCGGCCCGCCTCCGACGACCCTGGGTGAGCTTTGGCTCGGCCAATTTGGATGAGCGTTCCTTGCGCCTCAACGATGAGGCACTCTGAATGTCTACGGCATGGAATTCGCGCGGACGCAAATAGACGTTTTCAACGAGGACCTGAAACGATCAAGGCAGGTCAGTGTGGAAGAATGGCAAGCTCGTCCGCTAAGCGAAAAGGTCACCGACGACTTTGCGAGAAGGCTTCGCTCCCAGCTTTAATGGCGAGGTGCGGAGATGCAAAGTCCCCGCGGTTGATCGCCATTGGTATTGATAGACGCTCTTGGTCGAAATTAAACGCCGCGCCGTGGTTCTGCACAGATGTGGAGGGCCTAAAATACTTCAATCACCTTACGGCTTCTCTTTTTGAGAGCCTGGATGGATTCGCGATGAATTTGCGGTTGCGCCGGCGACGACTCCACCAGGTGCTGTGCAAGCCTTGCTTGTCTCAGCCGCGCCGTCTTCTCAGCGCGCTCCGCTCGTTCAGCGTCCAGCATCTCTTGGCTGATACGCTTGGCGCGGTCGTATCTTTCCTTGTCGTGATTGCGAGTCACGGACACCTCCTAGCCAGCAACAAAAATCCTGCGACCCTTTTTGGTGACACGCGGCCTGCGTTCGATGGGGCCGCGCGTGATGGCTTGTGCGAGGCGCGCTTCCTTCAATCGGCCCGTCTTGGCGGCGCGCTCAGCACGTCCTTGTCGACAACAAGTGCTGCAGCCAATGTGTTCTTCTCGTTACGACCGTCATCATTAGTCCGCGGCATCTCAGCGCCTCGCCTTAATTCTTATCGCCCGCAGTGCGCCATTTTGTACCTGGGTCGTGCTCTAACCTGGTCTATCGTCCTCTTGGCGGCTTTTGCCTGCATGAGCCGGCTTCTTGCGCAGGTGATTATGGTTGTGGGATGGCCATCTCGGTCTCCTATGCGGGCCTAACTTCGAAATGGCGGAAGTGTTCCCAGGCAGCTCGCAAGCTGCTGGGCTATTTTCGGTTGCAGCGGCGGATCCCAAGACATGCGATCCGGGATTGGCGTCGTTGCCAACTCGCGTCCAGCGATTGATAACGGCCCACCTTGCAGGTGGGCTGGGCAGCGGGACTGCTCGAGGCAGGTTCATAGCTGATTTCACGCTTGGAACCTGGAAGACAGCCTGAACTTTCAGGGGTTCACATGGCCGGCCGCTTCATTTGGTCTTTTGCGCATCCGGCGCAAACACGGCCTGCCCCGCCAACTTCGCATACAATGTGCGGGCCAGGTCAAGATGTTCCAGCACTGTCGGCAGCTTTTCGGAGGCGAAGCGCTGAAGCGCTGCATCCTCGCCCGAGCCTATCTCCCACGCCAGGAGTTGCGCCGTCTTTTGGTGATCAACGATCTGCGCCCCCAGGTAAGCCAGCTCGAACGCGGTGCCGTCGAGTTTTTCGAGATCGGAACGGATTTTTTTGTGATCTGGGTCGAGCCCTTCGGGAAGTGGAATTTTGCTTTTATCTGCCACGGATTTCAGCTGCTCATTGGCCTTGTCATGATCATCGACCATCCGATTTGCAAATTCCCGGACGTCATCGTGACTTGTCTTTCCAGCCGCGAGCCGACCTAGCTCTATCTCGGACCTGCCGCCTACCGTAATCAGCTGGGCGAAAAGCCGATCCTGATAATTCGTCTGTTGCGGTGCTGGAACTCCAGGCTTCTGCATGCTCGTATCGGGAGCAAGGCCGGCTGGATTGCCGATTTGCGCCAGCGCACAGCAGGGCGACAATGCCAGGGCTACTGTCATTACGGCGGCACGCATGATGTCCTCCATTCAGTACCGAATTAACCCTTCGGCCGCGGTTTCCCCGGTGTTCTAGAGCGTGAGCAGATAGGCCACCAATGCATCCTTTTCCGCTTGGTCGAGCTTCGTTCCGAGCACCAGGTTGAAGAACTCTACGGTATCGCCCAGCGTCATTAGGCGGCCGTCATGAAGATAGGGCGGAGAATCCTTGATCCCGCGCAACGTGAAGGTCTTGATCGGTCCATCTGGTATGGCAACCTGATCGTTGAACGTCTGGCCAACTTTGTAGAATCGCTCAAGCTTCAGATCGTGCATGTTGTTGTCCATGAAGGACAGACCTGGAACATGACATTCGCCGCAGCGGCCCTTTCCCATGAACACCTGCTCGCCCTTGATCTCCAGCGCATTGGCGGCAGCCGGGTCAAGCCGTCCGAACGCGTCGAGCTTCGGTGCCGGCGGAAAATCGACGATGTTCTGCATTTGCGCCATCATCGCAACCTGGTTGGGCCGATCCGGCAGATTCACCCCTTTGCGGGTGGCGCTCACGTGATCGCCGTTGAAATAGGCGGTGCGCTGTTCGAACTCCGTAAAGTCCTCCACGGAACGCAGCGAGCGTTTGGATCCGTGGATCTGCTGGTTGAACAAGCCACGCAGACTGGTTGTGTCGAGCCGGAAGCGCTCGGCTTGCGGCCGCACGTCCGGGGTGAGGTGAAACGCCGCGTTGGTGTGGAAATTGGAATGGCAATCGAGGCACGCCACACCCGTGCTTTGCATCGCTACCTTCCTGTCCTCGGTCTGATTGAATTCCTCCTGCGGAAATGGCGTCAGCAGCAGACGAAGCCCTTCCATCTGCACGGGCGTGATGATGCCGTTCATGTATTCGTAGAAGTTGCGTATCGTGAGCAGATCACCTCGCGACACATCGCCTAGCTCCGGGTGCGTGGTGAGAAATATTGGAGGTGGAAATTCCGGCGTAAGATAATCCGGCAGGTCGAAATCGACATCGAAGCGACGCAAATCCCGTCCTTCATCAGCGCCGATCTCTCTAATCTGACTTTCAGGAAAGACCTGACCTCCAGTGGCCTGCTTGACGTGCGGCAACGGCAGGAAACCTTGCGGCAACAGACCACGATCACGAATTTCCTGAGGAGTTTTCGCTGCCAGGTTGCTCCAGGTTTCGCCTGCCGGCAGTTTCACTCGCGAGCCTTCTTGTACAGCTTTGCGCCCACCCGACATCATGACGCCCCGCATCGGCCGGTCAGCCAGATCGTAACGTCTCTCAAGCAGGCCGCGTTGCCGTTGTGTCACTGCCGGTTTTTGCGCTTCGTCAGTCTCCTTGACCGCGGAAAAAGGCAAGCTTGGCAATGGACGATACGTCAAATCCGGCGGCAGCGGGTCCGAAGCAACATTGAGCGCGAACGTCGCAGCCCCAAGCAGGACTGACAAACCAAGATTGAAGATACGCGACATATCTCCTCCCCACAGCGTTGAATTTGGCCCCAACCAGTGTGCGCCAGCTTTGTTCCCGAGCTTTAGAAAAAGCCGATCAGCCGCCCGGACAACGCAGCGCATGATCGTCCCACGCTCGGCTTCTCGGGATCACCGGTGTCGCTGTTTTGGAGGGTGCGTCGATCTGCGTGCCTGAACGCGGACCACGATTGTGCTGCTCGAACTATTGCCCGCGATCCGTTCTCGCCTTTTTCTGGCTGATGACTGCACGTCCGCCGATCGACTGGTGCCTTGTAACCCTGCGAAGCTATTCTATCCCGACAGTTCGGCTTGTATAACCTCATCGGTTGGCGACCCATCAGAAGTGACTGCGCTTTTGATCTGGTCCATCCCGAACTGAGCGACCTGAATCATCATAGCCTTGGCGTTTGCGATGAGTTCGTCGTCGGGAAGACTATGCCCGGCCTGCAGGGTGCTGTAACACACTCGCCCTCCCTGCGGAATTCCACGACCGGAGCCCGGTCTCGGCTGACGACAATTTCCATCATCTGCATAAGAACCTCCTCGTCGCTTCGACTGTAGCGGCCAGCCGAAACTAAACGCACGGCCGTCTAATCCTTGACATAAGCCCCAGGCTGACGACCGCCCCTGGGCGCCTTGGCGTCTTTCGAACGCTCGGCGACCGCAGGACCTGCTCCAGAGGTGTTCTCTGCGGCCGGTGAAGGTGTCGCCTGCTTTGGCGGGGGCGGGGTGATATGCCAACTGAAGAGTTGTCTGAAGAAGTCATGGCTCGTTTCCTTGGCAGCGAATTCCATTACCAACCTGACAAACGCCGTGACGTTCCATTGCAACTCGTGCGTGCAAACAAGATCTCCGCTGGTGAACCTGGGGCCTCGCTGAGCCAACGGGCTGTTTTCGCAAGACAACGGTAAATGCCAGACAGCTCGGGCAAACAGAGCTTAGCCTGAGACATGGCAGCGTGGCAGCAGAATACGAGCCGACACGAAACTCGTAGAGATACCCATCGCCGAACGCGGTGACGGCAGCAGCTTCGGTCATTCCGCAGAACCGTTTCAGCGCCGCGGCAATGGCCCATCGCCCGAGGTCCAGGAGCCTGAATCCAGCGCGACCAGCAAAAGGCTGGCGATACAGGCCGAGTCCGCAGCTCAACCGATGAGGAACAATATCTCCCTTTGAAAGTTCTGGCCGACCCGTGAAGGAGAATGAAAAATGTCAGAATCGCGCGAATGGCTTGTGCAATGGCTTAGGGATGCTCACGCTATGGAGGAGCAGGCCGAGACCATGTTGAATGGGCAGCTGAACCGAATTGAGAACTATCCTGAGCTCAGCGACCGGATTCGCCAGCACGTCCAGGAGACCAGGCAGCAGGCTGCTCGGCTGGAAACTTGTCTCGACCGCATCGGACAAGGATCTTCCACATTGAAGGATGCCGGCGGCAAGCTGACGGCAATGGCGCAGTCGCTCAGTGGGGTCTTCGCCGGTGACGAAGTGATGAAAGGATCGCTTGCAAGCTACACGTTCGAGCACATGGAAATCGCCTCCTACACAATCCTTATCGCCGCTGCTAAATCGCTAGGTGAAGCAGAGGTCGCCCAGGTCTGCGACGAGAACCTGCGTGAGGAAGTCGCGATGGCGGACTGGCTGAAAAGCCATATTCCAGCGACAACCGAACAATTCCTCGCGCGGACCGACTCCGAGAGTGAGAACGCCAAGCGTTGATCGGTCGGTAGAGTCATTTGTCGAATAAGAGATCGCGCGTTGCGCCGAGCTCGGCACAACGCGCATTGAGGTCGAGGCGTTACCGGTGTCAAAGGCACTTCGAAGTAAAGGCAGTTTTCGTCAGTTTCTCCGTGCCGCGATTCATCATCCCGACATGCAGGTCGAGCCAAGGACATCTCCATCTAGCTCAAGAGCCAGGCGAAGCACGTCATGTGCGGCAAGATGTTGAGGGCCGGAATTGAACATTGAAATTCCGGACGGAATTCTCTGCCATGGGACCGTTCCTTGAGAGCCCGCCGAACTGCCGTTTACTTCGATTGTTCCTATTGCTCGCTGTTTTGCGACAGTTCCCCATCCCCAACCATCTCCGCCAGCCGGCTGAGGAAGTCCATCAAAGCAGCTTGCGGCTCGTCGATTTCGCCGCCGACGACCGAAATGCCCCAACGCCCAAGAACGGCCTCCTCCACAGGGTTTCGGCTGGTCATGAGGATGAACGAGGGCGGGCGATCTTTCTCATAGCCGGACCGATGCCACGTCTGCCAGAGACGGTGCAACAGCAACCGAATGTTTGGGTCGGAAAGGCTATAGCCAATGAAGAGGATCGTGCTGCCGAGTGCATCCGAGCGAAAACGCACGTCCAGCGGAGAATTGAAGGACAGGCGATCGAGGTAGTCCGTTTCGGTGAGGACGAGGGACGAATCCTCGTCGAAATCACCATGGAACTTGACGATGTGGGTAACGCCTCGGCGGGCCTGCGCTACATCGCGTGCATTGGCCACTTTCACGTAGTCCCGGCCGTATATCTCATAAGCCAGTTCTAGGTTCCGGTCATAATTAGTTGTGTAGATGACAGGGAAGTCGAGCCTCACGATGAGACGATGCAACTCGGATTTCTCGATCCGGTCCTTGGGGACGGACCAGTTTCTGTCCATCCAACTGCGAAGTGGCCCGATGCTGCCATGCTTGATCCGATAGTACTCGGCCAAGGTTTGAAAACGATCGCGCCGCGTGGAAAATTCGTCGTCGACGCCGAGCTCCTTTGCCATTCGCTCTATCAGCTTCTCCCAGGAGGGTAGTCCAACACTGATCGACACCCCTGCCCCAACAAACAGAATTGCGCTGCGATGGCGAATTGCGTTGGCGAGCGAATCTACAGGGTCATCGTTCATCAAGTCTTTCGAGGCCAGCCGCGCAGGTCGACCTTCCTCCCTCACATCTGGTCGTTGTTAGGCTGCTTGGTGATCCCCACCTGCCTGGCCAGCTCGGAAAACGGTGGCACACTCGCTTCGAACTGCTTGGTGTTAGCCAGCCGCAAAAGACGCAAATGGAAACACACTGCGTCGCGGTTAGCCGGCGACATGTCCTCGAAGAGGCGCTCCTCAACCGTGAACGAGGCTTCCGCGTTTTTCAACGCCGTGCCGATATCATCGACAGAGAGAAGGCCTCTGCGGACCAAGGCGTTATTGACGGCCGCGACCGCCATAAGCAAACCTTCCAATTGCAGGTTGGCGACGTTCATGGGCCACGTCCTTCATATCGTTGGAAGCCCGTCGATAGATAATCCTGCTCCGGAGGCCTTGTGCCGTGCCGGTGATGGGGTTGCCGCTTGCCAAAGCGTTTCGGCTGCGCGGCGGCGCCGCGATTGGCCTCTGGTGGCGCCATGGCTTGGATCTCCGCTGGGCTGCTGGACAACTCTCCACATGGATCGAGGTTCCGGATCGCCATGGCTGCAAGATAGAGGCAAGGCTTCAGCGGGAGCCACCCAGCGTGTCTGCCGGCCAGCCATGGGCGGGAAATCTCGCGGATGGAACCGGAATACCATATCGGAACTCAGGGCTGTTGAAGTAGCGTTCACCGTAACCACGCGCAGGGGCCACTGGGTGCCGTTCGATAGCGCTGACTTCCGGAAGCGCGAATGGGTGTGCAATTCGGGCTGGCTGATCACCTACGAAACCTCGCTGTCCTACTACCGTCGGGCGCACGAGGTGATCGAGGTTTGGTCTTCAGACTACGATTCAACAAGCGCGTTACATGGTTCTCCGCGAGCGCGAGCCGCCTTTCGGCAGAAGATCCAGGCCGCGTCCCGCTCGTAGCCAAAAGCAACCGTCTGCAACGCGTTCGGCAACTTTAGAGCTCCAACTGTGCCTCCTAGATGGGCCATATAGAAACGACCAACCTGATGCCTGCTACAGGTCTCGGGATCTCGTTTTGTCGGCGACATTAGGCTGCCGCGCTTGGCAGGTCAGCAGATCCGATGGATGGGAACAACCCGGCACGGTGATGGTTCGGTGGCATCAAAGGTGAAAGAGAAAAACAGGTAAAAAGCCCAAACGGCACACAGAAGCCACGGCGGATCATGAAAAAGCGATCGAAGCCTCTACTTTGCGCGCAAGTGCGGCCTCACCAAAGAAGAGGCACTCAAGATGTTCAGGGAAGCCTAAATCAGGATCGATCGATGATGGACCCAAAGGCGCTCCGGCCACCGAACTTAGAAGCGATCGTCGAGCGCTCGGCTCAGCCAGCGGCGGCGCATGATCTTCTTCACCTCCGACACGCATTTCAACGATCCCCGCATTCTGCGGCTCGACCCTCG
Source organism: Mesorhizobium sp. BR1-1-2 (assembly GCF_020165435.1). Lineage (NCBI taxonomy): Bacteria > Pseudomonadati > Pseudomonadota > Alphaproteobacteria > Hyphomicrobiales > Phyllobacteriaceae > Mesorhizobium > Mesorhizobium sp. BR1-1-2. The sequence goes on from NZ_JAIUID010000007.1 coordinate 95,102, forward strand.
CCCCTTCGGTTCATTGGCGGCACATGACCAGGCACTGACTGAACTTTGGAACGAGACTGTTGCTCCAAATGACGAGGTTTGGCACCTCGGCGACTTCGCCAAGGGATCGGCCGAGACAGTGTCTTCGCTGGTGTCGTGCCTCCACGGCACCAAGCACCTGATCATCGGCAACAACGACGGCGTGGTAACGCTCCGCGCTTCGGCTTGGGCTAGCGTGCAACACTACAAGGAGCTAACTGTCGAGGGCCGTTTCTTGGTTCTTTGCCACTACCCGTTCCGCACCTGGAACCAGATCGGCAAGAAATCGATAAACCTGCACGGCCATTCTGATGGCCGGCTGAAGCCAATGACGCGCCAGCACGACGTCGGCGTGGACGCCTGGGATTTTCGCCAGTCACTTTTGTTGCCATAGAGGCCAGGCGGCGCCGCCGAGGTTAGCGCATCAGATGATCGAACGATCGACGTCTTTACGTGGTGATGCTAGCCGCAAATAGGAATCCAGAAATCCTGCCCCTGGGGTATTGCAGCCTTGCCTGGAACGCACCTCGAGTGAACCGGGACCGAGGAGCGTCCCACCCGTCTGCCGCCGTCACAACCTTTGGGACAGGCGCCGACCCCCGTCGTCACCACGGCCACCTCGCTTGAAACGAGCTTCAATCGCCGTCCTTGGCGACCTCAGTGCCACATTCTCCCTCTAAGCCACTTAAGAAACCTGTTCCCTCCGATCGACCGGCGGACTCTAGCGGCAGCCCACTGCCCTCTGAACGTGGTTCCGACGTGGCAACTGCAGACGATGTCATGCAACTCACCGTCAGACAGTTCGAAGAAGCGCTTTGCTTCCCCATAGGTGTCATCCTTCAGGCCTAACGCACGCAGTAGCGGGTCCTCGAAGGCCACTGTAATTGGCGAGCCCTCACCGCGTGCTGCGTCGCGGGCTTCCCGCTTCAGATACTCAGTGCCGGCAAGGGCTCTCAGGCGTCGCTCGGGATGTTGTTCCAGCAACTCTGCCCAGCGCTCAATGCGCTGTTGCCGGGTCATGATCGGGTATGTCGACAGGGGTTCTACTTCTGCAATTGTCTGCAGTTGGCTTAGAGTTTGGTGTTCCATCGTCGGCTCCTTTGATCGAAGTCCCTTCCCCACAAAAACTATCGCGCGCCTACGCGCTAACAAGAGCCGGTAAGGCGGCCACTTGCCCGACATGGAGGCCACTGTAATGCGGCGCTTATCGGCCGCAACGCAACCGCCGTTCAAGGCAGCAAGCGCCGGCTTGACATTCTCGTGGCGTCCGCGGGCGTCGTCGAGATTGAATGTTTGGCCCGGTCAATGCCGAGAGCTATCAACGTACGCGGCCTGCTGAACGCCTGCCACAAGGCGTTGCCGCTAAATGACGAATGCCGGATCCATCATTATTGGTCAGCTCTATCCCCGCGTTCATGAGCTTCCCCGGCTACACGACCTACAGCGCGACCAAGGCTGCGGTCCGCTCCTTTGCGCGAACCTGGACGGCCGCGCTGAGGGACCGGGGCACGGATATTGCAGCGAACGTCCGCAATAGGACGGACAGTATCGTCGGCAAAAAGAGCGACCGAATAGGGCTTCGGCGGCTCCGTCGTGGGAACGAAAAAAGAAGAGAAGCAGAACTTTCGTGTGCCATTCTTGCACAGGTTCTCCCGTAACTGTCTGATATTACTAACTTATCTGCCCCATCCATCATTGGGCCGGTTCCGTAACCCTCTTGGCCGCGGACGACAGGCAGAGCCGGCAGCAGACCGCGCACGGGAAGATGCGCGGCACCATCGCCGGTCCGCCAGCCCTTTCTGGCCTGTTTCTCAAACCCTTGGTCTCAAGGGCTGTACAAGATCGCTCCCGGCAATTCGATCGGCCAGTTGCTGGCGGCAACGACCGGAAATCCAAGTCAAGTTCATGACCCAGGGCAGCTTCGCCCATGGCCTTTGGTGATAGCGTCCACGAGGCGGTCCCACACACCTGCTTTCCGCCATCGGACGAAGCGATTGTAACAGGTGGTGCGTGGACCGTACCGCTCTGGTAGATCCCGCCAAGGCGCACCGGATCGCAGCAGCCAGAAGATGCCGTTTAGCACGCGCCGATCATCGACACGCGGCACCCCTCGTGGCCTTTTGGGCAAAAGTGGTTCGATCACGTGCCATTCGAAGTCGGTCAGGTCATATCGGCTCATGCAGAGTCTGGAAACAGATTCCGCTGCAATAGGAAAGCCGCCAGTCGACAATCGACCTCTTAGCGGACGTATTTGATCAATTCACAGGTGGCCGTTTTGGGAGTGCCGCAGCCACGAAGTCTTCACCTCGGAATTGCAGTGCCATTGGGTTTCAGCCGCCAGCACCCTCGTCGATGGCAAGGGAACTCGAGAGCTCGCGATAGGCATCGATCTGCTGCTGCAGAATGGCAATCTTCTGCTCTGCCGTGGCAATGGCGTCGGCACCGGCAAGGAAACGCTGGGGCAGCACGTCCTCAGCCGTGAGCGTGATTAGGGCGCGCGCAAGCTTGGCGGGATCACCCCCCTGCTTGCCGTTCTGAGAACGCCAGAAGGCGATCTGCGCCGTCCGCCGCTCATGGTAGTCCTCAACGGAGGGCGCGGCATAGTTGGTCGACTCTTCCGTGAGAAGCTCGGTGCGGAAGAAGCCCGGGTTCACGATCATCGTCTCGATGCCGAACGGCACGACTTCGGTCTGCAGCGCCTCCATCCAGCCGTCGAGGCCGAACTTCGAGGCTGAATAGGCCGTGCAGAACTCGAAACCCATTAGCCCGGCCGTCGAGGAGATCGAAATGACCCTGCCCGACCGCTGCTTGCGCATCGCTGGCAGAAAGGCCCGCGTCACGTTCATGGGACCGACGAGGCTGGTGCTGAGCTGCAGTTGCATCTGTTCGGCGGTCAACTCTTCGAAGTACCCGGCAAAGAAACTCGCCGCATTGTTGACCAGCACGTCGATGCGGCCAAACCGGTCAAGCGTGGCATGGGCAGCGGCTTCGGCGTCGGCCGCGCTCGTCACGTCCAGCTTGACAATAAGGAGGTTCTCGGACTTTCCCACGGCCCTTGCGACCTTTTCCGTGTTGCGGCCGGTTGCCACCACCTTGTGGCCCGCCGCCAATGCGGCCTTGGCGATATCCACACCGAGGCCCCGGCCTGCGCCGGTGATGAACCAAACACTCATATTGGGCTCCTGTTCTCTAGGCCGCAGCTCGGCCTCGAATTCGGACGCGATGGCCAGCAGGGACTGACGCCATGCTGGTATCCATCCGCCAGCGGACTGCGTCACTGCGGAAGGCCGGCGCCTTCGGTGATGATGCGAAATCCTTCGGTCGACTTGGTGAAAAACTGCCGGGCCGCCGTGTATTCCGGCGAGTCGTAGTAGCGCTGGGCGTCAGCAAGGCTCGGGAACTCGGCGACGGCGATCACCGATCTCGAGCTTCCTTCGATGGCAGTGACATTGGGATTGTAGACGATCACGCGGCCGCCATACTTGGTGACGAGCGGCGAGGCGGCTTCGATGTACTGCTGAAACACCGCCTGATCCTTGATGTCATAGCTGCCGATCATGTAGGCGCGGGGGGCGGCGCCCGTCGGTTCCTGAGCAAAGGCGGCCGGGCTCACGACCATGGTGAGGGCGGCGAGCGCGCCGACGATTACCTTCTTCATTTTGTTCTCCTTCAGTGGGCCAGTTGGACGGTAGGCATTGGGCGGAGAGTTGCTCCGGTGGACCGTCTGGCCTTGAGTCAGGAAGTTAGCTCCTTTAGCGGCATGCAATTAGATGGTATAATCTGCATGGGCTTAGAAATGGGATTGATGAATGCGTCGCGACAGTCTGGATGACTTCCTGACCTTCATCGCCGTCGCCCGCGAGCGCAGCTTCACCAAGGCGGCCGCCAAGCTCGGCCTGTCGCAGTCGGCTCTGAGCTATTCGATCCGCACGATGGAAGAGCGCCTCGGCGTTAGGCTGCTGACCCGCACGACCCGCAGCGTTTCGCTCACCGAAGCGGGGGATCGCCTGTTTCGAAGCATCGCTCCCAACTTCGATGAGATTGCAAGCGAGATTGCCGCCCTCAGCGCCCTGCGCGACAAGCCGGCCGGCACAGTCCGGATCACCACCGTGGAGCATGCCGGCGAGACCATCATCTGGCCTGCCATGGTCGGGCTCATGCGCGACTATCCCGACATCAGGGTCGAGATTATCCATGACTACGGCTTAGCAGACATTGCGGCCGATCGCTTCGACGCGGGTGTACGGCTTGGCGAACAGGTGGACAAGGACATGATCTCGGCGCGGATTGGGCCAGACTTCCGCATGGGGGTTGTTGTAGCGCCTTCATACTTCGTAAGCCGCTCCCGTCCGGTCACTCCTGAAGACCTTGCCGATCACGCGTGCATACCCCTGCGACTGCCCACAGGCGGCTTTGCACCGTGGGAGTTTCGCAAGCAGGGGCGGGAGTTGAAGGTGCGCGTTCAAGGACACGCCGCGTTCAACACCCTCGCGATGATCCGTCAGGCCAGCCTTGAGGGATTCGGGCTCGCCTATCTGCCCGAGGATCTGGTGGCCTACCCTCTTGAAGAGGGTCGCCTAGTGCGTGTTCTTGAGGACTGGTGCCCCGTCCGGCCGGGATATCACCTGTATTATCCAAGCCGGCGCCAACTCTCGCCGGCTTTCGCACTCGTACTGGAAACGCTGCGCTACCGCGACTGAGTGCGGTTGAAATAAGGATCGTCAGACCTTGGCGACCATTGGCGCCTGTCCAAGCCGCTCAGTACAGGAGTCGGCGTCCGTTTCCCACCGATCCCGGTCTCCCCAATTTATGAGTTCACGGCCTAGCCTTCCGCAAGCTCGGCCAGCGGCGGCTTGAGATCAAAAGACCTTACCCCCGGCTCGATCCTGCCCTTGAGCATGCGCTCCATCAGAATGGGCGCGTTGTCGGCCCCGACACACGGGAACCTTCCATCGCTCAATCTTCGAATAAAGCGATATGAACGCCCAACACTCGTGATGGAAAGAAGTAGCTCGCGCGTGCTAGCCACGCATCGGCAGATGGCTAGCTGTCGCGCTCCCATCCTTGTCGTGACGGCTCCATATAGGTCCGGAGAGTTTTAATGTCTGACCACGGTTATAATAGCGGACGGCTCGACCTTCCCTTCGTAGGGCTAAGCACGTTTGGCAAGCGACCCGTCTGCCTCGATTGGGATGAGATCGACGCAGATGTCGCGATCCTGGGCGTCCCATTCGACATGGGCACCCAATACCGCTCCGGCGCGCGTTTTGGGCCGCGAGCGATCCGCGAGGCCTCGACGCTTTTTTCCTTCGGTCATGGCGGCGCTTACGATCATGAGGACGACAAGATCTACCTAGCGCTCGACAAGGTCCGAATAGTCGACGTTGGCGATGCTGACATGGTGCACACCGATACCGCAGCCAGTCACGCGAATGCGGAAAAGGCAGTCCGCAAGATACTCGAGAGAGGCGCCCTGCCGGTCGTGCTGGGTGGTGACCACGCCATCAACATTCCATGCATCAGGGCATTCAGCGATCATGGTCCGATCCACATCGTGCAGATCGACGCGCATCTCGATTTTGTCGACGTGCGCCATGGGGTGCGCGAAGGGCACGGCAATCCCATGCGTCGCGCATCGGAGCAGCCATATGTCAGCGGCCTCAGCCAGATCGGCATCCGCAACGTCTCCTCGACGGCACGGGAGGGCTATGAGGACGCGCGGAAACGCGGCTCAACCATCCTTTCCGTCCGTCAGGCGCGCAGGCTCGGCGCCGAGGGCGTGCTAGCGACCATTCCCGCGGGAGTCCGCTATTATGTGACGATCGACATCGACGGCTTCGATCCATCCATCGCACCCGGCACAGGAACTCCCAGCCACGGAGGTTTCCTGTACTATGAAGTCATGGAGATTCTCCAAGGCTTGGTGAAACAAGGCGATGTCGTCGGCATCGATCTGGTTGAGGTCGCCCCGGCCTATGATCCCTCTGGGATCACCGGCTTCCTGGCGGCACAGGTTCTGTTGAACTTCCTTGGCTATATATTCGCGGAACGCGAAGCCCCGAGGCGCTGAAAGAAAGGGCGGCAGATGCAAAGCAGGGACCATAGGGGCCGAACTCATTTGATTCCCGCACGCAAGGGCGTTGCGGCAGGCGTCATGCAGGGGCAGGTCGTAACCGTCATCAACACCCACGGCAGCCAAGTGGTGGACACCTGGGCCTTTCGCGCCGACGACATGGCGGAATTCATGTCGATGGAGCATAGCCGCGGCGCGATGCTAAAGGTTAATCCCCGTGCGGGCGACACGCTGCTCAGCAACAAGCGGCGTCCGATGCTAACCATCCTGGAGGACACCTCAGGCGGCGTACACGATACGCTGATCGCTGCCTGCGACCGCTATCGCTATGAGCAGCTCGGACACGTTGGCCACCACGACAACTGCACGGACAACCTAGCCGGGGCTCTTGCGGCACTCGGGCTTGCGCATTCGAAAACGCCGTCACCGCTCAACCTGTTTATGAACATTCCGATCGACGGCAAAGGTTCGATCTCCTTCGACACGCCAGTCTCCACGCCCGGCTCCTACGTCAGCCTGCGTGCGGAAATGGACCTCGTGATCGCGTTCTCGGCCTGCCCCCAGGACCTCGTTCCGGTGAACGGGGCGGCCTGTGTGCCCACAGACACGCATTTTCGCATAGACGGGCCGGCCGGCCATAGCCAGGCATCCGGCCATTAAGTCTTATCCTTCTTTGACGCCACTGCGGGTTTCGCTTGGGTGGATTCCCCGGCCGCTATCCTCTTGCGCAGTTCCTGCAGGAAGATGCGTTGAGACAGCGAAGCTTTCTTGTGTTTCGGCGAGATAATGACGAATGGCGACCGTATCTGCGCTTCGGGGATCAGCAGCGCCTTCAGTCGATTCTTCTCCCTGAAGATGGACGCCATGTGATCAGGCAGGTAGCCGATATAATGGCCACTCAGGATATACATGGCCTGCGCTTCGATGTTCGAGGCGTAGGCTCCCACCTTGGCGTTCGGAATGTGCTGCAGTTCTGTTTTGTTCGCGTAGGGTCGCACCACGACAACGGCGGCCTCGACGTCCGCTTTCGTCACGATTTTCTTCGGGAACAGCGGATGTCGTTCGCTGCAATATAACGAGTTCATCTCATGATGGAATTCGGTTTGCGAATAACCCGGCAGCAGTTTGATGCGCGGAGAAATCGCGCAATCGATGCCATCCTTGGCAATGTCGGCGATGAGCTGCTCAGGTGAGCCGATCGTGACGCGCAGATCGACCTCGCTGGCTTTCCTGACGAACTGATCGATCACGTCGTCGATGCCAAGCACCGAATCTGTAACGGTCGAATCGACGATGCCAATGCGCAGGGTGCCGGTTGCGCGCAGGCGAAGCTCGCCCAATTGCTGCTCGAACGAGGAAAGGGCCGATGTCAGTGAATGGGAGTAATCGTAAACGGCCCGGCCTCTGTCGGTCAGTTCGAAGCCGCGACGGCCGCGTTGGCACAGGGAAAAGCCCAGCCGCTGCTCCAGCGCGGTAATCTGGAAACTGATGGTCGACTGGCTCATTGCCAGCGCAAGCTGCGCTCCGCTGAAACCGCCGTGCTCAACGACCGACCGGAAAACCCGCACTGCCCTAATATCGGAGGCGGACATGCGCATCTGGAAAATCCTCTAAATCGCCATGCCACTCGGCTAACAGAGTTCATATCGTGAATCTCGATGTATAGTCTATTCCTTCCATATTTATTAGAGAGTCAATCCTGACATGCTGGGCTAGGCGTAGCGGCGCCAAATTGGCCACAAGCTGCCGACGGAGTAATCCTTTTTGGCCCATGACCGTGGGGGAAAAGGGCCCTGTGATCGGGAAGCGGCAGGGCTGTGGTTCCATTGCATGTCGCGACGCAGGAACGGGAGGAATTCATGCGGTCTGTTTTGAAATCGTACTTGCCTGCATTGCTTGTTGCTTCGCTGTCGCTTGTGGCGGCTAGCGGGGCCCCGGCGGCCGACCTTCTTGACCGGATCAAGGAGAAGGGGCAGATCGTGATCGCTTCCGAAGCCAGGTATCCGCCGTTCGAATACGTCGAGAACGGCAGCATTGTCGGCTACGGCGTGGACCTGTTCAACGAGGTCATGAAAGCCCTTCCCGGTGTCAAGATAGACCGGCTTGACCTGCCGTTCCAAGGTCTGTTGCCGGGGCTTCAGACTGAGAAGTTCGACGCCATCATAACGTCGGTGACCGTCAACAAGCAGCGGTACGATACCTACCGCCTGTCCCTGCCGATCGCCGATGCATCCTTCACTTACGTCAAACGCAAAGGCGATTCCTCGCTCAAGACACCCGACGACCTCAGCGGAAAAAGCGTCGGTACCCAAGCCGGCTCCGCCCAGCTGAAAGCCACCGAGGCCTTATCCGAACAGCTCAAGTCAAAGGGCTTGGCGCCGATCACGAACATCCAGACCTATGTGGACTTCAACGAGGCCTATGCCGATCTGGCAGCCGGACGCACCGACGCGGTGGTCAATTCGCTGCCGAACTTGCTCTATCTGCAAACGCAGCGTGGCGACGCGTTCGAGACCGTGAAGACGACATTCGGAGCGCCGACCTACTTCAGCTGGGCCTTCCGGAAGGACGACGACAGCAAGTCGCTGGCCGACTTCTTCGACGACCAGTTCCGAAAGCTGGCCGCCGACGGAACGATGGCCAAGCTGCAGGAGAAATGGTTCGGCTTCACCATGAAGCTGCCGACCGACGCCTTGCCTGTACCGAAGGATTGAGGAGGCGTCTCCCCCACATCCCGTCCAGCTCTCTGGTACGTCTCTAGGTGAAGCCGTTGACCACGCTTGCCCTTATCCAAGACAACCTGCGCGTGATGCTGTGGGGCGCCGGCATGACCGTCCTGGTCTCCGGGATCGCCATCATCCTCGGCATGCCGTTGGGACTGGTCCTTTGCTTCGGTGTGTCGTCGTCCAACAGATGGGTGAGCCGGTTCTCACGCGCCTATCAAAGCGTCTGGCGCGGCACGCCGATCCTCGTGCAGTTGCTGATCATCTATTACCTGCTCCCGCTGGTCGGCATCAACGTGCCGCCCATCCTGGCCGCCATCGTCGCCCTGACGCTGAACACCATCGCCTTCCAGGCCGAGATATTCCGCGGCGGGCTCCTGGCCATTCCGCCGGGACAGATGGAAGCCGCCCGCATGGTCGGGATCCGAAAATGGGCCGCGCGCCGTACCATCCTGGTGCCGCAGATGCTCAGGCTGGTCATCCCTTCGCTCGTCAATGAGACTGTCAGCATCCTGAAGAACTCGTCGCTGGTTTCGGTCATCGCGGTGACCGAGTTGATGCGGGTAAGCCAGCAGATCGTGGCGACGACCTATCGGCCGTTTGAAACCTACATCACCGCCGGGATCATCTATATCGTTATTAATTTCCTCCTTTCGCTTGCTGGTCGCTCGGCAGAGCGGCGACTGGCGCGGGGAGGCTGAGCCCATGACACAGTTCCTCGATCTTTGGGTCCAATATGCACCTTTGATGTTGGCCGGACTGGTCACCACAGCCTGGATTTGTGCGCTGGCGACGGTACTCGGGATTGTGGTCGGTCTTGTCCTTGCCTGTCTCGACGGCATAGCGTTCGAGCCGCTGCGCTGGGCGGTTCGCGTTTATGTCGAGTTTATGCGCGGCCTGCCGATCCTGATCCTTCTGTTCGTGCTCTACTACGGCGGACCGAGCATCGGTCTCAGACTGGGAGCGCAGACGGTCGGTGTGCTCGGACTCGGCTTCTATGGCGGCGCATATTTCGCTGAAATTTTCCGATCCGGTTTCCAGTCGATCCCCAAGGGTCAGATCGAGGCGGCCCGCATCGCCGGCCTCACTGGCACGCAGATCATCCGCCATATCAAGTTGCCGCAGATGTTAGTGCTGATCACGCCGGCTATCGTGAACCAGATCATCATCCTCATAAAGGAATCGGCGGTGCTGTCGATTATCACTGTGGCGGAATTGACGAAGAATACGACCCAGTTCGTCAATGAGACCTATGCGGTCATCCAGCCCTATGTCGCAGCCGCGGTGTTGTATTGGCTGCTGGTTGAAGCCGTCGCCCAGCTCGGCAAGCTCGTCGAGCGGCGCGTGAAGTTCTAACGATCCCAGCCTGGCAACTCAACGAACGATCGGACAGACGCGATGGCCACCCTATCCCCTCAACCGATTATCGGGATCCGGGACCTGACGAAGGATTTCGGCAAGTTCCAGGCGTTGTCGGGCATCTCGCTGGACATCAACCCCTCGGAGGTCGTCTGCATCATCGGACCGTCCGGCTCCGGCAAGAGTACGCTGCTGCGCTGTACTTCCTTCTTGGAGGATTACACCAGTGGCGAGGTCGAGATCGAAGGATGCCTGCTCGGCTACCGTCGTACCGGGACTGCGCTGGTGCGTGAAAGCGAACAGAATATCGCCGCGGTGCGCCGCAACGTCGGTATGGTGTTCCAGCATTTCAACCTGTGGCCGCACATGACGGTGCTGGACAATGTCACACTCGGGCCACGCCTGACCAAGCGCATTCGCGCAGCCAAGGCTCGGGAACAGGGCCTGCATGCGCTCGCCAAAGTGGGCCTGAGGAGCTTTGCGGAGCGGTATCCTTCCCAACTCTCCGGCGGTCAGCAACAGCGCGTCGGTATCGCGCGCGCGCTCGCCATGGAACCGCATGTCATCCTTTTCGATGAGCCGACATCGGCGCTCGATCCGCAACTTGTCGGCGAGGTCCTCGACACCATGAAGCAATTGGCCCAGGAAGGCATCACCATGGTCGTCGTTACCCATGAAATGGGTTTTGCAGCCCAGGTGGCCGATCGCGTCGTGTTCATGGACCAGGGCAAAGTGGTCGAGCAGGGGCCGCCTGCAAGACTTTTCAGTGCGCCGCAGAGTCCGCGCCTGCGGGAATTCCTCGATACCTGGAGGTCTCGCAACATGCTCTTCCAGAACGATGGGCCGGGAACCGGGACAAGTGCAGAAGGAGCACGGCCATGAGCGAAGCCCTCAGCCCACTCGGCGTTCCGCGCATCTATGGCGACGTTCCGCCGTTCATGGCCTTTCCTCATGTCCGCGACCTGGCTTCTTTCGTCGCCGATGCCGTTGTGGTCGGCATGCCCTATGACGGGCTTGCCACCTTCCGCGGCGGCGCGACGCGGCGCGCGCCCCAGGAAATCCGCAAGTACTCCCTCCTGTATGGCACCTACTCTTTCGATTGGGACATGGACCTTTCAAGCCATATCGCTGTGGCCGACGCCGGTGATATCGATGTGGTGCCGGGGGACAACGCCGAAAGCTATGCTCGTCTCGGAGCCCGGCTTGGCGCGATTCAGTCCACGGGGGCGATCCCGGTGACGATCGGCGGGGACCACGGCATCAGCTATCCGGCTGTACGCGCCGTGGCCGAGGCCGGCGACGCGCCAGTCGGGTTAATCGTCTTCGACACCCATCTCGATCTCAGTGAATCCTTCGCCGGCGATCGCCTGACGCGCGCATCCCCACTGCTGCGCATCGCGGAACTGGATAAGGTCGATCCGCGGCGCATCGTGGTGATCGGGGCGCGCGGACCGCGCAACCTCCCGGAGTGGACGCCGCTCTATCGGCAGCTCGGAATCACGGTGTTCTCGATGGCTGAAGTGGAACGCCTTGGCATTGATGTTGTTGCCGAACGTGCGCGGAAGATCGCGATCGCGGACGGCGCACGCCTCTACATCAGCCTCGACATAGATGGCGTCGATCCGGCCTACGCACCGGCCACCAACAGCCCCGAATCCGGCGGTCTGACTTCACGCGAGATCATTCGCGGGGTCCGCATCGCGGCCCGTGACGGATTTTCTGGCTTTGATCTCGTCGAAGTGTCGCCGGATTTCGATTCCGCCAGCGGGACGACCTGCATTCTCGCAGCACGCCTGCTCGCAGAGGCGCTGTTCTGCCTCGCCGCAAATAAGGGCGGGAAGCAGGACGCTTGGCGCCATGCTCATGCGACAGAACGGATGAATTACAGCGGCATTTAAGCTGCGCACAGAATGCGACGGCTGCATGCGCGGAAAGGAAGGCACGATCATGAGCGATACGGAGTTCCAACCCCTCGATTCCGGCAAGGTTCCGCGCTTCGCCGGCCTCTCGACATTCATGCGCCTTCCCATGGCCCGTCCCGACCAGGTCGACATAGCACTTGTGGGCATCCCCTTCGACGGCGGCACCACCAACCGCTCGGGCGCTCGGCACGGTCCGCGCGAGATCCGCAATCAGTCCAGCTTGGTGCGGCGTGTCCATCACGTCACCGGACTTTCTCCGTTCGATCAATTGCGCGCCGGTGACTGCGGCGACGTACCGGTAAGCCCGCTTGATCTTCACGACGCGCTGGACACAATCACGGAGTTCTTCACGAAAGTTCGCGACGCCGGCGCTCGGCCGCTGGCGGTGGGCGGCGATCATTTAATCAGTCTGCCCATTCTGCGCGCCGTAGCTAACGAGCCGCTGGGCCTTGTCCATTTCGACGCCCATTCGGATACCTACGACGAGTTCTTCGGCAACCGTTACAATCACGGCACGCCGTTTCGCCGTGCGGTCGAGGAAGGTCTTCTCGACCCGAAACGAATGGTCCAGATCGGCATCAGGGGGTCAATCTCGGATGCTGGAAACTATGATTTCGCCACGCAGGCGGCCGTCCGCATCATCTTCATCGAAGAATTAATGGCGCGCGGCGTAGAGGCGGTGATTGCCGAGGCACGCTCCGTCGTCGGCGCAGCCCCCGTCTACGTCTCGTTCGATATCGACGCGCTCGATCCGTCCTTTGCCCCCGGCACGGGCACTCCCGAGATCGGCGGCATCACGACGCGCGAGGCCCAGGCCATGGTGCGCGGCCTCGCCGGCCTCGACATCATTGGCGCCGATCTGGTCGAGGTCTCGCCGCCGCTCGATCCTTCGGGCGTCACGGCGTTGACAGGTGCAACGCTCCTCTTCGAGCTGTTGTGCGTAATGGCGAGCGCGAGCAAGCCGAAGCACGCCAGATAGGGAGCGGGGTCAAGCTTTGGAACGGTAGCGGCTCGTGAACGGCCGCTATTGCAGGTCAACTGGCCGCTGCGGACACCGGCTCTCGGTCGAAGCACTACCATAGTTACTCCTGGAGAGCGTTTCTGCAGCAAGACCATTCGAAGTCGCTCAATTTGGAGACTCTGATGATTGAACGCGGAATTGGATATGTGGTTTGCGAGCAGAACCGGTTATCAAAAAAGCCAGATGATACCGAAGTAAGTATGGTCCTGCTCTTTTTGGGTTTGGTTGTCGCAAACGTTACCTTCATCGTCGCGGTGATAATGTTACTGACAAATTAAGATCCAGTACGACGGTTTGCACGACGTCTCATTTCTCTCCGACGACGTCCCTTGGCGTGGTTTCCTTGCGTTTGGCTTTGGCACGAGCTCGAAGGCACCCGCGAGCCGCCGTGGCATGGTCGCGGCCCGATGATAGGATCGAGCCTAATACGATGCTATCGGGCATGAACTTATGGCGCCAGGCGCGTCTTTCTTACCGACCCCGTTGGCACGACCGACGTTTTGAAGACTATGATACTATATTGGCGGCGGCGAAGGCTGGACTTGGTATCGCACTGTTGCGTGAACCGTTAGCACGAGCGGATTTGACGGCGGGTAGAATAGCTTATCTCAGTCCTCGTTCGGAGGACAATCCTGCGGTCCATTTTGTTTGCTTGCGAGTTGGCGAACGACGCGCGGCAGTACGGGAGTAGGCCGCTCGGCTGTCAGTTCCGGCAGGTAGCGAAGGCAAACGCAGCAGCGAAAATGTGAGATGAGGCCCTTCCGCGCCGGATTTTATGCTAGGCCCAAACAGTTCTCGATGCGCCCAGAAGGATCACCCGCAGCAGGTGAAAGAGCTACTCGACAGGCACGGCAATGACCGCACAACTCTGGAGCTGGAGGCTAAGGCGCTGAAGGGCCGGTGACGTCAATGGCTACATGGTGTCGGGCCTCTAGGGTATTGGATGCCCAACTACTACCTCGTTGCTCGGCCGCGTAGCGCAATTCCTACAGACAATCCGTCACCTGCTCACCTAGGCGATTACAGGAAAGACTATCTTTGTGATGGTGCCGTTGGCAGAGCTATCCTGCTGAACTTTGCCGCCGATCTGGCCGGTTAGTGCCTGGATCAGCTTTTGTCCCGACCCACCAGGCCGGGGACTTTGAATGCCGTGCCCGTCATCTGCCACTATAAGTCGCGCCTCGCCATAACCAATGCCGGATTCGAGTTTCACATTGATATGCCCTCCGCCCGGGCCAAAGGCATGCTTGACCGAGTTCATTACAGCCTCGTTCATAATGAGACCGAGCGGCACCGCACGTTCAATCGCGAGTTCGATCTCGTCGGCCTCGATCTCGATCGTGGCATTTTCCATCTGAGCCTGAAGCGATGCGCACAGTGCTCGCAGGTAACGCGCTACATCGACAGCTCGCAATCCTTGACCGGGTGAGAGCTGATCATGAGCAAGCGAGATGGCATTAACGCGGTTCGCGACATGTTCCAGGACGCGGTGCACTTCGGCGCTTTCAAACCGTCGTTTCTGGATGGCTATCGATGACAGGATGAGTTGGAAGTTGTTCTTTACGCGGTGCTGCATTTCTCGCAGCAGCACCTCGCGTTCCTGCGCTTGGACGATAGCTGCCGCCGTCGCTTGCGCATCGCTGGCATCAAGGGTTGGCCTTTGCACCGTAGAAGCGATGACGGCCGCAGCAGCCGTCATGAATTCGATAGTATCCTCGCCGAAATCCCGCGTGGTTGCTGAATCGACCTCCAGAACTCCCCAGGCGGCGCCCTTGATGAGGATGGGCACGTTGGCGAGTGATCTGATACCGTGGTCTTTGAGCACATCGGAAAAAGCATAGTCGCCATCTCGCTGCGCAGCGGCCCCGTCCAAGATCGCCAAGGGCTCGCCGGTCTGGTAGGTTCGTCCAGGCGGCGACCGCAGATCCGCAGAAAAGGTCGCCATGCGGACCACGCCGACCTTCCATCCGAAACCTGCTTCCATGAACAGGTCAGCCGTACGACGGCGGTAGCGCAGCACCTTCACGTGGTTGATCTCTACAGCTCGGGCGACCTGCACACAGGCTTGATCCAGGAAGCGACTGACCGGCGTTTCTTCACCGGCCAGGCGGCCGAGGTCCACAAGAATGCGAACATGTCGGCGCAACTTGGCAAGGTGGTCGGTACGGTCCACGTGCGATCCTTTCCAGATCAACGTGCGCAGTAAACGCGCGCGCCTTGAAATTGCTCCGCCGTCGTATCAGGTGCCCGGCATTCAAGCCGGCTTGGCCGCAAATCGCCTGCAAAGAAGCCTCGCAAGGTCGCGGGATGTTAGGCTGCGCCTATCAGTCGTCCGGTTGCTGCTGCGCGGTCAAAACGTCAGGACTTGATGGGCGGCGCCGTCACTCTTTGCGGCTGCTCGCCGGGACGGAAAGCGTCCTGTTGCACGAAAAGCTGGTCAGGTTTGGCTGGCTCCCGAGGGGCCGGTGGCAACATTGGATCGACCCAGAGTGCATCGTGGAGAGAGCTGGGGAAATCTGAGGTTATGATCGAGCTGAACTTGCCTCGTCCCTTGCCTCCGCGATCTTATCGAGGACAACTTCAGGCGCCACGTCGCGCTTCAACTCCGCCAACTCGTCGTCTGTTTCTCTGCGGACATGCAAGTGTCTGGCTATTTCCTCGACCATCTTGATCAGCTTCGTGGTCTCGTGTTCGTTCAGCAGGCTCACCTGAAGGTCTAAGTCTGCCCGGGCATCATCCTGAGCCGCCATCCGGTTCTGGTTTATCAGCACGAAAGTGGAGAGGAAGATTGCCTCCACCGATGCGAACATCGCCAGAATTACCAAGGACGGATCCCAAGGCTCAATTAGGCCAACAGGTGCAACGTTGAGGAAGATCCACACGCCAAAAAAGACGAGATGAAGGTAGACGAACATCATGCTGCCGGCGAATCCGCTAAGCGCCGCTGCCGCCCGTTCCTCGATCGAGGCTTGCTTTGCCTCCTGCTTCCTTCGTTCGACAATTGCTTCAATGTTCCGGGCCAGTGCCGGAGCGAGTCCCTCGGCAGATGGCCTGGTTGGGGTGATGCTATTCCTATCCGCATCCGAGTCGCTGAGGTTCATAGGGTTCTCCGTTCGCAGTCAGCCCCAACTCAAATTCGGCACTGCATGCTCCCTGAAGTTGGCTAATCGAATCGAGGGGAGACCACCATGTCGCCAACCATCTCTTCGAGCCTACAGGTTTGCATCAGCCGATGTCTCCAATGGAACGCGATTCAAACTTGGAGCGGTGCGGCTTGTTCCTCGTCAGTGCCGGTCGCGTAACGGGAGGTTAAACAGCCGCCTACCCTTAGATTCGTGCTAACCGCCACCACCTTGATCCGGTGTCCAATCAATCAAAACGGAACCGATCAGGTGCCTTGACGCTTTTCATGTTGAAGGGACTGGAAGGAGCATCATCGTGAACCGTGACTTTAGTGTATTGGAAGCTCGCTGGCTTTTGGCCGTCCCTTTTTCACTCGCAATCGCCGTGCTGCTGGCAGGGCTCGTGTTGAGTTAAAGCCATGGCATTCAAGACCCGACCGCATACTCCTAACCTTGCGATGCTCGCCGGCCGGCAAAGGAACCCCAAGGGGCGCCTTTGCGGCGGTGCAGGATCAAGGCGGACGCTATCGGCGCGCCTTCCGGCATCCTGCGGAGCGGGCTTCAGCTTCGCTGCGCAATCACCGATCGCCGCTTCCTGTAGAGATCGCAATCCGGACGTAACCCTTGGGTATGATGCTTGTCGTCTGTGTTTCGGCTTGGCATACGTTAAACCCCAGGAGCGACGTGTGTCTGAGCCCGCACTCTGGTGATCTTGCCGGATCGCACGCTCAAATGGCGCGATGTTGCCGTCGGGTCGGTGGTCACTGCGTTGCTGTTCACCATCGGCAAGTCGCTGATCGGCTGGTATATCGGCACCAGCGCGATAGCGACTTCCTACGGAGCGGCAGGCGCGCTGATGGTGGTGCTGCTTTGGGTCTATTATTCAGCGCAGATCTTCCTCTTCGGTGCAGAAATTACGCGCGCTTACTCGGTCAGGCGTGGAAGCCGGCCAGACCTTGCGCCAGTAGTGGCGTTAAGCGACGCCGAGATGGACACGCGGCTCCGCCCTGATGGTGGCTAACTCATCCTTCCCTGCGTTTCGTTGCAATCAGTGCCGCGCCTTTTCGCTCGCCTCCTATTTTATTTTTAATGCGTGTCTATACCTCGCACCTCGCGTGTGGGCTTCGCAACACGAGCCGGAACGCCCCTGGGTTGCCGTCCCTTGATGATTTTGATTACGGTGCTACATTGATAACCAAGATAACCGAACGGAGTCGGGCCACATGGTCGCTGCCAGTAAGACCGACGAGTTTTCCCGCGTTGGCACGCTTACGGGAACACCAGAGCAGGTCCGGAGGGGGCTTAACCATCTTAAGGCCGAGCAGGTTGTTGCCCTGACCATCGAGCACGGCAGCGCGTCCGCCGCCAAGGCCTTCGCTGAGACGGTCGCGGGGCTCGCTCCCTTTGTCAGTGCAATTCTCAAGCGTCGCCAGGATGAGACCTTCAATTCCATCGTTGAAGCCTTGGTACCGGTGGTCCCTCCTCCACATCACATGCTCCTCGAAGCGCGCATGGTGGGGGATGCGCGCAAGGCGGTGCTGGAAAGCGGTGACTGGCTAACGGCCGCCGAAGTGGCCAAAGTAGCCGGTTTCAGCGCCAGCAATCCCAGCGCCCAGCCAAATAAATGGAAAAAGGAGGGGCAGGTCTTTGCCGTGCGGCATCGAGGCGTCGACTACTTTCCGGGGTACGCCCTTGAGCCCTCGACCGACTTTCGGCCAGTGAAGGCTTTGGCAAAGGTGCTCAGCACCTTCCGAGGAAAGAAGGACGACTGGGGTCTCGCCTACTGGTTTGCCTCGGTCAACAGCTTTCTCGGAGGCAAGAGGCCGCAAGACCTTCTCATCAGCGAGCCCGATCGTGTCATTGCCGCTGCCAAAGACGAGGTTGCTGGCGTCCTCCATGGCTGACAGAAGGTCGCGCGCGAAGAGGCCGCTAGTCGTCGGCACAAGCGTGCCCGAGCCCTGGAAGGACCTCAGCACACGGATCCAGACCATGACCTGGTCGGCGGGTCGAGTCATTCACCGCATCCACCTGAACCTCTATGGCGGCAATGTCTTCAATCCGGGGGTGAGGGGAAACGCCCGCTTCAGCCCAATTGGGAACTCGGTCGGTAGCAGTATCCCGACGCTGTATGGTGGAACGAGCTTTGACTGCGCCGCAATGGAGACGGTATTTCACGACGTGCCAATCGCACCGGGGCTGAAGACCTTCGATCAAGCGAAATTTGCCGGTCAAGTCTATTCGACGGTGACGCCCCGACGGGACTTGGTACTGGCCGACCTCAGCTCGACCGCACTGCGGTCGCTCGGATTGCGTCGGATGGATCTTATCGACACGGAGAAGGACCAGTATCCTGGCACGCGGAGATGGGCGGAGGCCATCCACAAGCAGTGCCCGGCGGTTAAAGGCTTGTGCTGGGTTTCGCGCCAAGACGACCGAGCGCGGGCGGTCCTCCTGTTCGGCGACCGCATTCCTGCGAACGACCTGCTTGCGGACGCCGCCCGAAGCATCCTCAATGATAACGAGCTCGTTTCCGACCTGCTGATCCTGGCCAATCGCATCGGCGTCAACGTCGTTTAAATCGTCTCCCCTATGCTGCGATTGTCGCCGGACGAGGCCAGCACTCGCAAAGCTGCTCACCTAACAAAATACTATAGAGTGATGTTGTGACGCCCACGCCTTGCAGATGAACTCGTAGGCGTGAGCCTTTGAGGGTCTTGAGCCTGCGGTTGCCAATGCACGGGCGAACTGGATCAACAGTCTGGATTTCCGAAGAGTTTGCATTTTGCCCGGCACCCGTTCGGGCGGCAGCGTTGAGGATGCCGGCTATCTCGTGGGCATAGTCCATTTCGAGAACGACATATGGATGTCCTTCAATTTCAGCTGGCAAGCCGGTGAACACGTCGAACACCGTCCACAGTTCAATCGATCTCCTGCCTGACGCAGTACCTGGATGCCATCGGGTAAACCCTAACGAAGCTGAGAACATTCGAGGCGTTTCAGGCTATGCCTTGATGTTCGGCGCCGGCGGCTTCACCGTCTTTTGCAGCTGCAATCTCCCAACGAGTGAAGGTTCGTTACCGGGAGATCGGTTCAAAAACCTTAGGCACGAGGAACGCAACTGCCGCTAACGCCGCCCAATTACCGCGATCAAAATCATGGTGCTGCCGCCGCTGTGGCCAGGGATCAACGCCAAGGCCAAAACCAATATACTCGCGCATGCCGCGGTGCCACCGATGACGCTGAAGATCTGGAGCAAGCTCCCCTCCAGTAGCTAGGCGGCCTAACATTGCAGAGAACTTCGCTGCAATGTTAGACCTTTTCTGGCTTCAGCAATATGATCGCCCTGCTGGCTCCGGCCGGCGGGGCTTTTTGCGTTTCAGGCAAGCCGCGCTCGATCTCCCGCTATCCGTTGACTACCATTTCATGCTGACGCCGAGCTTGGCGCCTACGGTGTTGCTGTCGCCGAATTCATCCAGGCTGGTCCGTGCCATCGCCTCGCTGAAGACGGCATAGCGGCCGTCCGCCCCGGCATTCATGATACTGCCCCCGACACCAACGCCAAAATAGATATAGACGAAATCCCGATACTTGCGCCCCTCGCCATAGAAACTCGCCCTTGTAGTCGGCGCACCATAGATCGATGGGCCGCATCGCCTGTGACAGCTGCGTGCCACGGCCTTGTTCCAAGGGGAGTCCCTGGCCGGCGAGAATTCCCTTGCCGAAGAACTTGGCACGGGAAGCGGAGGACATTGACTTCGACTACGCGCCGGCAATCGCCATGACTTTGGGCTTGCTGGCCAAGGCGAATGCAGCGAATGAGCGCTGCACCCGTTCCAAATCGAGTCCGTCGGCAATGATGACCAGCTGCGATCTGCGGTCTTCGCTCGGCCACGCCTTCATATGTACAGGAGGATGAACGAGATGCTGCACACCGTGGATCGCGACCGGACGGTCTTCACCTGCGATGTTCAGGATGCCCTTTACTCGAAGGACGCGCTCTCCATGTCTGTTGAGCAGCATGGTGAGCCATAGGCCGAACGCAGTCCAGTCGACTTGCTCGTCCCAGATCAGGACGCAGGATACGATCGCCGCCTGATGCGCTTGTCCGTCGGCGGTCGCCAATACGGCGGCCTCCTCACAGAAGAAACCCGACTGCGACTGCAATTGGCTTGCACGGGCCACAGTGTCCTGCTCGAACAAATCTTGCGCACGAAACCCGCACCGAACATCCAGCATCGCGGCATCCGGATTGATACGCCTCAGCCGGTCGGCAAGTCGCCCGATTTCGGCGCCGTCGGCGAGATCGGTCTTGGTCATGACCAGCCTGTCGGCAATGGCCACCTGGCGATTGGATTCGATGTATCGGTCGAGGTTGCCAATCCCGTTCATCACGTCGACGGTGGTCACCACGTTTCCTGCGGTGAAATGGTGCTTCAGCATCGGATGGGATTTCAGCGTCGAAAGGACCGGAAATGGGTCAGCCAGCCCCGTACTCTCGACCACCACCTGCCGGAACGGGGATATCTGGCCGCGCTCCCGCTTCGAATATAGATCGCAGATCGCGTCGGCCAGTTCACCGCGCACTGTGCAGCACACGCAGCCGGACTGAAGCAGCACCATCGTTTCGTCAATTCGCTCCACCAGGTGGTGGTCGAGCCCGACTTGGCCGAACTCATTGATGAGCACGGCCGCGTCCGACAGATCGGGGTCATCCAGCAGCCGCTTCAGAAGCGTGGTTTTGCCCGAGCCGAGAAAACCTGTCAGCAGGTGGACTGGCGTGAACGGCGGTAGTTCAGCCATCGCGACCGGCTTCGAAGCTTGCGATGACATCGGCCTCCAACGGATCGCAAGTCCTGCCCGAAAGACGCTCCGCAGCCTGCCATAGGTGTCCGAGATCGTTGATGATCTCGGTCTTGCCCGTTCGCGTTGAAATGACAAAGGACGTGCCTTGCCAGTCCGCCAGCCGCATGCCGAAGTAGGCTAGGATGAGGTTAGCAATCCTGACGCGATTGGCGCGCTCACGGCGCCGGTCAACGTTTTCGACGTTGCGCGTGTAAACGCCGGGCCGGGCCACGGCATCGGTCCAATGTTCGTTGCTGCCTAGAACGCCGCATAGCGAGCACATGATCTGCTCCTTGGATGACCGTCTTCGGAGACCGTTTGACCCCGACAGGCATTATAGTTCCTCTGTAGGTGGTTGCCCTGCCTGGCAATGCCAAGTCCCCCTGCCTGGTCTAACGCAGGCTTCGACCAGAAGAAGAACGCGGCCCCGGAAATGCCGCGTTCTTCTGTCGAGGAACTCAAGGGGCAGGAATCGGCTTAACGTTGTTTGGCTCCAGCCAGTCCTTGGTTGGCTCACATTTGCCGCAGTTGATGCCGGGTAAATTGTCGGCGTAGGTCACGTCAGGCAGATCCTTGATGGTTGCGCCCGGCGTGGGCGTACCATCTTGCACCGACTTCAAGCTGAGTTCGGGCAGCAGATCGCCGTTCAGGGAGGTGTCGATGAAGAGCGGTGGCACCTTGTCGGCAGGGAAAGTGTTGCAGCCGTCAACGAAGGTCTCGCCCTGGCAGAGCTTCACGTCCTGCGGCTCAACCCATGGCAGCGGATATTCGATGTTGTTGGCGGTTAGCTTCTTCTTGCCGGTCACGACTTCCATCATGAGCTTGAAGGCGTAGCCGCCAACCGCCGGACCCGCGCTCGAGGAGACGCCTTTCAGGCCCTTGGCCTGCATGGCCGGATCCGCCATCGCCAGGCGATAGCCGTTGTTGGACTGGCCGGCAATCACGACCAGCTTGTCGGGACGACTGTTGATGACAGCCTGCAAAGAGCCAAAGGTGCCGTCGACCGTCCAGATGCCGTCGACGTTGGGGTGCGCGGCCAGGATCTTGGCAACCTCCTCCTGCGAGGTCGCGTCGTTCCAGTTGCCATAGAAATCGCCGACGATCTTGATGTCGGGATATTTCTTGAACACGCCATAGGCCTGTTCGTCATAGGTCTTGGTCACGGTCGTGCCGGCGACGCCGTGGTTGAAGATCAGCTCTCCCTTGCCGCCCATCTGATTCACCATCCACTGTGCCGTGTTGGCGCCGTAGCGGGCGGTGATGTTGGAGACGTTGTGCGCGCAGGACTCCGTAACCGTACTGTCGTAGGTGAACACCACGACGCCTTGATCGCAGGCCTGCTTGATGGTGCGGTTGAGCGCAGTCGGCGAGAGCGGATACAGAAGAATGGCGTTGGCGCCTGCCGCGATCATGCTCTGGAGGTCGGATATCTGCTTCTGCACGTCGGTGCCGGAGATAATGGTCTTGAACTCTACCTGCTTGTCGTAAGGCGGGGTCGAAGCCAGTGCCTTGATGCCATTGGCGGCGCTCGCCTGCCAGGTGTTGCCGCTGTAGCTCATATTCAGGAACACCTTGTAGGTATCCTGGGCATTCGCGCTGGATGTCCCCAGACCAAGCAACGTCGCGGCCACGGCTGCCCAGCCGTAAGTCAGTCTACGCGAAGCGTTCTTCATGTTCTTTCTCCCATTTGAAGCGACCGCCGACTAACGGCTTCGCAGATTGAGCCGCCCACGCTGGAGCAGCAAAGCGATGATGATGATCCCGCCCTGCACGAGATCGCGGAATCCCTGCGAGAGGCTGAGCGTGGTGATGACGGTGGACAACGTGCTGAGGAAGAGCGCGCCGGCAAGAGTTCCGAGATAGATGCCGGAGCCACCGGTGACCCGTGCGCCGCCGATGACGACGGCGGCGATGGAGGGCATCAGCAGCGCATCGCCCATGTCAAGCGTCGCGCTCGAGGAATAGCCGGCCAAGAGGATGCCGGTCATTCCGGCACAAAGGCCGCTGATGGCATAAACTGCGACGGTGAGCGCGGCGATCGGCAGGCCCAGCACGTTGGCCGCGCCAGGGCTGCTGCCAATGGCGTAGAGCTTGCGGCCTTCCGCGCTCTTGTTCTGGAAGAGCCAGGCGAACACCGCAAAGACGATTATGAAATAGACGGGATAGGGTACACCGAGCCAGCGGGAGCTCATGAACTGTTGGACCGCCGGAGCGACCGATTGTTGCGAATTGCCCGCGGTGAAACCCAGCGCCACCCCGAAGAATGTGATGCCGGACGCCAGCGTCACGATGAAGGGGGGGATTTTGGCAATCGCCACACCGATGCCGTTGATGAGACCGATGCCAAGACAGCACAAGAGGGTAAGCGGAATGGCGTACAGCAGCGCGTCGTTGCTGCCGCGCGTAAGTTCCGCGATCATCATGCCGCCGACACCGATGACCACGCCCAGTGACAAGTCGATGCCGCCCAGAAGGATCACCAGCCCCTGCCCGAACGAAGCGACCACCAGGAAGATGGCGGTAACCAGTATGGCGGTGAGCTGGTCGAACGAACCGAAATTGGGACTGACGATCTTCGTGCCGATGACCAGCAGCGCCGTGGCGGCGAACACGGCGATCGCCGGCACAAGGTCCGATGAGACAAGTGCGCGGCGCGCGCTCTGCGCTCCGTGCTCGGACGTCTGTGCCGGGGTCGTAATGTCCTTGTCGGTCATCAGGCTTCCCTTCTCGCGGAACGGCGCGCCAAATAGGCGGAGGCTTGGCCGAAAAGGATTGCCAAGATCATGATAAGTCCGTTGAAGATGTTGGTGTAAAAGTCAGCCACGCCGAGCGCGAACAGCATTTTTTGCAGCACCGTCAAAATACCTGCACCGGCCAGCGTGCCGACCACCCCGCCGCGCCCGCCGAACAGGGACGTGCCGCCGATCGCGACCGCCGCGAACATGAACAGCAAGAAGGAATCGCTGATGCGTGGATCGCCCGAACCGATCTCGGCGCTGAAAACGAAGCCGGCTATGGCATAGAACAGGCCGGCGGCCACGAAAGCCAATAGCCTGGTGGCGCGGATGTTGAGCCCGGAGAGCCGCGCGGCCGCCTGATCCGTGCCGACCGCGTACATTGCGATGCCCATGCGCGAATGCTTGAGCAGAAACCAAAAGACGAGCACCAGCACCAACAGGATCGCCGGCACGGGAATGCGCAGAATGTCGCCGGTGATGCCATAGGCGATGGATTCCACCACCTCGCCGCCAGGAGCCGGAAGGATGAGGAGCGCGATGCCCTGGCATGCGATCAGCGAACCGAGCGTGACGGCGAGCGACTGCAGTCCAAAATAGGCGACCAGTATGCCGTTGAGACCACCGACCATGAGGCCCACCAACAGAACCAGGCCGAAGCTGCCAAGGGCGCCCGCATCGCCGCCACTCACCGTCGCCACCACCACATTCGCGATGGCGATCACGCCGGGACCCGAAAGGTCCAGCTCGCCGCATAACACGACGAGCGTCAGTCCCGTGGCGGCGAGGGCGAGTACGATGGCGTTGTTGAGGAGGTTGCCGATGCCGAATAGCGAGAGTGCCGAAGGCTCGTGCGCGGCATAGACGGCGAACATGACGGCAAGCAGGCCGATGGCGGCGACCGCTCCGTTGCCCAGAATTGCCAAGCGGTCGCGAAGCGTATCGGATGCCATCGTTACGCCCCTGGCGCGGCAGGCTGCCGCGACCCGTCGCGATAACCGGATGCCAGCGACAGCATACGGTCCTGTGAGAGATGGTCGTGACCGAGCTCGCCGGCAATCGAATTGCGGTAGAGAACGAGGCAGCGATCACAGAGCTGAACGAGTTCGTCCAGTTCAGTCGAATAGAACAGGATCGAGCCGCCATCGCGCACGAACGCGCGCATCATGGCGTATATGTTGCGCTTGGCGCCGACATCGACACCGCGCGTGGGATCGAACAACAGCAGGCACCGCGCGCCCGTTATCAGCGCCCGCGCCAGCACCGCCTTCTGCTGGTTGCCGCCCGAAAGCGCGCCGATGTTGAGGGGCAGGAGCCGCTTCGAAAGGTTCACTGCCGGGGTTACCTGCTCGACCAGCCGCAACTCGGAAGATCTGTTTACAAGCCTGAATGGGCTCACCTTGTCTATCATCGGCAACGAGATATTCGCCTGCGTGGTGAGATCGTGGAACAGTCCTTCGGACTTTCGTTCCTCCGGCACCAGCACCATGCCGAGCCTGCGCGCCGCGCGAGGCGAGCCGACCGATGTCGCCTTGCCTCCGACCGAGATCGTGCCCTGCCGCAGCGTCGACAGGCCCACCAGCGACTTGAAGAGACTGGACTGCCCGTGACCCTCCAGACCCGCCACACCAAGAATCTCGCCGGGAGCCAGCGAGAAGCTGATATCATTGACGCCAGGGCCGACCAGGTGACCGACCTCCAACGCCGGCGTGGCCCCGACGCGAACCGCCGACGGCGCCTTCTCCGCGGCTTCAACCACGGAGCGACCGGCCATACTGCTGAATATCGCTTCGTCGCTCATGGATTCGACATCGCTTTCCAGCACCTTGCGGCCGTTACGCAGGATAACGCAGCGCTGGCACAGGCGGCGGATCTCGTCGAGCTTGTGGCTTATGTAGAGCACTGACGTGCCGCCACGAACAGCGGCATCGACCAGTTTGAAAAGCCATTCACGGTCGGAGAGCGCGGCGGTCGCTTCGTCGAGCACCAGCACCGCCGGGCGGTGCCGCAGCGCACGCACGATCTCGACCTTCTGGCGCATGCCGAGCGGCAGATCCTCGACCAGCCGCCGGGGCGCGATATCCGTCACGTCATGGGCTTGAAGAATCTCACCCGCCTCGCGCTCGATGTTGCGCGCCGAGACCAGACCAAGGCGGTTGAGTGCCGGGCGCGGCAGGAACAGGTTCGCTGCCACCGACAATGTCGGGATCAGGCTGAGTTCCTGGAAGGCGGTTGCTATGCCGGCCGAGCGGGCGTCCACAATGCCCTGCGGCTTGAAAGGAGCGCCGCGCAATTCGATGGAGCCGGTATCAGGTGTGACGACGCCACTCAGTATCTTTACGAGTGTCGATTTGCCGGCGCCATTTTCGCCGAGCAGACCGCACACTTCGCCGGAGCGCATTTCAAACGAAATGTCCTCAAGCGCAATCGTGGCACCGTAGCGCTTGGACACGGATCGGAAATCAAGGACGTTGTGCGTTCTATCCTTCATTCCACCTCTTCCCCAGTCTTCCCTATTTGGTCAGACCAAGATTGGAGCTAGCACGCCTTACCCGCCATGACAATTAAGAAAGCCTGCAAGAAAGCTTAAATTTTCAGCACACTTGGTCTGACCGGAAATGAATGGTCGAAAAGTGGTGCGAAGGCACCAAATCCGCCATAAATTCTGCTGTTTCCAGCAGAATTGATGGGCGCTGCCATCGGCGAGATGACACAGAAAGTATAATCAATCCGATCTATCCGGTCTGACCACTCAAGCGAACCAGGCCGAGACCGTGCGGCGGTCCCGGCATAGTGCGCCGAAGCCGCTTCAGGATTTCGGACGTGCCTTGCCGCTGCGCGGGAAGCGCTTGCCGAAATCGGCCGCGATCTCTTCCATCTTGACGAACTTCACGCCCTCGAAGCCCTTCATGTAGTCATGGAGCCGTTCGTGCATCTTCAGCACATGCGGCTTGCCCGACACGTCGGGATGGATCGTCAGCGGGAACACGGCATAGTCGTAGTTCTCGTAGACCCAGTCGAACTGGTCGCGCCACATCTGCTCGATATCGCGCGGGTTGACGAAGCCGTGGCTGTTGGGCGAGGCCTTGATGAACATCATCGGCGGCAGGTCGTCGAGATACCAGGATGCCGGTATCTCGATGAGATCGGTCTCTTCGCCTTGCGAATACGGCTTCATCCAGTTGGATGGATGCTTGGAATAGTCGATCTTCGTCCACTGGTCGCCGACCGTCACATAGTAGGGGTGATGGTCGTTGTGCATCAGGGAGTGGTCGTAGAGCAGCCCCTTCTGCTTCAACAGCTCATTTGTTTTCGAGCCGAACTCCCACCAGGGAGCGACATAGCCGCGAGGCGCCTTGCCGCAAAGCTTGGTGATCAGGTCGACGCACTTGTTGAAGATGGCCTCTTCCTGCTCGGGCGACATGGCGATCGGGTTCTCGTGGCTGTAGCCATGCATGCCGATCTCGTGGCCAGCGTCGGCCACTTCCTTCATTTCGTCCCAAAAGCTCTCGATGGAATGACCGGGGATGAACCATGTGGTCTTGATCCCCCATTTTTCGAACATGCGAAGCAGCCGAAGGCTGCCGACCTTGCCTGCGAAGGCGCCGCGAGAGATGTCGCAAGGGCTGTCCTCACCGCCGTAAGAACCCAACCAGCCGGCGACAGCGTCAACGTCCACTCCGTAGGATACAAACATTTCTTTCGGCATCTCTCTTCCTTTCGTTGTTCATGTCCCCGGCCGAAGGGCGTCTATGGTAGTTGCGAGGGTGGAAGACCGGCCCGGCTTCCCGCCATGCTGATATGTTTGCGCATGTAGTAGTTGGCGCCATCGGGATCGCCCATGGCAACCGCCTCCAGGATGCGGTCATGCTCCTGCACTGCGAACAGCAGATTGCCCCGCCGCTCGGTGGGCAGGCGCTGGCTTTCCAACAGCACGCTCGCGAATGTCTGGTGCATGTCCACCAGGAGTTTGTTGCGCGAGATGCGCATGATGAGGTTGTGGAAATCGAAGTCCGCTTGCGCGTAGGCATTAAGGTCCTTCTCGCGCGCCGCGTTGCGAAAGGCGGTCGTGCATCCCTTCAGGTCGGCGATCTCCTGATCGGTATGGGTCAGCGCCGCGAGCTCGGCCGCGTAGGATTCGACGATGTAGCGGAACTGAAAGACCTCGCTCAGCGAATAGCGCGCCGCGAAGCGCCAGGACGGAGTTGCCGGTGCGCCGGAAGGGTCGGCACAAACGAAGCCGCGCCCTCCCTCGCGCGCAACAATCTCCCCGATGGTGGCGAGGATCGACAGAGCCTCGCGCAGGGTGGCGCGGCTCACATTGAGGTCGCGTGCCAGGTCGCGCTGCGGCGGCAATGTATCGCCTGGTTGCAACCTGCCGTCCCGGATCATCGACTGCAGGGCGGCCACCGTTGCCTGGGCCACACCGCCGCTGGGTTCCCGGCGCTCGCGCCGCAGGTCGGGCGGCTGTGAAGCCGCCGTCTTTCCGTCATCATTGAGATTGAGTTTCATCATGGCTAGGCCCCAGCGTGAGCAAGAATTGTCGCCACATAGCTAGAACAAGATACATTTGGATGGAACCATTCAGCCCGCGGTTGATCAGAGCATGACATCGCCGCCGTTCGGATTCATGGTTGCGCCGATGTAGTAAGCGCCCTCCTCCGACGCCAGCAACACGGCGGTGGGAGCGATTTCGTCGACATGGCCGGCGCGGCCGATCGGCAATTCGCCGAGCTTGCGCTTCTTCCATTCCTCCGGCAGCGCCCTGAACAACTCCGTCTCGATGGGGCCGGGACAGATGGCATTCACAGTTATGCCGTCGCGTGCCACCTCGTAGGCGAGCGAGCGGGTGAAGCCGATGACGCCGGCCTTGGCGGCCGCATAGTGCGCCATTTCCGGCGCGCCCTTGTGACCGAGTTGCGAGGCGATATTGATGATGCGGCCGAACTTGCGGGAAATCATCGGCTTCAGCACAGCGCGCGTGCAAAGAAAGACGCTGCGCAGGTTCACGGCCATCATCTGGTCCCACATGCCGGTGCTCATTTCGGCGACAACGGACGTCGTGTCGATGCCGGCGTTGTTGACCAGGATGTCGATCTGGCCGAGCGCCGCCTCCACCTTCTTGACGGCTGCTTCGACCTGCGCCTCGTCGCTGACATCGGCCGCGACGGCAAAGGTCTTCACACCGAAATCAGCAAGGGCGGAGGTGCGCGCCTCGGCGGCCTCGAGTTTCAGGTCGAGAACGGCCACGTCGGCGCCCTCGCGCGCGAACGCCGTGGCAATCGCGCCACCGATGCCGCGTGCGCCTCCTGTGACCAGTGCTTTCTTCCCCGCGAGACGTCCTGACATGCTTGGTTTTCCATTTCGTGGTTGACTTGACTATTGAAGCGAAGACGCGAGATCACCGGGCGCCGGCCGGCCGAGGATGCGCTCGGCCTCCTTCATGAACACGTTGAAGGTGTCGGAAGCCGGCACCGAAGCGGCGACGTCCTTGTGGCGGAAGCAATGGACCGTGTGCCGCTCGCCGACCGCCTCGGCCGGCGGCATCTCACGGCGGCAGCGATCGATGACGAACGGGCAGCGCGATGCCAGGAAGCAGCCCTGGGGCAGATTGATCGGGCTCGGGATCTCGCCCTTGAGGCTGACGCTGCTTTCGATCTTAAGATGCGGATGCGGCAGCATGACCGACGACAGCAAGCCACTGGAATAGGGATGTTGCGGGCGGTTGAAGACCGTTTCGGCGCTGCCCTGCTCAACGATCATGCCGAGATACATCACCGCGACGCGGTGGCTGATGAAGCGCACTGTGGAAAGGTCGTGGGAGATGAACAGATAGGCGGTGTTACGTTCACTCTGGATACGCCGCAGCAAATCGATGATCTCGGCGCGGGCAGTCGGGTCGAGCGCCGAGGTCGGTTCGTCGAGGACGACGAGTTCGGGCTCCGTGACCATGGCGCGCGCGATGCCGACGCGCTGCTGTTGCCCGGAAGGCAGCTCGGAAGGATAGGCGTCGAGCAAATCGGTATCCAGCCGTACCAGACGCAAGGCGTCGGCGGTGCGGCGGCGCCTCGTTTCGCGGTCGAGCTTGAGCGGCAGGAGCGGCTCGCTGATCGTGTCGCCGATCTTCATGCGCGGGTCGAGCGACTCGTTCGGCTCCTGGAATACGAGCTGAATCTTACCAGCCAGCATGCTCTTGTGTTGGTGGCGCTGGGCTAGGTCGGTGCCGCGGAAGTGGATGTTTCCGGCGGTCGGCTCGATCAGGCCGACGATGCAGCGGCCGACCGTGGTCTTGCCTGAGCCGCTCTCGCCCACGAGCCCCAGTGTCTCACCCGGCTCGATGGTCAGGCTAACGCCGTTGATCGCCTGCACCACCTGCTTGGAGCCGGCAATGGGGAAGCGCTTGTAGAGGTTGTCGATCGTCAGGACGGCGTTCATGCGTGCCTCACGGGGAAATGGCAGCGGACGAAATGTCCTGGGCTGATCTCGGCGAAAGGTGGCCGCTGTGCGCGGCAAACCGGCTGAGAGAGGGGACAACGGTCGGCATACTGGCAGCCGGTGGTCGGTTCGAGCCGCCGGCCAGTGTCCGGCACGCTCCAGCTGTCGCGCAGCCTGGGGCTATGGGAGAAGGCTGCAAGCAGCATCAGCGTGTAGGGATGCGCCGGCGCGAGGAAGAGCGCCTCGCGCGGCGCGATTTCGACGATTTCGCCCGAGAACAGCACAGCGATGCGATTGCAGAAATGCGCGGTGATGCCGACGTCGCGGGTGATGAACAGCATGGCGCTGCCATGCTCCGCGGCAAGCTTGGTCAGCAGGGCCAGGATTTGCGCCTGCACTGTGACGTCAAGTCCGCTGGTGGCGTCATCCGAGATGATAAAGGCCGGGCTGCAGATCAGCGCCATGGCGATGACGACGCGTTGCGCCATGCCGCCGGACAGTTCGTGAGGGTAGGCATCCATGCGCCGTTCCGGGTCCGGTATCTGCACGTCGTACAGGATCTTCAGCGCCATGCGCCGCGCCTCCTTGCCGCCGACGCCGAGATGGATCTTCGCCATCGCGGCGATCTGATCACCGACCTTGAGCAGCGGATTGAGCTCGGCGCGGGGATTAGGCACCACGACCGAGAGACGGCGGCCGCGAAGACGGCGGAGTTCGGATTCGGACAGGCTGAGAATCTGGCGGCCCTCGAAGTGGACTTCGCCGCCGGCGATGCGGCCCGGCGATGGCGGCAGCCCGAGGATGGAGCGGGCGAGCGTCGTCTTGCCCGCGCCACTCTCGCCGACCAGGCCAACGATCTCGCCCGGCTGTACTGCAAGGTCAATGCACTTGAGCACCGTCTTAGGTTCGGCGCTTCCCGACGGGAACGTCACGCGCAAGTTCCTGATGTCGATCAACGGCGGCTTGTTGCCGCCGTAGGCGTTGCGCGTTTTGCTTATGATTTCTGCTGCGCCCAATGACATTCTCACGTTAATTGCTGATCCGCGGGTCGAGCAGGAAATAGATGAGGTCGACCGCGATGTAGACGATGAGGGAGAAGATGGCGGAGAAGAGTACAAAGCCCAGAACCGGATAGATGTCCGAATTCAGCACACCTTGCACCGCGTATTGCCCCGCCCCTCCCCACGAGAACACGATCTCGACGAGCACCGCGCCGCCGATCAGGAAGCCGTAGAGCACGCTGATGATGGTGACGATTGATGGCAATGCATTGCGCAGCGCATGGCGCACGACAAGGTTCTGCGGCACCCCACACAAAACTTCAAAGCGGCTGAAATCAGATTCCAGCATCTTCTCCATCGTGGCCTGCGTCATCTTCAGTATGGGACCGGCATTCAGGAGCCCGAGCGTCAGCACAGGCAGCACAAGATGCGCGCAGGCAGACCAGAAGGCCTGCAGGTCGCCGGCGAGAAGCGCGTCGATGGTGAGGGCTCCGGTGACCGGCGCCGGCGGTATGACGATCATGTCGATACGGCCGAGCGGCGCAGGCGCCCAGCCGAGCACGGTATAGAAGATGAAGATCAGCACGAGGGCGAACCAGAAGTCTGGTAGCGCACCGGCACTCAAGCCATAGAGATCGGACAGGCGCGCGATCCAGCCATTTGGCTTACGCGCTGCATAGACGCCCAGCGTTACCCCAACGATGATGGCCAGGAGGAGCGAAAGCGTGACGAGTTCGAGGGTCGCCGGGAAGCGCTGAAGCAGATCCTCAAGCACCGGCCGCGTCGTCTGCCAGGAGGTTCCCAGGTCGCCATGCAGGAGATTGCGCACATAGATCAGGAACTGCATGTAGAGAGGCTGGTCGAGCCCGAGCTGCTGGCGCAGTGAGGCGATGGCCGAAGGCGTAGCTGTGGGGCCAAGCATCAGCACAGCGGGGTCACCCGGAATGCTCTTCACCAGCAGGAAGCTCACGAGCACGATGCCCAGCAATTGCGGGATCACGAAAATCAGGCGCTTGGCGAGATAAGCCAGGATGCGCATCAGGCGCCCTCCGCCGGCAGGTCGGCGCGACGGCGATGCTCGCGTGCATCGCTCAGCAGCTGCCGGC
The DNA here is from genome assembly GCF_020165435.1 of Mesorhizobium sp. BR1-1-2. Taxonomy (NCBI): domain Bacteria; kingdom Pseudomonadati; phylum Pseudomonadota; class Alphaproteobacteria; order Hyphomicrobiales; family Phyllobacteriaceae; genus Mesorhizobium; species Mesorhizobium sp. BR1-1-2. Next base: position 127,459 of record NZ_JAIUID010000007.1, read on the forward strand.
GCTTGGACGGATCGGCCAGGACCTCGATGGACGCGCCGACCAGCGAGAAGCCGAATACGGTGATCGCGAGCATCGCGCCGGGGAACATGGACGGCCACCACTGGCCGGTCACCACGTTCTGAAAGCCCATGGCGATCATGCTGCCCCATTCAGGTGTCGGCGCACGCACGCCGGCACCAACGAAGGACAGCGCCGAGGTCAGCAGGATGCCCCAGCCGACATTGACCGACAGCTGCGCCAGCACCGGTGCCATCGCATTGGGGATGATGTGGCGCCGAATGGTCTGCATGTCCGACAGGCCGTTTACCTGCGAAGCCTCGACATAGCGCATGGAACGGATGCTCAGCACCTGCGAGCGCATGAGACGCAAATAGATCGGCGCATTGACGAAGGCGATGGCCAGAACCACCGTCTGGATGCTTTGACCGAGGCTGGCAACCAGGGCGATAGCGAAAACGAAAATGGGAAATGCCTGCAATACGTCGGCCGCGCGCATGACAGCGAAGGACAGCCATACGCGAATGCCGCGCCCGCTGCTGTAGAAGCCAACAACAGCACCAATCGAGCCGCCGATTAGCGCCGACAGGAGCGTGCCCAGTATGGCGATCGTCAGGTCAATGCGCGGCGCGTATATGGAACGACTGAAAATATCCATGCCGACATTATCGGTGCCAAAGAGATGGGCGGTATCCGGCGGCTGCAGGAAGCTGGCCGAATCCGCCTCGGTCGGCGAATAGGGTGCGATGGCCGGCGCGAAGATCGCCAACAGAGTGATCGCGATGACGATCAGATAGCCGATCGCAAATCTCGGCCGGATGACCGCCAGCCTCAGGAGAAGGCTAAGCTTCGATGACATCTAAGATCTTTCCGATACTCTAACTTGTCCCCGGAGGCGGCCGCCTCCGGGGACAAGACCTCATCAGCCGCGGCTGAAATCCTGGAACCGAAGGTTATTGGACGTGTAGTAGGTATAACCCTTGAGGTTCGCCTTACGTGCCAGCGTGTATTTCGGGTAGGCAATGAAGCCCCAGGGCGCTTCGTCCATCAACGTCTTCTGGACCTGCGAATATTTTTGCTTGCGTACATTGTCATCGAGCGTAGCAAGACCGTCCTTGATCATCTGATCGACGTTCTTGTTGTCGTAGTTGGAATAGTTCACATAGCTTTCGGAGTTGAAGTAGAGGTAGGTCGAGTAGCCCGGATCCGGCGTCCACGGAGAGTCCAGATAGAAGATCATCGGCTTGGCGCGCTTGGTGACGTTCTCGTAAAACACGCCAGCCGGCAGCTTCTCCAGCGTCAGCTCCACGCCGATCTGCTTCAGCGCGGTCTGGATCAGCAATGCGATCGGCTCCTGCGTCGGGTCGCCGGCGTTGTAGGACAAGGTTGTCGCCAGGTTCTTGGCGCCAGCCTTGTCAAGAAGCTCCTTGGCCTTGGCAAGATCATAGGCATAGGTGAAGAAGCTTTCGTCTGCCATCGGGTAGATATAGGGCATCGGCGCTTTCTGCTCGTCGGCATAGCCGTAGTAGATCGTGCGGATGATCTCGTCGCGGGGGATAGCGAGGTTGATGGCGCGGCGCACATCGACATTATCGAATGGAGCGATCTTGGAGTTGAGCTCCAGCCAGATCATGTAGGACGAATTGACGGCATCCACGGCCACGTTCTGCTGCTTCTTCAGCGCCTCCAACTCGCGCGGCTGCAGGAACTGTGCGATATCGACCGCCCCGCCCTGCAGCAGCGAGAAACGACTGGCTGACTGCGGCACTTCGCGCATGATGACACGCTTCATGAAGGGCTTTTCATCCCAGTAGTCTTCGCGCGCCTCGAATACGGCTTGTTGACCGCGCACGAGCTGAGCAAGGCGATAGGGACCAAAGCCTGCACTATCGTTCTTGAGGAAATTGACCGCCCACGGGTCGTCGGAGCCACCGGCTTCGGCGCATTTGGTGGCGTCGTAGATCGGGTTGGCGAGGTTACACTGCTGCTTGAGAAGCAACGGATTGGGCTGCTCAAGATTGAAAGAGACCGCATGATCGCCTTCCACCTTGATCTGGTCAGGCGTCTTGAGACCGAGCACCGCAGTCTGGAACAGGCCTTGCCCTTTGAGATTGAACTTGCGGTCCCAAGTCCATTTCACGTCCTTGGACGTGAACTTGTTACCCCAGTTGGAGACGACACCCTCCCGTAGCTTGAAGGTCGCCTTGCGGCCATCGGGAGCCACTTCCCAGCTTTCGGCCAGCCGTCCGCGCAGCGCGAGGTTGTTCGGCTTATCGGTATGGACGCCGGTATCCTCCCGCAGCACGCCGGGCGCATTGGGATCATCCATCTTTTCATAGCCAAGCATGTACTCGTAGAGCGCACCGAGGGAATCGATGGAGCCCAGGCTCACGTCGAACTCGATGTCGAGGCCCTGGGGCGTCGCGGGCGCCGCGATCACCAGCGTAGTGTTTGCGTCCTGCGCGAAGGCTTCACCGAAACGGCCGGTCGATGCGGCAAGCACGGCGCCACCCATTGCGGCAGTCGTCTTCAGGAACTGACGGCGCGTGGGCGCCAATCGAATTCTGGTAAAATCATCACCCATATCTCGTTCCCCATTGGTTGCGCGAGAACGCTTCGTTCTCTTTCCGCTTTTGGACAGACCAAAGAGCGCAATGAACATTAATGGACAATTTGGCCTGACCGTCAATCACAAAAAAATGCGAAAAATTCGTGCATTTCGTGCACAAAAAATAGCTTCTTGATTTCTCGGTCTGACCAAATTATTCAACTTCGGGTACGCGACGAGGGACCGAAATGCGAAAAATCTGTCTGATGACAACAGGAGGGACGATCGCATCCAAGCTGGAACCCAAGAGCGGACATGTCACCGCCAGCGTCACAGGATCGGAGTTGCGCGCCATGCTGCACGATCCGCTCGATGGCATTGACATCGCCATCGACGAGTTCTGCAATGTCGGCAGCTATGCCATCGACCTCCCACTCGGCTTTGCACTGGCCCAGCGGATTTCACACCACCTTCAAGGTGACTTCGATGGAGTGGTGGTGACCCACGGGACCGATACGATGGAGGAAAGCGCCTTTCTGGCTGATCTCCTGGTCACGACGGACAAGCCGATAGTCTTCACCGGCGCACAGCACGCGGCCGATGAGGCGAACCCCGACGGCCCACGCAACCTCACGGATGCGATCCGGCTGGCCGCGTCCGAAACCGCGCGGGGCCTGGGCGCGATGATCTGCTTCGAGCAGGAATTCCATGCTGCACGTGACGTGAGCAAGTCGCACAGTTCGCGCACCGATACCTTCATCTCCTACGAGCACGGCAAGCTCGGAGAAGTGGACGGCGACCGCATCATATTGCACCGCAAGCCGGTTCTGCGCCGCACCTACGACGCAAAAGATATTGTCGCTGATGTCGATCTCATCAAGCTGGTCATGGGGATGGGCGACCGCTACATCCGCTTCGCCGCCCAGGATGGTGCCAAGGCCATCATTCTCGAGGGTTTCGGGCGGGGTAACGCGACGCCCGCCGTCACTGCCGCCGCGACGTCGATTGTCGCCAACGGCACTCCCGTTGTCATGACCAGCCGTTGCCAGCGCGGCCGGGTCAAGCCGATCTATGGCAATGGCGGCGGCAAGACACTCTCCGATGGGGGCGTGATCTTTGCCGGCGACTTGAGCGGCCAGAAAGCACGAGTGCTCGTGGCCGTTCTGCTCGGTATGGGCATCAAGGGCGAACGCCTGCGCCAGGAGATCGAATATTTCGGCGGCTGATGCACGCTCTTCCATCGCCTGATTTCTTTAAGGCGGCCATCCATCGCAGCCATCCTACTCCTGCAGCCGAGGAACCATCATGTCAGCAAAGAAGCACAGGATCGCGGTCATTCCCGGCGACGGGATCGGCAAGGAGGTCGTCCCCGAGGGACTTCGCGTACTGGAAGTGGCGGCAAGGCGCTTCGGCATCGACCTGCTGTTCGACCATTTCGACTTTGCGTCATGCGACTACCATGCCAGGCACGGCCGCATGATGCCGGAGGACTGGAAGTCCAGGATCGGAAGCCATGATGCCATCTTCTTCGGCGCTGTGGGCTGGCCGGCCATGGTTCCCGATCATATCTCGCTTTGGGGATCGCTGCTGCAGTTTCGCCGCGAGTTCGACCAGTACGTCAACCTGCGCCCTGTCCGGCTGATGCCGGGCGTGCCGTCGCCGCTCGCCAACCGCAAGCCCGGCGACATTGATTTCTACGTCGTGCGCGAGAACACCGAGGGCGAATATTCATCTATCGGCGGCAGGATGTATCCGGGCACGGAGCGCGAGATCGTCATCCAGGAAACCGTGATGTCGCGCGTCGGCGTCGACCGGATCCTACGTTATGCATTCGATCTGGCGCAAAAGCGTCCGCGCAAGCACCTCACGTCGGCCACCAAGTCCAACGGCATCTCGATCACCATGCCGTACTGGGACGAGCGCGTCGAAGCGATGGCCGCCCAATACCCTGACGTTTCTTGGGACAAGTACCATATCGACATTCTGGCAGCCCATTTCGTGCTCAATCCGAACCGTTTCGACGTCGTGGCGGCCTCGAACCTGTTCGGCGATATTCTCTCGGATCTCGGACCCGCCTGCACCGGCACGATCGGCATCGCCCCGTCGGCCAACATCAATCCGGAAGGCCGTTTTCCGTCCTTGTTCGAGCCGGTACACGGTTCGGCTCCGGACATCGCCGGAAAGGGCATCGCCAATCCGATCGGACAGATCTGGACGGCCGCCATGATGCTCGACCATCTTGGTTACGAAGAGGCTGGTTGCGCGATCGTGGAAGCTATCGAGGCCACGCTGGAGAACGAAGCCACCCGCACCGGCGATCTGGGAGGCAAGGCCAATACCGTCACCTGCGGCAAGGCGGTGGCAGAGGCACTCGAAGGATAGGACCAGGCATGCGCATCGTCGACATCAGGGAAAAGACGGTCTCGATCGCCTCCCCCATCGCCAACGCCTATATCGACTTTTCGAAGATGACTTGCTCGGCCGTCGCCGTGATCACCGACGTCGTGCGTGACGGCAAGCCGGTGGTCGGCTACGGCTTCAACTCGAACGGCCGGTACGGACAGGGCGCGCTGATGCGCGACCGGTTCCTCGCGCGCGTCCTTGAGGCCGATCCCGAAACGCTGATCGACCATGAGAACGACAACCTTGACCCGTTCGCCATCTGGAAGACGCTGATGACCAATGAGAAGCCCGGAGGCCACGGCGAACGGTCCGTGGCGGTGGGCACCATCGACATGGCCATCTGGGACGCCGTCGCCAAGATCGCCGGCGTCCCGCTGTGGCGCCTGCTGGCGGACCGTTACCGGGCGGGCGTGGCGGACGAGAAGGTTTGGGTCTACGCGGCGGGCGGCTACTATTATCCCGGCAAGGATCACTCGAAGCTGCAGGCGGAGATGCGCAGCTATCTCGACCGCGGCTACAAGGTCGTGAAAATGAAGATTGGCGCGGTGCCTCTGGATGAGGATCTGCGCCGCATCGAGGCCGTGCTGGAGGTGGTTGGTGAGGGCCAGTATCTGGCTGTCGATGCCAACGGACGCTTCGACCTGAAGACCGCCGTCGCCTATGCCAAGGCGATGCAGCCATACGGCCTGTTCTGGTACGAGGAGGCCGGCGATCCGCTGGACTATGCGTTGCAGGCGGAACTGGCGAACCACTACGGTGGGCCGATGGCGACGGGCGAGAACCTGTTCTCGCACCAGGATGCGCGCAACCTCCTGCGCTATGGCGGCATGCGGTCCGACCGCGACTATCTTCAGTTCGACTGTGCCCTTTCCTATGGCCTGGTGGAATACCTGCGCACGCTGGAGGTGATGAAGGCGCTTGGCTGGTCGTCACGGCGCGTGGTGCCGCATGGCGGCCACCAGATGTCGCTCAACATTGCCGCAGGGCTGCAGCTGGGCGGCAACGAATCCTATCCCGACGTTTTCCGGCCCTTTGGCGGCTTCGCCGACAACATCGCCGTCGAAGATGGCTATGTCGGGCTGCCGGATATTCCCGGTGTCGGCTTTGAGAAGAAAACCGAACTGTTCAAGCTGTTCCGACAATTGCACCAGCCTTGAGCGAGACGCCGGCCGTACCGAAACGGCGGTTTTCAGTTCGTCAGGACGTTTCGCCTGCCTATGGCGTTGCAGACCGCTTCGGCGACTTCGCGCGTCGTCGCCTTGCCGCCGACATCCGGCGTCATGATGCCGGCTTCACAGACACGCTCGATGGCGTGCATGAGTTGATCCGCCGCCGCCTGCTCGCCCAGATGGCCGAGCATCTGGACCGCCGTCCAGAAGGCGGCGATTGGGTTGGCGATGCCCTTTCCGGCAATGTCGAATGCCGAGCCGTGGATGGGCTCGAACATAGAGGGAAAACGCCGCTCCGGGTCAATATTGGCCGTCGGCGCCACGCCGATGCTGCCGGCCAGCGCGCCTGCGAGATCAGACAGCACGTCCGCGTGGAGATTGGTGGCCACGATCGTGTCGAGGCTCTGCGGCTTCAGCACCATGCGCACCGTCATGGCGTCGACCAGCATCTTGTCCCAGGTCACGTCCGAGAACTCGCGCGACACCTTTTCAGCGATCTCATCCCACAACACCATGCCGTGACGCTGCGCATTCGATTTTGTGACGACCGTCAGGAACTTGCGCGGCCGCGACTGCGCCAACCCAAAGGCGTAACGCATGATGCGCTCGACGCCGACGCGTGTGAAAACGGATACTTCCATGCCGACTTCTTCTGGCAGTCCCTGATGGACGCGCCCGCCGGCACCGGAATATTCACCCTCCGAATTCTCTCGCACGATCACCCAATCCAGGTTTCCAACCTCGATGCCGCGCAGAGGAGACGCGATGCCGGGCAGGATTTTGGTCGGTCGGACGTTGGCGTACTGGTCGAACCCCTGGCAAATCTGCAGGCGCAACCCCCACAAGGTCACATGATCGGGAATGTCGACCGCGCCGACCGCGCCGAAGTAGATCGCGTCGAACTTCTTGAGCTGTTCCAGCCCGTCGGCCGGCATCATCGCGCCATTGCGCTTGTAGTAATCCGAACCCCAGTCGAAGACGTTGAAATTCAGCCTCAGGTCACCGCGCTGTTCGGCCAGCATGCTGAGTACGGCGATGCCGGCGTCAATGACCTCAGGCCCGATTCCGTCAGCAGGAATCGCGGCGATCGAATATTCGCGCACTGTCAGTCTCCCTACCATACCCGGCGCGGGGACGCGCCAGATTTGAGGCGGCCTACCCAAGCCGGGCGGACAGTCCCTTGGGCCGTCCGGTTCCGCCGGCCTTGGGTTTAGAGGCCGAGTTGTGTCTGGTTCAATGCGCTTCCGATTATATAAAAATGTGATTTAATCCGGGCCTCGTACAGGAGTTGGCGATTGGACTTGCACCAATTGAGATGCTTTGTCATGGCAGCCGACGAGCTGCATTTCGGCCGGGCGGCGCAGCGCCTGGACATGCTGCCGTCGTCTCTCAGCCGGCACATCCGCATGTTGGAGGAGGATCTCGGCGTGCGGCTGATGATGCGCACCACGCGCAATGCAGTGCTGACCGAGCATGGATCCTTCCTGCTGGAACAGGCAAGGGCGCTGCTTGCCCATGCGGGCGATCTGGAGAGCAGCATCCGCGAGAAAGGCCGAGACCGTGCGGCAGTACTGCGGCTGGGCGTGATCGACAGCGCGGCGGTCGGACTGGTGCCGCGCCTCCTGCACGACTTCAAGGAGATTGCCTCTGATGTCACCGTGCAAGTCATGGAGGACAAGACAAACCGCCTGTTGCCGCGCGTGCTTTCAGGGCGGCTCGACCTCGCCTTGATCCGGCCGTCCGGCGCACCGAGCCGTCGTCTGGAACTGCTCTTCCTGCTCTATGAAACGGCCGTCGTGGCGGTACCCTCCAGCCATGAGCTGGCGCATCGGACAAGCGTGTCGGTGCTCGACCTGGTCGACCAGACCCTGATCGTGCCGGAGCGGCGGTCGCGACCGCACAGTCACGACCTGACGATGAGGCTTTTCAGCGAAAACGGCCTCTCTGCCAAGGTCGTGCATCTGGCCGACGAGAAGCAGACCATCGTGAACCTCGTGGCGGCCGGAATGGGTATCGCCATCGTACCGCGCTGGGCTTCCCGGATGCAGGTCGAGGGCGTGACCTACGTCGCGCTCGACTCGCCAGGGGCAGACGGATTGAAGAAGCTGCCGTTGGCCGTTGCCTGGACCGGGAGCACTCGCGATCCCGTGCGAGACATGCTGGTCGAGCTGCTGCGCAGCAGGATCGATGTCTATTCAAAAGACGCATGAACAGCTTGTTGCTGGCTAAATCAGGCTCTTTCCAGGCTGCTGCCGATCCTCGCCGCACCCACAGCGGCGCTGCATTTTGCGATTATTGCAAATTTTAATATAATTGACGCTCTTCTCCGCTGCGATCAACATCCGTTTTCCACGGTTGGCTTGGGGCCAACCCAAACTCTAAGGGGAAAACAATGCGCAGGCTCGTCACAACCGCTCTCAGTTGCACCGCCATCGTTCTGTCCGCATTGCCAGCGTCGACGCAAGACAAGAAAGCCATCATCGGCATGAGCGTGCCGGCGCTGCAGAACCCGTTCTGGCGCTCGTTCGCCGACTTCGGTACCGACGCGGCCAAGGCGCTCGGCGCGGAAACCGTCGTCGTCGACGCCAATCAGAGCGACGCCAAGCAGCTTGCCGACATCGAGGGTCTGGTCGCCCAGGGCGTCGGCTGCCTCATCATCACGCCCAACACATCGGCCATCGCCAAGGCGCTGCTGAACAAGGCGGAGGCGGCCCAGATACCGGTCGTGTTCGCGGAGCGCTATCCTGGGTTTGGCCCACAAGACTACGACGGCAAGAGCTATGCCGGCTTCGTCGGCGTCGACAATAAGCTCGCCGGATACAATATCGCGAAGTCGCTCTATGACGGGGGCGTGCGTGAAGTGGTTGCCATCGGCGGCGCTCCGGGCGGCGCGGTCGCCGACGAAAGAAGCGCGGGCCTGCACCAGTTCCTCGACGAGCACAAGGACATGAAGCTGCTGCAGGAACTGCGCAACGGCGAGTTGCGCCAGGATGGCTACACCGACGCGCAGAACTTCCTTTCCGCCATGCCCGGCCCCGGTTTCCAGGGCCTGTGGACCTACAATGACGATACGGCGCTGGGTGCTATCAAGGCGTTCAAGGACGCCAAGGTGATCGACGAGATCAAGGTCGCCTCCATGGACCTGATCCCCGAGGCTGTCGAAGCCATCAAGGCGGGCGAAGCGCTCTATTCGACCGGCGGCCAATGGGCTGAAAGCGGCGAGGCAGCGGTGATGTGCTACGATGCGCTCAACGGCAAGACCAACAATCCGCCGGTGAACCAACTTTCGATCCCCGGCGTGACAAAGGACAATGTCGATGCCTACGCCAAGCAGTTCATCGATGCGACCCCGACGTACGACTGGAAATCCCTGTCGCAGGTTCACAATCCGAGTGCCAAGACGACCGACTTTGTCATCGCGGTGAAATGAAAGCCTCCCGCCGCGTCGGCCTGGAACCGGCGCGGTACGATCATTTGACCGCAACGCGCGGCTGGCGTCGAGACCTCCCCGATGCCAGCCGCGCAGAATATCCAACCACACGCTTGGCGTGGAGCTGTCTCGGACATCATGGAAGTCTTCCGGATCTCGGCGATACGAAAATCCTTCGGTGCGGTTCGCGCCTTGCAATGGGATGAGGGCGAAGGGTGCATCATCGAAAGCGGGCAGGTCTGGGCGTTCGCCGGTGAAAACGGCGCCGGCAAATCGACGCTGGCAGCAATTCTATCAGGCGTGATCGCAGCTGATGCAGGCACGATAACACTTTGCGGGCAAGCCTATGCACCTTCGTCCGTCCTGGAAGCGCGAGCGGCCGGTGTTCAACTCGTTTTCCAGGAACCCGCTCTCGTCCCGTCCCTGACAGTCGCAGAAAACCTGCTCCTTGGACGCGAGGCGGAATTCACGCGGTTCGGCTTGCACCGCAACGGGTTGATGAACCGCGAGGCCCGCCGGATGCTCGCCGACATCTGCCCGCATGTCGATCCCAAGGCGGCGGCACGTGATCTGGCGCTCGAAGACCAGAAACTGGTCGAGACGGCGCGCGCGGTTTCGACCAAGCCCCGTTGCATCATCTTTGATGAAACCACCGCCGCCATGTCGAGCCGCAACACGCGCCTGCTTCTCGACCTCATACGGCGTCTGAAACCCGACACCGCCGTCATCGTCGTCACTCACCGTACAGAAGAAATATTCGAGGTCACTGACAAGCTGCTCGTGCTTAAGGACGGGCGGTTTGTGGCGGTCAGGGACACGCAGAAAACCGTGCCGGACGAGCTTTCCAACTTGATGGTCGGGCGCGAGGTGAATCTCAATCTGCGTGGAGGCATGCCGGCTGCCGCCGACGGGCGGCATGAAATGCTGCTGGATGTGTGTGGCCTCACGGTCGATGGCGGCGTCAGCGACTTCTCGCTGCGCCTCGACCGCGGCAGAATCATAGGGATCGGCGGTCTTGCGGGTGCGGGACAGGAGCGCATCCTGCGCGCCCTTTACGGGATCGACAGGGCATCGGCCGGCACCGTCCTCGTCAAGGGCGCTGCCTACCAGGGTCGTTCGCCGCGCCGCTCGATACGCCGCGGCATGCTCTACAGTCCCAAGAACCGCGACCGAGAGGGGCTGATCATGCAGCAGAAGGTCCGTGAGAACGCCGTTCTCTCCATACTAAGCCGGCTGTCCAAATTGGGAATCGCCAGCAGGCGGGCTGAAACCGGCGTGTCGAAAGCGCTGAAGCAGCGCCTGAATATCAAATGCCGCACGGTCGAGGAAAGCTGCCGCAACCTGAGCGGCGGCAATCGGCAAAAGGTGGTGCTGGCGAAACTGCTTGCGACCGCGGGGGATATCTTCCTGCTCGACAACCCGACGCGCGGCATCGACATCGGGGCGCGCGCCGAGATCTACCGGCTGATGAACGACCTCACCGCCAAGGGCAGTGGCATCGTGCTGGTCAGCGACGAGTTGCAGGAACTGCTGCAGATGAGCGACGACATTGTCCTGATCCGCGACGGCAAGGTCTCCAGGACGTTCAAGAGGCAGGACAACCCGCAGGAAAGCGATCTGATCCGCTACATGATCTGAGCCGGTCGAAAAGACCCGAGTGGAAGCGAGACGAGAATGAGTGCAAATCCCCAGGAGCCGATTCGTTCCGCCACCGGCGATGGATCGCCCGGCTTTTCCATGCCAAGCATGCGGGCGTTGGTGCCTTATGTCGCGTTCATCCTGATCTTCGCTTTCTTTTCGGTCACCGCTTTCGAGCGCTTCGACACATTTCGCAACTTCAGCACCATTCTGCAGCAGGCGACTGTGCTGGCCGTCGTCGCCTTCGGCATGCATTTCGTCATCACCGCTGGCAGCATCGATCTTTCGGTCGGCTCGACGCTTAGTCTGGCTGGACTGATCGGTGCCGCCGTTTCAGTGTCCTGGGGCCTGTGGGGCATCGCGGCGGCACTCGCGGTGGGGGCCGTGATTGGCCTCTTCAACGGTCTTGTCTTCACCTATATGAAAGTGCCGTCCTTCATGGTGTCGCTGGGCACACTGCTGGCAGTGCAGGGACTGACGATCGTTTATTCGCGCTCGAACCCCATTCCGGTGGGGGACGTCATCATGTCGCTAGGCGTGTTCCCCAACATCGTCTATGTGGCCGCGGCAATCTTCGTCATCTGCTTTATCCTTTACAACTACACCACCTTCGGGCGCTACTGTACCGCGATAGGTGGCGACGAACGCGTTTCCGATATCTCGGGCCTGCCGGTCAACACCGTCAAAGTCTCTGTTTTCATTGTCTCGGGGCTGCTGGCAGGTCTAGGTGGCATCGTCATGGCCGCAAGACTGGGAGCGGCGACGCCGACAGCCGGAACATCCTTCGAACTCAGTGTGATTTCGGCCGTCGTGCTTGGCGGAACGCCGCTGACCGGCGGCGTCGGCGCTATCCAGAACACGGTCATCGGCGCCCTCATCATCGCTATGCTGGGCAATGGCCTGATCATTCTTGGCATCTCGTCCGAGACGCAGAAGATCATCACCGGCCTAATCCTCATCCTTGCGGTGTTTCTTTCACTGGAACGCGGCAAGATCGGTGTCATCAAATGATGCGCCTCATGCCCACAATCGCATCGAACCGCGCAGCATCCGGGAGATCGTCATGACCAAGCCTACCGTAATCATCAGCGGAGCCGGCATCGGCATCGGCCGCGCCACGGCCTTCGCTTTCGCCAGGGGTGGCTACAGAGTCTGCGTGACCGACATTCTCGAGGCAGAAGGCAAGCAGGTGGCCGAAGAGATCAAGGCGGGCGGCGGCGACGCTTATTTCCGCAAACTCGACGTGACCAAATCGGATCAGGTCGACGACGTCGTGGGAGAAATCGACAAGCAGTATGGCGGCGTGGACGTCGTGGTGGCCAATGCCGGCATCGCCCACAAGGTGCCGCTGGCGCAGATGAGCGATGCCAAGTGGGACATCACATTCGACATCGACCTGAAGGGCGTGTTCCGGATGGCACGCGCTGCCACCCCGCGCATGCGTGAGCGTCGCAAAGGCGCCATCGTGGCCGTGTCGTCGATTTCGGGCATGAGCTATGGCTGGGCCGAGCATGTCCATTATTCCGCCGCCAAGGCCGGCGTTCTGGGTTTGGTGCGAGGCTTGGCCGCCGAGCTCGGCGGCGACGGGATCCGCGTCAACGGCGTCGCGCCGGGCTACATCCGCACGGCACAATCCCTCTCCGAGGAGCACTCGATGGGTGAAGCGCGGCTGGTGGCTCAGGCTCCTTCCATTCCATTGCGTCGCATCGGCGAACCCGACGATGTGGCGGATGTAATCCTGTTTCTGGCTTCCGGCGCAGCGCGATACGTAACCGGCCAGACCTTGCTGGTAGACGGCGGGCTGACGATCAAACAGGGCTAGACACCACGATCTTCTGCCTGCTTGCTCGGGCAATAGGTCGACCTCTGTGCCCAAAGCCAGGCGTCCCACGAGATGCGCATGCACAAAGACGAGTTGCGTCCGCTTGGCGGCGCCGTGGTGAAGGCCTATACGTCTCGACCGACTGGTTGCGCGACCTGCTTGACGGCGAGTTCGCCCTGAGAAGCCGATCCGCCGAATCGCACTCCAAGCCCGTAGGACCGTCCCATGCCGCTGAGCCCTCGCGAACGAATAGACTATCAGGCGATCATCGATAGGCAGCCGCTGAAATTGCCAGGCGGCGTCAGGATGCCGGTGTGGCTCATCGTCAATGTCGAACATTGGGATGCGAGGCGGCCGATGCCGCGCACCGTCCTGCCGCCGCCGATGGGCATGCCGCTGCTACCCGATATTCCGAACTGGTCGTGGCACGAATACGGCATGCGGGTGGGCTTCTGGCGTATCCACGAGAGCCTGACATCCCGAACAATTATTCCGACGTTGGCCCTCAATGGATCAGTGTGCGAGGTCTATCCTCGGATCGTGCATGCCGCGCACGGCGCCGGATGGGAACTGATGGGTCACGGTTGGCTGCAAGGGCCGATGCACAATCTCGAAGACCAGCGCATTGCTATTCGGCGCACTATCGACGCGCTGTGCAAGATTTCGGGCAAGCCGCCGGTAGGATGGGAAAGCCCAGGACTTACGGAGACGTCAGACACGGCCGACATCCTCGCTGAAGAAGGCATTCGATATGTCGCCGATTGGGTGATGGACGACCTGCCTTGCGAACTGAAGACGACGGCCGGCCCGCTGGTGACACTCCCTTACACGGTAGAGATCAACGATGTCGCCATAATGGCTGTAGCGCAGCACTCGTCGGCGGAGCTGCTCGAACGTGGCAAGCGCCAGTTCGACCGGCTGTATCAGGAGAGCGCGACCTCGCCACGGATCATGTCCATCAGCGTCCATCCTTATCTCAGCGGTGTTCCGCATAGAATCGGCTATCTGGAGCAATTGCTGGATTATATCTCATCGCATAGCGACGTGGCATTCTGGACGGGCGAGCAGATCTATAATTGGTACACTTCCGCGCAGCTCGCTGCAGGGTCGGTAGAGATTTCTGGCACGATAGGTATCTCGATGGGCGACATGCAGCCGAAAACGACATAGTAACCGAAAGGCGAACGGAACTGGAAAGCGTACGAGGAACGCGAGACCAATACCGGATCGCTACATGGGATTTGAATCGAACTCTCCGCCGATATCCGTGTGCGCCGAACTATGATGTGGCCGAAGAATTATCCGCGGAATTCCGCTATCGGACCACAAGGCACCAAGGTGGCCATAACGCCGATTTTAGACCAAGCCCGTTCCTCTTTGCCATTCAGAATTATCCGTCGCCGTCTGGAATTAAACCGGGCTCCGGAGGTCGTGCCGGCGCTCTTGCAGAGTTCCCGATCGGCCATATCGTTGGAAGCTAGGACCTTGATCGTGTGTTGGGCTCGGGCAACCTTATTCGCTCCCATGACGTCTATGTGCCCATCCTGGTTCTTGTGCTCCTCGGGGGTGCACGAACAACGAAGGAAGCGCCAAGAGAAGCCAAGACCAAGTAAGATGTCCGTAAAACGTTCCCCAACTTGGCCAAAATCCTAGCTAAGGATGATTGGGTCAGAAACCGAGAATGAAAAGTAACCGAAGCAGACGACTAATTCTCGGACAGAATGTCAGATGAAGCGAAGCCTCATTACTATGATATGAGGTTAACATTGTCTTTGGCATGAGTCAGATTTGATCATCCGTATCAGGCTGCGATAGGTTTTCTCCAGCGCATCAAAGCCGCCTTCGCCCAGCGTGATTGGCGCGGCGTTGTCGGCGATCGCCGCAAGCAGCAGGGCTGCATCGCCGGGCACGATATTCAGCGCCAACTCGCCGCGCCGGCCCGCAGCCGATAATGCATCGGCAAACAACGCCGAGAGTTCCGCGCTGAAATGGCCCAACATCTTCTGGCCCTCGACATCAAGGAGGTCGGCATCCTGCCGCAATCTCGAAATCAGGCTCCAGTTGTGTCCTTCTGTACCGGCTGGGTTGAAGTGCCGGAAGCGGGCGCGGCTGTAGGCGATCATCGCCTCGACCTGCTCGGCGAGGCTCGACCCCTCATGCGACCACACTGCCCGCAAGGCGCTCAGCGTCTCCTGCATGTAGTCGCCCAGCACCTCGTCGACCAAGGCCTGCTTGTTGCCGAAATGGTAGTGAATGTTGGCGCGCGTCGTTCCAAGCGCCGCCGAAATATCGCCGAAGCTGGTGCCACGATAGCCATGGCGCACCAGAAGCTCCAGCGCCGTATCCTTGATCGCCTGTCTGGTGTCGGTCTCGTCCATGCTTCCATCATAGCCAAATGCGTTGGCCTTGGACGCCGAAGCTTTGCGGCATCCCCAGCATTTGACGGAATACTGACTTGCAGGTAAGTAAGTAAAAGATCAGGGGGAGGGTACGTGGTGCGGATGCAGACATTCAGCGATATCGAAGGATCGGCGCCGCAGGCCGTCCGCGCCGGTGACCTGGTCTTCATCGGCGGGCTGATGGCGACGGACGCGAACGGCGACATTGTCGCCGCCGACATTGCCGGCCAAGCGCGCGTCATCTTCGAGCGGCTGGCGGCACTTCTCGCCCAGGCCGGCGCCACAATGGCCGATGTGGTCAAGCACAATATCTATTTCAGTTGTGACGCCAATGCCGTCTGCGCCTTCCTCGACGAACTCGATGCCGTGCGCGCCGGCTATTTCACCGCCCCCGGCCCGACCACCACCGAAATCCGCTGCGGCCTCGACCGCGAGGGCGCGCTGCTGATGGTCGACGCCTGGGTGGTGGTCGGCGGCAAGCGCGAACTGCTCGACCCGCCGGGTCACTGGCGCTGGCGCAGGGAGCTGCCCTTCGTCCATGGCTGGAAGGTCGGCGACATGCTGTTCATCGGCGGCCAGCGCTCGCTCGATGCCGACGGCAAGGTGCTCGGGCTCGGCGATATCGAGGTGCAGACCGAGGAGGCCTTCCGCAACCTCGACACCATGCTGCGGCAGGGTGGCGGCGATCGCCACAGCCTGATGCGCCAGAACACCTATTTCCGCTTCTTTGGCGAAGGCCGCGAGGTCACCGACTACTGGGAGAAGATGACCAGTGTGCGCCGCCGCTACATGTCGGTGCCTTCGGCGGCCGGAGCCGGACTGCGCATTCAGGGCATGGGCAATGCCGACGAACTGATCCAGGTCGAGGGCATCGGCATGCTCGGCGACGACAAGCAGCGCCTGCAGCCGGCCAACCATTGGGACTGGAGCATCCCCAACACCCAGTTCACGCAAGGTTGGAAGATCGCCGGGCTCGCCTTCATCGGCGGCCAGATCTCGGCCGACGACAAGGCGCAGGCCGTCGGCGAAGACATGGAGACGCAGGCCCGCAACGTCTTCGAGTTCATCCGCCGCACGCTGGCCGAAGGCGGGCTCGACGAAAGCGACGTCGCCAAGCTCTATATCTACTATCATGCCGAAGGCAGCTGGGCCGGGATCGAGGCGACGCGCGCGGTGATTGCCCGTGTGCAGCGCGAATTCTACCCCGAGCCCGGTCCGGCGGTGACCGCGATCCGCGTCGCCGGCTTTGCCTTCGAGAACCTGCTGGTCGAGATCGAGGCGATGGCGGTGACGCGAGGCTGATGTCGAAACACGATTTCACCGCCGCCGAGTTCGCCGATCGGCTGGCGCGTGTCTGCGCCGCCATGGCCGCACGCGACCTCGATTGGCTGGTTGCCGTCCACCCCGCCTCCATCCATTGGCTGACCGGCAGCGACGCCAAGAGCTACCAGGAATTCCAATGCCTGCTGGTCGGCGCGCGTGACGAGCCGCTGGTCGTGCTGACACGCCAGGGCGAGGTGCATGAATTCGAGACGGACGCCCTTGCCGGCGAGGTACAAGGCTATGGCGGCGGCGAGAACGAGGATCCGGTCGCGGCCTTCGCCGGGATGGCGCGACGCCACGGCGTGCTCGGCAGGCGCGTCGGCCTCGAAGTGCCGGCCTACTATCTTCACCCGCATCACTATCTCGGCCTTCGCGCCGTCATCGGCGACGCCCTGGTCACCGAGGCGACCGAGCTGATCGCCGGCATGAAGCTGGTGAAGTCGCTGGCCGAGATCGACTATATCAGGCGCGCGGCGGCCCTTGCCGACCTTGGCATGGAGCGCTTTGCCGGCGAGCTCGCGGCGGGCCTGTCGGAACTGACGCTGGCCGGCGGCATCCAGGAGACCTTGCTGCGCAATGGCAGCGGCATCGCCGCCAGCCCGATCAACCTCGTCTCCGGCCCGCGCTCCGCCTACAGCCACGGCGCGCCGACCGCGCGCCGGCTTGAACATGGCGATTTCGGCAACATCGAATTCGGCGCCACCTTCAACCGCTACACAGCCACCATCGGCCGCAATTTCGCACTGGGCAAGCCGACGCCGCGCATGGCCGAATTGCACGACATCGTGCTGCGCGCCGGCGACGCCATGATCGCGGCCATTCGCGACGGCGTGCCGGCATCCGTGCCGCACCAGGCGGCCCGCGCCGTCATCGGCGAGGCCGGGCTCGAAACCTGCCGTGTCCACACATCCGGCTATGCGCTGGGGCCGGGCTTTCCGCCGAGTTGGGCCGAGCCGCTGCACATGATCGGCGACAGCCCGCATATTCTGAAGACCGGCATGGTGGTCACCATAGAGCCGCCGGTCTATATCGGCGCCGAAGGCCTTGGCGCCCGCATCATCGACAATGTGCTTGTCACCACGACCGGTGCGGAGGTGCTGTCCCGCACGCCGCGCGACATCATCATCGCGGGCTGAGCGTCCCTACCCTCCAAGCTCATGCGCGATCTCGGCGCAGGCGAGCTTCAGCCGCGCCAGCATGGCCTCGAAATTGGGCGCGGCACTGCGTCGGCTGACCGCCGCCACCGTCACGCAGGCCACAGCGCGTCCGTCGCCGGCGATGATCGGACAGACGACGTCGGTCACGCCGATGATGTCGCGGCTCTCGTGGATGATGGCACCACGCTCGCGCACGGCGTCGAGTTCGGCGGCGAGCGTCGTCGGGTCCGGCGGCTCGCGCATCAGCATCAGACATTCGGCGATCATCCGGTCACGCACGGGCTTGGGCTGGAACGCCATCAGCACCAGGCCGGAATGGGCATCCGCCAGTGGCCGGCGATAACCGAGCTTGAGCGAGAAGTTCATGTCCGCGCCACCAGATGCCGCGGCGATGATGACCGTTTCGCCGCGATGCGCAACGACGAGGTGCGCTGCCTGGTGCACCTCCTCGGCGAAGCGCTCGACGATGGGTGCAGCCGTGCTGACCAGGTCGCGGGCGCGCGCCGTCTGCATGCCGAGCCCGAACAGCTTGTTCGACAGCATTAGCCCCTCGCCGCCCTCAACGCGCTGGATGTAGCCGCGCGCAAGCAGCACATGGACCATGCGGAAGATCTCGTTCTTCGATCGCCCCAGTTCTTCGGCGATCTGGCGCGTGCCCATGGGCTGGCCGGCATTGGCCAGCAATTCGAGGATATCCAGCCCCTTTTCGAGGGCCGGCGCGCTGTAATTGAGCTTGTCGTCCGTCATTTGCACCCGCTTCATAGATGACGCTTGACGTCACATATGAAGCGACGATAGCGTGGTGTCCAGCAAATCCGAGTGGAAAATAGCGGTCTGCCTGGAGTTGCATAAGGGGACGCTCTGCATCCATGAGCTATAATTTCAAATTTGATGTCCTGCTGCGCTATATCCCCGAGATCGTGCAAGGCGTGCTGCTGACCTTGCAGTTCTCGGTCGTTACCATGCTCTGCGGCCTTGCCATCGGTTTGATCGTCGCCATGGCCTCGATCAGCCCGTTGATGCTGCTGCGCGCCTGCGCCCGCGTCTATGTCGAGGCGCTGCGCAACACGCCGCTGCTGGTGCAGCTGTTCATCGTCTTCTTCGGCCTGCCTTCGATCGGCATCAAGCTTGGCGCCAACACCGCCGCGCTGATCGCGCTGTCGATCAACATGGGTGCCTATGGCGCGGAAATCCTGCGCGCCGGCTTCCAGTCGGTGCGCCAGAGCCAGGTCGAGGCCGGCCGCTCGCTTGGCCTCACCGCCGGCCAGACCTTCCGCCATGTCGTGCTGTTCCAGGCGGTCAAGACCATCTACCCGGCGCTGGCCAGCCAGTTCGTGCTGATCATGCTGACCACCAGCGTCGTCTCCTCCATCGGCGCCACCGAGCTGTTCCACCAGGCCGCCTTTATCGACTCGCGCACCTACCGCTCCTTCGAGACCTACACGCTGATCACCGTTTCCTATCTCGTGCTGACGCTGGGCTTCCGGGCCTTCTTCGCCGGCGTCTACTGGATGGTCTTCGTCAGGAGGCCGCGCCGATGATCCGCGAATTTGGCGGCACCGATATCGTCTACCTGATCGAGGCCGCGCGCTGGACGCTGCTGCTGGCGCTCACCGCCACCGTGGGCGGCGGGCTGCTTGGCATCGTCGTCGCCGTCATGCGCGTCATCCCGTTCAGGCCGCTCAACTGGTTGGCGGTCGCCTGGATCAACCTGATCCAGGGCACGCCGCTGCTCGGCCAGCTCTTCGTCTTCTTCTTCGGCCTGCCGCTGGTCGGCCTCTCGGTCGACGCCTGGACGGCGGCGGCACTCTCGCTATCGATCTACGCTTCAGCCTTCTTCGGCGAGATCTGGCGCGGTAGCCTGCAATCGGTGTCGCAGCGGCAATGGGAGGCAGGCGCCGCGCTGGGCCTCACCTATGCACAGCGCCTCGGCCATGTCGTGCTGCCGCAGGCGATCCGCATCTCCGTCGCGCCGACCGTCGGCTTCCTCGTCCAACTGGTGAAGAACACCTCGCTCACCGCGCTGATCGGCTTCGTCGAACTGACCCGCGCCAGCCAGATCATCAGCGGCGCGACCTTTGCCCCGCTGCCGGTCTACCTCACCGCCGCCGCCATCTATTTCGTCATCTGCTTTTCCCTCTCCCAGCTCGCCCGCATGCTGGAAAGGAGACTTCATGTCGCTCGTTGAAATCGCCGATATCCGCAAGCGCTTCGGCGCGCTCGAGGTGCTGAAGGGCATCTCGCTCAACGTGGAAAAAGGGGAGATCGTAGCAATCATCGGCCGCTCGGGCTCGGGCAAGTCGACCATGCTTCGCTGCATCAACGGATTGGAGAAGGTGCAGGCCGGTCGTATCGTCGTCGATGGGATCGACGTCACCGCCCCGAGGGCCGACCTCAACCTTCTGCGCCAGCGCGCCGGCATGGTGTTCCAGAGCTACAATCTGTTCCCGCACCTCAATGTCGAGCGCAATGTCACGCTGGCGCTGAAGCTGGTGCGCAAGCTCGACACACTGGCCGCCCGCGAAGTCGCCCGCGCCGTGGTCGCCAAGGTCGGCCTCGCCGACAAGCTGCTTGCCTATCCCGACGAATTGTCCGGCGGCCAGCAGCAGCGCGTCGCCATCGCGCGCTCGCTGGCCATGCAGCCGACCCTGATGCTGTTCGACGAGATCACCTCCGCCCTCGACCCGGAACTGGTCGGCGAAGTGCTGCGCGTGCTCGAAAGCGTCGCCAGCGAAGGCATGACCATGATGCTCGTCACCCATGAGATGAACTTTGCCAAGAACGTCGCCGACCGCGTGATCTTCATGCACGAGGGCCGCATCCACGAGGATGGGCCAGCGCGTGAGACCTTGCTCGAGCCTCGTACGGCCGAACTCAGGAGCTTCCTGAGCGCCGTCCTTCACTAAGAAAAGAAAGTCCAACCAGAAAAAGGGGAAATTCCATGTTCAAGCATCTCACCAGGATCGTCACAGCCGTGCTCCTGGCCGGCGCCGTCTCGGCAATGCCGGCGCGAGCGGCCGACCTGCAGAAAATCCTGACCGCCGGCACGGTGCGCATTGGCGTGCCGATCGACGTGCCGCCCTTCGGTTCGGTCGACGCCAAGAACGAGCCGGTCGGTCTCGATGTCGACATGGCCAAAAAGATCGCCGAGGCGCTGGGCGTCAAGCTCGAACTGCAGCAGATCACCGGGGCCAACCGCGTGCCCTATCTGGTCACCGACCGCCTCGACATCGTCATCGCCGCCATGGGCGCGACGCCGGAACGCGCGCTGCAGATCGCCTTCACCTCGCCCTATGCGGCGCTATCGATCGGCGTCTTCGGCCCCGACAGCATCACGGTGAAGAGCCCGGCCGAACTCAAGGACGAGACCATAGCCGTTGCGCGCGGCACGACGCAGGATCTCGAACTGACCAAGGCCGCGCCCAACGCCAAGATCGTGCGCTTCGACGACGACGCCACCGCCGCGGCAGCTTTCACCTCCGGCCAGGCGCAACTGCTGGCCACCGCCGATGTCGTGGCCAAGGATTTGATGGACAAGGGCGCCAAGGTACAGCTGAAGCCCAAATTCATCCTGCAATTCTCGCCCTGCTACATCGGCATCCAGCAGGGCAGCCCCGAGCTGCTGCGCTGGCTCGACACCTACATCCATCTCGGCATGCTCGACGGCTCGCTCTCGGCGCTGTCGCAGAAGTGGATCGGCACCACCCTGCCGACCCTGCCGCCGATCTGAGCTTTCGGCGGCGGGGGCCTTCCGCTCCCGCCGCCTCTCCCTCGCCCGCTCCCAACCCCGCAGAGTTTCAAAGAGAGAACATGGCCCGCATGTCCACCGCCCGCACCACCATCGATTTCGACCGTTCCGGCAAGCAGATCGGCTTCGTCGACATTCCGCATTCGCCGCATGACGACGCCTGGGGCGCGACCCGCATTCCGCTCGCGGTGATCCAGAACGGCAACGGCCCGACCGTCATCCTGCAGGCCGGCAACCATGGCGACGAGTATGAGGGGCCGATCACGCTCGGCGAACTCATCCGCGATCTCGACCCGGGCATGGTCAGCGGCCGTATCATCTTCCTGCCGGCGATCAACCTGCCGGCCGTGCTGGCCGGCCGCCGTACCTCGCCTGTCGATGGGCTGAACCTCAACCGCACGTTCCCGGGCGATCCGACCGGCACTATTACCCAGCAGATCTCGGCCTATGTCAGTGACGTCGTCATGCCGCTTGGGCATGCCTATGTGGATCTTCACTCCGGCGGTTCCTCGCTCAACATCCTGCCCAGCGCCATCATCGAGCCGGCGCCCGACGCCGCCCACCGCAAGCGCAACATGGAAGCGGTGCTCGCCTTCGATGCTCCGCTCACCGTCGTCATCGACAATCTCGGCGAGCCGCGCACCTCCACGGCCACGTCGGTGCGGGCCGGACTGACCACCGTCGGCACCGAGATGGCCGGCGCGGGCACGGTTTCACTCGATGCGCTCGGCATCTGTCGCAAGGGCGTGCGCAATGTGCTGAGCCACCTCGGCGTGCTGCCGCCGACCGGCAAGCCGCCTGCCGCGAGGCCCGAAAACATCCTGCGCATCCCCGGCCATGACGGCTATGTGCTGGCAACCGTCAACGGCGTGTTCGAGCCGTTCCATGCGCTGGGGACGAAAGTGAACGCCGGCGAGGAAGCCGGCCGCATCCACAATCTAGCCGATCCCGGCCGAACGCCGGAAACTGTGCGCTATCTGTCCGACGGCATTGTCTATGGCCGCCGCCAGCCTGGCCGCGTCGCTGTCGGCAATTGCTGCGTCACCGTCGCCACCCGCTATGAAGGAGAGCTGGCGTGATCTCGCTCGAGGACATTCGCGCCGCCGCCGCCCGCATCGAGGGCAATGTCAGGCACACGCCGATGATCGCCGCCGGCAACCTCAAGACGCCGCTTGCCGGCGGCGTCAATCTGATGCTGAAGCTGGAACTGCTGCAGGTCACCGGATCGTTCAAGGCGCGCGGCGCTACCAACAGGCTGCTCTCGCTCGGCCCCGCCGGGCTGGAACATGGCATCGTCACCGCGTCGGGTGGCAACCATGGCATAGCTACCGCCCGTGCGGGCTTCATGGCCGGTGTGCCGACAACCATCTTCCTGCCGACCAACGCCTCGCCCGCCAAGATCGAGAAACTGCGGGCCTGGGGTGCGGCCACCCGTATCGTTGGATCGGCATGGCACGAATCCAACGAAGCGGCGCAGGCTTTTGTCAGCGAAACCGGTGCCGTCTACTTCCATCCCTTCGCCGACCCGGCGGTGGTCGCCGGGCAAGGCACGGTGGGCCTCGAAATCCTCGACCAGATGCCCGATGTTACGACGGTGCTCGTCGCCATGGGCGGCGGCGGGCTGGTCAGCGGCGTGGCGACCGCGATCAAGGCGCTGGCGCCGCATGTGCGCATCGTCGGCATCGAGGCGACGGGCTCGCCGGTGCTGCTGCGCGCACTCGAAGCCGGCCGCAATATGGCGCTGGACAAAGTGACGACCTCTGTGGCGACGATGGCCTGTGCCAAGACCGACGACCGCATCTTCGACATTGTCCGCGACAAGGTCGATGAGATTGTGCTGGTCGACGACGACGAGATGCTGCGCGCCGCAAAAAACCTGTGGTTCGAAATGGGCCTTGCGGCCGACCTCAGCGGCGCCGCCGCGATGGCGGCGCTTGCCGAACACCGGGTGCGCCTGAACCAAGGCGAGCGTATCTGCGTGATCGTCTGCGGTGCCGGCCCGGACGCTATTATACAGGTCAGCTAGACTAAGCCTGTGGACTGAAAGTCACAAACACGCCAATTGGCGGCACTGTGATGTCCGCAATTATCTGTCGTCGTCCGGAATTAAGTGGGGCCGCTGACGTCGTGTGCGAAGTCGTTTCGGCGATCGTGTAGAAGCTTGAGCGCGTTCCCCGTTTATTCAGCGGTCGGATTATGGACTACGTGATGGCTCTCAGCGTGAAATTTGGTCTTCCAAACTATGGTCAATCTCATCGCCTGCCACCGCGCCGGTATCTTACTCCCCATCCGCCCTTGCTTAGGCTGCATGATCTCATTCGTTGCGTCAGAGTTCGCTGCCTGCGAGCAAATTTGGTCTGATTGGCGAACAACTTTCCCCCACAACGAGCGCTGGCTGGAAGACCACGTTGCGTCCAGGCAAGGCGACCTTTCCTTCGATACGGTCGATTAGCATGCGGAGTGCCTCATTTGTCATGTCAGTGACCGGATGCTCTGTTCGGGTCAAGCGCGGCTTCAACCCCCCTGCTCCCGCGACCGTATCAGTTGAGGCGATGGAGATGTCCTCGGGACAACGGAGTCCGAGATCGGCAATGGCGCGCATCACGCCGATTGCCATTACGCCATTGGCAACGTAAAGCGCCGTTGGTCGGTCCGGTTGTCCCAGCAGATCGCGCGCGACCGAATAGGCGGTGTCTTCGCGGAATTCGCCGGAACGGACATGCCCGTTTTTCGGGGCGAGTCCCCGTGCCGCCATCGCTTCGAGCATCCCTTGCAGCCGGCCGCTGCCCGTCGTCAAATGCATGGGCCCGGTGATCGAGCCAATGTCGCGGTGGCCAAGATCCAGCAGGTAATTGGTCGCCTGCTTGCCGGCAGACAGATTGTCGATCGTGACGGTGTCCACGCCGGCGCCACCGATCGAACGGCCGAGCAGAACAACCGGCATGCCGCCCTCGAAATCCCGTCGCTGGTAGTGGCTTTCGGCGCGCACTGGAACGACCACCGACCCATCGCACCCTAGTGTTCGAATGCGCGAAAGAATGCGTCTTTCGATGTCGGGCTTCTCGTCGCTATTGAACAGCACAAGCGAGTAGCCCCAGGCGGCGACCGCCGACTCCGCCGCCGTGACAATGCGGGCATAAAACGGGTTTGCCAGGTCCGCCACGGCAAGCGCGATCAGCTGGCTGCGGCCGCTGCGCAGATTCCGCGCCACCAAGGAAGGTGCATAGCGAAGATCGCGCACTGCGGCGAGCACGCGGCCACGCAATTCCGGACTTACATAGGCCGTGTCGTTGACGACGGCGGAAACCGTCGCCGTCGACACACCGGCGGCCCTTGCGACGTCTTTTATGGTGGCCATCTGCCCTCTTAGCTAATCGTTTAGCTGACCCTTGACGCGAATCCTTTGCCTATTTTATGCCTCTTTGCACGAATTTTCTTGCGAAGCCGCCTAAGATCGGAAAATCTGCCGAAACGGTTAGGCGGTCATCGGCATTGAATTTGAAGGTGCGCGTCCAACCTCACAGGGAGAGAGAACCATGAAAAACCTGACGTTCGGCATTTTCGCCGCAGCCCTGGCATTGTCCGGCGCGCGGGCCAGCGCGGCCGACAAGCCGCTGCTCGGCATCGTGTCGATCAGCGCCACGGAAGCCAACAATGTCCGCTACATCCAGGGCGCAACCAAAGCGGCCGACGAACTCGGCTGGACAGTCACCGTCGTAGACGCGGCGGGCAATGCAGACCAGGCCAACGCAGCCATTCAGAATTTCGCTCAGTTGGGCGCGCACGCCATTGTCGACATGGTGTTCCCGTTCTCGTCGATCGGCGCAGGGCTCGACGCTGCGGGTTCCACAGGCATTCCGGTCGTCACCTGGGGCGGCGGCCTAGGCGGCACCGTTGCCGCCACCAACGGCTCGGGCGGCCCGATGGCCATCCCGGTGGTGGACCTGATGCTCAAGAACATGAACGGCAAGGGTTCCATCCTAGCGCTCACCTATCACACCGGTGAAGTTTGCCGGAATCGCGAGCAGGTCATGGATGAAATGGTCGCCAAATACCCTGATATCAAAGTGACCAAAAACGAGGTGCGCATTCCCGGCTACTTTGAAGATGGCGCGCAGTACGCCAATGCATGGCTCGCCTCGCATCCGGCGGGCGCCGAGAACCTGGCGATCTGGGGCTGCTGGGACGATCCGGCGATCGGCGCGATCGGCTCACTGCGTGCCCAGAACCGCACCGATGTGATGGTATATGGCATCAACGGAAATGCCCAAGCCCTTGAAAATATCAAAAACGGCTTCATGACCGCAACGGCATGGCAAGACAGCTATACCGAGGGCTATAACATGGCAAAGATGATTGAAGAGATCACCGCCGCCGGGAAGAGCTGGACGCCCAAGGCCGCCGAAGTGCCGGCCGTGCTGGTGACCAAGGATACGGCGGCGGATTTTCTGGCCAAGCATCCCGACGCGATACAATAGGTGCAGCCAGCTTTTGACCGATAGGGTGGCAGGAGATACGGCAATGGAGGCGGGGGTACCCATGGCGCCTCCATTTCTTGTCGTGCGCAACATCAGCAAGGCCTTCGGCGGCGCGCAAGCGCTGCGAGGCGCTTCCCTCGACGTTGTCGCGGGGGAGGTTCACGGGCTGGTCGGCGCCAATGGCGCGGGCAAGTCGACGATGATCAGGATCCTTGCCGGCCTCAACCATCCCGATAAGGGTTCGATCGAGATCGATGGGCAAACCGTCGGCATCGAGACGGCGCACCGCGCGACGGAATTTGGCATGAGCTTCATTCACCAGGAACTGGCTTTCGTTCCGGGCATGACTGTCCTCCAGAACATTATGCTCGGCGTGCCAAAACGGTCGCGCTTCGGCTTGACCGATTGGGCAGCCGTCGCCCGCGATGTCGAGCCCATTGCGAGACGCGTCGGCATCACCGCCCCGCTCAACGCAAATGTGAAAGGGCTGTCGACCGCTGAAAACTGGTTGATCAACATCTGCCGCGCGCTGGTCCGCAAATCGCGGCTTATCGTGATGGACGAGCCGACCGCCTCGCTCTCCGCCGCCGAGAGCGAGAAGCTCTTTCTTATCATCAAGGACCTCTCGGCCTCGGGCGTAGCTGTGCTTTACGTCTCGCACCGCCTGGATGAGATCCTGAAACTCTGCGATCGGGTGTCGGTACTGCGCGACGGCGATTCCGTCGCCGAATTCACCCGTGCCGGATTGGACAGGAGAACGTTGGTCGAGGCGATCGTCGGTGCAGACCATGCCAGCAGCGACAGCGGGCCTGGATATTCGCCGCAAAACCATGACATCGTTCTGCGCGTCCAGAACCTTGCACGCCTGCCCAAGGTGCGAGGCGTAAGTTTCGAACTTCGCCAGGGCGAAGTCCTGGGCATCGGCGGTCTGGTCGGCGCCGGACGCAGCGAACTGGTGCGGCTGATCTATGGTGCCGATCGCGCCGACTCGGGCAGCATGACGCTCAGAGGCAAGCCCTACGCGCCGAAATCGCCGGAAGCCGCAGTTGCCGCCGGGCTCGGCCTAGTTCCGGAGGAACGGCGTACGGAAGGGCTTTTCCTGTCGAAGAGCGTCGCCTTCAATCTTGGCCTGGTCAATTTGGACAAGCTTGTGCTCGGTCGCGGGGTACCGCTTCTCAGCCGAAAATCGCAGTCCTCGCTCGCTCGCGAGACGATGAAGCTGCTATCGATCAAGACGGCAAGCATGGACACCCCCGTTGGCCGGCTAAGCGGCGGCAACCAGCAGAAGGTGGTCATCGGCCGCTGGTTGCGGCGCGCGCCGCACATCCTCATTCTCGATGAACCGACCCGCGGGGTCGATATCGGCGCGCGCGCGGAGATCCACCGCCAAATCCGCGAGCTCGCCGCGGCCGGCATGGCGGTTCTCGTCGTCTCCTCCGAACCCGATGAGCTGCCGGAGCTTTGCGATCGCGTGCTGGTGATGGCGGAAGGCCTTGTCGTTCGCGAACTGAGCGGCGCATCGATGTCGCGCTCGGCTATTATCGAGGCAAGCTACGGTGGGCGGGAGCCCTCTACCGAGGGGATGATCACATGAGCGATGTCTCGAGGTACAACAGGCGCCTCACCCCACGCAGCAAGGCTGCGCTCGGAATGTTCGCGCGCTACGCGACCATCCTCGGGCTGCTGGCGATGATCGTCGCCTTTTCCATCCTGTCGCCGAGGGCCTTCTCGACTTTGGGCAACTTCACCAACGTCCTCAACCAGGCCTCGCTTGCGATGATCATCGCAGGCGGCCTGACATTGGCGGTCGTTGTCGGCGAGCTTGACCTGTCGATCGGCTTTGCCGCCAGTCTGCACGGCATTCTCGTCACCGGCTTCATCGTCCATGACAAGCTGCCGATCCCTCTGGCGATTTTTATCGTGCTTGCCCTTGGCGCGCTGATCGGCCTCGTCAACGGTTTCATCGTCACCAAAATGAAAGTCAATTCGGTGATCGCCACGCTGGGCGTCGGTACCATCATCACGGGCATCGCCTTCGCCTACTCCGCGGGGGTACCCATCGTTGCCGGCGTACCGGAGGCCTTCCTTCAGCTTTCGCTCGGCCGCTGGCTCTTCGGCATCCCCAACAACATCGTCGTCATGATTTTCGTACTGGGCATCCTGTGGGTGCTGGTCGAGCGCACCTCCATCGGCCAGGAGATTCAGGCAGTCGGCGGCAACCCTGCCGCGGCACGGCTGGCCGGCATCAACGTCGATCGTATCAAGACGCTTGGCTTCGTGATTTCCGGGATGTGCGCGTCCCTCACCGGCATTCTCCTGGCGTCGCGGCTGGGCAGCGGCACGACCAGCGCGGCGGATTCCTACCTGCTGACGGCGTTCGCAGCGGTATTTCTCGGCTCGGCAACCTTGCGCGACGGCGAGTTCCATGTCCTGGGAACTTTGGTCGGCGCCCTGATCATTGCTTTCGGCTTCAACGGCCTCAACATTTTCGGCGCCCCGACCTTTTCCCAATACGTGTTTCAGGGCGCCATCCTGATCATCGCGGTCGGGCTTTCCAGCCTTGGCCGCTCACTAGCGGAAAGCTGAAGAGGATCACATGGCACAGGCTGAGCATTGGGAGATCTATGTCATCGAGTTCGCGCGGTCGAAGGACCAGCCATGGGTAGATCTGGTCAACGGGATGTACGACGACGGCCCCACGGACCTGCCCTTTTCCTTTATTCTGGCGCGGTGCGGCGACCGCAACGTGCTTGTGGACACCGGCTTCATGAAGGACGAAACCGGCCCCAACTTCTCCGATAAATTCGGCATACCTTGGTGGATTTCCCCGGTTCGCATGCTTGCCGAACTGGGGCTGGCGCCGGACGACATCACCGACATTATTGTCAGCCATGCGCATTTCGATCACATGGGCTCGATTGATCAGTTTCCCAAGGCCCGCCTCTATCTTCAGAAGCAGGAGTTGCTGTCCTGGCACGAGGCGATGGCGCTGCCGCCGCAATACGGCTACCTGACCGCCATCATCGATCCGGACGATCTGCGCGCCGCCTTCGATGCCTCCGTGGAACACCGCCTCACACTGGTCGATGGTGACCGGGACGATCTCCTGCCAGGCATCCACGTTCGGCTGGGACAGGGCCACACGATGGGTCAGCAGTTCGTAATCGTTGAGACTTCGCGAGGTCGCATCGTCCTTTCGGGCGATTGTGTCTACTCATCTCGGCAGATCACTGGCCACAAGCACGACGGTATCTACCAGCCGCTCAACAATGCCGTCGGCAGCGTTTGGGATCAGCTCAAGACCATCGACCGCATCAACACCGAGATAGGAGGCAACCTCGACCGGCTGATTATCCTGCATGATTCCGATCGCTGGAAAGGCCTTCCGGTGGTCAAGGAGGTTGAGGGGTTCCGGATCGTCAAGGCGGCATGATCATATCTCATAGTGTGAAAGTCCCATTTTACATTGCCGCATTTTCCAAAGACCCAGACGTTCCGAAAGCTGCCAGTCTGCTCGTGGACCTAAGCGGAATGAAGGCTCTTCGCTTTCGATAGGTGGTGAGCAGCGTCGAACTCACAGATGATCAAGGCGAAGGTCGTCAACGACATGGCCGACAAGCCGGTCGGGCACGTCCGCGGGGGTTGAGCTTCGTCACCATCATCTCCTGCACCATTTTCGCTACAGTCTCGGACTCCTCGTGGAACAAGGGGCTCAATACGATCTGCCGGACGCCCATGAGCGGATCCTCGGGCGTTTCAAAGGGACGCCCGTGCAAATCAAAAGGGATCCCGTGGATTACTTCCGCCGTGAAGGGTGCCGACCTTGTGATCACTCGTGCGGCCCTGGCTATCGATTGCGACGTTTTCACCGGAGAGGGCGAGCTGCGCCCGATAGCCGTCGAACTTCATCTCGAAGAGCCAGTTCGTTCCCACCGGAATGCCGTCAGTCAGGGTGCAGAGCTGGAACGGGCGAAATGCTGGCAGCGAATATGTAGGGGTAGATTCTGAGTCCCGACGCCGTGGGCCTTTTTGCTGGAGGACGACCTCTACGACCGGCATGCGGAACTCGAATACGTGGCTCGATTCAATACCCTGAACGAGATTCGGTTCCAAATCGGCATTTCAAGACATTGAACCGGAAGAGTCTGGCTGCGTAAACCGCTTTCGCTTCATCAGTCCGTCCTTCGATGAAGGCCCGGACTCTAATCTCAGATGGAGGAAATTCTCAGTGGCAGGCAAGCTCCCAAAGGGCCCATCGGTCCGACTGAGACCAACCGGGATCATTCCACTCAAGGCCCTCCCATCATGTTGCCAGTTTGGCTGCGTTCATTGTGACCCTCACGATAATGCCGTCGTCCGACCAATCAGTCACGATGGAACCTCCAAGTTGGCCCGTCACGCTTCGTTGGAGCAGCTTGCTTCCATAGCCTTCGGGCCCGGCATGGGCGACCGACGGACCACCTCGCTCCGTCCATACTACACAGACCTCCGTCTCCGTGGACTCGCCCGAGATATCGAGGGTCCCCGATGTAACAGAGAGGGCGCCATACTTTAGGGAATTCGTCGCCAGTTCATGAATCACCAAGGCCAAGGTTGTTGCCGACTGCTCTCCGATTCCCATACGCGGAACAGCGACGCGAACGCGCCCACTGAAGGCGCCCGAATCGTCATAGGGCGCCAGGAGCACGGCTATGAGATCGCCCAGCAATGCCGCCTTCCCCTGGTTCCTGGCGAGGGGACGGACAACGTCGTGAGCTCGGCCGAGAGCTGTGAGGCCCTGTGTAAGCTCCCTCGCCATTTCCTCCACCGAAGAGACGGATCGAGAAGTCAGAGTGGTGAGACTAGCAGCGATGGCGAGGAGGTTCTTGACGCGATGGCTCATCTCTCCAGCCAGGAGTTCATGCCCCTCTTCCGCCTGCTTGCGGCCGGTGACGTCCAGGAAGACGCCCGACATTTGACCTTCGTGGAGGCCCTCGTCATTGCCCAGGCCGCGCGCGGAAATCCATCGGATGTGCTCGCCTAACAATATTCGGAAGTCGATTTCATACGCCCCCACCAAAGCCCGCGTTGCGGTAAATGCAGCACGCACCCTGTCCCGGTCCGCAGGGTGAATGCGAGACGAGAGGTCTTCGAACGTAACCTTGTTGGCCTGCGCCAATCCCCAAAGGGCGAAACCCTGCTCGTCCATCGCGAAGGCGTCCGTTTCTACGCTCCACGACCAGAGGGCGACCCCCGCCGCATGAAGAGCGCGCAAGGTTTTTTACCTGCCAAAGAGGATGATTCTCGTCGCTAAAGGGCATGGTCTTCCTCACTGTATGCGAGATTGCATAGGCGCGCATCGTCCTATGTGCTGGCGCGTACGCGTTGATGTACCGATAGGTTTGAGACGCAGGTATCATACTAAACCAGCGCTAAGATGTCCTCTGAAGCGGACGATAACGGCTAACGCCTACCAACGGGAAGGGCCAACGACCGGCCTGCTCCCGGCCACCTTTGCGCGCCGACCCCGGTCCCGCGCCAACTTACCCACATTGCGATGCCGTCGATCTCGCTTAATTGCCAGCGTCTAGCCGACACTCGATTCATTGGCGTATCGTTCAATCCTTGTGGCCGGATCTGTCACCCTGATCCTCGTTCGTTTTGCCAGGCCTTTTCGACACTGTTCTGTTCTTCGCCACCGTCCGGCCGGTTCAGCGTGACCGTGCAGCGGATTAGCGTGTTCCAGTCGGGTCCGTGCTCGATGATCAAGTGCAGCTCGGTAATCTCTTCGAGGAAATGTTCGATGCTGATGGGCCCATTCTCGTGCTGATATTCAAGCACGGCTTTCCACCGCTTGTCGCCGTGCAGCGTCACCACATTTGTCATCGGACACTCCCCGTCAGCGACACCGACTCATTAAATCTTAAAAATCTTATACCGATTCCCTGGGTACGCCGCCGCAGTCTTGTCCTGCTAGACGCAGGTACCTGGATGCAGCGTATCGGTCAGCACGCCCGAATTGTTCGCGCCTCAAGCCCCTTATGGCCTCGACTGTAAGTGATGATCACCTTCTGGCCGACTTCCAGGTTTGCCACGCCGCTGCGGGTCAAAGTAGTCGCATGGACAAACACGTCCTTCTCCCCGCCATCCAACGCGATGAATCCGAAGCCCTTGTTCAGATCGTATCGCTTTACGACGCCAGCGGCTTCCTGCTCTTCGCGTTCCAGTGCAGGACCTGCGGCTTCGGCGGATCGCTTCGCAACCGTCGGGGAGGACGCACCGTCTCCTACGCTTACAGAGACAACTTCGACAACCTGGGCCCCTTTCTGGCCGGGTTCGGTTCGGACCTTCAGGCGTGCCCCCTCGGGAACGCTGTCATATCCCGCGGCCTGCAACTTCGAGAGGTGAATGAAGGCATCAGAACCATCGCTGAGCCTCAAGAAGCCGAAACCCTTCTCGGCGTTTAACCAGAGTACCTCAGCATCATGCAAGAAGGTCGTCCCTGACGAAAGCCGGGTTGGTGCTGGCCTGCGGTCGAAATAACTCGGTTCCGAACTCTCATGCTGGCTATCGCGCTCGAAGCCCTGGCTTCGCGACTGACGGTGTTCCCGATATTTGCCCATTCCAGCAACGGCCCTAGAGGAAAAGATTGCATTATCACCGGGAGTGAGCAGCGAGCAATATCAATCCGGTTGCTGAGGTGGTGCACTGGAAAACTTCACCGTCGAAGGTGGGTGAGCAACTCAGTTCAATGGATCGGTCGGGCATCAGCCGGATCTGGGGCATGGCTGAAACCCGCGTGGAGGATTATGCTTTCTCTAAAGGTGTGCAAGCACTTCAGGCGGGCTGATGCATGTGCCCGGAAATAAGCGTCGGATTTCGCAACAATTACATGAAAGGTTAAATTTCAAACGTGCGTTAATGCGCAAAGGCCAACAAGCCGTTGTCGCGAAGGCTGGCTTTGCCTCAGACCCGATTGAAGGTGAAGGATGTCAGAAGCGTGGTGACGAAGTTGCTTGCCTTCTCCTTGACAAGAACCTCGGTCCATTCGTCGGTCCCTCGAAGCCTCAGGTCCGTGTAAATACTGTCGACCGCAGCTTCTTCGATGCGCTTGATATGTGACTTGAACGCAGCTTCACCGTCCGTCCTGTAAATATCCCGCACAATCATTCGCAGGATCTCCTGGATGGCGATCTGCCAGGCGGTATTAATCGTCTGAAGCTCGCTGGATTTTTCGGACATCCAGATCTCCTTGGTCTTGACAGCCATCGACAAGAGGCGGCGATACACGCCAAAATTAGCCGGTCGGTGGGCCGGAAATAAAAAAGGTCAGGCTATTTCAGCCTGACCTCGCTTGGTCTCACGCTTTCATCAGTGCCAGTACATCCGTGGTCAAAGGAAAGCTGAACCAATCAAACGGCCTGCAGGTTGCAGGCAGACATCTTGCCCGACTTGTTGTCGCGCTCCATTTCGTAGCCGATCTTCTGGCCTTCGACGATTTCGCGCATTCCGGCGCGCTCGACGGCAGAGATGTGAACGAAGGCGTCTGCGCCGCCATTGTCAGGCTGAATGAAGCCGAAGCCCTTGGTGGAATTGAACCATTTAACTGTGCCAGTGGTCATGATGAACCCTTTCATAGCAAGATTGTACGACGGCGACGCGAGAGCGCTGCCGATTTGTGATGATGACGATTTTGAAGGGAAGGTTCGTTCAGGGCGCGGTGCCAAACGCGCGATAACCAAAGCTCAGCAAGCAATATCGACGCGTAAATTCATACGCTACCTCAAAGGCGACGTCAACTTTTGGTTTTGGAAATCGTTACCTCAACTTTTTGTTGCCGACCTGGAGATGCCATCGAGGTCCCGCCCTAGAGGGAAGCGACTGGGATAGAAGCAGACGAACCGGAGGACTTCCGACCGCCATGCCCCTGCTGTGGCGGACGAATGATCGTCATCGAGGTTTTCGAACGGGGGAGGAGGCAGCCGCGGGGACCTCCGAACGCATCGGCACCGATCCGGGAGACCGCTCCATGAACCGGCATGCCCTGATTCAGCCTCCAGCCGCAGGCGCTCAATCTGCGGCGATGGACCCACGCGCGCCCATGGTGTCCAGCCGCGATCGTCAGCATCGCCTCCGATGCCGCCTTGAACTACAGGTCGTAGACCAGCGCCTTGTTGTGGAAGGCAATGGCGGCGACCTCGGCGGGCAGCGTGAACACGACATGGAAGTAGCCGACCGGCAGCAGGTCGGCCTCGCGCTAGGCCAGCCATGTACGCACGGCCGCGCCCTGGCACCTGGGACAGTGCCGGTTGCGGCAGGAGTTTATAGGCGATCCGCCATTGGCCGCAGTCCTCACAGGGCTCGACGTGACCGCCGAGCGCCGCGGTGCGGCAATGCTCGATCGCCGACATCACTTTGAGCTGGGCGAGGCTCAGATGCCTGCATGGGCGGCCCGATAGGCGGGGCCGGCAGCACGGAAGATGTCGGCAACCTCGATCGAGGCGCACGGCTCAGGCGGGCGGCGTCTTGCTTTCCATCAGCGCCATCAGCCGGTCGAGCCGTCCTGCGACCGCATGGATCGTCCGCGTCGAGACCTTGGTGTAGAGCGCGGTGGTATCGAGCTTGCTGTGGCCAAGCAGCACCTGGATGACGCGGATATCGACATCCTGTTCGAGCAGGTGGGTGGCGAAGCTGTGGCGCAGCGTGTGCGGGCTGACGCGCTTGCGGATGCCGGCGGACCGCGCAGATCGGGGCACACGATGGTGCGATTTGGCGGCTACCAATGGCGCGACACGGTGCCAGTTGCATAACTGCGCTGATGGCCATGCAGCAGCTGCAGAACAGGACGACCGGAACCGCCCTGACGGACGCCAACACCGCCCACATCGATGAAGTTTGAGGCCGTTGAACATGCCGGGGGCAACCCGATGAACTCGTCAAGCCACTCCCTTGCCGCCGGTAATACCGTACACCTCTCCATTGATTGAAGCTTGCCTCCTGCGAGGCAAGCAGCACGAAGACGGGTGCCAGCTCCGCCGGCCGCCCTGGCCGGCCAAAGTCGCTGCCCTTGCCGAAATTCTCGACCTTTTCGTCCGGCTGTCCGCCGCTCGGTTGCAATACAGTCCACACCGGCCGGGCGCCACGACATTCGCGCGAATACCCCGCTCAATTAGCTGCTTTTCGAGTGCTTTGGTGTAGGCGACGATCCCAGCCTTTGGTCGTGGCATAGTCCAAAAGGATCGGTGAAGGCTGATAGGCCTGGATCGAAGCCGTCGTGATGACAGAGGCGCCGGCCGGTAGATGGGGAACTGCCGCCTGCGCGATCCAATGCAGCGCATAGAGGTTGGCCTTCATAGTCTTGTCGAAGTCGTCGGTCGACAGTTCCTCAATCTTCTCCCGGTACTGCTGCCGGCCGGCGTTGATGACCAGAATGTCCAGACCCCCGCTTGGCGTCCGCCTCTTCTTCCGGCAGATAGGAAATAGCGACGTCCGCGCCTTCGGGCAAAAGCGATCGCAGCGGCAAGGCCGATTCCTGAATCGCCGCCTGTCACCAGCGCCTTGCGCCCTTGCAGCCGACCAGAGCCGCGATAGCTCTCCTCGCCATGGTCGGGTACCGGATCCATTTTTCGGGCGAGGCCCGGCATGGCCTGCGGTTGCTCGGGAAAAGGCGGCGCCGGGTATAGCTTTCTGGATCTTGAAGGGACCAGCGATCGGTCATGGGGTCTTCCAACATTGGGGAGGCCGGGCTTTCGTTTGCCCGACAAGCCGCAACGGTGGACGGACGCATTCGTTCTTGTGACATTGCCGATCGATCACGGCGACCGGAACGGCTGGTAGATCCGCGCGTTCTCAACAGATCTTCCAGAAACGCGAAACCAGGAGCGCGCCGTGGGGCTGTTTACGAAAGACATCAAGACGATGGACGATCTGTTCCTCCATGTACTGCAGGACATCTATTATGCGGAGAAGCAGATCCTGAAGGCCCTGCCCGACATGGTCGAAAAGACAACCAACCGGGATCTGACGGCGGCTTTCAAGGCGCACCTTGATGAGACGGAAAAACACGTCCAACGCCTCGAGCAAGCGTTCGAGCTCATCGGCGAGAAGCCCAAGGGGACGACCTGCCCGGCGATAGACGGCATCATCAAGGAAGCAAACGAGATTGCCAGCAACGTTGCCGAGAAAAAGGTGCTCGACGCCGCCTTGATCACTGCGGCGCAAGCAGTCGAACACTACGAGATCACCCGCTACGGAACCTTGATCGCGTGGGCGCAGGAGAGCGGCAATGCGGCTGTCGCCCGCCTTCTCACCACAACGCTCAACGAGGAAAAGGCGGCCGACAAGAAGCTGACCACGATCGCCGAACGAAAGGTCAACCAGAAGGCATCCGGCTGACCGGCAGTGGTCCGAAGGTATCGGCATGAACGCGCTTGACGAACAAACCCGATCGCTCTGGATGAATGTGGACGTCTATCCTGACGCGCCGCGATTCAGCGGCAAGGAGAGCTGCGACACCGTGATCATCGGGTCCGGGATCGCCGGGCTGTCAGTGGCCTACGAGCTTGCCAGCGTCGGTCAAAAGGTGATCGTCATCGATCGCGGCCCGATCGCCGGCGGCATGACATCGCGGACCACGGCGCACTTGGCGCCGATTTGCGACGACGGCCTGAGCGCGCTGATCAACTTGCGCGGCGAAGAGACGGCAAGACTATTTCAGAAAAGCCAGGAGGCAGCGGTTGCGCGCATCGAGCAGAACGTCGCCGAGTTGGGGATAGATTGCAATTTCCGCAGGCTGGACGCCTTCCTGTTTCCGGCGATGGGGGTGGACCCCAAGGAGGCCCGCGATCAGCGACAGGAGGAATTCGAGGCGGCACAAAAGGTTGGCGCGGCCGCTAAACTGGTCACCGGCGTGCCGCTCAAAGGTTTCGAGAAGGCGCCTGTGCTTCGTTACGCCAATCAGGCGACCTTCCA
Organism: Mesorhizobium sp. BR1-1-2; assembly: GCF_020165435.1. Classification (NCBI taxonomy): domain Bacteria; kingdom Pseudomonadati; phylum Pseudomonadota; class Alphaproteobacteria; order Hyphomicrobiales; family Phyllobacteriaceae; genus Mesorhizobium; species Mesorhizobium sp. BR1-1-2. The sequence goes on from NZ_JAIUID010000007.1 coordinate 164,521, forward strand.
TCCGCTGCGATATCTCCGCGGTTTGTCCACGGCAATCCGCGACAAACGCGGACGCATCTTCGCCAACAGCCCCGTGATCTCCGTTGAGGAATTGCCGGAGGGCGGCGTGCGCGTCTCGACCGAAAACGGTGGTGTGATTGAAGCGGCGACTACCGTTGTCGCCACAAACTCGCCGATCAACGATCGCTTCGAACTGCACACCAAAATGTCGCCATATCGCACTTATGCGATGGCGTTCACCTTACCGCGCGGCGATCTGCCCGATGCGCTGTTCTGGGATACCGGCGACCCCTATCACTACGTACGGATCAATCCCGGTCCGGGCTCAGTCGATTATCTGATCGCCGGTGGCGCCGATCACAAATCGGGCGAAGCCGACGATGGCGACATACGCTTCGAGGCGGTCGAGGCATGGATCCGTGCCATCGTTCCGACCCTCGGCAAAAAGGTGAACCGCTGGTCGGGGCAGGTCCTCGACACGATCGACTACTGCGCCTTCATCGGGCTCAATCCCGACAGCAAGTCGGTCTATGTTGTCACCGGCGACTCCGGGCAGGGCATGACGCATGGCGCGCTTTCCGGCCTGCTCGTCAGGGACCTAATCTTGGGTAACGAGAACCCGTGGACGTCGGTTTATGCGCCATCCCGCAAAACGCCCTCCGGCGTAGTCAACTATGTTCGGGAAAACCTGTCCGCAGTCAAAAATTTCGGCGGCTATCTGCTGCCGGGCGAATTGAAGTCACCGGGCGAGCTGGCGTCTGGACAAGGGGGGATTCTTCGCCAGGGCCTCCACAAAATCGCCGCCTGCCGCGACATGGGCGGAAAGCTTCATCTTCATTCAGCCGTCTGCACGCATTCCGGATGCGAAGTGGGCTGGAATTCCACCGAGCAGTGCTGGGACTGCTCCTGTCACGGGTCGCATTTTGCTTCCGATGGGACCGTACTCAACGGCCCTGCGGTCGCCCCTCTGCACCCAGTCGACGCGCCGGCCGGAGAGACATGATGCCCATACTCGAAAGCGCAAAGAAGATCGTCGAGAAGATGACGGGCTGGCAGCGGCCCTCGAGCGACGATCTCGATCGGTTGGTCCGCTCGCGCAAGGCGAACACTTTCGGTTTCGAGGATGACGGCATCATTCCCAACCACCCGTTCTGGCCGCTGATCGTCTATCGCGGCGTGGCGATGTTGCCTGCCGATTTCGATCCGGCCGCAATCTTTGAGGACCTCTTCGCACGCAATGGCTGGCAAGGGTCCTGGCGAAACGGCATCTACGACTATGTGCATTACCATTCCCGTATTCATGAGGTCCTTGGGATCGCGCGTGGAACGGGGAAGGTGCAGTTCGGCGGCAAGCGTGGGCGCTCTCTGACAATCAAGGCAGGCGACGTCGCCATCTTGCCGGCGGGCACGGGCCACGAGTGTCTCGACGCCAGCGACGACTTTTTGGTCGTCGGCGCCTATCCGCCGGACGGGACCTACAACGAATGCAGCAGCAGCGAAGACCATGCCTGCGCGGTCAAGACCGTTCCGAAAGTCGCGAAACCCCGACAGGATCCCGTCTACGGTGGCGACGGTCCGCTTATCGACCTTTGGAAAGCACCTCGCTGAGCGCGGACGACAGATGAGCACCTCGGCCCCATTTCCCCTGTCGACCGACACAGCTCCCATGGAAGCGAAACGTGCTGACGCCATCCCGGATGATCAGGGTGTCTGGCAATACGAGCCCAAGTGGGACGGATTTCGCTGCCTGGCGTTCAAGGCCGGCGATGCGGTCGACATCCGCGCCAAGTCCGGAAAGCCGCTCGCACGGTATTTTCCTGAGCTTGTCGAATTCTTACGCGACCTGTCGGGGACGCAAATCGTCATCGACGGCGAGATCCTGATCGAATGCTGCGGCGAGTATTCCTTTGACGCCTTACAGATGCGTCTTCATCCGGCCGAAAGCCGCATTCGCAAACTTGCGGTCGAGACGGAGGCGTTGGTCAAATCCATAGGAAACGCGGGAATCGAACTTTCTCCTGCGACTTTGGACTTTAAACAGGCCCAAAAGTGGCTGGGGGACTCAGGCGGCAAGACCGACGGTGTGGTCGCGAAGCAGCTCGACGGTCCGTATCTGCCTGGCGAGCGAGCCATGGTGAAGGTTAAGCGGATGCGGACGGCCGACTGCGTCGTCGGCGGCTTCCGCTATCTTGCGGAGAGGCGCGAAGTAGGATCCTTGCTGCTCGGTCTCTATGACGAGGACGGCAAGCTCGACCACGTCGGCTTCACCTCCACTATTTCCAACGACGAACGGGCCGCGCTGACCGGCCGTCTGGAGGCATTGCGCGAATCGCCAGGTTTCACGGGCAACGCGCCTGGCGGGCCGAGCCGCTGGAGCACGCAGCGCAGTGGCGACTGGGAGCCGCTGCGGCCGGAACTGGTCGTCGAGGTCCGTTTCGATCATGTGACAGGCAACCGTTTCCGGCATGGCACAAAGCTGCTGCGGTGGCGACCGGACAAGGCGCCTCGCCAGTGTACGTTCGACCAGTTGAGGTAAGACAACTCGGAGCTATTGGCCCTATTCCCCGTTGAGAGGGCAGAGGTCATGCAATGGACATCAGCGCCCCGAAGAGAGAAATTGGGCTCGAAGAGCGACGCGAGCGCCGCCGGCTGCGCCGTGAAAAGCAGCGCGCCGACAACATTGGGCGCGCGGAGAAAATGCACCTCGCGCGCTTGGCGGCGAAAGAGCCGGGCAGCTCACCTACGCAACTGGCGAACTCGTATTATGTCGGCTGCTCCGGATGGTTCTACTGGAAATGGCGCGGGAATTTCTATGCGGCCGAGATGTCGACATCTGAATGGTTCAATCATTATGCGCAGCAGTTCGAAACGGTCGAGATAAACGCATCCTTCTATTCCTGGCCGACCGTCGCAAACGTTAAAAGCTGGCTTCGTCAACCAGGATCGCGCACGTTCGTCTACACCGTAAAGGTCTGTGAGTTGATCACACATATCAGGAAGTTCGAGGACACCGAGATCCTGGTCAAGGACTTTGGACTGATTGCTGACATCCTTAGCGAACGGATGGGCTGTTTCCTATTCCAACTCCCGCCGAGCTATCGTTTCACCGAGGAAAGGCTCATCGCTATTCTCGGCCAGCTCGATCACACACGCCGCAACGTCGTGGAGTTTCGTCATAAAAGCTGGTGGAATGAGACCGTCTATTCCGCTTTCCGGGAGAAAGGCACGATATTCTGCTCTTGCAGCGCTCCCCGACTTCCGGACGTTCTGGTTCGCACAGCCGACGATATCTACGTGCGAATGCACGGCCCGGAGCGCTGGTACCGGCACGACTACACTGACAGCGAGCTGATCGAGTGGGCCGAGCGGATACGCGACAGTGGGGCGCGGAGAGCCTGGGTTTATTTCAACAACGACTACGAAGGCTTCGCACCCAAGAACGCTTTGACCATGCGACGACTGCTCGGACAGGCAGGCTTCGATAATGGGCGATCCGATTCCTACATCGCGTCCGCCGATAACCCAGTCACCACGGTGTGAAATCAAGTATCCGGACGGACCCGTCGACAATACTAACAAACCAGCCGGATGGTCGCTTCCACGTCATCCATTTAAATTACTTCGAAGCGCGTGTGCATATGTAGCGCAGGGGCACCGAGCGGAGCCCCGTCGCCACGCCGCCCCGATTGGTATGGACCAGACGCGCGTCGGTCGGGCTTTGTCCCCATAGGCCTGGAGCTGGTAAAGGATTCCGTCCTCGTCCGCTGCGGCTTTCAGCAGGTCGAATACGACGGGATTGGTGTGCCGATGACATAGGCGCCAGCCTCTCATACGAGCTGCGTTACCATAGAACCGACTGCGCCTGCCGCGCCGTGCGCAAGCACACTCTGGCCTGCCTGAAGGCGGCCGTGCTGGAACCGTCCCTGCCACGCGGTCAGACCTGAGATCGGCAGGCTCGCGCCAACCGTGAAGTCGACATCGCCAGGCAGTGGCGCGAGGTTGCGAGCCTCCATGGCCACATATTCTGCCAGCGTGCCGTCGCGGTGACAGTCGGCGAGTCCGAACACCCGCTGCCCCAGCGACAGCCCCGTCGTGCCGTAGCCGAGAGCGATGACCACTCCAGCCAGCTCGTGACCCGGAATCGACGGTGTTCGTTCACGGTTGCTGCGATCGGTCCAGGTCGAGGGCCACGCCAACTCAGTTCCGACGAATCCCGAAGCATGAATCTGAACGACGACATCGTTTATCGCCGCCTGCGGCTCGGGCCGCTCCACCAGCTTCATCCCGGCGGTACCTGCCGCCTGGTCCGTCACTACGGGGTAAATTGCTGCTCTGGTCGTCGGAGCCATTTGCGCCCCAAATCCGGATTTTTGTGACCATCAGCCGCGCGGCTTTGGCGGGCGCTTCATTATAAGAAGCTCCTTCACATCATGCAGATCGTCTGCCGACGATATGGCGATCGTCAGCCATTTTCCGTCGATGTATGACTTGGCTTCGTCGTAGAGGTTGATCAGTTGCGGACGCCAGATATAGCGTTGCTCCTCAAACTTCTCTCGCTCCGCTCTGCCCATGACCACGACGGCCGAAAGCCGTCGGTATTCCGGCACCAGGGTGGTGAACGCCTTGGTCTTCTTGTATCGCAAGGACCAACCGCGCTTCTTACCGCCGTAGAGCCAGTCCGGCGTAAAAACTGCGGGGTAGAATTCGTCGATCCAGTTCCGCAGCTCGGCCCAATGCTCGAACGTCCCGGGTCCGATCCATTTGCGGACGGCACTGTCATCGGGCGGTGTTGATTTGTCGGTGATCCTGTCGCCGATCTGGGGAAGCGTAGCACTAGGTAAAACCATCGAAAGACCTCGTTAAGCCAGGCTAAGGGCGGCGGATTAGAATGCGGACGTGCCAAGAGCTTGCTGCGCCGTCAGAATACGGTCGGTGCGACGCTTCCCGGGGCCGCATGCGCTTCGCAATGTAATCGACCGGTACTTGCCAGCACTGCACTCCAAGCATCGACGTCCCCAAGCTCTCGCACGACCGTCAGGTCGATGACCGCGAGGGCCTTCTCCCTCGCCAGCGCGGCTTGCTCCCGGTCCATGAACCCGGTTCCCTCTACTGAGAGGAACTGCAGGGTTTTCAGTCCGATGGAGTTGAGTACCAGCGACAGATACGGCATGAGAAAATCGGGCTGGTTTGCTCGCGGGCCGGAGAAGACGCCCCCTGAAGCGACGCCGATGAACACCGGACAGTCCCGAAGCATTCCCACCTTTCCGGCGCGCGTCGACTTCATGGTGCGGCCAACGCGCAGGATCTGGTCGATCCACGCCTTGAGGGCCGAGGGAATGGTGAAGTTGTGCATGGGCGTTCCGATGACGATCACATCGGCGGCCTCGACCTCCTCGATAAGCGCTTCGGAAATATCCAAGGAACCCTTTGGTGGAGACGCCAAGGTGGCCGGCGTCGACAGTGCAAACGCGTACTCGGCCAGGGTGTGGGGCAAGGGTTTGACGCCCAAATCACGGCGACTGATGCTCGCCCCCGGTGCAACCTCGAGAAGCCTTTCGACGATCGCCGCCGAAAGCTGACGGCTATGCGATTCTGATCGCGGACTGGAATCAATATGGAGAATATTCATTTGATAGTTCCAATGGCTTCGTGAGGTTGCGAGAGGACCGAGCTCAGATCGAGCCGGCCGGCGCGACGGCCGGAAAGTCGTTGTCGTGATCGAACACGTTGTTGAAGAAGTTCGTCAGCGAGTACATGGCCACGAGCGCGACGATCTCGATGACGTTCGCATCCGTGTAGCCGGCATCGCGGACGGCTTTCAGATCGGCGTCGTTGACGTGGCCGCGGGTCTCGATGACTTGGCGTGCAAACTGGACGGCGGCGTCCCGCTTCGGGTCTTTGGCCCGGCCCTTTCGGGCGAGGATGATGTCATCGGCCGGCAGCTTGGCCATATGCTCGGCCGTGAAGCTGTGAACCGTCAGACAGTAGTTGCAGCCATTCACTTCGGAGACGGCGAGGCCGATGCTGTCGCGTGTCTTCACATCCAGCGCCTTGCTTAAAGCACCGAGCAGGGTAGCCCAGGAGTTGAACGCGATAGGGCTCTGCGCGAAGGCCGCCATCATGTTGGGGGTGAAACCGATGTTCCTCGTGAAAGCATCGAGCGTCTGCTTCGATGCCGCCGGCACTTGTTCCTGCTTCAGAGCAACAGTTCTAGCCATTGTAGTCTCCATAAGGTCTTAAATTGATTTTGAATTATGCAAAGTCCAGGACATCGGCCACGGGCATGCGGGGCTTCTGCGGCCAGTTGCCGGTTCGCTCCGGCCCTACGGTCAGCAGCATGACCGGCACTTCGTCTTCGGCCAGGCCGAACTCGCGGTGCACCGCCTCGGCGTCGAAACCGATCATCGGCGTCGAACCCAGGCCCAGCGAACGGGCCGCGTAGATGATCGCCGCAGTGCCGAAGGTCGCCGAGCGCACGGCTTCGTCGCGCTGGCGCTGCGGCTGATCGTCATACAGACCGCGAGCGGGGATCTCCCATTCCGGCACCAGCTGCGCCGGCATGATACCGGCTTCCACCACGGGCGCCAGGCGGGCTGGGACGGTGCTGGCATCGGCCAGCCTGCCGATGATGATGAAAGCCACGGCCGCGTCGGTGATCGCGGGCTGGTTCCAGGCGATCGGACGCAGCCGCGCCTTGGCTTCTGCCGAGCGTACGGCAATGAAGCGCCAGTTCTGCAGGTGGAAGGAGGTTGGCGCGGACGTGCCGATACGCACCAGGTCGCGGATCTGGTCGTCGCTCAAGGTGGCGGTAGCGTCGTAGTACTTGGCGGCGCTGCGGCTCAGGATGGTTTCGATGACGGCGTTGGTTGGCAACGGCCGCGTGGACGAAGGGGACGATTGGGGTGCGGGAGTTCCGCTTTGCTGGGCCTGCGCAAAAATCTCGGCGATTGCGCCGCTAGCGGGTTCGTGAGCGGCGAGGTTGATGCAGTTCATTGGGTGGCTTCCTCATCGAGTGATTATGGAAGCCACTTTACAGGTAAGGGTGATATTTTCGAGACTGGATCGGCTCAATATGATGCGTGAAAGGATCAAGTTGCATGTGCCTGATCCCAGGCTACACGCCCTACTCGCTCGTGTGCGCCAGTCGCCGCCACTCCCCCGGCGTCATCCCCATCCTGTCGGCGAACACATGCCGGAATGCCGATACGGATTGATACCCAACGGCCTCGGCTACGGCCTCGGTGCTGATCGCTGGCTTCCTAAGCTCATTGGCGGCCAGGCTCATGCGAAGGTCCGTCAAGAAGTCGAGGGCGGCGCGACCTAACTTGTCCTGAAACTGCCGCATGAACGTGGCGCGTGACATGCCGCACAAATCGGCCAGATCGGGCAGTTTCCAGGGCCGTGCCGGATCAGCGAACATTGCCGCAATGACGGGAGCAAGACGCGGATGGCCGGCCAAGGCCGCGGTGGACGGAAGGGCCGCCTGAATATCCCCCAGGTGGCGTGACCTCACGCATCACCTACGAATTTTCCGCCGACGGCACGGGAACGCGTCTGACCTTCACGAAGGAAGGCCTGCTTGATCAGGAGGAAGCCGACAGCCACAAGCAGGGTTGGAGTGAGGCGCTCGACAAGCTCGGTGCGATCCTCGGTGAGCCGCAATGATCATCGTGTCTGGCCACATGCGGGTGAAGTCAGGTAAGCGCCAGCTTCTTGAAGGCGTCACACGCAGTAATGGAAGTGGCCCGCAAGGCGGCGAGCTGCCGCGACTTCATCGTCGCCGCCGATCCGATCGAGGACGACCGTGTCAATGTCGACGAGGTATGGGAAACCGTGAAGGCGATGCTCGCCTTCCGCGGCGACAGGCCAGATTCCGGCATGAATGATCTGATCGTGGAGGCAAACGTGGATCGTCACTCCGTGAAAAATCGCGGTCCAGCCTGGGCGGGGATCGAACAGAGAGGAGACTGTAATGATCAACAACAACAATGATCTGACGGCGGAGGTTCCCAATTCGCCCTACAGGCTTGAGGCAGCCTGGCAATGTCCCGTAGAGGGGGACGGACCCTCTGGGTATGAATGCACGCTGGAGCGTCGCTGATCATGGCGGCGCTCATTGTCTCGCGCCGTGCGCTGCTCAAGGGCGCGGTGGCGTCCCTCGCGTTTAGCGCGCTGCCCGCTCGGGCGCAGCAGACCGATCCATTCACGCCCTTCAGGTATCGCGCACCGGATGAGGCGCTCGCCGACCTGAAGCGACGGCTTGGCGCCGTGCGCTGGCCCGAAGCCGCGACCGAGCCCGGTTTTGCCCAAGGTCCATCTCTCAAGGAGCTGCAGAACCTCATCCGCCATTGGCGTGATCGCTACGATTGGCGCAAAACCGAGAGCCGCCTTAATGCCTGGCCGCAGTTCAAGACGGAGATCGACGGGCTCGGCATCCACGTCCTGCATGTGCGGTCGCCGCACGAGAACGCGCTGCCGATGATCCTCACCCACGGCTGGCCGAGTACGATCCTCCTGTTCCAGAAGGTTATCGAACCGCTGACCAATCCCACTGCGCACGGCGGAACCGCTGCGGAAGCCTTCCATGTCGTCGTCACGTCGCTGCCCGGCTTCGGCTTCTCCGACAAGCCGACGGAGCCCGGCTGGAACGCGGAACGCACAGCGCGGGCGTGGGCTGAGCTGATGCGCCGCCTCGGCTATGAGCGCTATGTCGCACAGGGTGGTGACTGGGGGGCTTTCGTCACCACCGCGCTCGCGCAGCAGAAGCCGAAGGGCCTCGAAGCAATTCATCTAAACTTCGCGCAGACCATTCCGGACAAGATCCCTGAGAAATTGGAGCCCGACCAGAAAAAAGCGGTCGAAGCATACACGAAATTCCGGGAGAGCGGCTTCGCCTACGGCATGCTGCAAGTGACCAAGCCGCAACTAGCCGGCTATCTGCTTGCCGACTCGCCCGTGGCGCAGGCCGCCTGGCTCTACGACATTTTCGACGGCGGCACCGGCGCAACAGGCAGGCCGGAAGATTTGATCCCTGTCGACGACATGCTCGACGAGATCACACTCTACTGGCTGACCAATTCGAGTGCATCGTCCGCCCGCTTCTACCGCGAGCGGCTGCGATCCTGAAAGGCCGCAACAATCCTGGCGTCGTCGACCTGCCGGTCGGAGTGAGCGTCTTCCCGCATGATTTGCCACCGGCAAGAAGCTGGGCGCCGCTCGTCTACCCGAACCTATTCTACTGGAACGAAGTCGACCGCGGCGGTCACTTCGCGCAATTCGAAGTGCCAGACTTATTTGTTGCCGAACTACGAAACTGCTTCAGTAAAGTCAGATGAGGAGACAGCCATGTCCGGACCGCTCGATGCCGTGAAGAAAGCCCTGCAAGCCTATGTAGACAAAGATCGCGAAGCCATCGAGGCCGTCATCGGCGATCCGTACAGCTTCACCAGTCCGCTCGATAATGCTCTGAGGCGCGAGACCTACTTCGCCCGCTGCTGGCCCAACAGCGAGACCTGCACCGGGGTGAAGTTCGTACAGGGCGCCGAGCAGGACAATTGGGCCTTCATCGTTTACGAGGGTAGTTCCGCTGGCAAGACCTTCCGCAATGCGGAACTGCACCGCGTGCAAAACGGCAGGATCGTCGAGACTCAGGTCTACTTCGGCTGGAATGTGCCGCATGAGGCAATGCTGGGTGGCTTCATCGAGAACAATGGCGAAGGTCACCCCTAAACAGGAGGCGAAGATGGCCGGCAAACGCGATGCGCGGCACCATGCGCAGGCGGTGTTTCTCGGCGATTGGAAATTGCCGAGGGCGCTTTGGGCCCCATTGTCCGGCCCATGAACCAGAGCACCGAGTAGAGCAGCACGCGCCGCAGGCGAGGGTGCTCACGATCTGTCGCCAGAAGTTCGCAACGAAGTCGTGGAAACATACGTCGGGTTCGAGGCGCGTTCCTTCCGGTTCGAATGGGGCCGACAGCGGACTATCCGGTCCCAGTGTGTGCCCAACGGATTGCCGCCATTCGGCAACCGACCTGCTCTCGGCCATCCTTCTGTGATCTCGTGAAGGACCCGAACAGGTCCGATTTTCCGAGCCACCATCTACGAGTCGGAAAACGAGATGGGGTAGCAGGTGCCTTCGGTTAGCGCACCAGCGGACTCTCCCAGACAAGCGTCAGCAACGCCTTGAGCTGGGTGAAACGCTTGGGGCCGAGTTCACCGCTCCACTCGCGCTCGATGTCGCGCAGTGTGGCGACGATCTTTGCGTAGGCAGCGTGTCCTCGTTGAGTAAAGCGGACAATGCGCGCGCCGCCTTCACCTGGCGCGTCGGTACGGACAATATAGCCGAAACCCTCAAGGCTCCCGAGCAATTGGTTCATGGCTTGCTTGCTGATGCCCGCCCGCTCGGCGAGCATGGCCGGGCGAGCCCCGTCCGGCCCGGGAAATTGCAGCACCGAGATATGTGGCAGGTGCAGGTCGTCGAAGCCGGCGGCGTTGAGCTCCTTAATGATCCGGCGATGGATCGCTTGGGCGGGAACGCGCAGAAGAGCGCCGATCAGCATATTCTCCGCATTGACAGGAAAACTTTGCGAAGGCGGCATCATTGACATTCCTGGTAAATGGCGTTTACTTAAAAGCAGTAAACTTAGTTTACTCGAGGAGAAGGTGCAATGCCACAGGCCGCCATGGACCCTCACGTCAATCCTGCTAATGAAACCATCGCCACCAAGGGACTCGCGGTTCGCTTTCTGCTGACCGGAGAGAATTCGAATGGCAGCGTCGCGGCTTTTGAACTCGATGTCCCGGGCGGGCAACCGCTGCCAGCCCCAGCCCACAGCCATGACGGTTACGAAGAGACGATCTACGGCGTCGACGGGGTGTTGACCTGGACGGTTGACGGCAAGGCGATCGAGGTCGGGCCCGGACAGGCGCTATGTATTCCGCGAGGTGCCGTTCATCGGTTCGATAATAACGGCAGCGGCGACGTGAAGGCGCTCTGCGTGATTACTCCGGCCGCAATCGGTCCGGAATATTTCCGCGAGACATTCGCGCTTCTTAACGCTGCGGCCGGTGGTCCGCCCGACCGGGCCAAGATGTCCGAGATTATGCGCCGCCATGGCCTCACCCCGGCAGTGCCGCCGCCGACATAGCGTTTGGCGGTTGCTGAGAAGGCGCAATTCTGCCGGGCCGCTTCTGGCGGAAACGGGGCCGCGAGCTGACCGTCAGCTTCTGGCTTTCGCAACGAAAATTGCCGACATTAAGTCTACTGGGACCATAACGGCGAATTGACCCGATCCTGACGACCAAGCGTTCGCGGCGAATGGCAATTTCGCTGGCAATAGGAGCCTTCACAGATTCCGCCGCCGATCAAAATTTCACGGAAAGATCCGCCCTGAACCCGTGGTCGCTGGTGCCGTGGCCGATCTGGCCGGAATAGGAGACGCCGAGCGAGGTCTTTTCCGAGAGGGCGAGATCAAGCCCGGCTTCGAGCACGAGCGCGTCCTCAGCGATCGGCGTCCCGGCGACGGTGAAGGCCTCACCGCCGGTGAAGGCAAAATCGGCGAGCGGCGTGACGTCGCCGAAGGCATGCCGCCAGCCGAGCATGCCGCGCGCCGTGGCCTTCATCCCACCAAGCCCGAACTCGGTCGAAGCACGCAGGCCGAGCGTGGTGAAGGTGGCGTCGGTGCTACCGCTGGCACTTGTGAGCGCGGCCGCCCCGCCATCCTCGGTAAAGCCGTAGCTATGCACGTTGACGTAGGCGAGATTGCCAAAAGGCTCCAAGGCGAAGGAGCTGCGGTCGATCCGATAGCCGAGCTCGCCGAAGACCTGAGCCGTGCCGGCGTCGTAGTCGGCGGTGAGACGGTCGGTGAAGCCGGGAAAATTGACGGAGCGCGCCGTCTCGATGGCGTGCCATGTGTAGGCCGCACCGGCCCGCAGGCCAAGCGCGCCCCACTGGCCGCCACCATAAACACCGAGATGGTAATTGTCGCTGTCGCCGGAGGACGCGCGATCATTGACATCGAACGAGCTGCGACTGTAACCGGCAAGCAGGCCCAGCCGCCAGTTTTCGGCGATCATTCCGTCTGCGCCGACAAGGAAGCCGCCGGTCGAACGGTCAAGCGAAGCGGCGTTGCCATCGCTGTCCCATGTCCCCCATGAACCGAAGGCCTGCCCCCACACCGCAAAGCGCTCCGTATCGGCCGCAGCGGGCGCTGCCCCTGGAGCACTATAGCGCGCGCTCTTGCCTTCTCGCACCAGCGCCTGTTCCTCAGGCGTCAGGGCGGAGCCATCCGGCCCATACGCCAGCACCGGCATGGAGGATCCTGCGCCATCCCCGAAGGCAGCCCGCACCCTGTTCGTTGCCGCCTCACGCACGAAGCGGCTGTCGTCCAGCATGGCGCCCTTTATCGAAGCGTGTATCTCACCAGAAAGCCGGTCGAGGGCATCCCGGGCCGTTTCCTCGTCGGGCGAGCCGACGATCGCGTCATAGATCGGATTGCCAGGCCCCTGGCTCTCGGCGCCATTGCCGACCGCACACTGGTTCGCAGAGATTGCGACATCGCAGAACGACGCGTCGTTGCGGGCAACGTCGAGATAGATGGCGGTTGGATCGTAGGCGAGCGAAAGGTCGACGAAAGGCGCGTTCTGGTCAAGTGTGCCATAGGTGCCGGTAACGCCGCCAGCGGCGGTCAGGATGGTGTAGCGGGTGCCGGGGTCGTAGCCGCCTGGCGCCTTCAGGGCAAAGACGGTGCCGCCCTCGATCCCGGCAGCACCGGTCACATCGATCAGGTCGGAACTGCCGTCCGGGTCGATTTCGGCTTCATAGGTGGACCCGGCAAGCTGGGTGTAGTCGCCGTCGACCGTAAGCGTCCCAATGGAGCTGCCTGGTGCGATGGTGCCCGCCACCGTTGTGGTTCCAACCGTGCCGTTACCTTGCAAACGGCCGTTCGCCAGAACATCGATCGTGCCACCGAGCGTTCCGTTGACCGTAAGCGTACCAGCATCGACGGTCGTGGCGCCGGCGAAGGCAGCGGAATTGCCGGTGACTTCCAGAAGGTCCGCACCCGTCTTCAGCAAGTCGCCGGCGCCCGAGATGCTGCCGGCGTAGGTTGCATTCGCACCTTGCTCAAACGTGAACGACGCGCCGGAGCCGATCGCGACATCGCCGCCGAAACGCTCGCCCGCGCTGACGAGGACGCCGGCATCGACGGACCAGTCGAGCGTACTCAGGCCGGCGAGAACCAGTGTGCCAGTGCCGTCCTTCACCATATTCCCCGAGCCGCCGATATCGCCGGCGAAAGTCGCGTTGCCATTCTGGTCGAACACCACCGCGCCGTCATTGCCGATATTGCCGCGGAACGATGCGGCATTGCCGACAAGTGTACCGGCCTCGATAAGCGTGTTCCCTTGGTAGCTGTTGGCGCCGGTGAGCTTCAGCGTGCCCGCGCCATCCTTGGTCAGGCTGCCGGAGCCGGAGATCGCACCGGTCACGGCGAGATTCGAATCGGTCTGGAAGATGCCGCCGCCAGCCTCAAGCGTGACGCTGCGTCCCGTTGCAAACGCCGCCGTATTCTGCAGTGTGCCACCGTCGAAGGCCAGCCCGCCCGAGGCGGCGCCGAGATTTGCGTCGGCTGAAACCTGCAGTGTGCCGTTCAGGATGGACGTGCCACCCGTGTAGCTGTTGGCACCGGACAGCGTCAGCGTGCCGGCGCCGGTCTTTATGAGGGAGCCGCCGCCTGCGATGACGCCGGCGGCCGTGAGGTCGGCCCCAGTCAAAAAGGTGCCGCCGCCTGCGTTCAGCGTGATGTTTCGCGCTGTCGTGAGGGCCGCCGTGTTCCGCAGCGTACCCCCGTCGAAGGTAAGCCCGCCCGATGGGGCGCCGAGATTGGTATCGGAGGAGATCGACAGCGTGCCCCGGTTGATGGTCCAGGGTGTCACCGTGCCTGTTACTCCCGTCAGCGTCCAAATGCTGGTGCCTGTCTTCGAGAACACGCCGAAGCCCTGGTACTGAGCGCCCACGCCGATCTGTGAGACGTCGAAGCTGGCATTCGCGCTGCCGCCCAATGCCAAGGTGTCGGCGCTGCTGAAGGCGACGACGTTGCCCGTGATCATCGAGCCGGCTTCAAGCGTCAGTGTGTTGGCACCGCCAGTAAAGACAATCGCGTTGGTCCCGGATGCGCCCGAGATCGAGCCCCTGTTGACAATCGTGAGATCGCTGCCGCTCACCCCGAAGCCGGCGGACCCAGCCGTACCGTCATTGGTGCCTCCGGTCCCGGCAACGCCGCCAGTACCTCCCGTGATTGTTCCGCTGTTGCTAATTGTTGCGCCACTTCCGGTGACGCCTATCCCGCCATTGCCGCCATTGCCACCCGTGGTGGGAACCGCATTGTCGTTGCCACCGCTGCCCCCATTGCCGCCGGTGATCGTCCCGAGGTTGGTGAATGTGGCTCCGGAGACAAGCGAAACGCCGGCGCCTCCATTGCCGCCATGACCGCCGAGCACCGGGATCGTTTGCGTCGAGCAGCAGCCGACGTTGTTTCCGCCGTTGCCGCCGTTGCCGCCGGAAATTGTGGAGCCGTTGGTAATTGTCGAGGCGCCCGCCGTGGAAAGTCCGATACCTCCATCGCCGCCGTTGGCGCCAAACGGATTTTGAGAAATTCCCCCGTTGCCACCGTGGCCAGCGGTGATTGAGGCGTCAACGCTGACAGACGCGCCATTTTCGACCACCACGCCATAGCCGCCGGCGCCGCCGCCTCCGCCTGCGCTACCAAGCCCGTTGCCGCCATTTCCGCCATTGCCACCAGCGATTGGGCTGGACACGCTGGAATTCGTCGTCACCATGTGGCCGTGCGCGCCACCGCCACCACCGCCGCCGTTAACGGTTAGAAAGGCGTCGGCATTCGCGCCGCTCACGCCGTTGCCGTTGTTGATCCCCAAGACGCCGCCGGTGCCGCCAGAAGCGCCATTTTGGCTGGTGCCACCGGTGCCGCCGGTCGTGCCACCACCACCGCCACCGCCGGCGCCCGTGTTCGTTTGGCCGTTCCCGCCATTCACGCCGGCAGTCGTGGCATTGCTCGCACCGCCAGGTCCACCCACGCTGTCCCCGTTGTTAAAGTTGCCACCACCCGTGCCGCCGCTTTGTGCCAGCGCTGGAGCCGAAAACGCCAGCGGGCCGACCAGCGTTGCGGTCAAGCAAACAAGCGCAGTGGAGCTTACAAGCGCGGTGCGCCAGGACAGGTTCCGAGGCATGAGCCCCTCCATGATGGCCGGCTTCGGCATTCCCGAGCCCGATGAGGCGGCCCCAAAGCCTGTCGTCCCCAAGACCCGGCGGAGGCGCGGAGGCGCGGAGGCGACCAAAAGTCGCCACCCGCGCCAGCCCGTCACCCGCGTTCGCGCACGTTAACTCAACCCAAGGCTGTCGTCCCGCAGAGGTGGCGAATGAGCTGTCTATGACGTGACAATGATGCCGCTTTTTCGGCGCCTGTTACCATAATACAACAATCTGCGCGGGTATCGTTGCAGGCCCGAATCTACGGGATAGGAGCCAGGGCGGGATGCGAACGAAATGGTGGCCGATGAACATTTATTACCGCTGTTCTTCGCGACGGATTACAGACACCCGATGCACAGTTTCCCCGCGGATCGCGACGCTCGCTGCGTCCCGCGCAAATGTGGGCGGTTGGCGCAATCTCGCCCGTGGCGTTGACACCAGTGATGTCCGCTTCTGGAGAACGGCAGGGGTCACCCGAATGACCGATTTGAGGGCGCATTGCTGCCGCATCCGCTACGAGGATGGGGAAGGACAAGCAGTGCGCTGGAATGGCGCCCAGACGCTCTGTTCACTTGCTATGCCTAGAAATGTGCATATAATGTGCGTATAAGAGAGGTCGGAGATTTGTCATGACCCACGCACAGCTCGCACAATCGAAAGTGGTTTCAGGTTTTGTCGACAGCCTGCAGGAGCCGCGCACGCCTTATATCTCGCCGAAGCGCCTGTCGCAGGCGCTGGGCGTGAAGGTGGCCAACCTGGCGCAGTTGACCGGCGTCCACCGCAACACGCTCCGTAACCCGTCATCGGAGCGACTGCAGGGTCGGATGCGCGAGATGGTGAAGGTGATTTCGGCCGCGACGGAACTCACCGGCGACGTCAAGAAGGCGATCTTTTGGTACCGCAATGAACCGATTGCCGACTATGGCCATCGCACGGCTGCCGAACTCGTCGCGGACGGCCAGGTCGAGGCGGTTCTGGCCTTTATCCGGGATCTCGAGAATGGAGCGCGTGGGTGAGGATCACCCGCGTCGGTCCAGACGAGATCTTCCATCGCTATCTGACACCCAAATGGGCATTCCTGCCCACGAGTGGCGCAGGAGCAGCGATCGACGGCGGGCGCTTCAATCGACCCGGCGTCGAAGCGCTTTACCTGCCCCGCGCGCCTCAGACGGCGTTGGAGGAATACAAGCAGGGCGCTACCATCACCCCGCCCGCCACCCTTGCCGCCTACAAGCTCACGCTTTCCGAGATCGCCGATCTTTCGCAGGGGTTCGACCCAAATGCCTGGGATAATGCCTGGAAGGAATGGGATTGTGCCTGGCGCCAGATCGCTCGCATCGACAGGAATATACCTTCATCGTGGAAGCTTGCGGACGTAGTCATTACGACGGGGCTTCGGGGTATCCTGTTTCCGTCGCTGCGCCACGCCGGTGGCACCAATCTGGTGATCTTTTCAGCCAACCTTGTCGAAGGCGACAAGGTCGCGGTCCATGATCCCGACCACCGGCTGCCGCACGATCAGTCATCGTGGCCCTGAGTTGTTAGCTGTCGTAAGCAACCGATTCCGATTGGTTCAGAGCGCCTCATCCTCAACGACGCCTGTCGTTGGCTCGCCCTCTTCGCCGTCGCCCTCCCCCCGGCCAAGACCGTTCGGTATATCCCCGGCCAGCAGCTTCTCCTTCGACAGTAGCCCTGCGCCCTCGAGCGCCTCGAAATCCGGCAGCTGGCGCAGCGTGTCGAGCCCGAACTGTGACAGGAAGTTTTTGGTCGTCACATAGGTGTACGGCGCGCCAGACTGCGGCGAGCGCGGCCCCGAGGCAATCAGCCCCTGCCCCGCAGCACGCCGATCAGGTCGCGCGACACCTCCTTGCCGAAGAAGGACGATAGCTCGCCACGGGTGATCGGCTGGAAGCACGAGTGGGCCGGCGCAAGCGCATCCGGCCCGGTGAAAAAGGTTTTGAGCGCGCGGTCTGCCTGGCGCTGGTTGAAGCGGCGGCCGATGCATGCCGGCTGGCTACCGAGCTGTCGCGCGCGCCGAAAAACTCTTGGCGGTGACGCCGAACTGCGCGCCAAGGGTGCCGGTGACGTGATTTTTTGCTCCTGAATGAAGATGCCGTCGCCGGATCGCTCGTGACAAAGAACCTGTCGCGCTTTGCGACGCGGCGCCTGTTCGAACGGCTGCAGCAACTCGATGTCGTGCGCGCTCTCTAGCCGCACCACCTTCCGGCTGCTTGGGCTCTAACGATGAGCGAGGCGGCCCGATCCGAACGCCCGCGAGGCAAGGGTGATGGCCAGCGAATGCTGGTCGACACCGAGCTTGAGCACCTGCCGCCGGAACTGCGCTGGCGTGAGTGGATTTGGACGATTAGCGTCGAGCGATGCGATTTTTATTTGATATTTTTAAATCTTACGTGCTCAGTTGACACGTTAGGGATTTCTAGCAGGCAAATCAGCTTCGGACGATCCGGGCCATATGAATTGGCCGCGAGGGGGCAATTCATGGGGCGTTTGCAGAATTCAGCTGATTGTGGGTCTCCGGCCCAAGGACGAGTATCATCCATTTCGGCCCAACTCGGAAAACTGTGCTCGCAGGCGAGCCTTCTTGCCCCACGATCCGCGCTCGGCGGCACCAGCCACGCCAGTCGGGCTGGCTCTGTCGTTGGCGCTGATAGCGCCCGCGTTCGCGGATGGCGGCAGGGGAGGCGGCACCGGAGGCAGCGGGGTAACGGGCGTGTCCGGTGGCGCGGATAGCGCGACCGGTGCCGGGGGCGACGGTAGCATCGGCATAAACGACGTGGGCATAGCGTCCGGCGGCGGCGGCGGCGCCGGCATGACGGGAGGAAGCGGTGGGGGTGGATACTTCTTTGGGTCGGTTGTCGCCGGCGGTGGCGGTGGCACCACGGCGGGCGCCAATGGCGTTGATGGTAGCAATGCCATCGACCCAGGCACCGCTGGCGGCGGCGGCGGTGGTGGTGCCCATGGCGTGGTCGTTTCGACCTCCCGCGCGCTTTCCAGCACCGGCGGAAACGGCGGAAACGGCGGAGATGGACCGCCCGGCCCCGGTGGGTCCGGCCCCGTGGGCGGTGGCGGTGGCGGCGGTGCAGGTGGCTACGGAGCGGTGGTCACCGGGAGCGGCCTGTCGCTGACCAGCAGCGGGACCGTAGCAGGAGGCAAGGGCGGCAATGGCGGCAACGGTGGCTCCGGCGGTGGCAGCCCTGGCGGCCCCATCGAGCTGAAAGCAAAATACCGTTCGAATGGGGGGCTTCAGGTTGCGGCAAATTAGGCAGAAAGGCCGCAATGAGGTCGAGAGCCGGAAATCTCGCGTCTTCACCTTAATCTCATCGATGTGCCCGTAAGCGTCTTATCCCAAGCCGAAGACTATGCCGAAGCCGCGGGATTTCCGATAAATTAAACTGTCGGGCTCGGCATAGCCGCGTTTATGCGGTCCTTGCCGCCCTTGCCGTGCTCGACACGTACCACTCCGCGACCGCTGTCGATGTCGCCGGCCTTCAGCCCGACGGTCTCCGAGGCACGCAGGCCGGCGGCGTAGGAGGGCCATCTACGATCGTGGCGCCGACAGGAGGCGGCCAGCAGCAGCGCGTCGCCGTCGCCCGCACCATCGTTCTGGAACCTCAAGTCCTGCTGTTCGACGAGCCGTTGTCGAACCTCGACGCCAAGCTGCGCCGGCGCGTGCGCGAAGAGATCCGCGATTTCCAGCAGGAGCTGAAGCTGACCGTGGCCTACGTCACCCACGACCAGGAGGACGCGCTGGCCGTCTCCGACCGCATCATCGTCATGAATGCAGGCAAGATCGCGCAGGACGGCACGCCGCGCCAACTCTACAACCAGCCGGACAACCGCTTCATCGCCGACTTCATGGGCGATGCCAACCTCATACCGGTGACCGTGGCCGACGGACGGCGAGCATGTCGAGGTCCAGGCGGGACCGGCGCGGCTGAAAGTTCGCCGCCGCGGCGGACAGCCTTGCCGGCACCGTGCTGAAATCGTCCTATCTCGGAAACCATATGGAATACCGCGTCGGCCTCGTTGATCCCGCCATGGAACTGTTTGTGTCATCGCCCGATACGACGAGGCCGATCGCCGACGGCAGCGCGGTTTCCGTAGTCGTCGAACCTGCCGACGCGGTGCTGATCGGCGGCGGCTGAGCATTCTCCCGATCGCCGGACCGCGATGCGTTTGCAGAGGCCGCCGCATCGATGCTTGACACGGCTAATGTTTCATTGAAGTATGACAATGCGCAGGGCAAATGAGCCCATGCAGCGCGAAAATTGCGTGACATATTGATGGCAAGAACGCCCACAGTGCCGACTGTTGGGCGTCTTTTTGCGTCGAGGGGGTCATGGCAAGAACGCAGTACCATATTGGCGTCCTGTTCTCGCAAAGCGGGCCTTACGGCGTGGTTTCGCGTTCCATGTTCAACGGCGCGATGCTCGCCTTCGATGAGATAAGGGCGTCTCCCGACTTTCCTTTCGACCTGGTGCCGATCGTGGCCGATCCGGCAGGTTCCTTCGGCCAGTACGCCGTTTCGAGCCAAGAGCTTCTCGGCCGGAACGGCGTGCGCCATGTCGTCGGCTGCTACACCTCGTCCAGCCGCAAGGACGTTATCCCCCTCTTCGAGAAATATGACGCGCTGCTCTGGTATCCCTCGCATTACGAGGGGTTCGAGAGTTCGTCCAACGTCGTCTACACGGGTGCGGCGCCCAACCAGCACATCATTCCGCTGATCGAGTTCCTGCTTACACATATGGGCCGGCGGGCATACTGCATCGGCTCCAACTATATCTGGGCCTGGGAGAACAACCGCATCCTGCGCGAGGGGCTGTCGGTAGCCGGTGGAACCGTCCTCGCCGAACGCTACCACGCGGTGGGCGACACAGATTTCTCCAAGACCATCGCCTCGATCCTCGACGCCAGGCCGGATTTCATCTTCAACACGCTGATCGGCACCAGCGCCTACCGCTTCTTCCAGGATTTCCGCGCCGCGTGCATTGAGCGCGGCATCGACCAGCCCGCCGAAATGCCTGCCGTCGGCTGCAGCCTTTCCGAACCCGAACTTGGCGAGATCGGCGACCGCGCGATGGATGGGCACATCAGCTCGAGCGTGTACTTTTCTTCCATAGACACGCCCGCCAACCGCCTTTTCATCGGCGCCTATCGTCGACGCTGGCAGGATGCCGCGCCATCGGCGGATGCCGAGGCTTCCTATGTCGCGGTGAAGATGCTCGCAGCCGCTATCGCCGCGGCCGGGTCGGACGACGTCCAAGCCGTGCGGCTCACGCTTCCCACGCTTTCGATAGACGCTCCTCAGGGAACGGTCAGCGTGGACGGCCCCACCAATCACGCCTTTCTGACACCACGCATCGGCCGATCCAAAGCCTCGGGCCAGTTCGAAATCCTTTGGCAGGCAAACCGTCCCGTCCAGCCCGATCCGTATCTCGTTCAGACCACCCCACGCTACGCGGTCCGCAACAGCGTTCCGAAGCTGAGGTCAATCAAATGAGCGAGCCGCGGGTCATCCAGAATTTCATCGGCTATCGCGCCACGATCGCCACGGAGCAGCCCGCGGCCATTGAACAGCTCCTGGATATGCTGGCGAAGCTTGGCATCTCTTCCGCCGCCGCCGAGATCAATGACTGCAAGATCCAGATCGATCCCAGCGACAAGGACGTGCTGTTCATCGATTCCGATCTCAACGTCACCGTCGAGACAGGAGCATCGGAGCCCAGCCGCTGCCTGCCCGTCATCGGCATCATCGGCGTCGAGGCGCCAAGCCGGCTGCGCTCGCTTATGCAACTTGGCGCGACGGCCACCCTGCGCAAGCCGGTCCATCGGGCGACCGTCTATTCGGCGCTGTTCGTCGGCATCAATGAGTTCCGCCGCCGGCGCTATCTCGCCGATCGTGTCGAGGAATACGAGCGGCGCCGGCTCCTGCGCAGGAGCCTGGTCAGGGCGGTGTTGATCGTCATGCAACGCACCGGCAGCGACCACGCTGCCGCCTACGATCATCTACGTCGTGAAAGCATGCGCTCGCGGCAAAGCATCGAGGAGTTCTGTGCATCGTTCGTCCAGGCACATGGTCCCGACTTGGATGAAGCCGAGCCGCCCATCGGGACAGGCTTACCCTACGCAAAAAAACTGTAACCGGAGGAGAAATCGATATGACTGCAAAGTGGTTACGGGCCGGGACGCTGGCATGCGCCATTGCCCTCTCGGGAGCGGCCTACGCCGCGGACCCGATCAAGATCGGCGTTCTCGAGGATCAGTCGGGCGACTTCGCCGCGGCGACCATCGGCAAGGTCCACGCCATCCAGCTCGCGACCGACGAGATCAACAAGGCGGGTGGCATTGCCGGGCGCCAGATCGAGCTGGTCATCTACGACACCCAGTCGGACAACAACAGATACCAGGAATTCATGCGCCGCGTACTGCAGCGCGACAAGGTCGATGTCGTCTTCGCGGGCTTCTCCTCGGCTTCGCGCGAAGCCTACCGCCCGATCGTCGACCAGCTTGACGGGTTGGCCTTCTACAACAACCAGTACGAAGGCGGCGTGTGCGACTCGCACATGATCGTGACCGGCGCCGTGCCGGAACAGCAGTTCTCGACTCTCATCCCCTGGATGATGGAGAAGTACGGCAAGCGCGTCTACACGATCGCGGCCGACTACAATTTCGGCCAGATCTCTGCCGAATGGGTCCGCAACATCGTCAAGGAGAATGGTGGCGAGATGGTCGGCGAGGAGTTCATCCCGCTCGGCGTCTCGCAGTTCTCGCAGACCATCCAGAACATCCAGAACGCGAAGCCTTCCTTCGTCGTGACGCTGCTGGTCGGAGCCGCGCAGGCGTCCTACTACGAACAGGCGTCATCGGCCAATCTCGGTCTGCCCATGGCGTCATCGGTCAACGTCGGCCAGGGTTACGAGCACAAGCGCTTCACCCCGCCGAGCCTCGCCAACATGTATGTGACGACGAACTACATCGAGGAAGTCGACACGCCGGCCAGCAAGGCTTTCCTGGAGAAGTTCCATGCGAAGTTCCCCAACGAGCCATACGTGAACCAGGAAGCCGCGAACTCCTACATCGCCATGAATCTCTACAAGGAGATGGTGGAGCGCGCGAACGGTTCGACCAAGCGTGACGATCTGCGCAAGGTGATCGCCCAGGGCGACGTCTGTTTCGACGGCCCGTCCGGCAAGGTCTGCCTCGATCCGAAGAGCCAGCACATGTCGCACACCATCTTTCTCGCCCATGTCAACAAGGACCACTCGATCGACTTCCCGAAAGTCTGGGAAGACATCAAGCCATACTGGCTGGGCGAAGCGGGTTGCGACCTGACGAAGTCGGACCCGATGGAACAGTACACGCCGTCCAATCCTCCGCCCAAGCAGTAGACCGACTTGCCGGGCGGGCGCATCGTCGTGCCCGCCCGGCGGCATGCCCGCCTGTTCGACCGGAGCCGCCCATGCAGTTCATGACAGCACTCGTATCGTCGGCCTACCAGTTCGGTGACGCCTTCGCTTTCCTCGTCTTGTCGGCCTGCGGGCTCGCTGTCATCTTCGGCATGATGGGCGTCATCAATCTCGCCCATGGCGAATTCATCATGTGCGGCGCCTATGTGACCGTCTTCGCGGTTCGCTGGGGCATACCGCTGCCCCTTGCGATCATCTGCGGCAGCCTGTTCGCGGGTCTGGTCGGCATCGTCATAGAACGGCTCATCGTGCGCAGGCTTTACGCCAGACCGCTCGATTCCATCCTCGCCACATGGGGCGTGAGCCTGATCGCTTCGCAGGGTACGCTCATCCTGTTCGGTCCGACCATGCGCGGCGTCGGCACGCCGCTCGGCAGCTTCACGGTGGGGAACCTGTCCTTCTCCTACTACCGGCTGGTTCTTATCGCGACCGCCCTGGCGGTTTTGCTGCTGCTCTATTTCATATTCAACAAGACCCGCTTCGGCGTGCTTGCGCGGGCGACCATCCAGGCGCCGCACATGGCCAGCGCGCTCGGCGTCGACACGAACCGCGTCTACGCCCTGACCTTCGGCATCGGCGCGGCGTTAGCCGGCCTGACCGGAGGCATCTACGCCCCCACCATGACGATGGTGCCGACGATGGGGACGACGTTCATCATGGAGGCCTTCGTGACGGTCGTGGTGGGCGGAGCCGACATCTTCATCGGAACCGCTCCGGCCGCGGCGCTACTCGCGGTCGTGAAGGCCTCATTGACGTCCTGGCAAGGCCAATTGGCCGGGCAGATCGGCCTTCTGCTGGCGGTCATCCTGGTCATCCGCCTGCTGCCCAAGGGCATCACCGGCTTGATCCTCAAGGACCGAGCGTAGGCAAGATGATGCTGTCACGGATTTTCAAACGCTTCGAGGGGCCGCAGACCATGGGCCGCGGGCCTGTGTTCTGGAGCCTGTTCGGGCTGGTTCTCGTCGCCGCCCTCGTCTATCCGCTGTCCGCCGACGGCTACGATGTCGGCAACAACATCTACTTCCTGAACTGGACGTTCATGGCGCTCGGCCTCAGCGTCATCTGGGGATATGGCGGCTCGCTGTCCTTCGGCCAGACCGCGTTCTTCGGCATCGCCGGCTACAGCTACGGCATCCTAACGGTCAACTTCGGCACCGCCTACGGTTTCGGCCTTGTTTCTGTCCTGCTCGCCGTCGCGATCGCGGCGCTGTTCGCGGCAATCCTGGGCTACTTCCTGTTCTTTGGTCGCATCAGCGGCATATTCCTCGGCATCGTGACCTTGTCGGTCACGCTCGCGCTCGAGCGCTTCATGGCGCAGACCGCCGGTCCGGAATGGAAAGTCGGATCGGCGCGGCTCAACGGCTTCAACGGCATGAGCGGCATGCCGCCGCTCACCCTGCCCTGGTTCGGCGGCGAACTGGTGCTCTTTCCCGACATCGGCCTCTACTACGTGGTTCTAGGCCTGGTCGTCGCCGTCTATCTCGGCCTGCGCGTGCTGGTCAATTCCAAGTTCGGCAACGTGCTGGTCGCCATCCGGGAAAATCCCGGACGCGCCGAAATGCTGGGCTACGACGTGCGCAGATACCAGCTTGCGGCCTTCATCCTCGGCGCTGCCCTCGCCGGGCTGAGCGGCGTGCTCTATACCAGTTGGGGCCAATACATCACGCCCTCCTCCATGGGCATCACCTCGGCGGCGCTGCCGATCATCTGGGTGGCGGTTGGCGGCCGGTCGGACCTCACGGCGACGCTCATCGGCACGCTCGTCGTCCTATCCGCCTTCCAGGCGTTGACGATCTACGGCAGCCAGTACGCGCTGGTGGTGATGGGCCTGTTGCTGGTCTGCACGGTCCTGCTGGCCCCCAAGGGCCTTGTCGCGAATGCAGGGCTGCTCCTGGCCTCCTTGTTTTCGCGCAAGGGCGGGAGCAAGTGACGATGGCGCTGCTCAGGACGGAAAAACTCAACAAACGCTTCGGCGGCCTTCATGTCACCGCCGACGTCAGCTTCTCGCTGGAGGCTGGCAAGATCCACTGCCTGATCGGGCCGAACGGCGCCGGCAAGAGCACCTTCTTCAAACTCCTTTTGGGAGAGCACCAGCCTTCGAGCGGGACGATCCTGTTCGACGGCGAGGACATCACGCACCTCAAGCCGTTCCAGCGCATCAACCGGGGCATGAGCGTGAAATTCCAGGTGCCGGGCATTTTCGGCGCGCTGAGCGCCCGCCAGAACCTCGAAATCGCCCTGCAGCACCGTGTCGGGCCAGCGACGCTCGACGAGGAAGTTGAGCGGCTGCTCGATTTCCTGCAATTGCGGCCGGTGGCGCTTCAGCTGGCGGGCAACCTCAGCCATGGCTTCAAGCAGTGGCTGGAGATCGGCATGGCCATCAGCCTCAAACCGAAGCTGCTGCTTCTGGACGAGCCAACCGCGGGGATGTCCCCCGAGGAAACCTTCATGACCGGCGAGATCGTCAAGCAGCTCAACGCCGAGGGCATGACGGTGCTTGCCGTCGAGCACGACATGGCGTTCGTTCGCCAAGTCGCCCAGCGGGTCTCCGTCCTTCATTTCGGGCGGCTGTTCGCCGAAGGCACGATCGACGAGATCGTCGCCGACGATCGGGTCGCGGCCATCTATCTGGGACAGAACCATGACTGAGGCCCTGCTCCAGATCAAAGGCCTTCGCGCCGGCTATGGCGGCAAGCCGGTCCTGCAGGGCATCGACCTCGAGATCGCCAAGGGCGAGATCGTGGCCGTCATAGGCCGCAACGGCGTCGGCAAATCGACCCTGATGAAGACCCTGATCGGGCTGGTCGACAGCATGGCGGGGACAATCCGGCTGGATTCGACCGAGCTGACGGGACTGACGCCATTCCGCAGGGCGCGGCTCGGGATAGGCTACGTCCCGCAAGGGCGAGACGTTTTCCCCCGCATGTCGGTTCGGGAAAACCTCCAGGTCGGGGTATCCATGAAGGGGCGCGTCGCGCCCGACATCTACGAGCACATCTACCAGCTCTTCCCCATCCTGAAGGAAAGATCGAAACAGCAAGCCGGCACCATGTCCGGCGGCCAGCAGCAGCAGCTCGCCATCGGACGCGTCCTCGTCGGATCGCCGCGACTTCTCCTGCTCGACGAGCCGTCCGAAGGCATCCAACCGTCGATCGTGCAGGACATGGGCCGCATCATCAAGCAACTAAACAGGAACAGCGGCATGACGATCATGTTCGTCGAGCAGAACCTCGACATGATCAAGGCCTTGGCCCAGCGCTGCTACGTGATCGACAAGGGCAGGATCGTCGCGCATGTGACGCCGCACGAACTCGAAGACCGCGACACCATCAGGAAATACCTGGCCGTCTAGGCCGGATCATAAGGAGAGAGACAAATGTCCTGGCTTGAAAACTCGATCATGGCTAGACGGGGCGTCGCCAAGGGAAAGGTCAAGACCGTCCACAACATGACGGAGGCCGACCAGGGCAAGTACCACTATGTCTACGGACCGTATGTGGAGCCGGTGCTGCGGGTCGATCCCGGCGCCGAGGTGTCGGTGGAGACCCATGACGCGTTCGAGGGCGTCATCAGGAAGGAAACGGACGTACCCAGCAAGCTTCTGAATTTCCCCTATCTCAATCCACAGAACGGACCGATCTTCGTCAACGGCGCGGAAAAGGGTGACTGCCTGGCCGTTTACATCAAGGAGGTCCGCCCCCGCGGGGAACAGCCATGCGGCACCACCTGCCTGATTACCGAATTCGGGGGGCTGGTGGGCACCGGCGATACGGCCGTGCTCAACGCACCCCTTCCCGAGCGGGTCAAGAAGCTGCATGTCGATGCCAAGAAGGGCGTGGTCTGGAACGACAAGATCACGATCCCCTACGAGCCCTTCATCGGCACGATCGGCACCTCCCCGGAGATCGAGGCGATCTCCTCTCTGCAGCCGGACTATTACGGCGGGAACATGGATCTGCCGGATGTCGCACCCGGCGCCGTCATCTACCTGCCGGTCAATGCGGCCGGCGGCCTGCTCTATCTCGGCGACTGCCACGCCAACCAGGGTGACGGCGAGCTTTGCGGCGTCGCCATCGAGCACCCGACCGTGACGACCGTGCAGATCGACCTCATCAAGGGCTGGAACTTCAAATGGGCCCGGCTCGAGAACGAGAAGTCGATCATGACGATCGGTTCCGGGCGTCCGATGGAGGACGCCGTCCGCATCGCCTATCGCGAACTGGTCCGCTGGATGGCCGCCGAATACGGCTTCACCGAGCTCGACGCCTATATGCTTCTGACACAGGTAGGCCGGGTCAGGCTGGGCAACATGGTGGACCCGAAATACACGCTGGGTGCCTCCATCCTGAAGCACTACCTGGCGTGACGATCTTTTCGAAGCCGGATCTTCGGTGCTGAACTGGCGCGGCCGGTTCATCGCCAATGTCGGTCATGTCCTGCGCACCGAAGGCAACAGAGTGCTATCGGCGTTCAGTCTGCGACCATCATTGCAAAGGATCCGAGAGCACGCCCTCGACAACAATTATATCGTTGATCGACGCGTCTTTCCGAAGGGCAATCGCCTTCCGGTATTCCAGGGATTCGTAGCAGGCGAGCGCGGTGTCGTAGTCCGGAAACTTACGGTCCCGCCCTGGCCTTCCACAACCTTCGAACGCCCTGCCCTTACAAGATATCTGCCGCCATACTTGCCGAACGGCTCGAGGACGTAGTCGAGATACTGCTTGTATTTTTCCGCGTCCTCGACATGCACGGATGCAGTCCAGTAGGCTTTCTGTTTCATCTGACTCTCTTCCGGCGACGACCGTTTCCCAGCGTAGACAACTCGGGATCAGCTTTCGGCACGTGTCCCGATCTCGGCCAGAATTTCGTCGGTCGTCACCACGTCGGCGAAGAGATGCCGCATGGAATCCAGCGAACTGTTGTGTTCCTCGTCGGTGTAGGTCGCGGTGGCGTCCGAAACGACGATCACCTTGTAGTTCTGCATCATGGCGTCGCGCGCGCTGCACTCGCAACAGATGTTGGTGGCGGTGCCGACGATCACCACGGTGTCGATCCCCCGCCCGGCCAGGAAATCCGGCAGCTCGGACGAGTTGGACCACTCGGCATGCGCCTGCGCATCGATCGTATTCAAGGTGAAGATGACTGGTGCGCCGGCGGCCCGGAAGGCCTGAGACAAGGCATTGATGTTCGGCGCGATTTCACGGGCCACGGGAATTTCGGCCGGCATGCCCGGCTCCATGTATCCGTTCTGCATGTCGATGAAGACCAGCGCGGTTCGTTGGGGATCGATCTTGTCGAAAACCCGGAACTTGCCGCGGCGGGACAATATCCGATTGCTTATCGATGGAGATTCCTGGCGCTTGTGCATGTCGATGTCTCCGGTCGTGGCGGCGCGCGAAAGGCTCTTGTTTTCGGTGCGGCTGATGTCAGGCAGCCGAAGTTTCTGGCCCGGGTCAGCGGTAAGCTTCGCCCCGGAACTTCAGCAGCAGCTCGTTGAACGGTTTCGGGCTGTCCAGCGAGGACAAGTGGCTTCCGCCGGCGATGATGCTGAGCATCTCCGCGGTCACGCGCGCCGCCGCCTGCGCCGTTGTCCAGAACCCGCTGGCAGGCAAGGCTGCCGAAGACCTTTTGGAGCTTGTCTCCTATGGCGCCGAACTCGGAGACCTGCTCGTGCGCGAGGCGGCGATGCTTCTTTCGAAACCCGTCGTCTCCTATGGCAAGGCCGCTATTGTCGGTCCTGGCGGAGACATCGAACATGCCGCAGCGATCCTCCATCCGCGCATGGGCAAGCCTATCCGGGCGTTCATTGGCGGCGGCAAGGCGCTGATCTCGTCGACACAGAAGGTCGCCACGGCGGGAAGTTCGATCGACGTGCCGCTCGGCCACAAGGACGAAGCCTGGTCATTCGACCACATCGACACAATGACGGTGGCGGTGCGCAGCGCGCCACGGGCGGACGAGATCGTGGTTGTCGTCGCCTTGTCGGATGGCGGCCGCCCCAGACCCAGGCTTAGCGACTAGGTCCAATCTACATTCAGGATTCTCAACGCGGCATTGTGCTGATTCATGGCGTTCCGAAGTCTGTGATTCGGAGCGCGATGAATGGCCAAGCGATACGAACTGACGAACGCGCAGTGGGAGCACATTGCCTCGCTGTTGCCGGGTAAAGCAGGCGATCCGGGCCGCACCGCCGCCGACAATCGCCTATTCGTCGACGGCGTTCTGTGGGTGCTGCGCTCCGGCGCCCACTGGCACGACCTGCCGGCGCGATACGGCAAATGGAAGAGCGTCCACACCCGCTTCTCGCTGGGCCAAGAAAGGTGTGTGGGAGCGCGTCTTCAAAGCCCTCGTCGATGATCCCAACAACCAATATCTCATGCTCGACACCACCCTGGTTCGTGCCCACCAGCAGGCAGCGAGCGGAAAAGGGGGGACGAGAACCAGGCTCTGGGGCGTTCCCAGGGAGGACTGACCACCAAGATCCACATGCTTGCCGATGCATTCGGCCGGCCGCTGCGCTTCATGCTCACCGGCGGGCAGGTGCACGACATCGTCACTGCCCCGATGCTTCTGGAAGGCATCCAGGGGACTGCCGTAGTCGCCGACAAAGCCTACGACAGCAACGGCTTGCGCCAGATCATCGCCGACGCCGGCATGCGCGCCATCATTCCCTCCAAGCGATCCCGCAAAGTGCAGATCCCGCACGACGCCGTCCTCTACAAAACGCGCAACCGCATCGAACGCTGCTTCAACAAGCTCAAGCACTTCAGACGCTTCGCAACGCGCTTCGATCGTCGCGTCCTGCACTTCCTTGCTTTCATCCACCTCGCCGCAGCCATGCTATGGATGCACTGAATGTCGATACAGCCTAGTTCTGGCAAGCGCCGCGCTGCGGCGTGCCGCGCGTTTGGCGCGGCGAAGACAGCCTGGCGTATTTGCGCAACCTCTATGAGGAGCGCTTCCCTGTTCCCCGTTCGATGAACCGGCCACGCCCGGGCTTGCCCAGGAACGACCCGCCATCTGCGAGGACCTCGCCGCGGCTGATCGTCATTTGCGGATATCCACGCACCGATATGCCGTCGTAGGAGCTGTAATCGATGTCGGAATGGAGCGTCTCGGCCGAGAACGTGAATTCCTTGTTCGGATCGAACACCACCACATCCGCGTCGTAGCCGGGCAGGAGCTGACCCTTTTTGGGGAGGCCGAAGATTTTCGCAGGGTTGGTGCAGCACACCTCGACCCACCTGTTGCGGCTGAGCCTGCCTGCGTTCACGCCGAAATGATGAATCAGCGCCAGACGGGCCTCGATACCCGATATCCCATGGGCGGGTTGGCCCGGGGGCCGCTTGCGCGGACCATGGTCGGTGGACACGATGTCGAGAGTGCCATCCGCGAGAGCCTGCCAAAGCGCATCTTGATGGCGCTTCTCCCGTATCGGCGGGCTGGTCTGGATGGAGAAACCGTTGGCCAGGGTTCGCTCATAGTCGTCGCTGGTGTAAACCAGATAGGCCACGCAGACCTCGCCATACACGCTCTGACCACGTGCTTTGGCGTGCCTGATCTCGCGCACGCCTTCCTCGCAGGTTTGGTGATAGAGGATCAGGCGGGCGCCGGTGTGCGCCGCGAAGGCTATCACGCGATGGACGGCCTCGCCTTCGGTCGCGGAAGGAAGTGCCGACAGATACCACTCCGTGCCGGTCTTGCCTTCCTTCGCCAGACGGGCCTTCAGCATCCTGATGATGTCGTCGTTTTCGGCGTGGACCACCGCGAGGCCGTCGCGTTCGGCGATGACTTCCATCGCGCTGAAGATGGTGGCGTCGTTCAGCCGGTAGCCGTCATAGGCCATGAACATCTTGATGGAGGTGACCCCGCGATCGAAGATGTCGTGCAATTCTCCAATTCGAGACGGGTCGGTGTCGCGTATCGTGAGGTTGAACGCATAGTCGATCACCGCCTCGCCTTCGGCCTCCTTTTGCCGGACATCCAATTCCTTGACGAGATTGACGCCGGAATAGGGCGACGCGAAATCGACGAATGTCGTCACGCCGCCGATCGCAGCGGCCCTGCTGCCGACCCCGAACGAATCCGCACCCGGCGTATAGAGCGGGGCGTAGCGCGGGTCGGTCAGATGCACATGCGCATCGATGGCTCCGGGAAGCACATAACGACCCCGCGCGTCGATTTCCCTCTGCCCGACCAACCCCTGCCCAATGGCAGCGATCTGTTCGCCGTTTATGCCCACATCGGCAAGAAACGTATCATTGGCGGTGATCACCGTGCCGTTTTTGACAACCAGATCGTAGCTCATGGAGTTTCCACCTTCAGCTTGGTGAGAATTCAGAGGGGCGCACCGCGTGATGCGACGCCGATAGGGGCACGGTCCCTGCCCTCCCAGAGATTTCGGGAGGGCGTGAACCGTCTTCCAGTCGACGGCGAGCCGGCGCTGTCTAGGCCTTCACGACTGCGTAATCCTTGGCGAAGATGAACTCCGACGGGTGCTTCTCGAAGCCCTTCACCTTCTTGTCCATCACGGTCTGCTGGTCGCGCCAGTAAGGCTGGATGATCGGGCTTTCGTCCTGCAGGATCAGCTCGATCTTCTCCATCACCTTGGAGCGCTCCTTCGGATCGAGGATGCCCTCGGCCTGGGTCAGCAGTTTGTCGAATTCGGCGTTGGAGAAATGCGACTCGTTCCATGCCACGTTCGAGCGGTAGGCCAACCCCAGCGTCATGATGCCGAGCGGCCGATGGCTCCATCCCGTGATGGAGAACGGAACCTTGGTCCATATGTCCCAATATTGGGCATTCGGCAGGGTCTTGATGTTGATCTTCACGCCGATGTCCTTGAACTGCTCGACCAGCGTCTGCGCCATGGCGACCTCATAGGCCGGTTCGGAGCGCGTGATCATGTCGTGCTCGAACCCATCCGGGAATCCGGCGTCGGCCAGAAGCTTCTTCGCTTTCTCGACGTCTCGATCGATCTTGGGCAACGGAGCATACTCCGGATGCGACGGGGCGACGTGGTGATCCTCCCCTTCCGCTCCACCGCCGAGCAGGGCCAATTGAATGATCTTGTTGCGATCCACGGCGAGCCTCATCGCCTGGCGCACGCGCTTGTCGGCGAACGGACCTTCCGGGTGCATGCGCGCGACCGTCGTCTGGGCCGACGGGACGCTGTAGACGGCAACATGCGGGAAACTCTTCATCGAGTTGATTTCGACGCGATCCGCAGTCGACAGGCCATCGACCTGTTTCGAGGCCATGGCGGCGATGCCGGCCCCGGCGCCGTCACCAAGATCGACGAAGGCGAACGTGTCGAGGTACGGGCCTCCGCCCCAATAGTCCGTCCTGGCCTTGAACTTGGCGTTCTTTCCGATGTTGTACTCGATGAGTTCGAACGGCCCGGTTCCGTTCGTGCCGACGCCGAACGCACCATTGTCGTTGGGATCGATGATCGGCATCGCGTAGTGGAAGAAATGTTCCGCCACCGCCACCTGGGGCGACTTGCAATTCAGCCTGACGGTATGATCGTCGACCTTCTCGATGGCATTGTCGGACCACAGGCGGCTCGACATCTTTGCGTTGCCCTTGTCGTCCTTCTCGCCGGTATCGTACTGTTCGACGAGGTAACCCGTCATCAGGCCCAGCATCGAAGAGCCGACCTTGGGATCGCAGACACGCTTGAGGTTCCATACGACGTCGTCGGCGGTGAAGTCCCTGCCGTCGTGCCATTTCACGCCCTTGCGAACATGCAGCGTCCAGGTTTTCAAGTCGTCGCTGACATCCCATTTCTCCAGAAGGTAAGGACGGGTGATGTTATCGCGATCGGTGAAGGTCAGAAATTCGCAAACTTGGCGGATGACGTTGGACTTCTCGTAGAAGTCGATGGTGTGGGGATCCTTGATCTCCTGGCAACGCATGCCGATCCGCAGATTTCCACCTTTCGGCATATCCTCGGCGCGAGCCTGGGACATAGGCTCGGGCAGCCCCGCCATGGCATAGGCGGCCGTCGCCGAAAGCCCAAGCAGCGTTGCCTTCCTGAGAAAGTCGCGGCGGCCGATCCGGCCGTCCTTCATCTGGTCGAGAAGCGTAGGAATATAGGGATGCGATGCTTTTTCCACGGTATTACCTCCCAGTTGCCGCAGGTCTAGATCATGCGATAACCCTTTGGCGCGCCACGATTTTCATAATCAGGCCCGCAGTCTCTTGCCATCGGGGTCGAAAGGCGGCCGGTCGAGCAACACGGCCTTATGCGGGTGGCCGAGGATCGCGACCGTGACCGCTTCGCCGGACTTGACGGAGCCCGCCTTCACGTAGCCAAGCGCCAGCGACATGCCGACATGGTAGCCATAGGCGCCGGACGTGACCTGGCCGACCGGCGTGCCGTCCGGCAGGAAGATCGGCTCGCCGCCCGTGGCATCGGCATCCTCCGCCTCGATCGAGATCATGATCAACTCGTCGCGCGCCGGCTTGGACGCCAGCGCAGCATAGGCGCCCCGATTGAGGAAATCGCCCTTGTCCATCTTGACCAGCCGGTCGAGCCTGACCTCCTGCGGCCAGTATTCGGGCGAATATTCGCGACCCCAACTGCCGTAGCCTTTCTCGACCCTGAGTGACATCAGCGCGCGCGAGCCGACCGGCCCGCCGCCTTCCTGCCGCGCGGCGTCGAGCAACGCGCTGTAAAGAGCAGTCTGGTCCTTCTCTTCGCAGTAGAGTTCCCAGCCGAGGTCTCCGGTGAAGGACACGCGCAATGCGATGACATCGACGCGTGCAACGGTGATGCGGCGCGATGCCATGAAGGGGAAGGATTCGGTCGTCAGATCGTCATTGGTAAGTCGCTGCAGCACCGCGCGCGACTTCGGTCCGGCAACATTAAAGCCGCACATCGCCTCGGTCAGCGAGCGGAACGTGGTGTCTGGAGGCAACGGCACCATCTTGAAGAAGCGCTGATGGTAGCGTTCGGCCATGCCGGAGCCGAAAATGCGATATTCGTCTTCGCCGAGCTTGGTCACCGTGAAGTCGCCGGCAATGCCGCCGCGCTTGCCGATCAGCGGCGTCAGGCAGGATTTGCCGACCTTGGCAGGGATCTTGTTGGCGAAGAGTGCGTTCAGCCAAGCCTCGGCACCCGGCCCCTTCACCTCGTATTTGGCGAAGTTGGAAACATCGATAACGCCGACGTGGTCGCGCAGCATGCGCGCCTCGCGGCCGACGGGATGCCACCAGTTCTGCCTGGTGAACCCTATCGTCTCTTCTCGAGGCTCGCCGTCGGTCGAGAACCACAGCGGATGCTCCCAGCCGAAATTCAGGCCGAAGACCGCGCCCTTATCCTTCTGCATGGCATAGGCCGGTCGCGTCCGCACCGGCCGCCCTGCCGCGCGCTCCTCATTCGGGAAATGGATCTTGAAACGGTGGCTGTACTGATCCTGCACCCGCGCCTTGACGAAGGCCTTGCTTGCCCAGTGGCCGAACCGGGCGAGATCCCAGCCGAACATGTCGAGCGTCGGCTCGCCCTCGATCATCCACTCTGCGGCGAGTTTGCCGAGTCCGCCGGATTGCGAGAATCCAGGGATGAGGCCGTTGCAGCAGAAATAGTTCCTCAACTCCGGAACGGGCCCGAACAGCGCCGCGCTATCCGGCGACCAGATCATCGGCCCGTTGATGACCTTCTTGATGCCCGCGGCGCCAACCGCCGGCACGCGTGCGATGGCGCGCATCATGTTTTCCTCGATGCGCTCCAGATCGTCGGGGAAGAGCTCATGGCCGAAATCCAGCGGCGTGCCGTCCTCCGCCCAGAATTTCATCGCCCGCTCATAGGCGCCGATCAGCAGGCCAAGGCCCTCCTGGCGGAGGTAGTATTCGCCGTCGCGGTCGGCGACCGAAGGCAGGCGCCTGCCCATATTGGCGATTTCCGGGATGGTCTCGGTCACGAAATACTGGTGCTCGGTGGGGATCAGCGGAAGTTCCAGCCCGGCCATGGCGGCGACCTCGCGTCCCCACAGGCCGGCGGCGTTGACCACCCATTGCGCGTGCACGTCGCCTTTGGTGGTGCGCACGATCCAGCTGCCGTCCGGCTGCTGCTCCGTTCCTGTCACAGGGGTAAAACGGTGGATCTCGGCGCCGCGCTGGCGCGCGCCGGCGGCATAGGCCATCGTGACGCCCGAAGGATCGACGTTGCCGCCCTCGGGTTCGTACATGATGCAGCGTATGCCATCGAAATCCACCAGCGGGTGCAGGCGCTCAGCCTCGGCCCGGTCGACCTGGTAGAAATTCATCTTGTAGCGGCGGGCCTTGGCCTCCTGCAGCCTGAGCTGATGTTCCCGCGCCTCGGTCTGGGCAAGGTAGAGCGATCCCGGCTGGAAGACGCCGCAGCCCTGCCCCGTCTCCTTCTCCAGCTCCTTGTAGAGCGCCATCGTGTAATGCTGCAGACGGCTGATGTTGGTGGAGTCGTGCAGGCCGTGGATGTTGGCCGCCGCGTGCCAAGTCGAGCCCGAGGTCAGTTCATCGCGCTCGAATAGCACGACATCGGTCCAGCCATGTTTCGCGAGATGATAAAGGATGGAGCATCCGATCAGACCGCCGCCGATCACAACAGCCTGGGCATGGGTCCGCATTTCACGTGTTCCTTTTGGCTCTAGGTCCGAGGGCAGGCAGATTTGCAATAGGCATGATGGTGACTGAGGGCTGGGCTCGGCTTACGCTCGCCGGCATGCCCTCACTTTTTCGAGTATCGGCAGTGTAGAAAGCCCGACAAATGGCTGTAAAGCCTGCCATTGGGCGCCAATCCCGGTTTCGGCTATGATTTTGGCCAAAAAAAACGAGGTCATAGCCACATTAATCTTCGTTTGTGGACAGGGGTGCCCGGTGTAGCTTCTAGTGGGGAAATGAGCAGCTGTATCAACGGCGCCACGAATGGGAGTCACCGCTATGGACATGCATCCGCGGCATGGGGACAGGCCGGTTTTCCGGCAAGCCTTTTCGCCGACCACGCATTGTCACCACGGGCCTTGGAGTTGCGCGTCCGCCAGCGAGTTCGGTTCC
Source organism: Mesorhizobium sp. BR1-1-2 (assembly GCF_020165435.1). Taxonomy (NCBI): domain Bacteria; kingdom Pseudomonadati; phylum Pseudomonadota; class Alphaproteobacteria; order Hyphomicrobiales; family Phyllobacteriaceae; genus Mesorhizobium; species Mesorhizobium sp. BR1-1-2. The sequence goes on from NZ_JAIUID010000007.1 coordinate 200,311, forward strand.
TTGCCGACCGAACGGCAGCGCCGAAACGCCCATCCAACCAGCGCATTGTGACAACTCGGAGGTCAAGATCTTGGATAAGGCTCCACACGCGTATATCCCGACACTCGTCGATCAGCTCAACGATGGCGCGATCAGCCGCAGGGACTTCCTGCGCAAGTCGACGCTGCTCGGTCTTTCGGCCGGAGCGGCCTATGCCATGGCCGGTCTCGTCGACCCGTCGACGCAGGCCCGCGCGCAGGATTTGCCGAAAGGCGGAAACCTGCGCATCGGCATGCGCTGCATGGAGATCAAGGACCCGCATCTGGCCGACTTCGCCGAGAAGTCGAACATCATTCGCCAGGTCTGCGAATATCTGACCTTCACCGACCGCAACAACATCACCCATCCCTATCTGCTCGAAAAGTGGGACGTCAGCGACGACCTGAAGACTTGGACGCTGCACATCCGCAAGGACGTGAAATGGCGCGACGGCAGAGCGCTGAACGCCGACGACGTGGTCTGGAACCTGAAGCGGGTCAGCGATCCGGCTGTCGGGTCCTCCGTGCTCGGCCTGTTCACCGGCTACCTGGTCGAGGAATACGACACCGGCGAAAAGGACGACAAGGGCAATCCCAAGAAATCGAGCCGGCTGTGGTCCGACAAGGCGATCGAGAAGGTCGACGACAGCACGGTGCGGCTCAACCTGTTCTCGCCGCAGATCGCGGTCGCCGAACACCTGTTCCACTATCCTATGTTCATTCTCGACCCGAAGGACAACGGCGCCTTCGGTCCGAGCGCCAATGGCACCGGAGCGTTCGAGATCGTCGAATACACGGTCGGCAAGGGCGCGAAATACAAGGCGCGAGCTGATTATTGGGGCGGCGCGCCGCATCTCGACACGTTCGAGTTCGTCGACCTCGGCGACAATCCGGGCGCCGGCATCGCGGCAATGGCCTCCAAGCAGGTTGACGGACTGTCGGAAGCCGACGCGGTCCAGATCAATTCGATGAAGGCTTTCCCCCACGTCGCGATCCATAAGGTCGAAACCACGCAGACCATCGTGTTGCGCATGCATCCCGACGTCGAGCAATTCAAGGACAAGCGCGTGCGCCAGGCCATGCGCTACGCGATCGATCGCGACAAGATCATCCAGACGGTCCTGCTCGGCGCCGGCACGTCGGCGGAAGACCACCACGTGGCGCCGTCGCATCCCGAGTACGCCGCGCTGCCGAAATGGCCGCGCGACATCGAGAAGGCAAAGAAGTTGATGGCCGACGCCGGCCAGGGCGATGGCTTCGAGATCGACGTCGTGACAAGGCCCGATCCGATCTGGGAACTGAACACGACACAGGCGATGGCCGAGCAGTTGAAGGACATCGGCATCAAAGCCAACATCAAGTCGCTGCCGAGCGCCCAGTATTGGGAAGTGTGGACCAGCGCGCCGTTCAGCCTGACGGCATGGGGGCATCGCCCGCTCGCCATCATGACGCTCGGCCTAGCCTACCGCACCAATGGAGCGTGGAACGAGTCGCATTTCTCCAATGCCGAGTTCGACAAGCTGCTCACCCAGGCCGAAGGCATCCTCGACCCGAAGGAGCGTTCCAAGGTGATGGAGAAGATCGAGCTGATCATGCAGGACGAAGGGCCGATCGTGCAGCCGTTCTGGCGCATCTTCTCGACCGTGATGGACAAGAAGGTGCAGGGTTTCGAACTCCATCCTTCGCAGTATATCTTCGCCAAGGACTACGCGGTCGTCGCCGCCTGACCAATTTGCCCGGCCGCCTTCGAGGCGACCGGTCATTCAACCCCGATTGCATCAGGAGCGGACATTCCGGCCGATGGCGAGATTCGTTGCGAGACGACTGGCGATGATGCTGCTCACCATGGTGGCGGCTTCGTTTCTTGTTTTTGCCGTCTGTGAATTCACGCCGGGCAGCGTCGCGCGTAAATCCCTCGGGCCTTTCGCGACCCAGGAACAGGTCGATTTCCTCACCAGGAAGCTGAAGGCGGATGATCCGCTGCTGGTGCGTTACGGCCGCTGGGCGGGCATACTGCTCGGCGTCATTCCGGACCCGCTTCAGGACCCCAGCACCGGGCTCAATTTCACGGACCCGCGAGGCGCCCAGTACTTCGGCAATTTCGGCTATTCGACGCTCAACAAGCTGCCCGTCAACGATGTGATCTGGGACCGGCTCGGCAATACGGCGATCCTGGCCGGACTGGCCTTCCTGTTGATCGTGCCCTTGTCGATTGTCTTCGGCATCCTGTCGGGCCTCAAGGAAGGCGGCGTGCTCGACCGGGCATTGTCGGTCATATGCATCACCTTCACCTCGATCCCCGAATTCGCTTCCGGGGTTTTCCTGGTTACCCTGTTCGTCATCCTGTGGCCGGTGCTGCCGGGCACCAGTCCGCTGGATTCCGACGGCGGCTGGTCCATTCCATCGCAACTCGTGCTGCCGGTCGCGGTGCTCGTCATCTACGACTTCGGCTATGTCGCGCGCATGATCCGAGTCTCGATGATCGGCGTGATGGAAAAACCTTTCATCCGCACCGCGGTGCTGAAGGGCATGAGCACGCGCCAAGTGGTGATGGGCCACGCCCTGCGCAACGCCATGATCACGCCTTTCACGGTGCTTCTGCTGCAGATCAACTTCCTCATCAGCGGCGTGGTGGTGACGGAACTCGTCTTCGCCTATCCCGGCTTCGGTCGGCTGCTGCTCGACGCCAGCCTGTTCGGCGACATCGCGACCATCGAAGCCGCCACGCTGATCACCGTCGCCATCGCGGTCACGACGCAGTTCCTTGGTGACCTCGGTTACATGCTGCTTGACCCACGCATAAGGTTGAAATGAACGCAGTGGCCGAACAGAGAGCGATGGACGGGACGGCTGCCAAGCCGACGGGCAGGACGCGCCTGAAATGGGCGCGGATGCTGCGCTCGCCGACCGCGATGATCGGATTATTCCTGGTGGGCTTCTGGGTACTGGCAGCGATCCTCGCGCCCGTCCTGCCGCTCTACTCGCCGACCGAACAGGACGTGATGGCGCTCGCCGACCCGACGCCTTCGGCCGCGCATTGGCTTGGCGTCGATATCCTCGGCCGCGATGAGCTGTCGCGGCTGATCTTCGGCGCACGCACCGTGCTGGTGGTGGCGCCGCTCTCCGTCGCCGTCGCCATGATAGTCGGCATCACGCTGGGAATGATCGCCGGTTATTACGGGGGCTGGATCGATGCCCTCATCAGTCGGCTGTCCGACATCATCCTCGCCTTCCCGGTGCTGGTCCTCTACGTCATACTGATCGCCAATATCGGCCCGTCCGTCTTCAACATCGTCATCGCCTCGACCGTCGCTTCGGCCCCGGGCATCGGGCGAATAACGCGAGGGCTGGTGCTCGGCCTGAAGGAGCAGGAATACATCGCTGCGGCTAGGCTGCGCGCCGAAAGCACGCTCTACATCATGCTGGTCGAGCTGCTGCCCAACTGCCGCGGCATGCTGATCGTCGATGCCTGCCTGCGCATCGGCTACACGATCATCACCATCGGCATCCTCGGCTTCCTCGGCCTCGGCCTGCCGCCGCCCAACCCCGATTGGGGCGGCATGGTCAAGGAAAGCACGACCGTGCTCAACGTCTGGCCGCTGATGTCGGTGCTGCCGTCGATTGCAATCGTCAGCCTGGTGCTCGGCTTCAACCTCCTGGCCGACGGCCTGCGGGAAGCCTGGAAGCCATGATTCCGACTGCTGACATATTGGCGCCAGCGCCGAAGGGGCAAGCCGCGGACGCCCCGCTGCTCGAGGTCCGAGACCTGCGCATCGAGTTTCGCGCCAAGGCGGAGACCGTCGTTGCCGTGCCAAGCTTGTCGTTCGAGGTCAGACCGGGCGAAAGTTATGGGCTGGTCGGCGAATCCGGCTGCGGCAAGAGCACGACCGCGATGGCCATCATGGGCTATCTCGGCGCCACCGGCCTGATCGCCGGCGGCAGCATCCGCTTCGAAGGCGAGGATCTGGTCGGCGCGCCGGCACACAGACTGCGCTCCATGCGCGGGCGGCGCATCGCCATGGTCTATCAGGATCCGATGAGCGCGCTCAATCCGGTCAAGACCATCGGCGCGCAGCTTGCCGAAGTGCCGATGCTCCATCTCGACGCCAGCCGAACCGACGCGCTCGACATGGCGGCAGCCATGCTGAAGGACGTGCGCCTGCCAGACGCCGGCGACATGCTGAAGCGGTATCCGCATCAGCTTTCCGGCGGCCAGCAGCAGCGGGTCGTGATCGCCATGGCGCTTCTGGGCAGGCCTTCGCTGCTGCTGCTCGACGAGCCGACCACCGGCCTCGACGTCACGGTGGAATCGGCGGTGATCGACCTGATTGGGGAGCTGCGCCAGCGCTACGGCACCAGCCTGCTGTTCATCTCGCACAATCTCGGCCTGATCGCCGAGAGCTGCGACCGCGTCGGCATCATGTATTCCGGCGAACTGGTCGAAGAAGCGCCGACAGGCGAGCTGTTCGGCCAACCGCGGCACCCCTACACGCAAGGGCTGATCGACTGCATTCCCGACATCGACCACGGCAAGCACAGCCGCACGCTGGCTGCCATTCCGGGTCACATCCCGCTGCCCTCGGAGCGGCCGCGCGGCTGCCTGTTCGGGCCGCGCTGCGCCGGTTTCAAGGCCGGCCTGTGCGACCAGCCCGGAATCATCCTCGAACCGGCGGGAGAGCACCATCTGGTGCGCTGCGTGCGCTGGCCTGAACTCGACCCCGGTCGCCGCGACCTGCCGACGCTGGCCGAAGAGAGAACGGCGCCGGAGGCCGCAATAGCCGTATCGGATGTCACCAAGCTCTACCACCTCAGCAACCACAGGACGCTGAAGGCCAACGAGCATGTATCTTTCGAGGCCGGCAAGGCCGAAATCGTCGCGCTGGTCGGCGAGTCCGGTTGCGGCAAGTCGACCCTTGCGCGCATCGTCACCGGCCTCGACCGCGCCACGTCGGGTGAAATCCGCATGGCCGGCGAAAACATCGCAAAGATCGAAGCAGCCTCTCGGCCTAAACAATTGCTGCAATCGATCCAGATGGTGTTCCAAAATCCGGATTCGACGCTGAATCCCTCGCACAGCGCCGGCTTCTCCATCCGCCGATCGTTGAAGAAATTCGGCATTCGCACGGGCAAGACAGCCATCGACCAGCGCATGCGCGAACTGCTCGAGATGGTGCGGCTTTCGCCGGACTTCGCGGCGCGTAAGCCAAGCCAGTTGTCGGGCGGACAGAAACAGCGCATCGCCATTGCCCGCGCCTTCGCTTCCGACCCGTCGCTGATCGTCGCCGACGAGCCGGTATCGGCGCTGGACGTCTCGGTGCAAGCGGCGGTGGTGACGCTGCTGCTCGATATCCAGCGGACCCGCCACGCGACGATGCTGTTCATCAGCCACGATCTGGCGCTGGTGCGCCATGTCGCCGACAAGGTCGTGGTCATGTACCTCGGCAAGGTGATGGAGAAAGGCACGGTCGATGAAATCTTCGGCGGCGCCACCCATCCCTACACCGAGGCACTGATTTCGGCGATCCGCAGCACGAAAGCGGAAGGCGCCGGGCGCAGGCGGATCACGCTGACCGGAGACACGCCTAGTCCCGTCAACGTTCCTGCCGGCTGCCGCTTTGCCAGCCGATGCCATCGCAAGGTGGGTCCTATTTGCGACAGCGAGCCGCCGCCGATCCGCACAATGTCCCCCACGCACGAGATCGCCTGCCATATTCCGAAGACGGATCTGGCCGCGCTCACCCTCATGGACGAGGCGCGTGGCCCTGAATGAGGACATGGTCGCTGGCCCGTCTCTGGCGTCAGGCGGAACGATCGCGCGCCATCCTGCCGATCATGGCGCTCATCTGCCTGGCCGGCATCGGCAGCTCCATGCTGACGACGGCCGTGTCACTGGCCTTGAGCGCGCCGGGCATCGCGCCCCGAAACGTGCAATTGGTGCTCACCGCCTACCCGCTCGGGTTCCTCGTCGGTTGTCTCATTGCTCGTCCACTGGTGTCGCGGGTAGGCCACGAGCGCGCCTTTTTCATCATAACCGTGATCGCGGCGATCGGCACATCAGGCTTCGTGTTCACCGATCTGCTGCCGGCATGGTTCTGCTTCCGCCTGCTCGGAGGGCTGGCCATGGCGGCCATGTTCGTCGTGTGCGAAAGCTGGATCAATCTTTATGCTGACCAGCACAATCGCGGCAGGCTGTTTTCCGTCTACATGATGACAACAGCGATCGCCGTGCTGCTCGGCCAGGTGCTTTTGGAGATCGTCGGGGCACACTCGCCCCATCTGTTCGGGGTCAGCGCGGCCACGGTATTAATGGCAGTGCTTGCACGCTTCGTCTCAAAGCCATGGCCTGCCCTGCCCGCTCCGCAGTATGAACCGTCCGTGCCGGACATCCCGGCGAAGGAAGAGCGTTACGGCGTCATCCAGTTGCTGCGGCTGGCGCCCGTTACGGTGGTCAGCGTCTTCCAGGCCGGCGTCACCAACATGAACGTTTTCGTTCTGACCCCGATCTATGGCGCCAAGATCGGGCTATCCGCCAGCGCGACCGTCGGCCTGGTGACGACCGTCAGCATCGCCGGGATGCTGGCGCAAACGCCAGTCGGATGGCTCTCGGACCGGTTCGACAGGCGTGTGATACTGCTCATCCAGGGCCTGCTTTCGGTGTCGCTCTGCGCATCAATCGCCTGGATCGGAACCAGGCCGCTGCCATTCCTCTTCCTGCTGTTCTTCCTCTATGGCGCCACGGCGCTGACCGTGTATCCGGTGGCGATCGCCTTCGCCAATTCGCGAACGCACAGCCGTCATATGGTTGCCGCTTCCGGCACGTTGCTGCTGCTCTATTCAATCAGCAATATCCTGACGCCCGGCCTGTCCGCGGCGCTCATGGAGCACACCGCCCCGCAGGCCATGCTGTTCGTGCTCGGCACCGGCGGCATTCTGGTGGCAATCGCGGCTTGCATCAACTTGCGGCAGCGCCCGGTGGGGATTGTGGTCGTGCAGCCCTCGGGAGGCGAGCCGTGACAGCCGCTGCATCCCCCCTGCCCGGCCGCCTGACCGGCAAGGTCATTCTGATCACCGGCGCCGCAAGCGGGATCGGCGCCGCGATCGCACGCCGATGCGTCGAGGAGAACGCTCGCGTCGCCTGCGCGGATCGCGACATGGCGGCAACGCAGGCGCTTGTCGCCAGTCTCGGATCGAACGCCTTGGCGGTCGGCTGCGACGTCACCGATCTGGATTCGGTCAAATCCGCGGTCGCCACTACAGGCCGGGCATTCGGTGGGCTGGACGGTCTGGTCCACAATGCCGCCGCCCCATCGACCGACGGCACGGTCGCCGATCTCGCGCTCGACAAATGGCGGCTGGAGCTGGACGTCAGCCTCACCGGCGCCTTCCTGGTCTCCAAATTCGCAGTGCCCCTGATGGCGGCCGGCGGCGGCGGCTCGATCGTCCTGATCGGCTCGCAATTCGCGCGCGTGGCCGTCGGCAAGGCGGTGGCCTATTGCGCGGCCAAGGCCGGCCTCATCCATCTCGCCAAGGCCATGGCCGTCGACCATGCCGGGCAACACATCCGCGTCAACAGCCTGTCGCCCGGCGCTGTCGCGACCGCGCGCCTGCTGCAACGCTGGCCGGACCTGAAGGCGGCCGACGAGGGTCTCGGGCCGGCGCATCTGCTCGGGCGCATTGCCCAACCTGAAGAGATCGCCGCCGCCTGCGCCTTCCTGCTTTCGTCCGATGCCTCATTCGTCACCGGCACGGACCTTCTCGTGGATGGCGGCTATGCCGTACGCTGAACCCCTTTCCGGTATTGGAGGTTGATCCGATGACCCTGCTCGTCACTGGCGGCACCGGCTTCGTCATGAGCGTCGTCGCCCGCGCCTGGCTCGACCGCGACCCGACCGCGCGGGCTGTGGTCCTGGACCGGTCTAATCTCGACGCGGCCGCCGAAAAGCATTTCGCGCCGGTGCGCGATAGGCTCACCGTCGTCAGCGCCGATATTCTCGACCCGAAGACATGGTCCGCCGCGCTGGACGGGCAGAACATCTCGGCCATCGTGCACGGTGCGACCATCACCCCGATCTCGCGCGGCAGCGCTTCGGAAGCCAAGCGGCAGCCTGAGGCCGAGGACCCGGCGCGCATCGTCGACGTCAATCTCATGGGCACGGTGCACATGCTGGACTGGGCGCGCACGCGGCCTGCCCTGAAGCGCTTCGTCTATGTCAGTTCCGGCTCCGTCTACCGGCACAACGGGCCGGACTGGAGCGGCGAGCCGCTGCCAGAGGACGGCTATGTCGCGCCGCTCACGCTCTACGGCATCTCCAAATTCGCCTCCGAAATGGTGGCCAATCGGTACGCCGACCTGTTCGGTCTGTCGGCGATCTCGGTGCGTCTCGCGTCCGTGTACGGGCCGATGGACCGCGCCACGGAGAGCCGGAATTTCCGCCATGTTCCAAACCGCGTCGCGCACATGGCATTGGCCGGCGAGACGATCAGGCCGAACAGCCTTGAACCGGTCGGTGACTACGTCACTTCCACCGATGTCGCCGCTGCCATTCTGGCGCTGATCGACGCGCCGCGCCTTAATTATCGCCACTACAATATCGGTTCCGGCGGCGGCCAGACGATCGGCGACATCATCGGGTGGACGCGCGAGCGGGTTCCAGGTTTGAAGGCCGAGGTCAGCGCCGGCGACGATGCCAATATCGTCCAGGACACGTCACTGAAAGGCGGCATGTGGGGGGCCTACGATATCGCCCGGATCATGCGCGACACCGGGTGGCGGCCGCGCCCCGGCAAGGAAGCCTTCCACGCCTATATGGATTGGATTTCCGCCAACGAGACGAATTGAGAGGGATTGCCATGGCGCCGAACGCTGCTTCACATCCGGCAAACGCCCAGCCGCGCGACTTCGTCGGCTATGGGGCGAACCCACCCTATGTGATCTGGCCGGGTGGCGCAAAGGTCGCGATCAACCTCGTGCTGAACTACGAGGAAGGCTCGGAATACAACTGGCTGGACGACGGCCGCAACGACAATTGGGGCGAGTACAACAACAACGGCACATCTCCGCACCGCGACCTCGGCACCGAGACGCATTTCGAATATGGCAGCCGGGTCGGCGTCTGGCGGCTCGCCCGGCTTTTCGACCGCTACAACGTGCCGATCACGGTTTCGGCCTGCGCGGTGGCGCTGGAGAAGAACCGCGCCGTCGCCGAATGGATGAATTCGCGCGGCCACGACCTGCTCGGGCATGGGCTGCGCTGGACCGACTATCCCGGCATGCCGCGCGAGGAAGAGGACCGGCAGTTGCACGAGGCGATCGCGCTCTACCAGAAGGTGCTTGGCCGCCGGCCGCTGGGCTGGAATTGCCGGTCGTTCCCGAGTGTCAACACACGTGACCTGCTGGTGCGAGAGGGCGGCTTTCTCTATCACTCCGACCCCTGCAACGACGAATTGCCCTATTTCGTCGACCATGGCGGCCAGCGCATCCTGGTCGTGCCCTATTCCAAGACGCTCAACGACAGCCGCTTCCTCATCGCGCCGGGCTATAGCAACCCGCGCGACTTCGCCGAGGATTGCCGCTCGGCGATCGACTACATGCTTTGGGAAGCCGACGAGACCGGCGGGCGCATGCTGAACATCTGCGTGCACGCGCGCTGGATGGGTCAGCCGAACCGGGCTGCGGGCCTGCGGGCGGTCATCGAGCATATACAGAAAACGCCTGGCGTTATCTTCATGCGCCGGGCCGACATCGCCCGCTACTGGATTGACAATCAGGACAGTTTTACCCGCAGACAGGGCCGCTAGCAGCGCGGAGACGTCATGTTTGATACGCTCATCACAGGCGCCACGATCATCAATGCCGATGGAGAAGCGCCCCGCAACGTCGCGATCCATGGCGGCAGGATCGCCGCCCTGGTCCAGCCCGGAGAATCCGCCGAGGCGCGCACCCTGATCGACGCCGCCGGCTGTTTCCTGTTGCCTGGGCTGATCGATGCGCATGCGCATCTCAGGGAACCGGGACTGACCCACAAGGAGGACTTTTCATCCGGCACGCATGCGGCCGCACTCGGCGGGGTGACGACCGTGCTCGACATGCCGACAGACGAGCCCTGGACGGCGACGGCGGATCAACTCGCCGACAAGATGGCGCTGACGACCGGAAAACTGAATGTCGATGTGGGTTTCCAGGCCGTGCTTACCAAGGATTTTGGCCTGATCGCCGCCGTGGCCGAAATGGCGCCGGTCTCGTTCGAGCTTTTCACCGCCGACGTCCCAAAGGATTTTCTGTTCCAGACGACGGATGCGGTGCTGCAAGCCCTGAAGGTGATGGTGCCTTTCGGCACGACAATCGGGGTGTCGCCCGGCGACCAATCGCTGCTCGAAGGCAGCATGGCACGTGACCATGACGGCCACATAGCGGCGTTCCTGAAGAGCAGGCCACCGGCGGCGGAGGCCAACGGCATTGCCCGCGCCGTACTGGCAGCGACCGAGACCGGCGCCCGTATCCATGTGCGTCAGATCAATTCGGCGCTCGGCGTCGAGACGTGGCACCGCCTGCGGGATCTGGCCGATGCCAGCGTCGAGACAACGCCACAAAGCCTGTTTTTCACGGCGCACGACTATGAGACCCAGGGAGCCGCGCTGAAGGGCTCGCCACCGTTGCGATCGTCGGAAGATGTCCGACGCCTGCGCGAGGCCGTTGCCTCTGGCATGATCGATGTCATCGGCACAGACCATGCGCCGCACAGCCCACGGGAAAAGGCCGCCGCCTATCCCGCATTCGCCGATATTCCAGGTGGCATGCCAGGTTTGCAGACGCTGCTGCCCGTGATGCTGAAGCTGGCAGACGAAGGCCTGATCGGCATCTCCGATATCGTGCGGATGTGCGCGGCCAACCCCGCCGACCGTTTCGGGCTGGGCAAGCGCAAAGGCCGGCTCGCCGTCGGGTTCGACGCCGATATCCTGCTTCTCGACCCCAAGCGGACTTTCACCGTGCGCAACGCGGACCAGAAATCCAAAGCGAATTATACACCGTTCGACGGCTGGAGCGTGTCGGCAACTTTGCGGCAGGTATTTCTTCGAGGCGTGGAAATCGTCCGCCACGGCATTTTGACCCGGCCGGGGCAAGGCCAAGTGGCGCGGCGGGAAGGCTAAGGCAGCGACATGGGTATTATGGAAGGCAAGGTAGCAATCGTCACCGGCGGGAGCTCCGGCATCGGCCGGGCCATCGCGCGGCGCTATGCGCAGGAAGGCGCGCGGGTCGTCGTGGCCGATGTGCGCGAAGAGCCTATCGAAGGCGGAGAGCCGACCGCTCAGGCCATCCAATCGGCAAGCGGCGAGGCGATCTTCCTGTCCGTCGACATTTCGGACAACGGCGCGGTCGAAGATATGACGCAGCAGGCAATCGGCCATTTCGGTCGGCTCGACGTGCTGGTCAACAATGCAGCCATCTACACCTCGACGACTTTGACCCAGACCACGCTAGAACAGTGGGCGAAGGTCATGGCGGTCAACGTCACCGGCTTCTTCTACTGTTCGAAGCACGCGGTATTGCAGATGCTCAGGCAGGAGCCGGTGAACGGCGTGCGCGGCCGCATCGTCAACATATCCTCGCAGCACGGCATGGTGGCTTGCCCCGGCGACTTCCCCTATTCGGTGAGCAAGGGGGCCATCGTCCAGATGACGCGCCAGATCGCTCTCGACCACGCCGAAGACCTGATCGTCTGCAACGCCGTGGCGCCCGGCAAGATCATCACCGGCAAGCCGGGCGTCGCCAACGATCCCGACGCCCTCGACTATTCGCGCCGCCGCACGCCATGGCCGCGGCTCGGCCAGCCGAACGACGTCGCCGGCGCAGCCCTGTTCCTCGCTAGCGACCTGTCCACTTACATGACCGGCGTCAATCTGATGGTCGACGGCGGCTGGATGGCGGGTTGACCGGCCATCCAGCCTGCATATCGCGAACCGATAAGTCGTGCTCGATAACGGCTACTTGTTCGGTATCTCGTAGACCTTGCCGTGCCATGGCGCAGCGTCGATCTGGTCCAAGGCCATGACGTAGAGTTCCTTCTCGTCCGGCCCGAATGCGAAGTTCGGCATCGACGGGGACGGCACCGACAGCGTGCGAAGAAGCTTGGCGTCCTTATCGACGACGATGATCTTGCCGGGTGCGTCGAGCGAGCGCGGGCTCTGGCCGATATACATCTCGCCGGCGTTGTCCATCTTGATGCCGTCCGGCCAGATATGCGGCTGGTCCGGGAACAGGTCGTCCAGCCGCAGGAAGACGCGCCTGTTGCTCAGGCTATGGTCGGCGGCGACATCGAATTCGATGATGCGGTTGTCTTCCGTTTCGACCAGATAGAGGATCTTGCCGTCGTTCGACATGACCAGGCCGTTGGCGTTGTGCAGGTCGTCGGCGACCTTCGCCACGCTGCCGTCCTTGCCGATGTAGTAGGCCGATGCGTCGATCGCAGCGCCGCCCTTGCCCGAGCCGGTGAAATAGATTCCGCCATCCTTGTCCGGCGCGAAGTCGTTGGGGCCGCTGAACGGCTTGCCGTCCTTGTCCTTGTCGTAGGCATCGAGGGTCTTGCCATCGGCCGAAATACGGCCGATCGAGTTGCTGTCGTAGCAGGTTACGACGAACTCGCCCTTGGCGGTCGGCAGGACCGCCGAGGGCCCGCAGCCGTCCATTTTCCAGAAGATTTCGTTCTTCTTGCCATCCCACACATCGACGGTGTTGCGCCCGTATTCGACGTAGAACAGCTTGTCCTGGTACCAGATCGGGCCTTCCGCGAACCAGGCGTCGTCGTTGATGACCTTGACGTCGGCGGCTTGCGCAGACGCCGTCAGGGCAAGAGCGACCGCGGTACCGAGCAGATGCAGTTTGGTCATGCCAGTCCACTCCTTCTGTTTGAAGTCGATCAGGGCTCCTGGTCGCCGATCTCAAGTCTCCGGCGCGCCACGTAGTCATCCAGTTCCTCACGGACCGCGGGGTCCAGGACGGGCTCTTCATATTCGGCCAGCGCCTGCTGCCAGAGCTGGGTCGCCCGTTCCAGTGCGTCATGGCCACCGGCTTCCTGCCAGGCGCCGTAGTTCTGCCAGTTCGACAGCATCGGTCGGTAGAAAGCGGTCTTGTAGCGCGCCATGGTGTGCTCGGAGCCGAAGAAATGGCCTCCGGTCGGCACCGACTTGATCGCCTCGAAGCCAAGGTCGTCCTCCTCGAAGGGCATCGGCCGCAGGAACTCCATCATGTTCTGCAGGATCTCGACATCGAGGATCAGCTTCTCGTAGGAGGCCGTCAGCCCGCCCTCGAGCCAGCCGGCGGCGTGATAGATCAGGTTCGCGCCGCCGAGCACCGCGCCCCAGGTCGCCATCTCGGTTTCGTAGGCGGCCTGCAGGTCGACGACGTTCGACGCATTCGCATTTGAGGTGCGGTACGGCAGATTGTAGCGGCGGGCCAACTGGCCGGCGACGACGTTGGCTTTGGCATTTTCGGGCGTGCCGAAGGCAGGCGCGCCGGAGCGCATGTCGACGTTCGAGGTGAAGGCGCCGTACATCACCGGCGTGCCGGGATTGATCAGTTGCGTCAGCGTCACGCCGAAGAGCGCTTCGGCATTCTGCTGCGCCAGGGCGGCGGCCAGCGTGACCGGGGTCATCGCGCCCATCAGCGTGAACGGCGTGATTGTCACCGGCTGGCCGTGCTCTGCCATGGCGATCAGCCCCTCCGCCATCGCCTCGTCGAACAGGCGCGGCGAATTCACGGAGATGATGGTTGTGACGCCCGGCGAAGACCTCATCTCCTCAACCGGAATGCCGCGCGTGATCGCCATCATGTTGATGCTGTCCATGGCGCGGCCACGTCCTATCGCGGAGGCGTGGAAGCCCAAATCGGAAAGCGTCAGGTTTGCGCGGTAGGTGTCGAGATGCCGGGAGTTTGCCGGCAATTCCATCGGCGCCACGACCTGGTTGCCGATGATGTGGATGGCATTGAAGTGGTGCGCGAGGCGGATGAAATTCTCGTAATCCGCGAGATTGCCTTGCCGCCGGCCGTTGATGCGATCGTGCACGTTGGGCGGGCCGGCAACGAGGCCGAACGCCAGCGAATTGCCACCGAGCCTGATCCTCTTCTCCGGATTGCGCGATGTGATCGTGAAGCTCGACGGCGCGCTCTTCAGCGCTTCGGTCACGATGCTCTCGTCGATGCGGATCGTGCTTTCCTCTCGGTCGACTATGGCTCCCGCGGCTTCGAAGATGCTCATCACCTTCTCGCCCGCCACCCGGATGCCGAGCTCGGAAAGTATCCGCATCGAGGTGCGATGCAGCTTGTCCATCTGCTCCTCGTCCAGCATCCGCATCGGCGCGTAAGGGTTCGTCACGCTCTGCCAGGGCAGTTGCGCGATGCCGCCGCCGCTGCGCCCCGCTGCTCTGGTGCGCCGTCCACCGCTTCGCCTGTCATGCGCTGTCATCGGCCTGTCCTCCTAGTAACCGCGTTTGGGATCGACGACATTGTTCAGCGGCTCGCCACGCCGGTAGCGGGCCAGATTGTCGGCGAACATGCGCACCGACTTCACATCCCAGCCGTCATAGACCGAAGAGCAATGCGGCGTGACGATCACGTTGTCGTAGCCCCATAGCGGGTGCGATTGCGGCAGCGGCTCTGTCGCAAAGACATCGAGCGCCGCGCCCTTGATCCGTCCGGCATCGAGCACCGCGAGAAGCGCCGCCTCGTCGACGACGAAGCCACGGGACACGTCGATCAGCACGACCGAAGGTTTCATCGCCGCGAAGGCTTCCTCGCCGACAAGGCCGCGGGTGCTGTCGAGCAGGGGCACGGCACACAGGATGAAATCGGCACGGCCCCAAAGTCTGGGCAGATCCGCTATGGCGTGCACTTCATCGATATTCTCAGTCGGCTTCGGATTCGCTCGCACCCCCAGCGTTGTCATGCCGAACGCCTTGGCACGGGCGGCAACCGCCTGCCCCGTCTTGCCGAGACCGAGGAGCAGCAGCGTCTTGCCCTGGATCGGCTCGACCTTGCCGCCGATCCAGTTGCCGGCCGCCTGTTCGCGTGCGAAGCCACGCAGGCCAAGCGAAAACGACAGCATCGCGCCAAAGACGTATTCCGCCATCATGTCGGCGGCAACGCCTGCCGAATTGGTGACCGTCACCCGCGCGGGATCCCACGGCCGCAGGTGATCAGTGCCGGAACCGCCAACAGAAACCCAGCGCACCGTCGGGTTCTCGACCACCGCCTTGCGTGGATAGAGTGAGCGCTGGCCAAACCTGATGCTGAAGATCACTTCGGCGCCGGTTTCCGAAATCAGGGCCGGAAGCGCCTCGTAACTTTCGCAGCCATGCACCGTGATGTCGGGATGCGTCTCGGCCAGCACGGCCAGCGGCCCGTCCAGCGAATCGGCACTGACGATGACGGTCGGGCGCGCCGACATCTCAGCCTCGCCTCGGGCCGGGAATGTGATCGGCAAGAGGCCCCAGCACATCCAGCAGGGCCTTGCCCTCCTGCACGGTTGCGTTCTCATGCGGCGCGCGCAGGTTGAGCCAGCGATGATCGCCGGAACGAACAGCGAGAGCCGCCTTCATGCCCTGGATCAGACCAGCATCCTGAACCGCCTTGCGAAACGCCTTGATGGCGATGTTGGCGGCCGTGACGTCTCGCCCCGCGCGCGCATTGTCGTAGAGCGCTCGGATCGCCTTCGCGTTGAGGTTGACCGAGGCTGATATGCAGCCCGCCGCGCCGGCATCCAGCCCCTGGGTGAGCTGGGCTTCGGAGCTTGGAAAAACCGAGATGTTCGGGACCGCGGCGATGATCGCGGCAGTGTTGTCCCAGTTTCCGCCGCTGTCCTTGTAGGCCACGACCGTGTCTGGAAAGGCTGCGTTGAGCCGGGCGGCCAGTGCCGGCGAGACCGGCACGCCGGAGTTCTGCGGGATGTGATAGAGGATCAGCTTCAGCTTCGGGTCGGCAACCCTGTCGATCAGTTCCGAATAGTAGCGCGCCTGTCCATTGTCGCCTGCCGCCGTGTAGAAGAACGAAGGCAGCACCATGACGCCGGCGCAGCCTACGTCCAGCGCATGTCTGCTAAGCTCGATCGTCTCGGGCAGCGCGGTCAGACCGGTTCCTGGCATCATCTTTTCCGCGGGGATACCAGCCTCGGCCAGCCACTCCAGCGCCTCCATGCGCTCGACCGGCGAGAGCGACAGCGCCTCGCCGGTCGTGCCGAAAGGCGAGAGATAATGCGCCCCTTGGGCGAGCACCCATTTCGCATGGCTTATCCACAGATCGCGGGCGATGCCGCCGTCTTTTTCGAAGGGCGTCAGGATCGGTGCAATGACACCTTGTACGCTGTTCATCAGTGGATCCCCCTGGTCATCGTATCGTCGGCGGCTAGCTTCGCCACCGTGGCAACTGTCCTGATGAAATACGCTGTCGATGCGATGTCGAAGAAGATGTCAAAGCCCCCCTCGCCCCGCACCAGCACAGCCTCGACATGCGCGACCCGCGTCTGCGCGATCGCGTCGGCGGCGAAACGGTCGGGCCGCAAATCCAGCGCGCAAAGCCGCGCCATCACAGGTTCCGTCAGCGGCCCCGAGAGCCGCATCCAGCTCCAGCCCTCCTCCCGCCAGGACCAGTAGCCGCGCGCGCCATCGGCGGCCTGCCAGGCGTCGGTCAATTTTGCGACTGCGTTGCCGACACCATCGTCAACCGCCAGAAAATCCTCGGCCCCCAGACGCAGCAGCCGGATGCCGCCCAGCGTGGCAACGCCATTGACGGGCGGTAGAGCCAGGCCCTGCGCTGCCAGCCAGCCGGCGCTGCCAGGCCCCTTGATGCCGAAACGCGGCCGGGCCGTCAGATCGCTCAATGTCAGCCGGCCCTTCGGCAAGGCGGATTCCGCTGCCGAGCCGTCCGGCGACAAGGGAAATGTGCGCGATCCGGGAACGGTCATCGCTACAGCTCCTGCCGAACGTTCTGCGGATCGAAGAAGGCATGCCCAACCACCGGTGCCTCGACCAGCTCACCGTCGCGGCATTTCACCGTAATCCTGCTGCCGGGTGCCGCATCGTCGATATGGACATAAGCCAGCGCGATGTGATGGCCGAGCGTCGGCGAGAAACCGAGCGAGGTGACCTGCCCCACCAAGTTGCCGCCGCGCAGCACGAGGCAGGATTCGCCCGGCACATTGCGCAATCCTTCAAAGGAAAGGCCGACCAGCCGGCGCGATTCTCCGAGATTGGCGCGCATCTCGATCGATCGCTTGCCGACGAAGAACGGCTTCTTCTTCGAAACCGCCCAGCCGAATCCGAGCTCATCGGGCGTGGTCAGCGCATCCGTGTCCTGGCCGATCAGGATATGTCCCTTCTCCAGCCGCATGATGCGCGAGGCCTCCAGCCCGTATGGGCGCAAACTATAGGGTTTGCCCGCCGCGACCAGCGCATCCCATAGCGCGACGGCGTAGCTCGACGGGCAATGCAGCTCGAAACTGACTTCTCCGGTGAAGCCGATGCGCATGCTGTGCACCGGAACGCCCGCCAGGCGACCCTGACGGCCATGTAGATAGGGAAAGGCGTCGCGCGCAAAATCGATGTCTCCCTCGAGCGCCTGCAACACGTCCCGCGCCTTGGGGCCTGTGACGTTGATGCCGGAAAACCCGGCCGTGACGTTGAGCACGTCGACCTTCAGTCGCCACTGCGCGTTCCAGAACAACATGTCGGCCTGCACCCGAGCGACCGCGCCGGTCGTCGCCGTCACGTAGAACTGGTCCTCCGCGAAGCGATAGGCGACGCCGTCGTCGATGACCGTGCCCATCTCGTTCAGCATCAGGCAGTAGCGGACGCGGCCGACCGGCTGATTGGCATGGGCCATGGTGTACATGCGATCGAGGAAGGCGCCGGCGTCCGGACCACGGATCTCCAGCTTGCCCAGCGTCGAGACGTCGAGCATGCCGACGCCGTCGCGAACGGCCGCGACCTCTTCGTGGATCAGGCGTTCGCTCCGGCTTTCCGGCCCGTAATAATAGGGTCGCCACCAGTTGCCGATCGGCTTCATGCGGGCTTCGAGCGCAAGATGCCGGGCATGCAGCGCGGTGCGACGCTCCAGCGGCTCATGATGACCTGCGAGCACGCCGAGCTTTTCCGGACCCGTCGGCGGCCGCGCCGTGGTCACGCCGACCTGGCCGACCTTGCGATCGGTGGCGTCGGCAACGATCCGCGCCGTGGCAAGGGCCGAATGCCTGCCCTGGCTCGGCCCCATGCCGACGGTGGAAAAGCGCTTCACGAGCTCGAGTTCGCGATAGCCTTCCTTTATCGCGTTCTGCAGATCCTTGACCTGCAAATCCTCGTCGAAATCGACGAAGTCGCGCCCTTTCTCGTGGCCAGTCAGCTTCTGCGCCCAGGCCACGGCTTCAGGTTCGAATTCACTGGAGGCATTGGGCAGATCGGAGTGTCCCAGCCCATGAAGCGCCTCGTGCGCTGCGCGACGGCCATCCGCCATGGCCGACGATAGTCCCGTCCTGCCGGCAACGGCGCCAGCCAGGTGGACGGCGCCGTCCGGCAGCGTCAGCGTCATGCGCGCGGTCGCTTCGTCGTAGCCGACCTTGGCGCCCGCATGACAGGGCACCTGCCACGCCGGCGCCGAGCCGGCGGCCATCACGACGAGGTCGCAGTCCATCCAGCGGCTTCCGACGCGGACCCGTCTGACATGCTTGTTGCCGCGGGTTCCGGCCGCTTCATCGATCTGGGCGCCCGTGATGATTTCCGCGCCCCTGGCCCGAAGCTCGCCAGCGCTGCTGCCTGCTCCCTGTCTCGGATCGACGACGGCCGCGAGTTCGACGCCTGCCTCGATCAAGTCGAACGCGGCATCATAGCCGTCGTCATTGCCTGCCAGCACGACGGCGCGGCGGCCGGGTTTCACCGCATAGTGCTGCATCAGCCTCTGCACGGCGCCGACGGTCATGATCCCCGGCAGGTCGTTGTTGCGGAACACCGCCGGCTGCTCGATGGCACCTGTTGCCAGGATCACCTCGTGAGCCCTGGTGCGGTAGAGCCGGTTGCCTTGGATCAGCGGCAGCCAGTTGTCCTCGTACCAGCCGTTGCAGACGGTGGCGGTCATGACGCGCAGATTGGCCAATCCCGCCGCGGCAGCCCTCAGGCTGGCGAGCACGCCCGGATCGCAGCGGCGATAGGTCAGTGAACCGCCGATTTCCGGGTTCTCGTCGCACTGGACAACGTCGGCGCCGGTTTGCGCGGCGGCGATCGCCGCCGCCAGGCCTGCCGGTCCGGCCCCAACGACCAGCAGGTCGCAGTGAAGATCGACCTTATCGAAGCTTAAATGCGGGGCGCGAGTATCGACGATCCCGAGCCCGGCCTTGCGCCGGATCATCGGCTCCCAGAAGCGAAGCCAGCTATCCTGCCTCGGCCCCATGAAGGTGCGATAGTAGAAGCCAACCGGCATGAACCGCCCAAGCCGATCCATGATGGCGTCGCGGTCATTTCGCAGCGAGCCGTTGACGTTCTGCGCCGTCACCGTCATGCCTTCCCAAATCGGCGTCAGGTCGGCGGGGACATTCGCCTCCGACGGAAGCTGCACCAAAGTGTTCGCTTCCGCGCCGGCCATGGTCATGATGCCGCGCGGTCGATGGTACTTAAATGAGCGGGAAAGCACCCACTGGTCCGAAGCGGCGAGCGCGCTTGCAATGCAATCGCCGGCAAAGCCCTCATAGGACTTGCCCTCGAAGGTAAAGCGCATCGGCTGCGTGCGATCAATGCGCGAGCCATAGGGTGCCGCAAGCCGGGTCATGCCTGATTGCCCTCGCCCGGCGCGTAGGTCCGGATGATCTCGTTGGTGACGACGTCGCGCTCCGCCAGGAAAAAGAAATTGCTCGGCACGTGCTGCCACCACTCGGTCACGACGCCCTTGCGATTGTCCGCGCGAAACAGATGTTTCGCCCAGTCGGCGTCGGCGGTCGCATCGGCATCGAGCGTCTGGCGCACCGGACCGAAAGACCGGAATTCGTCGATGTTGCGCAGGCCGTTCATGGGGCAATCAAGCTGCTTCATGGTCAATGGCTCGCCGCCGTCGCGCCCATTTCATTGAGCAGCCGGAAGGTCTCGAAGCGCTCCAGCGCGAAGGGCTTGAGCAGGTCTGGCGCCCGGCCCTTGGCGATGGTCTCGGCCATGCGTTTTCCGGCCACGGCCGTTGCCTTGAAGCCCCAGGTGCCCCATCCGCAGTCGAGCCAGAGATTGGCAAGCGGGCTGGCGCCCATGATCGGGCTGTAATCCGGCGTCATGTCGGTGATGCCCGCCCACTGCCGCAACAGCCGAACCCCTTGCAGGAAGGGGAAAAGATGCACGGCGCCCTCGGCCAGATGTTCCTTCATGCCCAGCGTCGAGCGAGTCGAATAGAGCTGGTACGGATCCGAACCACCGCCGATGACGACCTCGCCGCGCGAGGACTGCACAAGATAGGTGTGCAGCGATACCGACGAGACCAGCGTGTGCAGCCACGGCTTCAGCGGCTGCGTCACCATCGCCTGCAAAGGATAGCAGCGGATCGGCAGCTCCACCCCAGCCATCATCGCGACGTCGTAGTTCATGCCGCCAGCGGCGATGAGCACCGCGCCGCATGCGAGGCGCCCGCGGTTTGTCATCACCGCCCGGACATTGCCACTCTCGACCTCAAAGCCCTGGACCTCGGTGCGCTGGTGAATCTCCACACCGCGGCGCGAGGCCTGCGCCGCGTAGCCCCAGGCGACCGCGTCGTGGCGCGCTGTTCCGCCGTCGGCGTGCCACAGGCCGCCAAGAATCTCGAGCGCGTTGCCGCGATCCATATTCAGTTCCGGCACCAGCTTTTCGACTTCCTTTGCGTCGATGACTTCGGTGCGGGTTCCCATGTGCTTGCCCATCTCGGCGCGCAGATCGAAGGCGCGCAGCGTGGCCTCCGTATGGGCAAGCGTGAGCTGGCCGCGCTGCGAGAACATGACGTTGAAGTCGAGCTCCTGCGACATCGTCTCGAACAGCGAAACGCCTTCCTTGTAAAAGGCGATGCCTTCCTGGGTGATGTAGTTGGAGCGGATCGTCGTGGTGTTGCGCGCCGTGTTTCCGCCAGCCAGATAGCCCTTCTCGAGCACCGCGATGTCGGTGATGCCATGATATTTCGACAAATAGTGCGCGCACGCCAGGCCATGCCCGCCGCCGCCGACGATCACCACGTCATAGGACGGCTTGAGCTCGGGCGTCCGGGGAATGTCGCCGGTCACCGGATAATCGCGGCTGAACCCGTATTTGAGGAGCCTAAGCGGCATGGCCACCCAGACCGCCTGGAGGTTCGTAGATGAGCGCCGACAGGTCCGAGAACCGGCTTTCCGTGCCGGTCAGGCCGAGTATAGCATCGCGGATCGCGGCCGCCCTGGCTTCGCCCAGAACCGGCGCCGAGAACTCCATGTATTTGGCGACGATATCAGCCTCGCTGATGGGCGCTTCAGGACCGCCGCGTGCGTGGACGTCACCGGAATCCAGCAAGCGTCCGTCTGTCGTCTCGATCTGCACGTCAGCCCAGCGCCCTTCCGGGAAACGAGCGCTGTGCCTCGCCGATTCGCTGACCTCGACGCGCCCCAGCATCTCCCCAACCGCGCCGTCGCGCAGCCCCTGGCCCGAAATATGCTCCACCGCTATCCGACCGTACAGGATCATCGTGGCCACGGCGAAGGCCAAGCTGTATTGCGCCTTGGAAGTTGTGTCGGGCATGCCGTCGAACAACGTCGCCGCGTAGTGGAAGCTGTTGACGTTGACCCTGCCTATATCCTGCGGCCGCAGGCCATGCTGCAGGCATAGCGCCCGGGTCGCGTCGATCGCGGCGTGAGCCCAGCGGCAGATGGGATAGGGTTTGACGTATTGTAGCGGCATCTGCCAGAAATCGCCGAGATCGGCCCAATATCGGGCCACTTCCGGCGCCTCGACAGTGATGGCCGGAGCGCCGGAGAATCCGGCTTGCGCGAGTACCGCGGCCGACAGGCCGACCTGTGCGCCCATGCCGGAGCCGTCGTGCAGCATGGTCGGCGTCGCGATCTCACGCATCATCTGGCTGCGCGGCCCATGATATTCGGCAATGCCGAAGGCGTCGCGCAACTGGGTGTCGTTCAGCCGCAGCAGGCGGGCCGCGACAGCAGCGACGCCAAGGGAATTCCAGGCGCCCGAGGTGTGATAATCCGAAACAGTCGCGTGCAACGCGATGCCGGCGCGGCCCGCGACTTCGTAGCCGACCACGATCGCGGCGAGCGCTTCGATCCCGCTCAAATCTGGCTTCTCCTCTGCCAGCGCAAGCAGTGCTGGGATGACCGCAACCCCGATATGGCCCTTGGTTGGCGGATAGCCATCATGGCCGTCGAGATTGTCGGTCTGGGTCGCGGCGGCGAAGGCAGCACCCGCGATGCTGACCCGCCTGCCATCGAAGATCATCCTTGCGGCGTGCCGGTCCGTTCCGCAACCGTAGAGCAAAACGGCGGCATCCCGCGCAATGCGGCCGGCCTGCATCGGCCCGGCAGCTATGGCGATGCCCATCGTATCGAGGAACTGGAGTGAGGCCGCCTTCAGGACATCGGCTGGAAAGAAATTCTCCGCGGAGCGCAGCACGAACTCCGCGACACGCCCGAACACGGTGCAAGCAGGCTCGCCCCGTTCCAACCGCAGGTCCATGATGCCCACCTCTCGCCAACCGCGCGCTTCCAGATAACTACGAATAATTTGGTCTCGCGGGCCGATCACGTGATTAGTTTGGCGCCATGGTACAAAAAAAACGAGGGCAAGCGATTGCGAAACCCGTTCGCGACGGTCTAGTTTTCGGCTCGATCAGGAGCGATGCCATGAAGCCACCTCCGCCATTGAACTACATCCGCTCGTTCGAATGCTCGGCGCGACACCTGAGCTTCACCCTCGCCGCCAGCGAGCTTGGCTACACACAGGCAGCCGTCAGCAACCATGTCCGGGGGCTGGAGCATTATCTCGGCCGCCAGCTCTTCGTGCGCTATCCGCGCAGCCTGAAACTGACGGAGATGGGCGAAGCCTTCCTGCCCACCCTGCGCCAGGCGCTCGACCAGATCGACCACGCCACGGAGGCGATCGTCGCCTCGTCACGCAACCGGACTGTCGTCATCTCCTGCCCGATGAGCCTTGCCGAAAACTGGCTGGCCGGATGTATGGGCGCGTTCCGCCAGGTCCATCCCGAGATCGAGGTCGTTCTGCACGGCACGATCTGGGAGGACCTCAGCGAGCAGATCGCCGACATCACCATCTCGACCCGCCGCTTCGACGACTTGCCGCCGGGCGCCGTGCAACTGTGGAGCGACCAGCTTGCCATCCTTTGCGCGCCAAGCCTGCTGTCCGGCCCCAAGGCGCTGAAGGCGCCGAGCGATATACTCGGCGTCGACTGGATCTTCGTGCATGGACGCCAGGAATACTGGCAGTGCATGGGCGACGCGCTGCAGATCGACATTTCCGACTATGAGAAAGGCATCACCACGAATGCCTCCAACATCGCGCTGGAACTCGCGGCGATGGGCGCGGGCTGCGTCGCTACGCAATATTCGCTCGCCAGAACCTACATAGCTCGCGGTCTCTTGATCGAGCCCTTCCCGGTGCGC
The DNA here is from genome assembly GCF_020165435.1 of Mesorhizobium sp. BR1-1-2. Lineage (NCBI taxonomy): Bacteria > Pseudomonadati > Pseudomonadota > Alphaproteobacteria > Hyphomicrobiales > Phyllobacteriaceae > Mesorhizobium > Mesorhizobium sp. BR1-1-2. The sequence goes on from NZ_JAIUID010000007.1 coordinate 223,967, forward strand.
GCCGGCAGCCCGTGGACATACTACCTTTCGGAAAGCCAGCTCTCCAAAGGCAACGTCGTCAAGATCGTCAGAAACTGGACCCTGGAACAGGCCGCCCTGCATATGCGGGAGCGAGTTGTGTAAGGGAGTATAATGGGTCGGGCAATGCATCGGCCACCCACCCGCGACCCACACTCATAAACCCGTGAAATGCCAAATAATTCCGGACATCACACCGAATTCCACACTGCCAATTATGCGACTTTTTGAGTACGGAGCGTGAACATGGCTTGGCGTCGGCTATGGCGCTACTGTGTGCGAACGCAGCCGCCCGCGCCAGCTTCGTAAGGCCTGCCTGCCGAGAAGTTCGAGGAATCCTGTGCTGAGGTTCGGATTCAGTCAGATTTTCAGTATCCGCCCTTGATAGGAATGGTGACCAAAGTTTGAATACAAATTTTGGTCAGTACGAGCTACCAATTTGCTACTGACCAATTTTTGTATATAATCTTCGGTCAGGAACGGAAATATGCCAGACCCGACATCGGACACGCTCGACCGCATTCATGACCGGATCGCCCAAGCGGCGCCCGCCGGCGTGTGGTCACGGGCCGACTTTCTCGACATCGGCACGCCGAACGCCGTCGAGAAGGCGCTGCAGCGGCTGACCCGGCGCGGCGATATCCGCCGACCCTATCGCGGTCTCTATGACAAGCCCAGCGTCAGCAAGCTGACCGGCAAGATGGTGTTTCCGCCTCGCGCCTCGTTCGTCGACGCCATTGCCCGGCGCGACAAGCTGCGCGTACTCGTCGACGGAATGACCGCCGCGAACGATCTCGGCCTGACGACGGCGGTTCCGGCGCGCTCGACGATCCATGCCGACACTTATCCCAGGATAATCGAGATCGAAGCGAACGCTGGTGATCCAAAGGGGACGATGCCGGTCATCTACAAGCTCGACTTCAAGCGCATCTCTGCCAAGACGGCGTTCTGGGCGGGGCGGCCGGCGATGCGGGTTGTTCAGGCGCTGGCGTGGTTTCGGGACGAGCGATCGAGCCTCGAGGCAGCCGTCAACGGCATCGTCCGCTACCTGTCACGCAATCCCGATCGAGACAGGATCGCCGAGGATCTGCGCGAAAATATTCATGGGGTCCCCGCTTGGATGTATCCGCTGGTCGAGACCATCACGCGCCGAATCGCCGAGGATCAAACCGCAAGCGCGCCGGCATCGGAACCGGCGAAAGGCGATCATGCAGCAGACGTTCATTGAGATCCTGCGCTCAAGCGTCGACGAACGCCGCGCGCTCTTCGAGGCGGCCGCAGCCCATTTGGGTACCCAGGCGGGCAATGTCGAAAAGGATCTCTACGTCTGCTGGGTGCTCGACTTCCTGTTCAACCGTCGCAGCGACGATCCGATCGGGCTCTATTTCAAGGGCGGCACCAGCCTGAGCAAGGCGTATGGGCTGATCCGACGCTTCTCCGAGGACATCGACATCGGCATCTACAAGGCCGATCTACATGTCCCGCTTGAGGGCGATATCGCCGCGCTCCCCTCGGTCAACCAGCAGCAGAAGGCGCTGGCCGAGAAGGTCGACGAGGCGGCGCGGCAGTACATCTCCGGGCCTCTCCAGGAGAGGCTCACAAAGGAGATCGCTTCTGTCGAGGAAGTGGCCGAGCGGCCGGGACATTTTTCGCTCGGCTTCGGGTTTGACCTTTACCGGAACAAGGATGCGCTCGACATTCTCGTGGTAGGCTACACGAGCGTGTTCGAGTCTGCGGGCAGCTACGTCCAGGCCGCCGTCCGCATCGAGGGCGGCGCGCGTCCCGATCCCGAGCCGACTGAGGCGCGGGAAATCACGCCCTACATCGCTTCGGAGATGCCGGAACCGGCGAACCTCACCGTTCGGGACGTGACCACCGTCAAGCCGGAGCGCACCTTCTGGGAGAAGGTCCTGATCCTGCATGCCATGACGGAGATGACGGAGAAGCGTCGGCAGGACGCCAATCCCGAACGACCCGTGCCCGACCTCAACCGGTACTCGCGTCACTACTACGACGTCCATCAGATATGGACACATCCCGACTACGGTCTCGCAACGGCATCGCTGCGCGAACTCGCCGAAGCCTGCCGACAGCACAAGGAGCTTATGTTCCGCGCACCCGATCATCGCTACGACCGCGCGGTGCCCGGCAGCTATCGCCTGGTTCCGACGGAAGACATGCGCGCCAAGCTCGCCGCGGACTACGACCGGATGTCGGCGATGATCTTCGGAACACCGCCCGCTTTTACCGACGTCATGGCGAGCATCGAGGCGCTTGATAACTACCTCAACGCCCGATCTGCGGAACCATCCAACAGGCTAATACTGAACTTACCTGAGGGTGGCCCGAAACAATGAGCACCAAAGTCATCATGTCCGTATCGGCTGGGCGGCGGCTCGGGCATGCCCAGGCCTGGCTTCGTGAGCGGGGAAAGGACGAAGAGGTTTTGATCGTCGGCGCCACGCTCGCTGCGGCGGGTGAACTCGCTCGCAATGCTGCGCGAACGAATGGTGTGGCATTCGGTTGGCATCGCCATAGCTGGGCGCAGTTCGTTCGCGCCCTGCCGGGCCTTTGCTCGCTCGGCATGAACTTGTTCCGATCACTCGAGTCTCAGTGGATGCGGTGGTCACCGGCTTGATTCATCGCCTTCGGGGGGAGGGCAAACTTGGTGTCTACTAATCCGTCGCGGGCACTCCCGGCTTTCACAGCTCCATCGTCGACATGCTCAGCGAGCTCCGCCTCGTCGGCGTTAACTCCGATGCTGTTTCAACGACCGCACCAGACCTTGCTCCGATCGTTGGAGCCTACGAGGCTGAGCTCACTGAAAAGAGATATTGCGATCTCGCGCGATTGCTCGCACTCGCAGACGAAGCACTGCAAAAGCGCCTGCATCGTTTCGCAGGGATGCCCATTGCCCTGCTCGACGTTCCTCTGAGGAACAGGGGGGAGCTTCAGCTGATCAGTACGATCGCCAGCGCCGCGCCTGCGATGTTGGTCACAATACCGGCCAGCGACACTGAAAGCGCGGCCAAGCTACGCGATAGCTTGGGCGTACCTTACGACGACCTGGACGGCACGCCTGCGCAGGGGGAGAAGGCCTCAACTATTGTCAGGGCAGCTCCATATCGTCCGAACGAGCAGCGAGTGATCCGGGAATATCCCCCGCGAGCAGCTTTTCCTTCGACAGCAGCCCGGCGTCCTCGAGTGCCTCAAAATCCGGCAGGTTGCGTAGCGTGTCGAGGCCGAACTCGAGCAGGAATTCTTTGGTCGTGACATAGGTATAGGGCGCGCCTGGCGTCGGGCTGCGCGGGCCGGAAGCGATTAGGCCGGCGCCGCGCAGATGGCCGATCAGGTCGCGCGAAATCTCTTTCCCAAAAAACGACGACAGTTCTCCGCGCGTGATCGGCTGGAAATAGGCGATGCACATCAGCACCAGCACGTCCGACTGCGTGAGGTCCACGGCACGCCGACCACCGCCGACGGCTGTGCCAAAAGCACTGCGGATGGCATCGGCATAGGCCGGCCGCGTCAGGTGCTTCCAGCCGCCGGCGACGGCCACCAGATCGTAAGGGCGGCCACGCAGTTCTTCGCGAATGTCATCGATCAGCAGATCGATACTGCAGCTCTTGCCGACGACCCGGGCAAGCACCTCGCGCGTGACCGGTTCGCTCGCGGCGAAGATGGTCGCCTCGACACGGTGCATCCATTCGCGCCAGCGCGCCTCTGGCGGCAGATGATCTAGCTCCCGATCAAACAAATGGCCATTTGGCCGGCTGTCGTCTCCCGGTCCTCGCTTTCGTCGCCAAGTCGCACTCTCAGCCATGATTGTCAGAGTCCGTAGATACGGAAGGTCGGACGACCGGACAGTTCGCGCACCGCGCTGAGTTCGACCAAGCGGTCGAACAGCCGGCGCAGGCCGCGGTCGCTCATGCCAGCGATCTGTTCCGAAGCGACGACCGCGTCGTCGGACAACAGCCTTTCAATGACGAGGTCCGACGCTCGGGCGCGCAACTTCGGCGCGACCGCAAGCAGCCGGTCCGCGCGGCGCCCGAGTTCGGCGGACAAATCGATCGCGCGCAGTGCCGCACGTGCCTGTGCCGCTAGCAGACTTTTCGCAAGGTTGGCTTCATCTTCGGTGCCCGCCGCCGCAGTAGTTATAGAGCGGCGGGAGCGGCCTGGACTTGATGAGCCCAAGGCCACCTCCGCGCCCAGCAATGGCATCGCATGTGCCCAGCCCAACCGCTGCGCCAGCAGCCGGTCGACGAGCCAGCATCCGAAAGTGCGGCCGAAGCCATGTCGTTCGGCGGCCAGGAACGCGCCGGTCACCATGCCGACCATTCCGATGCTGGCGGAAAGCTGTCGAACCTCGTCTGCCAGGTCGCTGATCACCTCGTCGTCATGGGCGTGACCGAGATCTTCCAGCACTGCAGCGAGGTTTTTCTCCGTCAGAGGATCCTCGGCGGGACGGGCAGCCAGCCAACGCCAGGCCAACAGCATTCGGCCAGCGGGGCCGACGTCGTCTCCGGGCCGTGTGAGCAGAACGGCATCGCGCAGGGCCGCTTCATCCTCGACGCGGCCGGCCTGCTTTGCCGTTACCGCGGCCGCCGAAAGCGCCAGCCGCTGCCGCCAGGCGCCGGCCCATCGGTTCTGCTGGCGGACCACCGCATCGAGCGCGCCGATGGCGGCGCCTGCGGTGAGCGCGACCTCTTCAACATCTTTTCCCGCAAGGCTTTGCGCATCCGGGACGGCGCGGCGCAGCCAATGCGGCACGGCGGATACCGGGGCGGCAGTGATGCCGCTGGAGAGAGCGCTGGTGTGACGCAGGAGGGATTTGGGCCGCAGAATCATGGTTGGCAGGATGAATCGTGGCGGCGCTTTCTGCAAGCCTAAAAGCGTAGAAGCGCCGCGCCTGTCGTGGACAACAAACGAACGATAATGTTGCATTATCGCTCGTTTCGCAAAGCCGCTCAGAGATGGCCTCTCTGACCCCTTTTTTCACGGCAGACGGGCTCGTTTAGGCGTCAGATCGACGAGAAATCGCGTTCATTGAGAACGCGCATTTGTTCATTGCCAAACATTTTCTGGTGCGGCTGCTATCGCATCATGTCGCCAAGGGCAGCCTGCAGCGATGGCGATCGTTTCAATGTGGCCGCAATCCTGTCCCGCCAGCGCTTGCCGCGCGCCAGAGCGTCCTCGAGAGCCTCACGCAGGTCGTCCGGCCGATCGGTTGCGAGCACATCGACCAGGAATTCCGCCTGCAACCGGTCCTTAATGGATTTTAAGCTGTCCGGCCCATCGCGGCGGCGATCGGCAACGATGACCTTATGGATTGCGAAGCGTTCCGGTCGCGGAATTTGCACGAGCACGCCGTCGCGATAGGTAACGGCTGCCAGCATTGGCTCTGCCAGGAGATAGTTGAGATGATGCAAGGATTGGGCATGGACGCCAAGCGCCGGCAGTGGACGCAGTCCCTCCTCCTCGGCAAAAGACGGCGTCAGGAATTCGACGAGCGTCTCGTTGCGCGTTTGCTTCCAGCGCCAGGTCTTGCCGGGGTCCAGCGTCGGCGCCGGTTCGAATGAGAAATCCTTGAGAACCCGTTCAAGCGGCGCCGACACACTGTCCTTCAGGGCGATCGAGAGTCGCTCGAAGCTGGCGATATCGACGTCGTTCGTTTGAGCAGTCTGGTCAAGGGTGAAGCGAACGCCGAGCTCGCCCTCGTAGAGGCGGAAGGCCTGAGTTCCCACGACCGTCCCGCCGAGGCGGAAAACTCCGGCGGAAGCAAATGCATGCAGAAGGCTGCCGGTTGCTGCATCGACGCCAAGGAACCCTTCCGCACGTAGCAAGCGGACCCGCCGCGCGCGATTGCGTCGGCGATCGTCGCGGTCGTCGCGCAGCGCTTGGATGCGTTGCATCCGAAGGCGAAGTTCCTCGCTATCTTCCCCGATATAGGTCTTTTTGACGTCCGAACCGACGCGGTAGGTGTCGTACCAGTAGACGCGGCCGTTGCGGTCGATCCGCGTCGGCGTTCCGCGGATCTCGGCCACGACCTCGTCGCGCAGGGACGATAGCAGATCGTGGTAGGCCGAATGAGCGAGCGGTGAATGGCGTGTTATCATGATGCTCAACGAAATGGGTTATTGTTGAGCATACCGCATGTTCAACAAAAATGAAAGCTGTTGAACATCATCACCCCCCGCGATCTGTTTTTTCTGATTTTAGGGCATATTTTGGCGGTCGAAGATGACGTTCCAGCTAACCGTCCCTGACATGATATGTTGCGAATCGTAGTTGAGGATCCGCAATTGCCCGAACAAGATGACCTGCCTGATATCGTGGAGATCGTCCACGCGATGGCGCAAGATACCGCTGACGGGGCAAATGCGCGGTTGACGGCCGTCAGGAATGATCCCTCCCCTGCCCTATCGGAGTCAAATCTTGTGGACCGGCAGCGCTTACCCGGCCACCTCGAGCACCTCGCCGTTCGCGCGCGCGATTATGTCGAAGCCGCGAGTTCGGCCAACACGCGGCGCGCCTATGCGTCCGACTGGAAGCATTTTTCCAGCTGGTGCCGCCGACAAGGCGTCGAAATGTTTCCACCTGATCCGCAGGTGGTCGGCCTCTACATCACGGCTCAAGCCTCCGGCACGGCGACCGGGGACAAGAAGCCGAGCTCGGTGGCGACTATCGAGCGCCGGCTATCCTCGCTGACGTGGAATTTTGCCCAGCGCGGCCAGCCATTAGACAGAAAAGACCGGCATATCGCGACGGTGCTGGCCGGCATTCGCAACAGCCACGCAAAACCGCCTCTACAGAAGGAAGCCATTCTCCCGGAGGATCTTATTGCCATGCTGGAGACGCTCGACCGCGGCACGTTGCGTGGCCTGCGCGATCGCGCAATGCTGCTTGTCGGCTTCGCTGGCGGGCTCCGCCGTTCCGAGATCGTGGGCCTGGATGTCGGCCGCGACCAGACCGGGGACGGCCGCGGCTGGTTGGACGTCCTCGACAAAGGCATGCTGGTGATCTTGCGGGGGAAAACAGGCTGGCGCGAGGTGGAAGTCGGGCGCGGCTCGTCCGATGCCACCTGCCCGGTGGTGGCGTTGGAGACCTGGCTCAAGCTGGCGCGCATCGCACACGGTCCTATCTTTCGGCGCGTCACCTGCCAGGGCAAGGCAGTCGGCGCCGATCGGCTCAACGACCAGGAGGTAGCCCGGGTCGTTAAGCGGACGGCATTGGCGGCCGGTGTGCGGGGCGATCTGCCGGAGGGCGAACGGCCAAGGCTGTTTGCCGGCCATTCGCTACGCGCCGGTCTCGCCTCCTCGGCAGAGGTCGACGAGCGCCATGTGCAAAAGCAGCTCGGCCATGCTTCGGCAGAAATGACCCGCAAGTACCAGCGCCGCCGCGATCGGTTCCGAGTCAACCTAACCAAGGCATCAGGCCTCTAGGCAACCTCGAAAGAGGCGCTTCCCTCCCCTAGGGAACCAGTTCGGGATCAAGCGACGCAAGATGCTCCCCTCCCCTGCCGACTTAGGATCCGAACAGGTGCTGATCCCAATAGACTGGCTGGTGCACGCTTCGACGAACCCGGTATTGACCGCCTCCCACACCGGCAGCGAAGTCCAACCGATTATCGATCCCAGCCCTTCTTTTTCATACTGAGCAGCAAAGCTTCACTGATTTCGGCGCTATTGGAACCACCATCGACCGACTCACTGCCTTCTCCGACGTCGCTCCAGGACGATTTCGCGGGACCAGTACCGGCCTGTGCATCAAGCCTCGCCCGCAGCAGCGCCATGATCATCGGCCACACCGAAAACTGGCCACCACGAGCGCGCTCCGTCAGGTTTCTGAGATAGCCGCCCAAACTGTTGATCTGGTCGGTCCGCTGCAGGATTGCGGCAACGGTGATGGCGGCCTTCTCCGGCCCCATCACCCCGACCGCTTCCTGCCACGCACTTGGGCTGATCCCCATATGGGGCCGGGCGAGCTCGGCCGCCGCCACAAAGTCTCGCCAGGTCCGAATTTGGCCGCCGCGGGCCATGGTCAGAAGTTCCGGGCAGGCATCCAGCACCATCGCCAAGGGCATGTCCCGCTTGGGCAGGCTGCGCACATTGTCGTGTGGCGCGCCGCTGCTGCTCGCTTCTTTTTTGTTTCCAAAGCTGGTTTCAGTTTCATCGTTAGATATAAAATCTGGATTTGAATTCTGTATGTGGCGCTCAGAATGGGACTCATTGGCGTTCGAATCTTGTGATTTTACGAATGTTTCCAACAGCTGATGCACCTGAGCCCACAGGTCTTCCAGCTCATCGGCGATCGACTCCAGCACCTGGCGCGACGCCGTCCGCGGCAATCGCCCGACAATCGTTTCAAATTGCCTTTGGAACCGCCGCCAATCGGCCGGGACGTCCTCGTTGAGCCCGGCTTCGATCATCTTGACGATGTCGCGCCGACAGATGGTAAGACGCTCCTTGACCAGCCGGTAGGCTTTCCGTTCGGCCTGGACGGCGCCAGCCAATTGCTTGAACTCCTGCGCGCGCGCCACGATCGGCGACAGGTCGAAGCCGTAGGCCTGTTCGATCTGGCCGCCCTCTCCCTTGCGGGCGAAGCGTTTGCCGTTCGGACTGTCGCGCCTGATCACCAGGCCGCAAGTCACCAGGACCGACAAGTGTCGCCTGAGCGTCGCCGGCGACATGCCGTTGGCGCGATGGATAAGTTGCTCGTTGGAGGGGAATACGACCAGTCCGCCCTCCCCTGAAAGCTCGTCGTCACGGTGAAATGACAACAGCGCATTGAGGATCGCCAAGGCGCGATCGGTCGCGCCTATGGCGGACCTGGCCTCTCTGATGTCTCGAAACACCTGCCATTTGGGCACCGTGGTATTTCGATCTATTGCTTTTGCAGCCGCTTGGCTGGCGATCAGGCCAAGCGTCATCGGCCGCCGCCCAAACGGCGTCGTCGAAATATGCGTTACCATTTTCCCTCTGCCTCTAATCAGGCAAAAGAAATCTGCTCGCCAAAACGACGCCCAGGACACTTGACAGTGATTCGCGGATTTGCGATTCTCAGCTTGCGACAGACTTGAGAAGGGCTTCCGTGACGGTGACGTTCGGGGGCCTTTTTCTTTTGCGGTTTAGTCTCCTGTTGTCTTCCCAGATTGTGCCTCTCGGAACGCCTCGAAGAGCACCTCGAGCCTGCCGGCGATGAAGGTTCCGAAGGCCGAAGCCTCCCTGGACTTCAGGGCGAGCGTGAATACCTTGCCGTCATCGGTGATCTTTGCCTTCACGGAATTGTCTTTTGGCGCCCAGGCGCTCGCCTGTGCTCGCGGCGGCGTCGATCTTGCGGCCTTGCCGTTTGCGGCCAGCACCTCGAAAAGCTGATTGAAACGGGCATCGCTGCTGGCCTGGAGAAACTCGCCCGATTGGATATGGTCATGGGCTTTGGCGGTATTGGCTGGATGCTCCATAAGCTTGGCCAGCTGCCACCACCGATCACGGCCAATCCCCTTGGCCGCGCCGACCGCCAGGATGATGGGTTCGGCGATGTTGCTGGACACAGAACGCATCTTGGAGAACGTCGTATCGTCGAGCGCCAATGCCGACTTGACGATATCGGGGGAATATCCCTTCTCGAGCATGCGCTCACCGAAAAGCGTCCGTTCGATGAACGACAGGTTAGCTCTGGCGGCGTTTTCCTGTCCTTGGGCTACAACGTGCTCCTCGTCGCCCATTTGCTTGACAACGGCGCGCACAGGCCTGCCCAGCTCACGGGCGACCCTGACCCTTCGATGCCCGAAAACCGTTTGGTAGCGCCCAGGGAACGAGGGATGCGGCCTGACCAGGATTGGAGAATCTTGCCCGCGTTCGCGGATGGCACGCACCAGTTCGGCAAATTCTTGCTCATCGTCCCCGATGCGGTCCGCCACGAACGAATTGTCGACCAGCTCAGGATCCAGATCCACGACCGAGCTTTTCGACAGCTCCTCGAACGATTGCATGATGGAACGCGATGCGCCGCGAACCGCGTAGCCCGACACGTCCCTGGCTTGCTCGACGGAGGCGGAGGAGCCCATCACACTGCCGAATATGTCTTTACGTGCCATTCAACCGTTTCCGAAATCGGCTAGGAGCCTGATTTTGTGGACAAAACCACCCGTTTTTACTGCAGTAAAAATCATCGACATCAGCTTCTGCCCCACGCACGATGGATCAGGGACGCGATCTCGGAGTTGACGCCATCGAGCGACTCCATCGCCCGATCGTAGGTGGTGCGGGTGAAGGCCGATTTCTCCACCTCGTAGAGCGTCTGTTTGGTCAGCCCAGCGTCCGATATGGCCGTCGACTTGAGCATCGGATGCTCAAGGATCTGGCCAGCCAGCATCGACTGCATGAAGCCGACCATCTGCGCTTGGGGAATGTCCGTGGGCTCATAACGCGTGATCAAGTAGCGGAACCAGTCGAGCTGTATCTGCGCGCCCGCCCCTTTGATGGTTTTCAAGATCCCGCCCAGCATCAGCAAGAACTGGCTCATGGACATGAGATCGAGCATCTGGGGGTGCACGGTGATCAGCACGGATGTCGCAGCCGACATGGCGGTCAAGGTGAGATAGCCGAGCTGCGGCGGACAGTCGACGACGACGACGTCGTAACGGTCGTCCACCTCGCCCAGAGCCTTGGCGATGCGCAGGAAGAACTGACGCCCGGCATTGGACGTTTTGTCCTGCATGGCCAAGGGCGTGTCGTACTCATATTCCTGAAGCTCAAGATTGGCCGGGACAATGTCCAGGCCCGGGAAATTCGTGGGCACGATGACGTCGGCTATCGACCTGCGTTCCTCATCATAGCGGATTGCCTCATAAAGCGAGAGATTCCGATCAAGCTCCGGCTGGAAGCCATGCAGCGCCGACAGGGAGGCCTGCGGATCAAGATCGACGGCAAGGACGCGGTGGCCGGTAAGTGCAAGATGCTGGGCGAGGTGGGCCGCGGTCGTGGTCTTGCCGCTACCACCTTTGAAATTGACGACTGCGATGACCTGCAGCTTGTCTCCCGGCTTGCGATGGGGGACGTATTTCTTGACTTCGGTTCTGCCGTGCTGGTCGAGAAAATGACGAAGCTCCAGCATCTGCCCGGCCGTATAGCTGCGTCGGCCCGAAACCGCCTGGTCAGGCATCGGGCCCTTGCCTTCGAGATGAAGCCGTTTCAGATTGTTCTGCGAGACGCCGAGATAGTGGGCGACCTCAGCCATGGAGAACGTGCGCAGGGTTTTCGCCGCATTGGGAGGGAACTTCTCCATGCGAAGCTGATTGAGCCGGCGCGATATCTCCGCCCCATGTTCGAGGATCTTGTCGTCAAACTCGAAGCTGGGCAGCCGCATTGCGATGTTCATACTTCTGGAAACCTGAATTGGCGCTTTTTGCCGTGAAACGACCCGCCAACCGCCATTAAGCTCCGATTCGGCAGCCCCCGGCAAGAAGTTTTGGCTTAACAAGAAGTTAACGCCACCGCGAACGCCATCCGGTCAAAACGCTCGGCCGAAAGCCTAGATGATTGTTTCCGTTGCGATTTGTGCACGAATTTACTGCAGTAAATTCCGCCGGCAATAAAGGACGATCTCATGCGGATCGGAACGGCTGACACGCCGTCCACGACGTTGCAAGCCGCCGCCTGGATTACCGGAGCCAATTGCGCTCCTCCATTCTCGGCGATCTCCTCGTTGATTCACGGGATGTGCGTGAAGGCATCGGCCGACGCGTCTTGACGAGGCGTCAACGTCAAGAGGCGGGGAGGGCCAGACACTGCGGTTGCACCGGCTGGCGCAAGCTGGCCTGCGTCCGTCGATTGGATTCACCTGCTCCGCTCGCTACCGGACCCGCACAGACGGCCAGGCACCGAGGAGCGCACATTCGCGGGGCGTCGGTGTTGAGGGAACCAAAAGCACCGTCGAGCGTTGCAGCCAGCCTTGTTGTGGCTCGCAACGCCGGGGGGACCGGAAGGTTGGGGATGAAGCGCTTCCACAAGCCAGTGATAATTCAGCTCGGGCGCATTGATCGGGATCGGGTGGTGATCACCGTCGCCGATGCGGCCGGGCTGCTCCTGAGAGAATGGCCTGCGCCACAATCGGCCAAACGCCTCAGGGCGATGGAGGTTTGCCTCGAGGTGATCAACGGTCGCAAGCCGCCGAGAATGGCACGAGATGCGTTCATCGCGGCTGCCAAGGACGCCCAAGTCTTTCTCGGCGAAACCGATCAGGCCATGGCTTGAGAGTCACTGTGGAAAGCTAGATCAAGGCCACAGATGAAGTCGCGCGCTGGCCAAAAGTTGGCAAGCCGCAGAACGAGGGGAGGGGAGGTTCACCTCTGTCCCATTCGGGCGGCGCGCTAACGACCGGACCTTGAAATCGTCGAGTTGGACGCCGCAAAGCTGGCTACCGGCTCAACGCTATCGTGCGGGATGCCGACCATAATGACCTAGTCGGGCAGAAGCCTGCGCGGATCGCCGTTCGGATCAGCGGCGCGCCATTGACCACGCAACGAGGCGGTTTGGATTGCCCCTGATGACACGTTGATGGAAGTCGCTCGCAGCGCAGATGGATGACAATTTTCCAGAGCGCGCACTCCGGATAGAGACTTGTCGTTGGCCGCCTCACCCTCCCATAAGGTGGCGCAGGCCGACGATTGGCAGGTAGACGGTCCAGACCAGGCAGACCGCAATTGCTATGCGGCTGTATCGCCGGCATGGCCTATGCCAGCGGCCACAGGGCCGGAAGGATTTCGCAATTGAAAGATATCGTGGCCGCGTACAACAGACGCATGGCGATCGACGACGATAACAACCGCCTTGGGCACATCGACCTGTGCCAGGAAATCGGCGGACAAAGTGAAGAATGCGAACGGCTCGGCCGCAATTAGCTCCGACCCAGCCTGTGCAAAGTGGCACACCGACATAGGGTGATGGCTGTGCTCGACAGTCAGCAAATTATTTGCTCAATATTGCCACGCGGGGATGTGGCCGATGCGAGAATTGCCCAACAATGTCGATGCCGATGTGGTTATTGAGATTGGCCGATATTTGGATGACCACGGACGGGGAACTGCGGTATCGATGTCCCTGGCGTCATCGCCTATCCGACGGCGGGTCAAAACCAGTATGAACCGTCTCGAACTTGAACAGTTGATCATGGAGAGCGCCGCCGCGCGACAGATGGCGATGCTGCTCGATACCGCCGAACAGTGACGATCTGCTGGTCCATGCCTAAAAGAGCCGACTGATGGCAATCGCTGCGATCCGAAAACGGCACGACGTGGTGGACGCCACCCGCGACCTTCATGGCCGGAGGTTCGCACGGCGTTTACCAGCTCGGCTGATATAGCCATTGTGAACAAAATAAGAACACATTCTCCTGCCGGCGCCGCGCGGTTTGACGCGTCCACCGTTCAGCCGCAGCCAGGTCGTTGAGTGCTCGATTTCGCATACCGGCGACAAACCCTCGCCGATCGCGGTGCCGACTTCATCCTCGGCGCACGCTGACGACCGGCCCCGAGCCTTACGTCGCTGGCGACTTGCGGTCGGGCGCAGGTCCTAAGCGTCGAGCACAACCATCATGCCCCGCACCTCGGCCATTTCGAGCAGCAGATCCTGGAGACTGTCGTCCGTCGTCGCCGCGCCGATTTGGGCATGTAGCTCTTCGATGCTTTCCTTCATCGAGATGACAGGGGCGCCGGTTTTTTCGGACAGCAGCCGACCGATTGCAGCGCGGATCAGGGTATTCTGGTCAGGCATGATCCCCTTAGATGCTTGGAGAGGTCTACACTTTTCCAGTATCTAGGCTTTTTGCCCAATTTGCGAGCTTTAGCTTACGGTGCAAGTGGCTTTGCGCCGTCGGCCTATCAATTGCGCATGGCCTCGCAGTGATTGCTGACCTTTCCACGGGCCTCGATCCTAGCCACAGCAAACAGTGATGCAGAACTGATGAGCCCAGCGATAAAGGTGACGAGGGCAGAACGATGCCTTCACGCGACCTTGTTGACCCGTGAGCAACCGGGTGGTCCTCCTCGGCAGGAAATGGCCCGACCGAAGCGATCAACAAACGCCAGCGATTTTTTTGTTCTCCTGTCGGCTAGGTTGAAACGTCTGGCTTCTCTTCGCGTTCGGCTCCAAAGGAGGCGCATATGGCCGAGGACGATGGGAAGAAGAGGCCGGCAGCCAGGCCCGAGCTCGAGATTTTGGTCCGGCGATTGGCGCAGGAAACGGCTATTTCCGAAGCTGACGCTCGCCGGTTGATCGAACTGATCGGCAGCGACTGGAACTCATTGGTGCGTGAGGCTCGCTTCCTCAAATCCGGGCAGTGACTTCAAACCCGTCGCCACGAGGGTCCCATGCGGCCAAGGCTGACGGACCGAGATCGCTGCCACCGTGGCGAGGGACGGGCGGGCTTTTTCTTGTGCGGTTCCCTTAGATCTGATTAGCTGGCTTAGCAATGCTGAGGGAATGACAGCATGCCGATCTATCAGAAAGCTGAAGATGCCGGTGTGTTCGACCCGTCCGAAGTCGCGTTGCTGGGACGCGTCTTCGACAGGCTGAATATTGCGCGGCAGTCTCCACAGCAACGTGAAGCACTGGCGAGCCGGATTGTGGCGAACTACATGGCCGGATTGAGAGACGAGGAAGAACTGGTGGAGGCGTCCAGACTGCCGCTGGGACGCTAAGTCAGACGAGTTCGGCTATGGTGCTCATCGGAGCAGGCGCCTGACGAGGTTGGGCTCGGCGCCATTGTACCGTTCGCGGCCGGCACCGAGATCACGATCGGGGCAGGGGACCCACGTGGGCTCGAAGCACCCCGTTCGGCATGGCAATCTCGCAGCAGCGTGTGCGTCCTGTTCATAAAGCTCGCAGCCCCTTGACATCGTGTCTCGTTGAAAGGGGAGGGCGGGCATTCTCGAAATGGCGCAGGCCAAATCCGACACCGCGATCGTGGGGCGCAGCCGCACGTGGCCTTGAATTGCCCCAGCCATGACTCGATGACCGTAAGCTCACCCAGGCCGCAGCGGCTCGGCGTCACGATCTGGCCCTCGACGGCCGAAAGGAGAAAGCAATTGACCAGCCCCCTGAAGCAGATTTGGATATCGGAAAAGAGCCATCCTTCCATACTGGCTGCCACAGGATGACGGCCCGGAAAACGCGCTTGCTGGCCCGGCACGCCGTCAGATGCGGTTGACTATAGAAGGGCAGGCGGCCTAACCCGCCATCCGAAACGGCAAAGTGTGGCGCGAAAGGATGCGTTCGAGTTCGGCTTCGTCCTCGATGCCGGCCTGAAACAGTGCCATCAACTCACATGCTGCCTCATGGGCCATGGCGGAGTCCAGGCTGCACTGTCTCTCCGAGCAATACCGGATAAGAACCAGCTGCAGCATTGCGAGATCGTTTGGGTAAATGGCGATGTCTGATGGATGCATCTGTATCCTGTAGTCCTCTGCAGGCCAATGCGGTCATTCAGCAGCTCGAGGGAGCCGCTGACGACCTTCCATCGCACCCTGCGCTGGCTTCGTCATTTAACAATGATATACCCGCCCTGGATCTGCCGTCGCCAGCGCTGCGCGGGATCGCGTCCACTTCAAGAGCCGGGCACACCTTCGAAAGGTGAAGGGAAACAACTTGAATAGCTGACGCCTGGAAGGGCGAAGCAGATCTGCGCCAGCACAGGTCTCGATTTAAAGACAAGGCGTGTTCCGCGGGGAGCCGGCCGACGCAGCGCTTGGAAGCGTCAGCATCCGCGTCGGCCGTGACGAACCTCAGGTCCGCCGCAAAGCCACAGGACCAGCATTCATCGCAGTCGGCAACCACGTGAATGCGCAAGTTCACGAGACAGTAGCCCGGATGCCCCCTGTGTAATTCGGAAAATGGCACTCGTGAGTAATGGTCACGAGAACGCAAACTGGTGCGATAGTTCAGAAAATGGAAGCTTGTAGCGCTGGCACCGCGTCAGGCCATCATGTGAGCCTGATGCGCATCCATCGCTCCCATGTTCGGCTTCCAAGCTTGGCTTTTCACCTCGCAAAGGAGACGGCGCCTGGCTCCAGATGCTGGATGTTGACCACAAGACTCAAGAAGAACCATGCGGCCCCAAATGGCTAGTGTATCACATTGCAACTTTGCGATGGACCGGGCCAGGTCCGCCACGCCCGTCATGGCCCTCGTCACGAGCGCCCCAGGCTAATGGGGGCTCGCTTGCCCGCGCCTGGGGGCCGGGACACCAAGTGCTTCACGTGCTCCGCAGCCCAGTTCACCGGCGCTCCGGACGTAATGTTGGTCGTGAGGAGGCGCTTCGACTGGAAGACTGTCGCCCGCAACCGCTGAGCCGGAACTCCGCGCACACGCCGGTCATCCTCCACGCGGCAGGAACTATCAAGTGCGCTGCTGGTTTGGTTCCCGTGCCGAGGTAATCGGCGTAGCCACCTCCAAAGGAGAGCCCAATGACACGACTTGGCAGAACCACAGCATTCGCCGCGGCTTTCGCCATGCTGACCTCATCTGCTTTCGCTCAATCAACGAATGCTCCCGCGCCCCCAGCACCAGCGCAGGATCACTCCCCCGGAGCGAGCGGACAGAATCAAGACGCCATGCGTGAAATGATGCGCCAGATGATGGGGGAAATGCTCCAAGAGAAAATGGTGAAGGACCAAGATCATGAGAATTTACGACGCGACGAGGACCGCGACTATCGAAACGACGAGATGGGTCCACATGACGAGATGGGTCCACATGAAAAGCGGCGGATGAAGGAAGGCCGCAAAGCCGGTATGATGCACGGCGCAAGGATGCGCATCATGTTTGCGATTGTTGACACCGATGGCGACGGTGCGCTTTCGCACACGGAAGTCCAGGATTTTGTCGGGCGAATATTCAACGCCATCGACGAGAACGGCGACGATGACGTCGACATGCAGGAACTCAGGTCCTTTTTCCAGCGAGCGGGAGATCAGGACCAAAACTAAAGCCGCTGTCGGTTGTGAAGGGGTTCCAAAGTGCGGATCAGAGCGTGCCCGCGACCCTGTGAACGTCGGTCACAAGACGTTTCCAAGAGCGATGCCCTCGGGCAGACCTCGGTCCAAAGGTGGGCTTACCAGGCTGGCGACCTAGGTTTTCGGCTACCGGCTTCCGGCGCGGCTCATTGAGCCGCCGGCAAATGAGCGAGGACGGCGTCTGAGATCGTTCGCGCAAGCGTTATCCCTGCGTTGGAATATTAGCCTCCTTGATGACCTGCTGCCAAGAATCGACTTCGTTTTTAAAGAACTTGCTGAATTCGTCCGGACTGCTTCCGACCGTCTCCGTATCCTGGGCAGTGAACCAAGCCTTCACCGTCGGATCAGCAAGAGCTTTCGCAACTTCCAGGTGCAGCTTGTCGGCAATGTCATTTGACAGCCCTTTGGGGCCACCGAGCCCGGACCACGAATAGATGGCCATGTTGGGCAAACCGGCTTCCGCCATCGTGGGGACGTCAGGCATGGAGGGGACGCGATCCTTTTCCGCCGTCACCGCAAGTGGCAGGAATTGTCCGCTTTTTACATAGGACTTGGTGGTGGCGACTGCGGTCATCAGCAGTTGCACGTCATTTCGCAACGCTGCCGCCATCATCGTGCTACCACCATCGTAGGGGATGTGCTTGATGTCGACTTTCGCGGCCGCCTTGAATCGCTCGAAGTAGCACTGAATCGAGCCCCCGACCCCGCTTGATCCGTAGTTTAGCTTGCCCGGATTGGCATGCGCGTAATCGATCAGGTCCTTCAACGTCTTGATGTTCAATGACGGATTGACGACCAGAACCGTAGGCACCCGCGAAATCTGGGTGATCGGCGTGAAATCGGACAGGCTGTCGTAGGGAAGCGACCTGTACATATTGGCAGTGATCGCCATGCCGGTGTCCATGATCAGTCCGGTGTAACCGTCGGGTTTCGATTGCGCCACAAACTCGTTGCCCACGATCCCCCCCGCACCCGTGTGGTTCTCAACGACGAACGGCGTTCCGAGTTGCTGGGTCAGTTGCTTGGCTACCACGCGTCCGATGATATCTGTTCCACTTCCAGCTCCCGTCGAAACGACCAGATGAACCGGAGCGTCAGGATACTCCGACGCGAAGCTGGGGCGTGCGACCAGCGAACTGGCGACCGCGGCAGAGGCAAGCAAGAATGTCCTGCGGTCAAGACCAACTGACCCGCCGAGACCGCCCGAATTGTCCCCGATGAATTTCGACCGGTTTTTCAATTCCAACTCCCCATCAGCTTTGGTTTTTCGGCAATCCCCGATGCCCTGTGAGCCGATTGCCGGCGGGAGACGTTGCATGACAACAAGGCATTGCGTCCAGGACGATAATGTCGACACTACCACTCCATGTCAAGGCCACGAAGGCGTCTTGATGTGCCGGAAAACTGCCAAACGGCGCTATATTACCTGAAGTGGTAATCGATCTTCCGCCTTGACCGAGGCGGTAATTGTCGACACTATCTGGGTATTCACGCTCGTGGCGAAAGCGCCACGATTGAGAGTCCAGGTGATAAATGCGTGGAGCGATGACGCCGAATCCAACTAACGGTGACGGAAAAGCGCCGGTCTTCCAGGAGCCGGCGGCGAGCCATGCGGGGCTTCTTTCCCGAATCCAGTCACGACAGGGCCTCTACGGCGGCGGATTGATCGTGCTGATCGGCATCTTCGCCTTATCGCATGGACTTTCCTATCACGTCGGGTCGCTCACGGAGATGGGTCCAGGATTCTTTCCCGCGGCACTCGGAGCCATCCTCGTCGTCACGGGGATCACCATAGCAATGATCGAGCGGCCGAGCGCCGTGGAGTCTGCCAAAACCTCCGAGATTGCGCATGCGCCGGATTGGCGAGGATGCATCTGCATATCCCTCGCGATAGTGGCCTTCGTCTTGCTTGGCCGGCATGGCGGACTGTTGCCGGCGACGTTCGCGATCGTGTTCATCTCAGCGCTCGGCGATCGCGCCAACACCATTGTTTCTGCGTTTCTGCTCGCCTCGTTCATGACGTGCGTCTGTGTGGTGATATTTTGGTGGGCGCTGCAATTGCAGTTGCCTCTGTTCCAGTGGGGCTGACCGGCAATGCAGCAATCCTTGTCGGATCTGTGGTACGGCTTCACCGTCGCGCTGCAGCCAGCCAACTTGATGTGGTCGCTCTTCGGCGTTCTCGCGGGCAATTTGGTCGGCGTGCTCCCCGGCATGGGGGCATTGTCGGCCATTGCCATACTGCTGCCTCTTACCTACGCCTTGGGTCCTGTTCCTGCCCTACTGATGCTCGCAGGCATCTTCTATGGATCGCAATATGGCGGCGCGATCGGTGCCATATTGCTCAACATGCCATCGCACCCTCCGCATGCCGTCACCTGTCTGGACGGGTATCCCATGACGCTGAAAGGCAAGGGGGGGACAGCGCTTGGGCTGACGATGCTCGCCTCGTTCTTTGCCGCATCCTTCGGTATCGTCGTAATGATATTCGCCTCGCCGCTGCTCGTGCGGATGGCTTTTAAATTCGGTCCGGCGGAGGAATTCGCCATCATGTTCTTCGGGCTTGTCGCTGGTGCCACAATGTCGCGAGGTTCGCCTCTCAAGGGCATAGCGATGACGGCGATGGGGTTGCTGATCGGCACTATCGGAACCGATCCCAACAGCGGCGTTGCCCGTTTCACGTTCGGTTTCGACGAATTGCGCGACAAGGTCGAACTGGTCGCATTGGCGATGGGCCTGTTTGGAGTGGCCGATTTCTTCAAGAACGTAAACCACATCCAGCATGTCGGCACGCAGGCCGCAGTGCGGTTCAAAGACATGCGCCCGTCACTCAAGGAATTGAAGCAGGCATTCTTTCCGATGGTCAGAGGCACCTTGATCGGGACATTGTTTGGCGCCATGCCCGGCACCGGCCCGACCATAACCACTTTCGTCGCCTATGCGTTCGAACGCAGGGTTTCCAGGACGCCCGAGCGCTTCGGCCATGGAGCGCTCGAGGGCGTCGCCGCTCCCGAGGCCGCCGCCCATTCCAAGACACAGATTGATTTCATTCCGACCCTGAGCCTGGGCATTCCCGGCGACGTGGTGATGGCTTTGCTTCTGGGTGCGCTGCTCATCCAGGGCATACAGCCCGGACCTCAGTTGATCACCGAGCATGCCGATCTGTTCTGGGGTCTGGTGGCGAGCTTCTGGATCGGAAATGTCATCTTGCTCATACTCAACGTGCCACTGATCGGTATTTGGGTGAAACTGCTTCAGGTGCCTTACCGCCTGATGTTCCCCTCGGCGCTGCTTTTCATTGCTGTTGGAGTATTCAGCACCAACAACAGCCTTTTCAGTGTCGGCGAGGTGCTCATCTTCGGCTTCATGGGCCTCCTGTTCATGATCTTCGATTTTCCGCTGGCGCCGATCATCCTGGGCTGCGTGCTGGGCCCGCTCGTAGAGACAAATTTCCGCACGACACTGCTGTTGTCGCGCGGAGACCTGAGCGTATTCTTAACGAGGCCAATCAGTGCCTCGTTTCTGGCGGCCGCGGTGGTCCTGGTCGGATTACAGCTGTACTTCGGCATGCGCACCGCGCTGAAGAGGCAATTGGCCAACTAGACGCCTTGCCGCATGCTCCTGCGTTTGGCCGGCAAAAAGGGCCTTGAGTGGCATTGCGCCTTCGGCCAGCATCTGAACAGACTAGCCGGTATGGAACGTTCCCTGAGACAAATAAATCCTTTCGATCACGGCAAGGCCGCTGATATGGTTCGAGCGGATCAGTGCCGCCGCCAGATTCGAATCTCGGTTCTCATACGCCCGATAGAGACGTTCATGATCGTCGGAAGATTGATGTAGCCGGCCGGGCTGTGACAGGCCGATACGCCTCAACCGCAACGTTCTGAGCAACAGCGAATCAATGATCTTTTTGACGGTGCGGTTGCTGGCAAGCTCGGTATTTCGTTCGTGAAAGTCGACATTGGCCCAAAAAAAGGCGTTCACATCGCCAACCTTGCTTGATGCTTCCATCGCCTCGAGCATGGGCTTCAATGTCCTTATGTCCTCAAGCGGCGTTTCGCGCGCGATGTCACCGGCGATAAGCTCCAGCAGATTGGCGCGAACACGATAGATATCGCGTATTTCCTTGATCGTGAGATCCGCAACGCGCGGCCTACGCCGCGGCGGCATCTCGACCAGACCCTCCTTCTCCAGAAGCATGAGGGCCTCACGGATCGGCGTGCGGCTGGTCTTATAACGTCGGGCAAGTTCCACCGAGTTGAGATCGGTGCCGGGCTGTCTGATGTCTTCCACAACCTCGGCAGCCACCTCACAAGCGATCCTGGAAACCAGCGAGGGCCGATCATGTTGTTCGGCGACAAGGCGCCAAGCGATTTTTTCTGCCCGCTGGCGGGATTCCGCCTTCGATAGGAAAGCGCCTTCCGGGTTTATTGAAAAGCCAGCCAGTGCTTCATTGTCTAGACCGCTTCTTACCGACAAGCCATTTCCTTAAGATGTTTGCGCCTCTGCGGATCAGTATATGTTTTCGGCAGCAAAAGGAAAGCTGGCGTCGCTCCCCTGTTCTTGGCCGCTCGTCACCGCCGCCCCCTCGGATCGCCATTCCGTGAGCGATCAGTGAGTGCCAATGGCGTGGCGAAGCTCCACACCTGAGGAATGTCGCATCGGAGCGGCGACATGTTCCAATTTGAAGATCCGCCTCTAGCGACCAATGGTGTGCCAGCGCGGCGACTTGTCCTTGTCAATCAGCGCGGCCCTCACCCCCTCCTCGAAGTCTGGATGCCGGGCCGAAACGGCGGCCAGTTCGAGCTCGTTCTGCAGACATTCAGCCAGGCCCTTTCCGGGTCTTCTCAAGCTTTGGAAGGCCCATTTGAGAGAGGCTGGCGACCGGCCAGCCAGGGTCTGCCTGGTCCGCTTTGCCCACTCGCTCTGGTCTTCGTCGAGACGGGCAAAGATTGCCTCCAGACTGTCGGATCCAAAACATCTGCGTATCTGCGTCTCTTGCGCCGCAAGAGAAAAGGCAGGCACGGGAAAATCAACCGTCGCCAGCCTCTCGGGTCCGATCGTGACGATCTCGGAAACGACGGTCTTGAAACGGCTGTGCGGCACAAAATGACTTGCCAGACCCAATCTGACGGCATCGGCTCCTGTTATTCTTGCACCGGTCAACCCGAGATAGATACCCAGAGGATGGGGAAGCCGCGGCAGGAACCATGTTGCACCGGCATCGGGAAAAAAGCCTATCAGGGTTTCCGGCATGGAAAACGAGGCTGTTTCTGTGACCAGCGAATACCGGGCGTGTACAGCCAGCCCCATGCCGCCGCCAAAGCAGATGCCGTCGACCAGCGCAATGCAGGGTTTGGGATATTCGGCAAGCATGAGGTCGATGGCGTATTCCTGCGCGAAATAGCGGTCTATCTCCGCATATTCCCTCGCCACGGCATGGCGCCACATTCCCCGTACATCGGCGCCCGCCGAAAATGCCTTGTCGCCGGCTCCGTCGATGACAACCCACTTGACCGCCGGATCATCACGCCATGCGGCCAGTTGAGCGCCGAGCGCGCCCACCATCGCCGGACTGAGCGCGTTGAGCGAGGCAGGTTCATTCAGTGTAATCCGCCCTGCCTGGCCTTGCCTTGCCGACTGTATCGACGCGTTATTCCTGCCATTCATATGTCGGCCCTTCCGGCGAACAGCGACCCACCACCTTCATCCCACGAAATTGAATAAGTGTCGACTTCTTGTCATTCCGACATTTCGGCACCTGACCTGCACCTGCGTCGAAAAATTATACGGACGGCAAATTGTTGGCGCCGGAATTGAGACCCAGGAGGCGCCGTGATGCGTCACGAAATCCGGCGTTCGGCCGCCAAGAAATGGATGGAAGCGAAAGAGACAGGTAGATTGCTAACGCGGTACGTCTGCTAAAGTCGACAGTTGATGATACCGCAGGATCCCTACACTTATCCCAAGGGCCTTCCGTCCGATTTCCGTCTCGTTCAATGAGCCGGATCCACTGCTTTCGCCTGAGATGACCCGGGGTCGTCCCACCGGGCTGCTTGTAGTCGCATTCAGCCCAAGATCTATGTCTTGGTCACAAACTGAGAGTCGACACTAGGAGACGTTTTCGATCCCATGATGGCGGTATCGGCTGCTTTCCTTGACAAAGCGTCGACAGTAAGTGAGTTTGAGCCTTCCAGGGAGGAACAACCATGAAATTTCTCTGCATCTCCGCCGCAGCGTCGGCCATGTTGCTGACCACTATATCGGCGGCATCCGCCGATCAGTTGGACACAATCAAATCAGCCGGCAAGATCGTTTGCGGCCTCACCGTCGTGCAGCCTTTTGCCTACAATGACTCCAAAACTCGCGAGATGGTTGGATTCGAAGTCGACCTGTGCAAGATCCTCGCCGGGGATTTGAAGGTAAAAATGGAATACAAGGTGGTCTCCGCAGACACGCGGGTTCCGGAACTTGTTCAAGGCCGAGTGGATGTTCTAGACGCACTGATGAGCTACACCAAAGAACGCGCGAAAATCATTGACTTCAGTAACGAGTATATTGAAGATGGATTCTATTTTATCGTACATAAGGATTCTTCGATAACGAAGGTCGAAGAATTGTCGGACAAGCGTATTTCGGTTGCCAAAGGCTCCCTCTACCAGGTTGCGGCCGAACGCAAATTTCCTGACGCCGATGTCATTGCGTTCGATGACGGACCTCTGGCTTTCCTGGCAATGCAGCAAGGTAAGGTGGATGCCACTGTGCAGCGCTCGGCTGCCGCCGTCGGCCTGCAGTTACGCTCCGCTACCGGCAGCCCTGAGATCCGGCTTCTCGATCCGCCGCTGTTGGTCCAGGGCTCCGGCTTCGGCGTGCGCAAGGGAGAGGACCGGTTCCGTGATTATTTGAACGGATTCCTTGATCGGCTCGAATCGTCCGGGCAGGCCCAGCAATTGTGGGACAAGTGGCTGGGCAAGGATTCGGACTACAAGCTGACGCGCAACTACAAGGTCGGCAAACCTCTGACCGAATGATGTTTGAAACCTGCTCGACTTTTGATCCGCGCGTCGCCCGACCGCCCGGCGCGGATCATCATCTTCCTGGTTATCGAAGATCATTATCAAGGTAGCCGGCATGGGTTATCACATAGACTACAGCATCCTGCGTGATGATTACTATTTGCGGCGACTGATCGGCGGGCTTGAGACGACGCTCATCCTTTTCATCGTCTGCCTGTTCGCGTCGTTGTTAATCGGCATCATCCTGGCGGGTATAAGGTCGGCCCCCATCAAACCGGGGCAGGTCGCCGTCGCCGCCTTCGTCGAATATCAGCGAAACGTACCGTTGCTCGTCCATCTCCTCGTCTGGTATTTCGGCGTCGCTTCGATATTGCCGAACGCTGTCGGAGACTTTGCCAACAGACATGGGGCCGAATTCACATTCGCCGCGATCGCGCTCAGCCTATATGGAGGCGCTTTCATATCGGAAGATTTGCGCAGCGGCTTGCGGGCCATTCCAAAGACGCAATATGAAAGCGCGCGTTCCATCGGGCTCTCCTTTGCCGAGACGCTGTGGCTCGTAATTCTGCCGCAGGCCGTGCGGCATGCATTTCCCCCGATCGTCAACCAAGTCCTCTCCCTTTACAAGAACACGAGCGTGGCCGCGGTGATCGGCGTTGCCGAGCTGATGTACCGTTCGCGCGAGATCGCCACCGAGACATTCAGGGTCTTCGAGATATTCTCGATCGCGACCGTGGTTTATTTCATAGGCTCGGTCGTTCTTATTGGCGGCGGCCATGCCTGCAATCGTTGGCTCCAAATTCCCGGCAGTGCCAGCCGATGATCGAACTTCTGCGCGATGACGGGCTTTACATGCTGATTGGGGAGTACCCCCAAGGCCCACTCGGCGGCCTCGTGCTCACCTTGATCTTGTCCATCCTCAGCATGGCGCTGGTTTTTCCATTGGCCGTCCTGCTCGCGCTCGCCAGGACCAGCGGGATTCGGATGCTGGCGTGGCCGATTTCCACTTATGTCAACTTCGTCCGTTGCATCCCCCAGCTTCTCTTCGTTTTCTGGATTTATTTGTTCGTGCCGGTTCTGATCGGTTTCCCCCTGACCGGGTTCACGACGCTTGTCGCCTCGATAGCAATCTATCAATCGGCATATCTGTCGGAAGTGATCCGCGCCGGCATCCTTGCCATTGCAAAGGGGCAAATCGAATCCGCCCATGCGCTGGGGCTTCGCTGGTTCCCGATCACCTTCAAGATCGTCCTCCCTCAGGTTCTGTTCAATGTCAGTCCCGGGATCCTTAACGTACTCACGATCGTGGTGAAGGAGACGTCGCTCGGCTACATGGTAGGCGTGAGTGAACTCAGCCTGACGGCGAGCCACGTCAACAGCTTGACCTTGACAAAACCGCTCGAGGTTTTTGCGATACTCGCCTTTGCATATTTTGCGATCTGCTACGGTATCGGGCTGGCCGTGCGCTGCCTCGAGACGCGTGTCGAGGTGCAGCCGCTAACTCCCAACAAAGTCATCGTGCCCAGGATTTCGGCCGGCAATTGATATTGTCGGGAATTCGCGAGAACACGTCCTCGACCGCGAGCAACGGGCGAGGCGTGGCGATGGCCGACAGACTGGTCTAAAGCGCGGCGCGTCCGTCAGGAGCGAGTTTATACGCGATCGGGATTGGCCGAGGCATGACTGGCCAGGCCGCCGCAGTCCAGGCGCCTTGCAGGACCACTACGGCCCCGGCCTTAAGCGGAGGACCAAGAAGGCTTTTTCCGGCGTGGAATGAGAGGATGATCGATCAACATCGAAGCCGCTCGCCCATGCTCGATCGGCTCGCCGCAAATTGGCCTCCCCACACCCTCTCACCGGCCGGTGAACGACGGCTTACGCCTTTCGAGAAATGCCGAGATAGCTTCCTTGTAGTCCGGGCCGTCCACCAGCGTTTCACTTAGCCTGTGCGCCGCGGCGCGACCCTCATCCCAGCCCGCCCTGTCCATCAGGTTTGCACTTTTCTTGATCGCTCGTACGGCTGCAGCACTCTTTGCCGCGATAGCTTCCGCGATTTCAAAAGCCTTCGAAAGCACGCCCTCCTTCGGCACGACGTAATTGACAAATCCGACGTCATGCAGCTCCTTGGCACTGACCTTGCGGCCCGTCAGGATCATTTCCCGGATGAAGGGAACGGGCAGATGCAACCGCAAAAGGTAGGCGCCGGCGCCACCGGTCAGGCTCCGGTCGACCTCAGGCATTGAAAAGAACGCTGTATCCGCCGCGACGATAATGTCGCAAAAGCTCGCAATGACCATTCCTCCGCCCGGCGCCGGCATGCTGACCGCCGCGATCGTGGGGCAGGAAAGATTGTAGAAGCGATCCGTGACGCTCTCGACATAGGCGTGTCGGTCGCGGCGCGTTTCGGAATTCAGTGTGAGGAACTCGTTCAGGTCACCACCGCCGATCCATGCCCTTGCCTCGGCCTTGCAAGCCAGGACCACCGCGCGGATCTCCTCCGTGGCTTCGATATGGTCGATCACTCTGTCCAAGCTTTCATAGACTTCGCGCGACATCGCGTTGACCGGGGGTCTGTCGATCGTGACGAGGGCCACGCCATTTCGGAGCTCGATATGAAAAAACTCAATGGCAGGAGAGGTAACCATCCGTGATTTGTCCTTTGTGGTTCGACGTCGACAAGTACGCTCGGATGTCGGGCGATACACTTCCGGCGAAAATTTCAGAAGGCGCGACAGCCGGCGCGATCCAAACCGACTGGCGCGAGGGGAACAGACATCTCCGTGCATTCGAGGAGAAGCGCGGCGATGTCTGATAAAGAGCCCTTTTCAAGGGGGCCGGCCCGCCGCGGACCGCCCTTGGTGCCGACAGTCGTCAACGCCTACTGGGGCTTTGGCTCGGACTTGGAATCAAAGCGCTTGGCCCATTCCTCGAGAATCCGCTGGCGATTGTCGATCGACCACTCCACGCTGTAGTCGGCTGCTTTCGACGCACCGTTGGGGATCGAATTTTTCGGCCCATTGTTGAGATCGTCCATTCCAACGGCCCCGTAGTACTTGTTGAAGAGTGCGTGGGCTTCCTTGCTCGCACCCCAGTCGATCAGCACTTTCGCGGCATCGGGCTTCTTGCTGCCCTTGACCATGGCGGTGGACTCGATGTCCCATGCGGTCTCGTTGTCGGGAACGAGAAGGGCCAGCGGCGCACCCTTGGTCTTCAGGAAGGGTCCGGTAAGATCGGTGGAGAGACCGATCACATATTCTCCCGTCGCAGCGTATTTGCAGGGCGTGGAACTGGAGTTGGTGTAGACCGACACGTTCTCGTGCAGTTTGGACAGGAAGTCCCAGGCCTTTTCCTCGCCCATCTTCTGGATCCAGCTGTGAACATAACCGTAGCCGGTATTGCTCATGGTCGGATTGGGCATGGCGATCTGCCCCTTGTAGATGGGCTTGGCAAGATCGGTCCAGCTCTTGGGTTCGGGAATGCCCCTCTTCGCCGCCTCGACCGTGTTGAAGCAGATGACGTTCAGGTACATCTCCAGCCCGGTCCAAAGCGGCGGGTTTTGCTTGTCTCTGAACTTCGGCTGAAGCTTCATGTAGTCCTTGGGCGCGTACGGCTCGATCAAACCATCGCGGGCAAGACCTACAATGTCGGTTACCGGCACGCCGAAAATGACATCGGCGCGCGGATTGTCGCGCTCGGCGAGCAACCGCGCATGGATCACTCCTCCCGCGTCGCGAATCCAGTTAACGTCGATATCCGGGTGAGCCGCTTCGAAGGCATTCTCATATGGCGTCAGCACTTCCTTCTGTAGCGTCGTATAGACCGTAAGCGCTGTCTTGGCCTGCGCGATGGCAGAAGAAGACAAGAACGCGGCCGCCAGACTCAAGGACCATGCCGCAAGGCCCCAACGTTTTCTTTCCATTGTTTCCTCCGTTTTTATGCTTCAGTTATCCCGCAAGAAGCGGTTTTTTCCGGTTCGATCGTCCTCTTCCTACGGATGAATCCGTTCAACGTATCGTACCGGCCTCCACGAGTTCGGCGCGCCGCTCGGCGGACAGGCCAAGCAGCGTTCCGAACACATAGTCATTGTCCGCCCCCAGAGCGGGAGTGGGTTTGAAATCCCCTCGCCATAGATCTTCCGTCAGCCAGGGGAGGGTGCCCATTTCGATATGGCCGCCGATCTCGCGAAACATTGCGCGCTCCCACATATGCCGGTCCTTGATCAATTGACCCATGTTGCGCGACCGCGCCGCCGGAACGGCGTTGTCCTGCAATGCGACCTCCGCCGCCGATGCCGCTTGCGATTTGAGCCACGTCGCGACGAGCAAGTTCAGTTCTTCCTTCGCGGCGTAACGCGAGGCATCGTCCGCGAGATACCGGTCCGGCGGCGGGGCCATGTCGCCCATCGCCCGGCACAGCCCATGCCATTCCGGCCCGTTTCGCACCGAGAGAGCGATCCACTCGTCCGCTCCCGCGCAGCGAAAGCAGCCGGAAGGCGCCGCGCCCGTTTCCGTGACGCTGCGGCGTTCGGGAACAGCCTTTCCCAGCGCTGCGTGAAGCAACGCCTCCGGCAGCAGCGAAACGGTCGCCTCGAGCATCGAAAGATCCACGTAGGCGCCCTGTCCGGTGCGGCGCCAGTGGTGGATCGCCGCCAGGATGGACATCGTTTCCCAAAGCGCTGTGATGGGATCGGTCCATGCCGGCAAAATGCCCATCGCCTCCAGTGTCGGATTGGGCTTGCCGATCATACCGACCCGGCCGCTATAGCCCTGCAGCAGCGACCCGTAAGCGAGAAGATCCCGCTCTGGCCCGGTCCGGCCCATGCCGGACGCCGAGACGAAGATGATATCGGGCTTCACCTTGCGCAATTCATCGTAGGAAAGTCCGTATTTGACGAGGACGCGGGAGGAGAAATTCTCCACCACCACATTGCTTGACGCGACCAGGTCTCGAACGGTGTCCTGTCCTTCCGGCGTCGTGATGTTCAGCGTGCAGCTTCGCTTGTTGTTGTTGATGACCGAGAACATGCCGTCCCGCACCGAGAACTCCGGGCGTGTCGACGATTCGATCTTGATGACCTCGGCGCCCATCGCACCGAGCATCTTCGTCGCCATCGGTCCGGCCATCACCCAACTGAAATCGACGATCCGTATTCCATTCAAATTCTGCTTTTTCATTGAACTTCTCCGCCGGCCAGATCCTTGCTGGCGATGGAACCTCGGGAGCCTGTTCGGCCGCCTTGCCCACCCGAATCCAACTGCATGGGATCGCCGCCGCCTTTCCGCGCCGGCGCCATGACGCTGCGGCCCCTGGCAAGTTCTTCTCCTTGCTGCGTGACGAAGCGGAAGGGCAGACCCGCCACGGGAATCGTTTCGCCGCTTTCGAATCGCAATTGCGAATAGAAGCCGCGGTCGCGTAGCTGGACGTTCTCGATGAGGTCGCGCGGCGTGCTCACCGGAAAGCAGGCGACGCGGGCGTATTGCGCTGCCGCGACGACGTCCTTGCTGAGCTGTGTCGTCGACCAAGCCGCCATCTTCCTCTGGATTTCCGCCGCGTTGTTGGTGCGGATGACCCGATCGCCGCACAGGCTGGCATCGGTTGTCCAAGCAGGATTTCCCATCACCTCGCACCAGCGGGGCCACTGATGGTCCTCGCGTGGCGAAACCATCACGCTGCCGTCCGCGCAGGGCAGATACCAGACCAGGCCGCCGGCGATCGTCAGGCCCTTCGCCGGATCGCGCTGCCTCTGGCCTACATCGGCGCCGGAACGCCAGTCCGCGAAAGGTTCCACCAGAAGATAGACGAGCGCATCCTCCTGCGACATGTCGATGACAGGTCCGGGGCGGGCGGCACCCGCCGCCTCGATCGCCCAGATGGAGGAGATGGCGACCATGAGGCCAGTCGCCAGGTCCGCTTCCCAGTCGGCGCAGCCCACAGGCGGGGTCGCTTCCGGGTCGGTGACCGGACTTGCCTGATGGAAGGCGAAGCCGCTGGCATGTTGCAGCACGAAGGAAGACATGTGCCGGCTGGCACCGGACCCACGCAGGCCGTGCGGCGAAACGGCTACGGTCACTGGCCGTCCGGCGAATTCCTTCAGAGCGGACCCGGCGCTTTCGGAGCTCCCGAGGTGAGAGCCTTCGGCAACAACGAGATCGGCCTTGCGCACCAGTTCTTCCTGCAATGCCTGTCCTTCAGCATTGTTCGTGTCGAGCGCGACGATGCGCTTGCCGTGATTGAGATAGGCGAACAACGCGCTTTCTCCGCCCGCGGTGAGAGGCTGCGCATTCCGCAGCGGATCTCCGTCGGGCGGCTCGATTTTGATCACTTCCGCGCCGAGATCGGCCAAGAGGCGGGCCCCGAACGCCAGCGCGGCGGCGGAACCGACTTCAACGACTCTGATGCCTGCAAGCGGGCCTTCGAAAGATGGAATGAAACGGTTCATGAAAAAGTCATCGTCCAGGTTCGAGAATGAGTTTGCTGACCGTGTCAGGGTTTGGCCATGGATTGATCAGGTTGCGGCGCGGGACGTGTTTCGCCACTGCTGCTGCCTGCGCAGTAGAAGCTTGGTGGCCACCACCTGCACGAGCTTTACGGCGATCGACGTATAAACGATCATCATCGCCATGGCGCTCGCCGCACCGTCGTCGCCGGTGTCGTTCAGCGCGAGAACCGCGATCGCCGCGACCTTGGTCGTCGAAGCATAGATGAAGATGACGCCCGCGACAGTCGTCATGGCATTGACGAAGTAGAAGGTCGCCATGTCGATGATCGCAGGTGTCGCCACGGGGATGGTCACCCGCAGCATCGTCTTCCAGAACGGCACGCCAAGCGCCCGCGAGGCCGCCTCGAACTCGGCGTCGATCTGCTTCAGAGCGGTAAGCGCCATCAGATGTGGAACCGTGTAGTAGTGACCAATGGTGCACATCACCATGATGGTCATGGTTCCATAGAGAATGCTGAGCGGATTCGATGGCGCGTTGAAGAAGAACGTGTAGCCCAGCCCAAGCACGATACCGGGAACGGCAAGCGGCATCATGGCGATCATGTGGTAGACCGCCATCAGTTTGGAACGCGTATGATGCTTCTCGCTGAGATAGGCTCCGAGGAAGGTCAGCAGCGTTCCGAAGATCGCCGTGAGGCAGGCCATCTCGACGCTGTTCCAATAACTGGACCAGCCACCCGGATCGAAGGCGCCGAAGTCGAAATTGGCGAGCGTCAGCGAAAGGTCGTATGGCCACAGCCTGACGAAGGACGCAAAGATCGCCGTACCGATGATGATCACGATCGGCAAGGAAAGGACGAGCACCACGCAGAACATGATGCGGTCGAAGACAGGCGAGGGCTTCGGCTGAAGCATCACGGCTTGCGATGTCAACTGGGACACCTGCCGTCGATACATCAGTCGCTCCACGGCGAATGTCAGGACTGGCGGCAGGAGAAGGATGACCCCGATGACCGCGCCCATCTGGAAGTTCTGCTGGCCTATGATCTGCCGATAGACGTCGACGGCCAGCATATTGAACTTTCCGCCAATGACCTTGGCGATTCCGAAATCGACGATCCCAGTGGTGAATACCACGAAGCAGGCATTGAGCAGGCCGTAGCGGGCACCGGGGAAGGTGATCGTCCAGAAAATGCGCCAGCGCGAGGTGTTGAGCGTCTCTGCCGCTTCGTAGAGGCGGGCATCGGCGGTGCCGAGCGCAGTCGTCATGATCAGGATGACGAACGGAAAGCAGTGGAAGACCTGAGCGATGATTATACCGACCGGACCATAGATGGAATGGCCAAACATCAAAGATTTAAGATAGCCTTGATTGCCGAAAATATAGACCAGCGCGATTGCCGGAAGTAGGGAAGGGGCCAGGATAGGCAGCAGGCCGATACCCTTGAACAGGCCTTTTTGCCAGGTACAGCTGCGCGTCAGCGCATAGGCGTAAACAAAGCCGAGCGGAACCACGAACAGGACGGTCATCGACGCGACCCAGACACTGTTCAGCACGGACTGCCGAAGGACGGGGTCCTTCGCATAGCTGATGAAATTGTCGAACCAGATGAAATTTCCGGCCGAATCCTCGAAGCTCTGGGATAGCAGCGCGTAGAGCGGCAGCACGATCATCAACAGGGCGACCAGCAGTATGCTGCCCAGCGCGATCAGCCGGACGCTGTTCTCTCCGTCGAAATGCAAGCGCGGAGTCGAGGCCGAGTGGATGGCGACACCCGTCATTGCGCGCCGCCCTTCGGCTGGTTCGGCGAACCGGTGGCGGGGTAAATGCAAAGCTCTTGCAATGGAAGCACCGCACGGACCGTCTGTCCGACCGTCAGCGGCGTGTGAGCCATTTCCCTGCTCGTGCAGTCAACCGACATTGCCGCTCCGCCGAGGTCGGACACGATGAGCGTCACGCGCCAGAAAGAGCCGAGGAATTCCAGGTTCGTCACCGTCGCGGACAAGCCCCCCCGCTCGCCGGCGTCGCGGTCGCATGCCACCAGCCGGACATGCTCGGGACGGATGCAGGCGACCACCTGCCCCTGGTTTTCCCGCGTGTCGTACTGGTCAGGCACCGCCATATCGACGCTGCCGATCGACAGACGCTTCCCGGCCACGCCGCCTTGCAGGACATTCATCTTGCCGACGAAATCCGCGACGAACAAGGTTCGCGGCGCGTGGTAGATGTCCATCGGCGTGCCGATTTGCTCGACCTCACCTTCGTTCATAGCCACGATGCGGTCGGCCATGCTCAAGGCTTCTTCCTGGTCGTGCGTGACCATGATCGTGGTCAGACCGAGCCTTTTTTGCAGGTCCCGGATCTGCTGGCGAAGATGCACGCGCACCTTGGCGTCGAGCGCGCTGAGCGGCTCGTCGAGAAGAAGGAGCCGCGGCGACGGGGCGATTGCACGCGCCAGCGCAACGCGCTGCTGTTGGCCACCCGACAATTGCGCCGGATATTTCTTTTCCGAACCGCGCAAGTCGATCAGATCGAGGAGCTCGGCTAGTTTGGAATCGATTTCAGACGATTTCATCCGGCTGTTGCGCAATCCGTAGATGATGTTCTTACGAACATTCAAATTGGGAAACAGCGCATAGGACTGGAACAGAATACCGCAATGGCGCTGCGCGGGCGGCAGATGCGAAATGTCTTCGCCCATGCTGCTGATGGTGCCGGCGCTCTGCCGCTCGAGACCCGCGATGACGCGCAGCAATGTCGACTTGCCGCAACCGGACGGACCGAGGAAGCAGACGAACTCCCCGGCTTTGACGTCCAGGGAGATATTGCGCAGCGCCGAGAACGAACCGAAACGCTTGTCCAGGCCGCGAATGCTCAGGAATGGCGGCGATCCATCGTCTAAATCCTGAGTATACGACTGTGGGGCCAAGGGCCGGGCGCCAATTGTGTTCAGCATGGAGTTACCTTCGGCGATCGTGAGACGACGCTTCGATCCTGAGAGCGGGCTTTCGGACGGACGGGCTATCTGTCGGACGGACTGTGTCCCTCATGGATGACGGCCCGAGGATTTCTCACCTGGTAAGGCCCTGCGCGCTGGGTCACGACTACTCCTCCCTCGCGCCGTCAGTCACGGCGTCGTTTTTCTTGCGGACGGATCCGATTGCCTGACGATAATCGGACGAAACCGGTAGTGCAAGAAAATAATGAAACGGTTCATCACAATTTCCAGAGCATGCGTGTCCCGGAGCGGGCGGCGGATGAACGGGTGGGAATCCCTCCTAGCTCTTCGAACCGGCGCCGTTTGGAAACGGCGCGCAGGAGCCCCGGATCAGGAATTCGTGCGGAACGACGATCCGCCTCCGTTCGCCCTGACGGCCCTCAGACAATTGCGTGACGAGTAGGTCGGCGGCACATCGGCCGGTTGCGATCCAGTCATATTGTATCGCGGTCACGGGTGGTTCGATCAGTGCCGCCAGTTCGGTATCACCGAGAGTCACGATCGATAGGTCTCTCGGTATCTGGAGGTTGAGCAGGCGCACGGCCTCGATGACGCCGGCAAGATGGCCGCCGCTGCACACGATCGCGCTGGCCGGCGAGCGGCTTGTGAGGGTGGAATAGGCCGCGTCTCGTCCGTATGGATGCTGACGGCCCTCTGAATAGATCAGGTCCTGAGGACCTTCCAGGCCTAGGTCCGTGAACGCGGTGCGAAAACCGCGCATACGCTCGCGCCCCGAATAGGTTACGGCGGGCACGGTGATCAGGCAGATGCGCCTGTGACCGAGCCCCAACAGGTAGCGGGTCGCCCGATAGGTGCCTTCGAACTGATTGGTCAGCACGCAGTCGACGTCGACGTCCATTTCCCGTTCCAGCAGGACCAGCGGAACCGAGAGATTTTGCAGTTGGTGGCGCGTTTCCGCATCGGTGTCATTCGCCACCATCGCAATGAACCCATCGACCTGGCGCCGCTTGAATTGTTCGAGGATCTGTCTTTCCCTCTCGCGATCGGAGTGCGTGTTGGCGAGAAAAAGCGTGTAGCCCGAGCGCAGCAAAACGGGCTCGAGACCGGTCACGGCCGCAGCCGTGAGCGGGTTTTGAATGTCCGGCAGCATGACGCCGATGACGCGGCTCTGGCGCGAACGCAAGGTCTGGGCGACAGGATTGGGCTTGTAGCCTAATTGCTTGATCACCTGCTCGACACGAAGGCGCAGGGCCGGATCCAGATTCACCGCGCCGTTGAGAACCCGCGAGACCGTACCCAACGAGACGCCGGCGTTTTTGGCGACGTGCCGGATCGTAACGCTGCTAGATGCTTTTTCTCGCTTGTTCAACATTTCACCCGGGATTCAAGGGATGGAGCGGTGCCACACTAGAGCTTGCAGGCCCGTTGGAACAGAGGTCGGGCACATGTCCGAGCGGGGCGAAGTCAGGATCGGGCGGCCCTCGGTGCCGAACGGCATCCGATTTCCGGCGAAGAAGGACCTATGCCAGGTCAAGGCACGACTCACGCCGAATGAACTCATAAGGAACGATGAACCGGCTGGCTTCGGACCTGTCGCCGTTCAGCCGGTCGACGACACGCCGCGCCGCCACACGGCCGGTTTCGGCCCAGTCATAGCGGATCGCCGTGATGCCGGGCCTCATCAGCCCCGCGAGCTCGGTATCCCCCAGCGAGATCAATGACAGATCGTCCGGAATGACGAGGTTGAGCTGGCGCGACGCCTCCAGCACACCGGCCAGCATGCCACCGCTGACGATCAAGGCGGATGGGCGGTCACGCGCGGAAAGAATGGAGTAGGAAGCGTCAAGCGCATAGCCGCGGGTATAGCCCTGCATGCGGATCAGTTCGTTGCGAATGGGAATCGCGGCATCAGCCAAAGCGTTTTCATATCCCTGGAGACGGTAACGTCCCGACATGTTGTTTGAAGGAACCGTGACCAACGCGATATCGCGATGCCCCAAGCTGAGCAGATAGCGCGTGGCGCGATACGTGCCGGCGATCTGATCCGTCCGAACCGAATCAAATTCGGAACCGACTTCACGTTCGAGCAGCACGAGCGGCATGGAAAGCTCACGCAGCTGCGCGATCGCCGCCGGATCGTCGTCCCGATCCAGGATCGCTATGATGCCATCGACCCTGCGCCGGGAGAATTCCTTGAGGATTTTTTCCTCGCGGAGGCGATCATAACGGGAGTTCGCGAGAAACTGGGTATAGCCCAGCCGGGTCAATTCCTCCTCGATACCGACGATCGCCTCGGACGACAGCGGGTTCTGCAAATTCGGCACGACTACACCGATTACCCCCGTCTTGTTGGAGCGCATGCCCTGCGCGAGGCTGTCCGGTCTAAAATTGAGCTCGGCGGCGGCCTCCAATACGCGCCGTTGCAAGGTAGGGCGCACATTGCTGGCCTTGTTTAAAACGCGCGAAACGGTGGCGATGGATACGCTCGCCTTTTGCGCCACATCGCTGATCGTCGCGCGCTTCAACACGGCCCTCATCGCTTCCATGTCTTTCATGCGTATATAGCTGCCGTTCTATCGCAATCGATATTTTACCTGCCTGGACAGGCGCTCGACCCGCCAGGCGGGAAAATAGCCGGTCGACCTATAGCGGATCGGAGCAGTAACAGACAGCCGGCGATGTCGCATGACGATCCTGGCTCCAGCGCGC
This sequence comes from Mesorhizobium sp. BR1-1-2, assembly GCF_020165435.1. NCBI lineage: Bacteria > Pseudomonadati > Pseudomonadota > Alphaproteobacteria > Hyphomicrobiales > Phyllobacteriaceae > Mesorhizobium > Mesorhizobium sp. BR1-1-2. The sequence goes on from NZ_JAIUID010000007.1 coordinate 260,117, forward strand.
GCGGGTCGAACATGTCGTCAAAAAACGTTTACGCGGATCCAAACCTCTTTTCAGCCCCGGCCAATTTTGCGGTTGCCGTTGGCATCTTGATCAGTGCCGCCTTGACCGGCAATTTTCGCTTATCTAAGGTACGTTGAAACGTTTTACCAAGGAGCGGCCCCAAGCCTGTCGGGCGCTCCGCCGCAACGCGGAGGTATCCCACATGGGCGAACATGTCGTTGTTACCGAAGTTGGCCCTCGCGACGGCCTGCAGATGGCGCAATCCATCATGCCTACACAAGCTAAGATCAAGTGGATAACCGCGATGGCCGGAGCCGGTATCAGCGAGATCGAGGTGGGTAGCTTCGTGCCGGCGACGGTGGTCCCGCAGATGGCCGACACGGCAGAGATCGTCGCGGCCAGCCTGGCGATCCCGGCTCTGCGCGTCATCGCCCTGGTTCCTAACCTGAAAGGTGCCCAGCGAGCTTACGAAAGCGGCGCTCACGCCGTCGTCGTGCCGGTCTCGGTGAGCGAAGCACATAGCCGCGCCAACATCAGGAAGGGCAGCCGGGACCAGGTTGATGAGGTGCGACAGATCGTCGACTGGGTCCGCACGCAGATCCGGCCGATGAAGGTGGACGCGGGCTGCGCAACGGCGTTCGGTTGTTCAATCGACGGAAATATACCGGAAAGCCGAGTGCTGGAGATCGCCACGGCGCTGGCTGAAGCCGGCGTCGACGGAATCGCGCTGGCCGATACGGTCGGTTACGGAAATCCAGCACAGGTACGTTCGCTGGTTCGCGCGGTCCGCTCGGCGGTGGGGGCCAAGCTTGAGCGCCTGCATCTTCACGACACGATGGGGCTTGGCATCGCCAATGCGCTGGCAGGGCTGGATGAAGGAATCCGCTGCTTCGATTCGGCACTCGGCGGACTGGGCGGCTGCCCCTTCGCCCCTGGCGCATCAGGTAATATCGTGACCGAGGATCTTGTCTTCATGCTGGAGAGCATGGGCTTCAGCACCGGGATTGATCTCGACGGGCTGCTGGAGGCGCGCGCGTATCTTCGTCGCGGGATTCCCGACGAAGCATTGCTGGGCAATGTCGCACTCGCCGGCATCCCGAATACCTATCGGCGGGCGGCCTGACCAGGCGCTCGACCCAAAGAGCATCAGATTGGGCGGTCTTGGGCTACCTTTTCGTCACGATGGAACAGCGGCCGAAGTTGTCGCATACCCGCGATCAACGCAATTGGACGCCGACTATCGCTCCACGGCAATCGGCATTTCTTGTCCTCGGCTAAGCTAGTGTATTCGTTCTTATTGGGTGCGGCGCGCTCTTGACCGGGGCTGCACCTTGCCTTTCATCACTCGAGGATCGCTGGACAGAACGGATAAGGCACTTTTGGACCGTTCTTTCGTGGCAGGACCACCACCGCCGTGCCCGGCGAACCATCCTTACCGTTCTGATCCTTCAACCCGATTTCGAGTTCGACGACGCCATAGGCGCCCTGTTCGCGCTTTCCGGTCACTCGTCCCCAGGCAGTCAGCGTGTCTCCGGGAACGTTCATCCCCCGATACTGGAAGTTCATCTTCCAAAGCCAACCGTCCTCACCGACCCAGTCAACCAACAATTGAGCCAGGACATGCTGCTTCCAGGAGCCGTTTACCAGCACGTCAGGCAAATTGTCGTGCTCGGTCGCATAGCGCCAGTCGTAGTGAATTTTATGCCAGTTCTCCATCGCCGCCGACCATCGCATGATATGGGCGGTCGTCATCGGCCCTTTGACCAGGTGCGGAATTTCGTCCCCAACGGACAGTGCGTCGTAATGGATGGGCTCTGCCACCTTCTACCTCATTATCATGGTGTTGATTGATTTCAGCAGCGGGCGATGATCTGCCGTGGCGTATTCATCCTCGATCACGACCATGACCATCGAGCCTGCCTTGCCCTCCTTCTGGAACACGTCGCGATAGGCGCTGCGACAAATGATGCGCTCGCCCACCTTGGGATAGCTATAGAATTCGTACTCGTAGCCTCCGTTCAGAATTCCGGAAAGGGCGAGGGGGATCTTGGGCAAGCCGGGCCGCATGGAGCGTGACAGGCCATCGAAATCGGGGTCGCCGGCGGCGGCCAACGTATCGTGAGCCTCGTCCGGCGGGCGACGAAAGGCATGAACCACGAAGGCCGGGGGTGCGACCGGCACACCATAGCGTGTGCGACTCGCGTGGTCCGCGTCCCAGAAGCGTCGATTGCCGTCCATCAGCGCCTGAAAGAAGCGTCGCACCTCGCTCGGCTCGACAGGGTGACACGCTTCGATCCAAGAGGATTGCGCGCCAACGACGGCACGAACTTCATCTGTAATAAGGTTGATCGCCATTTTCCTCCCCAGGTCGCATCGCATTCCCGCCCGTTCGCCCTTTTTATCAGCGTTCCCGAGACTGTCAATGAAACGTTATTTCAATGTTTTGATTCATCATCATCGAATGCGAACCCTTGGATTCTTGGACTGCATGAGGGGGAAATGGCGTCGGATGAGGGGGTCAATCTATAATGGCCGGAATCGTTTTCGCGCCGCGTGAAACGGCCCGTTCGGCATCCTCATGCGATCGTCGCGGGAGGTCGCCGAGGGCGGCACAGGAAGGCGCCGGCCAGCGCCAGCACCGAGAATGCGAAAAACGCGATCGAGAAGCTGGTGAAGAGCGCCAGGATTCCGAACAGCGGCGGGCCTAGAACGATGCCGAAATAGGAGAACAGCAGCGATCCGCTGGCGGCAAAACCGGCACGGTCGACGGGCACTGCCTGGATGAGGCAGGTCAGGAAAACACCGTTCCAGCCGCTGGTCGTGGCCCCCAACACGAAAACCACCATGCCTACGAGCCAGTCGGACGCCGAGGGCCAAAGCATGCCGGCCAGCATGCACATCACCGACATGCCGACGCCTACCCCCGCAAGCACGGCACGCAGGGCCGCAAGGCGGTCGGCCAGGAACCCCCACCCGATCCGGCCGATAATGGCGCCTGTCTGGTTGATGCCTAGAAATAGGCCGGCGACGACGAGATTGCGGCCAAGGCTGGTCATCAGGAACACCACGAGGAGGGAACTGACCGTCAGCTGCATCGCGCCGTAGATCATGGAGCCAAAGGACAACCTCAGCAAATCGTCGTCTTGGAGCAGATATCGAAGCGGCGCCAAAAGGCCCAGACGACCCAGTGGCCTGGGCGGCGGCACTTCGGCACGCACGACATTAAGCGCAAATCCAGCAACGAGCCCAACGAGGGTCACTACGACCCCGATCATCAGCATAGCTGCAGGTAGATGGAACCATAGCACGAGCGGTGGCACGACGAGGCCTGCCAACACCCCGCCGATGGGCACGGAAGTCTGCCTCACGGACATGAAAAGGGTTAGATTGGCTATTGGCCCCTGGCTGGCTATCGCCTGCGTGCTCGAGGGCGTGAGCGGCCCGTAACACAGGCCCATGAACGCCACTGCTGTTACGATGGCGGGCAGGGAAGCGAAGCCGAAGAGGATCAATGCGAACCCGCCGGCAAAGATGCAGACGAAACTCAGGCGAAGCGGTCCGATCAGCGGAATGAGAACGCCGGAGCAGAGCGTGCCGAGAGCGATAAAGATGTAGTTCAGAGTCGTGTAAAATCCCGCCGCCTCCACCGGCAGATTAACCGCCCTGGTGACCTGGTCCGCAACGACAGGTGGCGTGAGCACCACCATCGACATAATGGCTTGCGGAAACATTGTTACAAACAGGAGACTCGATGAGCCATTCTTCGGCATCGGCTCGGCTTTCACGACGGAGGCGGCCGCTCTGTTGCCGACGCAACGAGAGCGCCCCGACCGTTCGGTAGACAGGACGTCGCTGATTAATCGTTTTATGGAAAAGCCATCATATCTCGCTTGAGTCAACTCCAAATATCTGTAATAGGCCATGTTTTCGGCAATGAAACGTTTTTTGGAGCAAGAGGTAAATGACCGCAAGCGAACCGTTGCTGCAGGAACAGATCGGCCACGTGCGGATGCTGACGCTCAACCGTCCGGACGCAGGCAACGCTCTTGACCTGCAGATGCTAACCAGTCTGACCGCCCTGATCCGTGAACTGACCATCGATCCTGGTGACACTCGTTGCGCGGTGATAACGGGGGCCGGCCAGAGAATCTTCTGCGGCGGCGGCGACATGAAGGAGCGGCGCATGATGGCGCCGGCAGCGGCGCGCCGGCATCGCGGGTTAATGGAACAGTTGATCCGCGATCTCCAGGAATGTCCGGTGCCCTTCATCGCCGCCGTCAACGGCGCCGCCGTCGGAGCCGGATGCGAGCTGGTTGCCGCAGTGGACTTCGCCTATGCGGCGGAAACCGCTCGGTTTTCTCTGCCCGAGGTCAAGCTCGGTATCGTCCCAGGCGGCGGCGCGACGCAGACCTTGCCTCGCGCCTGCGGTCTACGCCGCGCAAAGGAGCTTATCTTGACGGGCAAAATGTTCTCGGCCGCCGAGGCCCTGCAGTGGGGCTTGGTCAATAAGCTGCTGCCGCCGCAGGATCTTGTACCTGCGGCGCTCGAAACCGCGCGCCTCATCAGCGCCAACGCGCCGATGGCGGTGCGCGAATCCAAGAAGGCGATCGGAGTTGCGATGGACGTCGACCTTGCGACGGGGCTGCGCTTCGAGCTCCAGGCGCACCATCGTACCGCCGTCACTCGCGATCGCGCGGAAGGATTGCTGTCGATTGCCGAAAAGCGGACTCCGATATTCCGCGGCGAATGATGTGGATCCGGCGCCGGAAATTTCGCATTCGGCGCTCAGGCGCTTTCGACGTCGTCCTTAATTTTGCGACACAACCATTGGCAAGCCGTCTCCGCAAAACACTCCGGACTTTGAAACGGCACGAAGTGTGCCGTATGTTCGGCGATCACGAGTTCGCTTTGCGGTAAGAGCGCGTGGACAGCACGGGCATTGTCGAGCGGAAGCAGGACATCGTGGCGGCCTGCCATGAGCAGAGCCGGGCAACGGATGGTTTTCAGGAATTCGGTCGCATCGGAATTCGCCGCACCGAGGGTCGATAGCGCATAGGCTCGCGCATTCTGTGCCTCAAACTTACAATAGTAGCGCTCGTATCGTGCGTCCTTCGGCTGGTTGAAGAAGGCGCGTTCCACGGCGGCGGGCAATATGGCCGTCATGCCGTGCCGGGCGACGACCGCGGCGCGCTCGGTCAGCATAAGCCGAGCCTGCGGCGAACTGCTCGGGGTCGGGTTGGCGAGAATGAGGGCCGCGGTCGACGAGGGATAGCTGCCGGCATAGGCGGCGGCGATCATGGAACCGACCGCGCAACCGATGGGGACGACATTCCTGACACCGATATCGAGACGCAGCGCTTCGAGGTCCGCTGCATGGTCCACGAGCGACGGCGGCGCTCCTGTCCCGAATGATTTGCCGCTGGATCTAAGATCGCAGGCGACCGTGGTGAAGCGGTCGCCAATCTTTTCCACGAAGTCGTCCCAGAAACTGAGTTCGGCCCCCAGAGGATGGATCAGAAGCAGTGCCAGACTACGGCCTTCACCCTTGACCAGGTGGTTGAGAATTTCACTCATCGACTGCCGAGCCTGCCTTCTAGAATTTAGGGGAGCGGGCGGTCTGCCCGCCCGCTCAGTCGGTCTCGCTTTCGATCGGGACCAAGATACGGCCATTGTCGATGCGCATCACGCCGTCGACGTAGAGCGTCGGCTCGAGAATGACACCGTCCATGTGTATCTTCGACATGATGGAGCCGCCGACATCGACATTGGTGCCGAGGCCGAAATGCAAAGTCCCCATGATGTTCTTGTCTTCGCGCTGGATGCCGCGGATGACGGCCTTGGCGTTGACGCCGACCGAGGCTTCGGCCGGGCACATATAGGCGTTTTCGTCACCATAGGTGGTTAGGAAGTCCCTGAGGGTGCGCGCATCTGCGCCGCCTTCGATCTCGGTGACGCGACCATCCTTGACCGTCAGCTCTATCGGGCTGCTGAGACGTCCGAGATGATGCATCGTCAAGTCGATGACAAGCTTGCCGTTGCCAGTACCCTCGGTGGGAGCGACATTGAACTCACCGGTCGGGTAGAGGTAATAATAGAGCTTGCCGGCCGGGCGGTTCTCGTCCTTTTGGAAATTGATGATCTTGTAGGGATCGAAGCTGTCGGTCGGCAGCGGCGGGATCCAGATTTTGTTCTCGACGCTGTAGCTGAAATCAGTGCCGTATTTGGAGGTGACGCGGCAGATCTTGGCATTCTCGCCGAAGACACGCTTGCCCACATAGTGCTTGCGCACCGCGATCTGCTTCATGTCGTCGGTGACCGCGCCCGACTGGAACCATTCCAGCTGCATGCCGCCATCGAGGCAGATGGATGGAATACCGGCTTCCATCGAACGCAGGCTCGCGGCGCAATGGAGCATGCCGGTCGAGGAGACGAGGATGTTGACGTCGGACTTCATCATGGCTTCGCAAACGGCGGCCGGCGGGTCGTAGTAGTCGGCTGGCCGGCGGCTGAAGAGCGCAAGCGTTGCATCCGCACCGAGATCCGACAGGATCGTCATGATCGCCTGCCAGACGCGGGTGTCATGCTCGGTGTCGGAAAGCACCAGAACGCGCTGACCCTGCTTGATGTTGCGGACAAGCGGACGGCGCAGATATTCCAGGGTTCCGGTGATGAGACCGCTTGATGCAACCGGCATTGGTCGTACTCCTTGGCAAGATCGAGAATTCGCGTAGTGTCGACATATTTCCCCCACTGTCAAGCGAGATCGATCCGCGTTTACGACAAGCGTGTTGAATTTCCTTTATTAAACATCGTTTTATGACGCATCCCAAAAGCGCGGGCCTTGCCGTTGGATTAAGCTGTCGACGCTCGGACGACCGAAGAGTCGACAGAACTGACGCTGACGCAAGCGCTGCGTGTGCGGTGGATTGACAGATATCGGTATCGGCAAAAGGCTAGGCCACTGCCCCACCTATGGCTTCCCCGCAGAAAAAACGCTTGATCGCGGCAGCGAACAGATGCGGACATTCGACCTGCATCATATGCGGTGCGTCAGGCAACACGAGGAGCCGGGCATTGGGAATGCGCCGCGCGATCTCGTTGAGCGCAGCCGGCGGCGAAGCCGCATCGAGTGCGCCGGCGATGCAAAGAGTCTGCAGCCGGATTTCGCTCAGGCGTGGCGCGGTATCGATATGACTGATCGCCTGCCATGCGCTGTTCCAAGCCTGCGGATCGGTCTCCAGCAACCGGTCGCGGATCGCATCTGCGCCGTTACCGGCAATGAAACCAGGCGTGAACCAGCGCTCCAGCGTTTCCGTGACCTGGGAGGCCATGCCCTGTTCGATCGCCGCGCGGCCGCGGGCCGAGAGCGCGATCCTGCCGGCGTCCGGCAGGGTGCAGGGACAGCCCGCAAGAACAAGCCTGCCCACGCTCGCGGGATAGGCAAGTGCAAAGGCCTGCGCAACCATACCGCCAAAGGAGAGGCCAACGACCCCGGTCGGCGCGAAATCGAGTTCCGTGACGAGATCGTACACATCGACGGCATAGTCGGCCAGTTCCATCGCGGGGTCGACCGGCGCCGAGGCGCCGTGCCCTCGCAGGTCGACCCGCAGCAGTCGGAATTCGGAGGAGAGCCGTTGCGCCACCGCGTCCCATGAGGTCAGGTCGATGCCCACGGGATGCAGCAGCAGTATCCTGGCGCCATCGTTCGCGCCTTCCAAGACATAATTGAGCTTCACGACAGTCTCCCCTGGTTGCCGTCAGGTGCTGTAATTGGTGAAATTGGCCGTTCCAGAGCGGGCGCGCCAGTCGGTCACCACGTTGACGATCGCCGTCTGGCCGCGTTCGACGGCCTGGGCGGCGCGTTCGAGCGCGGGCCGGATGTCATCCGGCTCCTCGACGAACTCGCCATGGCAGCCGAATGCTTCTCCCATCAGGTCGAAGCGGGTGTAGCCGAGATTGCGGCCGGGCTTCTTCTGGTCGGGATCCGCAGTCCAGCCGCCGTTCAGACTGATGACGATCAGCAGCGGCAGCTTGTGGCGCACCGCCGTGTCGATTTCCATAGCATTGAGCCCGAACGATCCGTCGCCATGCAGTACCAGGACTTTGCTGTCCGGGCTTGCCGCCTTGGCGCCGACACCGAAGGGCAGGCCCACGCCCATAGTTCCGAAGGGGCCAGAATTCAGGCGATGGCCCGGCATGAAGCTCGGGATGGACTGGCGACCGTAGTTGAGGATCTCCTGGCCGTCGACGCAAAGGATCGTGTCGCGATCGATGAAGTCGCGGATTTCCTTGCAGAGGCGCAAAGGATGAATCGGCATCTGGTCGGTGGCGAGCGAGGCCTCGTGCTTCGGCAACTTGGACTTTTCGGTAGCGGCGAGCGTGGCGCGCCATTCGGCATAGCTGGCGGCGATGTTGCCGCCGATCGTGGCGCTCAGTTGATCGAGCGCCGTGCGTGCATCGGCGACGATGCCGAGATCGAGCCGCAGCGAGCTGTCGATTTCGACCGGATCGATATCAATGCGCACAAGCTTGGCGTCGGCCGAGAAGCGTGGCGGCTCGGCATAGGAGATGACGTAGTTCAGCCGGGTTGCGACGACGATGACGAGATCGGCTTCCTTGAAGGCCTGAGAGCGGGCCTGGGCGAAGAAGAACGGGTGGTCCTCAGGAATGACGCCCCGTCCCTGCGGCGTGGTGTAGAAGGGGATGCCCGACATGTCGACGAAGCGATGCAGGGCTTCGGAGGCCTTGGACCACAGGATGCCGCTGCCGGTGACGAGAACCGGGCGCTTGGCTTCGCGGATCATCTTTGCGAGTTTTTCGATGCCGGCCGCATCGGCGCCCGGACGGAGCGTTTCCAACTGGGGTGCCGGGCGGAAGATGCCTTGTTCCTCGACGTCGGCATAAAGCACGTCGCCAGGCAGATCGAGATAGACAGGACCGGGCTTACCTGAGCGCGCCATGCGGAAGGCGCGGGCGACATATTCGGGGATGCGCCGCGCGTCGTAGACGCGCTCGGCGAACTTGGTCACCGGCTTCATGATTTCGAGCTGGTCGATTTCCTGAAACGCGCCCCTGGAATATTGGCCGACCGGGGCCGCGCCGCCGAAGGCCACGACCGGTGCACAATCGACCAGCGCATGCGCAAGTCCGGTGGTGAGATTGATGGTGCCGGGACCGGACGCCGCGATGCAGAAGGCCGGCTTCGAGCGCACGCGCGCATAGGCGTTGGCCATCATGGCCGCCGCCTGCTCGTGGCGGACGTCGATCATCCTTATGCCCTGGGCAATGCATGAATTGATGGCATCGTTGGATGGGCCGCCCATGATGAAGAAGCCGGTGTCCACGCCTTCGGCCGCGACCGCCTCGCCGAATAGCCGATATCCCTTGATCGTCATTCCATTTCTTTCCGTCGATAGCCGGGCACGTCTGTCGCCGGCCGCGTTCGAAGTCGCGCTGGGGTCAACATCGGCCTTATGATGTCAGGACGTATCCGGCCGTCGGGTCAGATCGCCCTGTCTGCCTTCAATGCCGTGAGCTGTTCCTGGTCATAGCCAAGGAGGCCGCCATAAACCTCGGCATTGTCCGCACCAAGCAAGGGGGCCGCCGTCGGGGTCTGCGGCGAATCCGACATCCGCACCGGGCAGCCCGGCATAGTGAACTCGCCGCGATCGGCATGCGGAAGCGTCACGAAGGTCCCCCGCTTGCGCAGGACCGGGTCGCTGTAGAGTTCCATTGTATCGAAGATAGCACTGGCCGGCACGCCGGCTTCGCCGAGGATCCGCATGCATTCGTATTTGTCGCGCTGCAACGACCATTCGGTGATGAAGGCATTGATTTCTTCGGAATGATCGAAGCGCAGCTGCGGCGATGCATAGCGGGGATCCGCCGCGAGATGTTCCTTGCCCATGACCCGAAGCAGGCTCTCCCATTGATGGTTGCCGGCGCGGCTCGAATAGATAAGGCAATAGTCGTTTGGTCCGCCGCCCTTGCAAGGAAAGACCTCACATGGCGCACTGGCACCCATTATGTGGGCGTTGCCGCGACGAGGCACGGCGCGACCGAAGATCGCCTGCGCAGCATAGAGGATTCGACCAAAGTTGATCACCACTTCCTGCATGTTGATGAGGATGCTCTGGCCCTTGCCGGAGCGTTCGCGCTGATGCAGCGCGGCCAGAATACCGACCGAGCAATGCAGGCCCGCGCCAGTATCGCCGACGTTGACACCCGGCGTCAGCGGCCGCCCATCAGCATCGCCTGTCACCGACAGGCTACCGCCGGCCGCCTGGGCTATGTTGTCGAAGGAGAGAAGGTTGGCGTAGGGGCCCTCGACATCAAAACCCTTGATCTGGGCATAGACGATGCGAGGATTGATCTTCTTCACCTCCTCGTAGCTGAAACCCAGCCTTTCGATCACGCCCGGGCCGAAATTCTCGATGAAGACATCGGCCGTTTCGATAAGGGAGCGAAGGATAGCCTTGCCGCGCTCGTCCTTCAGATTGCAGGTGACGCTGCGTTTGTTGGCATTCAGCAGCATGAAATAGACGGAGTCGACATTCGGATCGTCGGTGGAGGCGCGGCGGCCCTGCTCACCCTTGACGGGCGGCTCGACCTTGATCACTTCGGCACCCAACCATCCGAGCATCTGCGTGCAGGACGGGCCCGCCTCGAACTGCGTCAGATCTATTATCCTTATATCGGAAAGGGCCTGGCCATCCCTCGACGTCTTCGTCCCATCCGTTTTGGCATTCACGTCAATGTTCAACATCGTCCCAACCAAGTCCCTGCTCTGCTGGGCGCCGTCCTGCGGACGAACCCATCGCGATGCCGCGCCTCATTTCTCAGACGCTAACGTGGATCGCACTAAATGTCGACAGTTTTCTGCGGTTTGCCTGTCAAAATGGGCCACATAGCAGCCAATCTGGCTCAAAGCGTCGACAGATGTCGTGAGGTGGCCTTATCCGCCGAGACTATAAGGCGCGTAGATGTTGACCATGTCGACGTTGGCAGCGAACTGGCCCAGTTCACGAAGGTCGATTTGCTGAGGCGGCGGCGGGGTCATTTCAACCAGGCAGAAATAGTCCGTGCCTCTGGCTTCGTCGGCCCGGAAGACCCGCAAGCCCCGCGTTTCCGGCCTGCCCTCGAACGTGGCGCGAAGTGCGGCAACAATCTGGTCCTCCTTTTCGGGGCCGACGGCGCGCATCCGCAACAGCACGGCGCGCGACGAACGTTGGGTAACGGCGTCGCCCGGATAGACCTGCTTGCCGACAATGCGGTAGACCTGCACGCGGCTGGTGACGCGTTTAGTCCACGGGCTGAAATTCTGGCCGGACACGGCCTGATATTCCGGCGTATCCAAAGTCTCGACAGAATCGAGATCGTAGATCGCCATATAGCGGGGATAGCCCGACAGATTCACATAACGCAGCGCAGACTTGAATCCCGGAAGTGCGGCGCGTTCAGGCACATGTTCGGTGTCGTACCAGGCCGTGAACTCTTCCTCGAGCGTCGACGGCGGCTGCATCAACACCAGCAGCAGCCCATTCCCCTTCTTGGCCATTCGATCTCCCTTCCCTCCAATCATTGTCAGACGCCACCGATGCGATAGGCATCGTCGACGAGGCTCATCACGTTGGCCATGTCGCCGAGATCTGCGACCGGCCGGACGCCGTTGCGCACCTGCTCAATGACGTCGGCGACGAAAAGCGGGTAGAGCGGCATATTCGTGGTCGAACCATCGATCGTCTCGCGTCGGCCCTTCAGGTCAGAAATCTCGATGACGCCAGGGCCATTGGTCCTGAAGTAATGCGCTTCGGTCCTGGCCGAGAAATGCATATCGAACACGCCGCCGGGCGCCGGATAGAGATAGGCGGCCTCGACCCGACAGAGTCGGTCTCTGTTTAGCAGTGTCAGGTTCGCGTAGTCATCGACATCGCCTTCGCCCTGCAGATTCGCCAGCCGGGCATTGGCGCAGCAGACATTGTCGACGGAGGTCAGGTGCTGGAAGAGATCTATGAAATGTACGCCGAGATTAAGTAGCACGCCGCCGCCGGATTGCTTACGATCGAAGACCCAGCTGCAGCCCGCCTCATGATAGCGCGAGGGCAGGCCGGCGACGAACTTGAAATCGGCATAAAGCAGCTTTTCGCCCGAGGCTCGTTGCCGAATTGCCGACACGAAGCCCGATGACCGGAAGACGAGCGGCACGGCGTTGAACACCCCGGCGGCGCTTGCGCTGATGGCGAGGTTGCGCACCTCGGCTTCGTTGAGCCCCGCCGGCTTTTCAACGACGAAAGGGATTTCCGCGGCGATGAGGGACGCGACTTCCGTCGCCATGTCGGAATGCCGGCCGAGCACGAAAGCAAGATCCGGCTTCTTTCCGGCATGCAGCTCGCCGGGTCGCGTCGCATAAGCGCAGGCCAGCTGCTCGCCAAAGCGACGGGCCACCGCGATATCGGGATCGGAAACACCTGAAATTTCCACACCCGGCTGCTCCAGCAAGGGCGCCAAGTAGAGTGGCGTATGCCAGTGGCCGACGCCAATCAGCAGGATTTTCATTGCAAGCGAACCTCGATGAACAAGTGTCGACTTTACGGCGTGAAAGCGCCGTTATCAACCCTGACCAATCCCTGGCCTATAAATCTAGGATCGCCCTGTTATTGGCCAATTTCGGCTGACAAGAAGAGTGCAATTCCGTCATCCTTGTGAAAGTTTGGGTCCGGCCGACAACATAAAAGTCGACACTTTCGATGTCTTATTCTAGGAACAGGGGAGCGGGAACACGCTTTCTTCGGCGAACGGGTCGACGTTGCGGCAAGGGCCTGGTCCGAGATCCCGCGAGCAGGACGTGGAAGGTTAGCCGCTCGGCACCAGGCACGTTGCGCGCATCTCGATGGCTGCGAGAGGGGAACGTGGCCTTCCCCTATCTCGATGCGTTCGACGAGGACGAGACGGGCGTGGCAGACTTGAAGGTGCGCTGCCGTCGCGAAGGTCTAGGCGACATGGCCGTGAAGCAACGGCGCGAAGCTCTCTTGCAGGACTTCCATGCGCCGATCCGGGGAGCGCCGCACAATCTATGCCCGTGTTGCGGAATACTTGCTTGACGTTCTGCGCAAGCGGACCAGAAGGGCACAAGTCGTCACGCAGGCCACGTCCCAAGAGGTCCGCGCGGGGTTGGGGCTGTTCCAATTCGGCGAGGCGCCTGCGAGGCGGCGAGGCGGGAATGGGGTCGATTCCGTTCAGTGCTCAAGCGCCGAAATCGTCCGACCTCGAGGTCCCAGGGCGTTCGTGTCGCGATCCATGTTACCCGAAACCTCCCGGATACGTTCGAGGTCTTGCTTTGGCGCGGCCATCACATTGACGCGCGACCCGTTCGCTGCAAAGATATTAAACACTTGTTTACCAAGCGTCGGTCAGCGCTGGCGATCGGAGGGGGCGTGGAATCGTTTCTGGGTGCGAACCGCCTCAATTGGGATGATCGGGCCGAACTGCATTCGACGGACAAGACCGGCAGCTACCAGATCGAGAATGTGCTAGCAGGCGGATCCAATCTCTATGAGCTGGAAACGCGCGAGGTTGGCAATATTGCCGGCAAGGATATCATCCATCTGCAGTGTCACATTGGGCTCGACACGATCAGCTTGAAAAATCTTGGCGCGCGCAGCGTGACCGGCCTCGACTTTTCACCGACAGCCATCGCGGCCGCGCGGGATTTCGCTGCCAAGGCAGGCGCGGATGTGCGCTTCGTGGAAGCGCCACTGTTCGAGGCGGTCGAAGCGCTTGGCCGGACCTTTGACGTCGCTTACGTCACCTGGGGTTCGGTAAACTGGCTGGACGACGTCGGTCGATGGGCGCGAGTGGTTGCCGATCTCCTGCGACCCGGCGGCCGGCTCTATATGGCTGAGGGTCATCCCTTGATGTTCCAGTGTGATCGCAAGGCCGCGGCGCTGGAATTGAAGCACGACTGGCGAACCCCAATAGCTCAGCCGCTCGCCTGGAACGAAGAACTTACCTATACCGGCGACGACCGACGCTTGAAGCACCCCAGATACTACGAGTGGATCCATCCGATTAGTGACGTGGTGAACGCCCTGGTTTCAGCTGGGCTCACACTCGATTTTCTGAATGAGCATGACATGGTCTCGTGGCAGCACTTTTCATTTGCCGTAAGGGCCGGCAAGGATATGTATGGCTTGCCAGAGAACTTTCCAAAGATCCCGATGGCCTATTCCATCGGCGCGACCAAGCGCAGTGTCGGCACGATCCCATATCTTGCTGCGCCTAAAGCGATGTGACGGCACCGGTCCGACTTAACCGCTTGTCGTCACCTGTGCTCATGATCCGTGCCGAGCTCAGGGTCCTTGCAGGGACGTTTGCTGGCTAAGCGTAGCGCCTCTTCCGAGCACCGGCTCGTCGGAGCTTTGCATGTCCATCCGCCTCGATAGGGTGAACGGCCCACTTTGAGCGTCGCCGTCTGCTCATCTCGTGTATGGGCCAGCGTCGTGGGACGCGGTCTCCAATGGATCGGCAGCAGCCTTGTTTAGCTGCGGGTTACCCTTTGTGCGGCGTTTTTTTCGTTCATTGCGGTCACGCCAACAAAGGTGGCGACGCTGGTCGACGAATCCTCTTCGATATCAGCGTCGTAAGGAGCGTGAAATTGTCGACCGGAGCCCATGCCAGCCCGCGATGAGATCAGCATGGGGAAGTGCAAAGTTTTCAGGGCTGTGAAGTTCAAAATTAATTAATGAAAGCTAATGTTCCTGCACGGGTCGATATGAAAGCCTGAGCAACATAGGGAGTTTCACGCCAGTGGCTCTTTTCGGCGCTAGGTTGGCCGGGATGAAGGATGCCGTTTTTTCTTCGGTGAATATTCCGGCCGCCGTGGCAGTTTTGGTCATTGCCTTCAGCGCAGCGTATGCGGACCATCAAAACAAGATCGTCTCGGACCAAGTGGCCCGCGCGGACGTGCTGGCCAAGGTCAATCTGATCCGCGCCAAGCTGGAAGGAAACATCAACGGAAACCTTCAACTTGTGCATGGACTGGTCGCGACGATCGTGACTGAACCCTATATGGGACAACAGCGCTTTGCGTCCCTCGCCAGTAACCTGTTCGGCGAAAATTCGCAATTGAACAATATTGCCGGCGCGCCCGATCTGGTCGTCTCCTTGATGTACCCGCTGAAAGGCAACGAGAAAGCGATGGGGCTCGATTACCGCAAGGATGACTGGCAGCGCAAGGCCGCGCTCAGGGCGCGCGACGAGCGCAAGTTGATTCTTGCCGGTCCTGTCGACCTGAAGCAGGGAGGCCAAGGCTTCATCGGCCGTTTTCCTGTATTCGTGGCGAGTGCGGGCAACAGTGAAAGGTTTTGGGGCATCATATCCGCCGTCGTCGACGTGCAGCGTCTGTATAAGGCGAGCGGCCTGCTCGACGACAATTTGGGAATCGATATCGCGCTCATCGGTAAAGATGCGCTTGGCCCAGGCGGAGTTCAATTCTTCGGCTCCGAGGACGTCCGCAAAGACAATCCAGTGACGGCCGAAGTTCTGCTACCGTCCGGTTCGTGGCAGATCGCAGCCATCCCCAAGAACGGCTGGCCCTCGACGCCCAGCAACGCCTGGTTCTTGCGCGCCATTATGGCGGCGGCCGGGGCTTTGGTCGTGATCCCATTCCTGGTAGCGGGTCGGCTGATCGGCGAGAGGCAGCGCAATTACGCCGAACTGCATCGCTTGTCGAGACGACTGGAACTTGCCTTGGAGGCGTCAGCGATCGGCGTTTGGGAACACGATCTCGCGACCAACGACCTGTCATGGGACGATCGTGTCAACGAAATATACGGCAGACCCAGCGATGGGGGTCCTCGCGGCTATTCGGATTGGGCGGGCGCGATTCACCCCCTGGATCTGGCCCGCGCCAACGCAGATTTCGACAGTGCCGTCGCCAGCCGCGGAACATACTCGTCGGAGTACCGGATTATTTGTCCGGATGGTGAAATTCGTTATGTCCGGTCCAGGGCCACCACGTACGAGGCGCCAAACGAGACGCCCAAGATGATTGGCGCGGAATGGGACGTGACGGCCGACGTCCTGTTAAACAGCGACCTGGTTCGCGCACGACAGCTGTCTGAGTCGAAAAATGCAGAACTTGAGGCGACCAAGGCGCGCATAGAGCATATTGCGCTCCACGATTCCCTGACCGGTTTGGCCAACCGTCGTTACCTCGACCAAGTGCTGAAAGAGTACACAGCAAACGCCAGGCGCGACCGCGCGCATGTGAGCCTGCTTCACATAGACCTCGACCGCTTCAAGCACATCAACGATACGCTTGGCCACGCGGCGGGCGACGCGATGCTGGTTCACGCGTCTACAGTGCTGCGATCCACGGTGGAAGAGGGGGGATTTGTCGCTCGAATCGGCGGCGACGAATTCGTGGTCCTGTGCACCGTGCAGGATATCAAGAAATTGGCACTGCTGGCTGAAAACATCATCAGCCAGATGAGCGAACCCGTCTATTACCACGGCCACCGCTGCCGTTTTGGCGCTAGCGTGGGGATTGCGGTCGACAACGAAAATGACATCGAAGCCAAGCACCTGTTGGTGAATGCCGACATTGCGCTTTACCAGGCAAAGACGCGTGGGCGCAATCGATACGAATTCTTCACCGAGGCGATGCAAAGCGAAATCGTCGACACAAAGCGGATTGCCGACGAAATTCTCGGCGGCCTTGAGCGCAACGAGTTCGTAGCTTTCTACCAGCCCCAGTTTAGCGCAAAAACCCTCGAGATTGTCGGCGTCGAGGCGCTCGCACGTTGGAGACACCCAAAGCAAGGCATTCTAGCGCCTGATGTCTTCCTGAGAGTTGCTGATGAGTTGAATGTCGTCTCCATGATCGATCGGGCGATACTCAATCAGTCACTTTCCGATTTTGCGGAGTGGTCGACCGCGAACCTCGATGTGCCGCGCGTTTCGGTCAATGTTTCCGGGCGACGTCTTCAGGATGAAGACCTTATAAAGAGCTTAAGAGAGCTAAACATCAAGCCGAGAACGATTTCGTTCGAACTTGTCGAGTCTATTTTCCTCGATGGCAGCGATGATTTGATCACTTGGAATGTCAATCAACTAAAAGAACTCGGAATCGATATAGAAATAGATGATTTCGGGACCGGTTATGCTTCGATAGTCAGCCTGCTCAAGCTACACCCTCGCCGATTGAAGATAGATCGGCAGTTGATCATCCCAATTGTCAAATCGCCGCAACGAAGGCAGATCGTTTCGTCGATCATTGAAATCGGCAAGTCCTTGGGTATCGAGATTATTGCAGAAGGTGTCGAGACGATGGAGCACGCACGGATACTCGAAGGTCTGGGATGCGACATACTGCAAGGCTATGCTTTCGGCCATGCGTTGGATTCGGAGGGACTAAAGCGCTTTGTTCAATCTCGGCGCCTGCGCGCTGTCAGCTAAGTGTCAGAGCCGGTGCTCGACTGACCGATTGGCGGGGGGTGCACGAACCCACCGGCCGGAACTCCATTCAACTGACGAAAAGCTCGGCTATCGCTCGCGAGAAGGACTGTCTCGCTAAGGCGCAGGAGGAGGGGCCTTGGGGCAACCAAGGTTTGACAATTGTGCACATGGAGAGGGCTCATCGCCGTCGCCGCCATAACGCTCCACAAGTTTTGCGAATCCGTGGCGAAGGCAAAAAGGACCACCAGGATAATCGCTATTCGAACGGCCATATGGGACTATAGCAGGGATCCCATATAGTCGATGCAGTTCAGCTAGCATCACTGCCCTACTGACGGACGCACGATAGATCACCCTGGGTGCAACCATCAGGGCTTAGCCTATCCCCGGAATAGGACTAGGGAGGCCGTTTTTCCAAATCGCGAGCCTTACGAATGGACGTGATGAGCTCGCCGACATGGTCTGCCGGCCCGACCGATGCTTCGTGCGGCCCCCGAGCGAGCGAGCCCCCAACCGCTTATCATAAATGCGCGTCAGCAGTTCGCAGGCCATTTGGCGCGCTGCCGAGTACGGCCAACAAGGGAACAGCCTCCCAATCTCGCAGGCGCGTTGTTGAGATCATCCCACACCATCCATCTACCCGATGGCTCGAGACGACAGTGGAACCTGGCCTTGACCTGACCTTTCATGGTCCCACAACGGGAGACAGGTGCCCTTGGTTCGAGCTTGGGTCGGCACGCGGTTAACGCCGCGCGGGCTTTATCCGTCCTGCCCTGTGCGGGGACCGCCACCCCGGGGGAGTAGTGGACAGTCGATTGTGCGGCCAAGCACGGCGGCAGATTTCCTGCGTTAGTTGTTGATCATTTAGAAGCCCAGACGTTGCGCGCCCAAAATTTCCGCAATAGGAAAGGATGGAACCATCCAGGGAATACAGGCTAGGGAATACAGGAGTGAGAATTGGATAAGATCGAGAGCGGCGAGCTCATCAGTTTGACTGCCGACGTCGTGGCCGCTTATGTTCAAAACAATCCACTGCCGATAACGGGCTTGCCCGATTTGATCACCAGCGTGCATGCGGCGCTGTCGAAGCTGAAGCAGCCGGCGGTCGCACCTAAGCCCGAACTCATTCCCGCCGTAAATCCAAAGAAGTCCGTGTTTCCCGACTACATCATTAGTCTGGAAAACGGCCGAAAATTCAAGTCGATGAGACGTCACCTCGGCCTGCTTGGCATGACCCCCGAGGCATACAGAGCCAAATGGGGCTTGGCCAAAGATTATCCGATGGTGGCGCCAAGCTATGCCGCGCAACGGTCAGCCTTGGCGAAAGCGAGCGGCCTTGGCCGCAAGGCGGCCCTTCCGTCAAAAGCGGAGAGAGCGAAGCGCAAGGCAAGGGCATAGCCGGCCGGGGCGCTTGAGCTTCGTCAGTCTCGACGACCCTCAGCTGCCCGCCGCGCGGTGAGCTGATCAATCTGATCAGCCGAACCCTTGGACTGCACGGGCAGCGAGGCGGTGTGACCTGCGTGTGGCCGAGCCACGCCCCGGACCCGATAAGTTGCTCGCACTCGGCCTAGTCTTGAAGGCTATGTCGCCGCCGAGGCGATGTAACTTGCCGCCTGATGTTGAACGGGGTCGAGTCCAGACCTTTCACGCTCGCGGCCGTTCGCAGGTGTTCGGCGAAACAGCCTCCAGCCAAAAGCGAGCTCGCCGGCGCAGCGACCACGATGGATGTCGATCCGCGATCAAGCTGCTTCCCAAGATTGGGCATCGCGCCCTCATTTAAGGTGATTGGCGCTCTCGATCCTACCTTGATCTGGCGAGTGACGGTCCTGCTCACTCCTGGCACAGTGAGACTTGATCACGGTAGGAAACAACCAGTGAAATTCTTGCAACCTCAATCACCCCATCGTCAAGCAGAGCCTCCTGCTTCGACGACCGTCGAGAACCCTGCCTTGCGGGTCGGCACGGGCCGGGCAAGCGCCCATCACGGCGAACTGCTGCAGGGCGTTTTTGAAGACGAACATGGCCGTCTCCACCGAGGCCTTCTCACGTTGCCCTATGCCCGACAACAGGCGGTGGCGACCTTTTGGCCAAGGCAGCAGCCCGGTATCGGCACGCGTCCGGCCGGCCGCTCCAAGTCTGCCCGCGCTGCGCATCTTACGCTTCAGCACCTGGGCATTTCAGGTATAGGTGGCGACCTGACCATTGAAAGCACCATCCCCATCGGTCACGGATACGGTTCGTCAACCGCAGATGTCATCGCCACGATACGCGCTGTTGCTGCCTCGGCAGGCGCGACCTTGCAGCATGCGTCAGTGGCAAGGCTGGCTGTTGCGGCCGAAGGCGCCAGTGACGCAATCGCCTACGGCGAGTGGGCATTGCTGTTTGCACACCGCGAGGGCGCGGTCCTGGAACATTTCGGCAGGGAATTTCCACCGCTTGAGGTGCTCGGTTTCCGACATATGAGGGGACAGCCCGTCGACACTCTGCGGCATCCGCGGGCGCGATATGACAGCGGCGAGATTGAGCTGTTTCGCGTGCTAAGAGGGCTGGCTTGCCGCTCAATCCGGCAGCAGGATCCTCGACTTCTCGGCCGGGTGGCGACGCTGAGCGCCAAGATCAATCAAAGGCGCCTTCGCAAGCCCAGCTTCGACGCTTTGACAGCGCTGGCAAACGAACACGGCGCGTTCGGGATTCAGGTAGCCCATAGCGGGACCTTGATCGGAATTCTGATGGATGCCGATGAAGTCATGAGGGGAAACCGAGTTGCCGCATTGAAGAAGAGCCTGGCAGGCGCAGGCTTCGGAGATTTCACGCGCTTCGCGATCGGAACCGACGGAGCCCGGAACCCATGACCGGGGCAGCAGACTACCTTCGTGCCTTTGAAGCACCCCGTTTTGCCAAACTCGCACCAGGTCTCACCGCTGCCTGCTTCCCGCTCATGAAGCTGATGCCGGCCCGTTTCATGGTCGATCGGGCATTCGCGTCCGGCCGCCTCGAGACAGGTGGGCACATAGTCGAGACAACATCGGGCACATTCGGCCTGGCGATGGCCATGCTCGCCGCCGTTGGTCGCTATGAGCTGACACTCATTACCGCGTCTAGCCTGATTGATCTCAAGCTCTCCCGGCGCCTGGAGCGGCTTGGCGCCAAGGTCTTGAGCGTGGACGATCCAAAGGGAGACGGTAATCAGCCAGGTCGGCTGGAGCGGCTGCAAACGATCGTCGAGAG
Source organism: Mesorhizobium sp. BR1-1-2 (assembly GCF_020165435.1). Lineage (NCBI taxonomy): Bacteria > Pseudomonadati > Pseudomonadota > Alphaproteobacteria > Hyphomicrobiales > Phyllobacteriaceae > Mesorhizobium > Mesorhizobium sp. BR1-1-2. The sequence goes on from NZ_JAIUID010000007.1 coordinate 280,802, forward strand.
CAACCCGGATATATATTGGCCGCGGCAGTATGACAGCCCCGAGAACCCCCTTGCCTATGCACGCCTGGCAGAGATGATCGTGAGGAACTTTGGACGTGTTGATTGTCTGGTGGGCTGCGTCGGGACAGGGGGTTCACTTTGCGGCACTGGCGGCTTCCTGCGCGAGCTCTTCCCGCATCTGAGAATTGTTGCTGTCGACACGCATAGGAGCATGCTGTTCGGTCAACCCGTGGGGCGGCGCATGCTGCGAGGTCTTGGCAACAGTGTGCTACCCGCAAACGTCCGCCACGACATGATTGACGAGGTCCATTGGGTGGGCGCCCTGCCTGCCTACGCCATGGCTCACGAACTCTTTCGCGACCACGGCATATTCATGGGACCGACCAGCGGCGCGGCTGCGCTCGTTGCCCGCTGGGTCACGCGGCAAATGCCCGACATGGCCACCGTCGTGATCATGCCTGACGAGGGTCATCGCCATTCCGACACCGTCTACAATGACGAATGGCTTAGCAAGATCGAGGGATGGCCGATGGCCATTCCCTCTGAGCCGGTTGAGATCGATCGAATTGGCCCGGCCCCGGAAACGGATTGGACGCGGTTTCCATGGAGACGGCGAACGCTCAATGAAGTGCTGGCCGCGTTCTGCCAAGGCTGAGGGGTCTGTCTGAATGCGCCTCGTCAAACCAGTCTGCTGGCGATCCCTTTGGAGGGAATGAGCGGCATCAAAGGCACAAAAGTCGATACGCGGCACCATTGTCGAGCGGTTCGAAGCATGCCGACGAGTGGAACCGCCCGTATGTTTGCCGCCTGCGATGTGCTTCACAGGGGATGCATGACGCGCCTCAGAAAATCGCGGGTGCGCTCTTGCGTTGGATTGCGCAACAATTCCTCTGCCGGCCCACGCTCGACAATTCGGCCACTATCCAGGAAAAGCACGCTGTCGGAGACCTCGCGCGCGAACTGGATCTCGTGCGTGACGATGAGCATTGTCATGCGCTCCTCGGCGAGAGCGCGCATGACGTGGAGAACTTCACCCACGGTTTCGGGATCCAGAGCGGAGGTGGGTTCGTCAAACAGGATTGCTTCGGGCCGCATGCCGAGCGCGCGGGCAATCGCCACGCGCTGTTGCTGCCCGCCGGAGAGCATGGCGGGATAGGCATCCATCTTGTCTTCCAAGCCAACACGGGCCAGCAGCGCCATTGCCCGCTCCCGAACATCGTGTCTGTTTTCCCTGAGCACGTAGAGAGGGCCCTCCATGACATTTTCCAGCGCGGTGCGATTGGGAAATAGGTTGAACTTCTGGAACACCATCGAGACGCGGGCGCAAATGCCGTGAATGAGCTTGGAACTGGCATCGACCAGGGTACCTCCGACACGAATCTGGCCACGCTGGTAGGTCTCGAGCCCATTGACACACCGAAGCAGCGTCGACTTACCGGAGCCAGAAGGACCGATCAGGCAGACAACCTCTCCTTTGCGGACCTCGGCATCGATCCCCTTCAGAACCGTGTGACGCCCAAAGGATTTTTCTACGTTTTCGAACGTGATCATCGGCCGACGCTCACAGACTTTTCCAGCCGACCCATCATAAAATTCAAGGGCACGGTGAGGCTAAGGTAGAGCAACGCCACTAAGGTGAAGACGGTCATATTGTCGAACGTCGAATAGGCGAGCATCTTCCCCTGCATGGTAAGGTCAGCGACCGAGATCACCGACACCAGCGAGGAGTCTTTCAGGAGCACGACGATGTTGTTCGCATAGGGAGGCAAGGTGATTCTGAGAGCCTGCGGCAAAACCACACGACGCATCATCATTGGCCGCCTCATTCCGATTGATTTCGCGGCTTCGACCTGGCCGTGATCGACGGCTTCGATCCCTGACCTGAATGTCTCGCCGAGATAGCAGGAATGGGTGAGCGCCAGTCCAATGACGCCTGCTTGAAAGGCCGTCAGTTCGATGCCGATTTCTGGGGCGACGAAATAGATGTAAAACAGCGTAACAAGCAGCGGAATGCCACGCACGAACTCGACCACCGTGCGAGCCGGTAGCGACAGCCAGCGGACATTCGATGTTCGCAGCAGTGCCCAGATGAGACCCAAGCCAGTCGCCAGGCACAATGCCAGCGTGGTGACGAGCATAGTCGTTGTCAGGCCACGGGCAAGAAATGGCAGGTATTCTGCTGAGCGGGTGACGAAATCAATCATGTTCACACTCCTCTTCCGGCCAATGGTTCGTCGGCGCCAGGCAAGAAGCAACCTTCATTGAGACCTGCTGCGGCCCTTTGCATGCTGTCGCCCGTCAGAGGCCGTACTTTGCAAAAATCTTTTTAAGCTGCCCATCTCGCTGCAGCTTGGCTATGGTGGCATCAACCATTTCCAGCAGCCGAGGATTGGTCTTGGCGACAGCAAGCGCTATCTGGCCCATTTTCATAGGCACATACCCTTCGACGAGCCGCACGCCGAGACCCCGATTCTGAGAAAGCTGGTAGGCGACGATCGGTCTGTCTCCAAAACCGGCCTTTAGCCTTCCAAGCTTCACGTCACGAATAATGTCGGCGATGGACTCGTAGAGCTTAACCTCGCCGAAAAGGCCGAGGCCCTGCAGAGCCTCCGCGAAGGTCGAGCCGACAGGCGCGCCGACGGTCTCGCCCTTGAGGTCGTCGAGCTTGTAGTCCTTGGGATCGGCAGCCGCGACGAACATGGCCTCGCCGTAAGCATAAACCGGGCTGCTGAAGTTGATTACGTCCTTACGCTTGTCGGTAATGAACATACTGGCCGAAATCAGATCGATGCGTCTGGTCGTCAGGGATGGAATGAGCGCGGGAAACGCAATGACTTGAAATTCGGTTTCCGTGCCGATTGCCTCGGCAATAGCGGCGGCCAGATCCACCATTGCGCCGGCCGGCTTCTGCGTGGCTGGGTCGACGAACGTAAAGGGCACTCCTGTTGGGGTGATGCCGACCTTGATTGTCTCGGTCGCCATCGTCTGAGTTGCTGTCAGTGCAAACATGATGGCGGCCACGCCGCCGGCTATAATCTTCCAGAGCATCGAAACCTCCCTGATGTGTAAAAGTTGATGCGGCCTGGCCCGTCATCGTGCCTGGTACTTACCGAGTGCCTGCGCCGGCGCCCCCGGTCAAAACGGAGCAAGGTCCGGCGATGACACCGCCCGACGAATGCAATTCATCCTGCGTCTTTGCCGACCGTCCGATCTTGCATATTCTTTCGCAGATGCTGCCAGGCATCATCAACGGACTGGAATGACTGCGGAGCCGACACCGACGCTGTTGAACGGTCGAGATCCTTGAGACCGCTCGCCGTAGTGATGGCCACGACACGGTCCGACGCGCCAATGACGCCGCGCCGCCTCAAGGAGCCGATTGCTGCAAGCGGCGTCACTGAGGCCAATTCGGCGAATATTCCCTCGCAAGCCGCAAGTTGCTCTTGCATCTCGATCAGACCGTCATTGTCGATCGCCACCGCGGTGCCACGCGATTGGCGAAGCGCCTGGAGCGCCTGGAAGGTGCTGCGGGTGGTTCCGATGGAGATCGCAAGCGTATCGAAGGCCGAAGGAGCGTCAATGATGGCATCTCTGTCGCTGTCCAACGTCCTCGTCAGGGAGCCGTGGACTTCGGCTGCCACCAGCCTGGGCAGGCGTTCGATCACTCCTCGCTCAAAAAGGTCTTTGAAGCCTAGCCAGATACCGGCCAACGCATCGCCATAGCACACAGGCAATGCGCACCAGTCCGGTGCTGCGCCCTCCATCTGCTCGCAGATTTCATAGGCCAGCGTCTTGTAGCCTTCGAGCCCAACCGGGTGGCTCCCGACAACCGGTGCATGAAATGGCGAGGTGACGTACCAATCGAACTGATCGACGGCACTGGCAAGAAATGGCCAGCGCAACGATTTGTCGGCCATCGGCACCACGGTCGCGCCATATTTGCGGACCTGCGTCAACATCGCGCCGGCAGTACCGGCGAAGGTAACGACAACGCACTTCAACCCGGCCCGAGCGGCATAGGCGGCGAGCGAGGCGCCGGCATTGCCCGAAGAAGCCGTTGCTACCACGCGCGCGCCCGTCAAGCGCGCCATCGACACAGCGACCGTTGAGAACCGGTCCTTATGGGACCAGGTCGGGTTGGCGCCCTCATCCTTGATCAATAGACGCGGAACACCCAGCCGCTCACCCAGGGTTTCAGCGGGCAGAAGGGGCGTCAAGCCCTCGCCCAACGATATCGCGTCGTTTTCTCGGCAGGGAAGCCTGTCTGCATAGCGCCAGAGCGAGGGCGGTGATGTCCGGGAAAGCCGATCCACGGCGACACCATTTCCAGCCGGTGCATAAATCACCTCAAGATTAGCTGGTGCATCCGCGCGGCAATGCGGACAGCCGCGGGAATCGATCTTGAGGTCCGCCGGAAAGGCTGCGCGACAGCGGATGCAGGTATAACCGGCAACCTTGCTCATTGCGCCACCATCATCAGTTCTCCGGAGGTGGTCATGAGCCGTTCAGCGCCGCGCTCGCGAACGACCAGCATGTCTTCGACCTGGAGCCCCCACCGGCCTATTTCGTAGTAGGGCGTCTCCACGCACAGGACCATGCCCTCTTCGAGCGTCTCAGGACTGCTGGCGGAAAGAATGGGAGCATCATAGCCATCGAGCCCGATGCCGTGACCGACGTGATCACGTTTGTAGTGCGCAATACCCTCGCGGCGAACGACGTTCATCACCTCCTCGAACAGCATTGCGGCTCGCAGCCCGGGGCGTATCACCTCGCAGGCACGTTCGACACCGCGCAACAACGCCCTGTGCAGCCTTGATGCCTCCGCCGGGGGTTCCCCGAGACAGGCGATGCGGGCAATGTCGGCGCGATAATGTTGAAACCGTCCGCCAACGTCGAAGCGTATGATTTCGCCAGGGCGCAATTTACGCGCTGAGGGCTGGACGTTCATGAGCGCGCTGCGTTCGCCAAAACCGATGCAGCCCAACACGGGCAATGCTCCGTCCTCCACGGTCTGCCTGTGGAATGCGCGCGCCAGGTCGAGCTCGCTGGCGCCCTCCGTGGCGGCCGCCAGGGAAGCATGAATGGACCGTTCCGCGATGCGCGCCACAGCTCCCAGCCGTTCGATTTCGTCAGCTGTCTTGACGGCCCGCACGTTGCGGAGCATGGCCGAGGCGGGCGTCAAGCGGGCTTTGGGCAAGCGGGTGCCAAGCGCCTGCAAATCGCCGGGCAGAAACCCGGCTTCGTCGATTCCAATTCGGCCGGAAGCCAAGCCGGCAGCCTGCAGCGACGTCACCAGCGCCGTGATTGCGTCTGCGTGTCGGGGCAAACTGCGCAACGCGAGGTGCCTTTGGTCGACCGCTCCTGCCGCGTCGAAGCCGGCTTCGACATGGAAGTCGCCATAGGGGCGGACGTGTCTCACCCATGGCTGCTGGTCAGCGATGAGGTCCAGAGTGCTGGTGCTGGCAATGATTTCGGGCGCGCCTGCTTCTTGAGCTGGCCAGAACACATAGGTCTGTGGCCCGCGGCGTATCCACTGGGGCAGAGCCCAAAAGCCGCTCATGTAGGTGACGTTTTCTGGAGCGGCCGCCACAATGGCGTCCAGGCCGGCGGCGGTGATGTGCTCAGTCAGACGCTGTTCGTTAAGCAACATTGCCAGCTCCTCCGCCTTGCGCCCCGACGGGCCGAAAGCCAAGGCCCGCGGAAACCCTCGACGCTGCCGCCATGACTTGCTCGCCCACATCCGCGATGCCGATCTGTGGGCCCACGGAGCGCGGATAGGCAACGCTTATTCCCGCCACGACGCTGCCTGAGCCGTCGCGAATTGGTGCGCCGATTGCGACCAGGCCGACAAAGTTTTCATCGAGGGAAGTCGTGTAGCCGATTGCCCGTGATGACCTTATCTGAAGGGCCAGCTTCCGCGGATCGGTGGTGGTGCGCTCTGTCAAGCGCTCCAGCGGCGCTTCGCCCAGGACCGAGACAATCGTCTCGCGATCAAAGTCTATCAGGAATGCCTTGCCCAAAGCCGTTGAATGGAGGGGGAAGGTCTCACCCGGAGAGGACCGTATGACGACGGGGCTCCTGCTCTGCACGGTCAAGAGATACAGGCCCGCGTTTCCTCGTCTGACCCCCAGGAAGGCATTGAAGCATCCCCTTGAGGCCAGAGCCTGCAACTCCGGCTCCGCCAGACCGACAAGTTGATCTTTGCTTAGAACGTGGCGTGCCAAGGCCAAGACAGACGGACCAAGCCGGTAGCGCCGCGAGTCCGCAGATTGCTCCACATAACCTTGTTCGGCCAAAGTATTGAGGATCCTCTGAACGGCCGCAGCACTTTGTTCCAGCCGTCGGGCGAGGTCGCGCACGCCAACAGCTTCGTCGGCCTCTTTGAGGACATTCAGGACCGCCAGGCCTCGCTCCAACGAAAGGTTCCCAGTCACGCGGCGTGTTCCTTATTTCGGAATGATGTTCCGTATTTTGCGAAACCATACAGCTTCGGTTTGCGCTGTCAACGACGAATGTTCATTATAGTGTGTCGTCATAAAGTGTGCGTTGCACCGACCGTGTCGGCATGGACCTACGCACGGTTGTCGGCCTCAACGTTCAACGGATTCGCCGGGGGCAGGGGCTTTCTCAGGAGGAACTGTCGTTCCGCTCGGGGTTCACCCGCGCTTATCTCAGCGGGCTTGAGGCAGGCCGCCGCAATCCAACGCTCTTGTCGCTCGCAAAGATCGCCGAGGCATTGAGTATCACCATCGAGGAGTTGCTGCGCGCGCCGCAAAGCACACCGGCCGCAGGCTCCAAGCGCAGGCGCGGCTCTGGTTGACGGGATCGAGTTTGAAACTTTCGCCGCGCTCCATCATGGCCTGCTGCGGCGGATCAGAACCTCGGCGTCAATATGCAGGGCCAGCGCCAACACCTCCAAAGTGTCCAGCGTGGGCGAACTTTCCTCACGTTCCAACTTGCCGATATAGTTGCGATCGAGCCCGGCCAGATCCGCAAGTTGCTCTTGTGACAGGCCGGAACCCTGACGGAGCAACCTCAGATTGCGCGCGAATATGAACCTCAGCCTCATGGCGTGAGGCAGTCAGAACGCACCCTTTAGTGCCACCTACTATAGTGGTCAAACGTCTTCCTGACGGTTGCCTGCAATATTTGCTTGTATATCCTTGGGCTTGGAGAACTCTTTGAGAGACCGCCAATGGGTAACCTTTCGGCAGCCGCTTCTCGCCGCAGTATTGATCGCATCTTCGAAGCCGCGTCTCACATCGACCGAGCAGTCACTGCTCGTGACATCATGGGGCATCTCCGCAGCGGGATCGAAAGGTACGGATATGTTGCATGCCTGATCACGCAATTGCCGCAGCAGAAGACCGGCTCGCTGGCCGAACACATCCTCCTCAACGGCTGGCCAGCTGAATGGTATCGCCACTACCAGGCTGAGCGCCATTACCGCAACGACCCTTGTGCGGCTCTATGTCGTACCGGGGTTGGACCGTTTGTTTGGAGCGATGTCCGACGTCGTTTGACTGATCCAAGCGCGCGGCAGGTGATGGATGAGGCCGAGGATTTTGGCCTCAGGGATGGGGTATGCATTCCAATTCAGGTACCCTATGGCGAACCCGCGGCCGTGACCGTGGCGGGAACTGAGATCGATTTGGCTCCCGAGGCCCGTTGCAGCGTCCATGCGCTGTCCCGACACGCCTATACCGCCGCCCTGCGGCTGGCCGGGAATGCAGGCCGGGCCCCGGAAAAGAGACTTTCCGACAGAGAGCGGGAAATCCTCCAATGGACTGCGGCTGGCAAAACGGCATGGGAGGTGTCCGTTATTTTGGGCATCTCGGAAAGCACCGTAAACACGCATCTGCGCAATATCCGTCAGAAGCTGAACGCCGCCAACATCGCACACGCCGTCGTGGAGGCATTTCGCCGGCACGAAATCCAACTTTGATCCATCGCCAAAACTGAGTATGGCCTCACCCGATCAGGATGTTCACATGATCGTGAAACGAGGAAACGCCATGTTCAACATCCACGTCGTTGATAGGAATAATCACGCTTCTTACAAGGACGAGCTCGAAGCGCATTTCCGGTTGCGCCATGAAATCTACGTTGGCGAGCGTGCTTGGAAGGAACTGAGACGGTCAGATGGCCGGGAAGTTGATGCGTTCGACACACCCGACGCAATTTACCTGATTGGAATATCGCCTCAGCTCGGCGTGGTTGCTGGATCGCGGTTGGTTCCAAGCGTGCAGCCGCATCTGATGAGTGAGGTGTTTCCGGAACTGGCACGGGGCGGCGTGAAATGCCGAGCCGATACGTATGAGTGGACCCGATTTTTTGTGATCAAGGCGCTGCGCGCGCCGGGCAGGTCATGCCAGGCGGCAGGTATCGTCTACTGCGGAATCCAGGAATACTGCCTGCAACGCGAGATCCGGTACTTGACCATCGTTTGCGAGGACTATTGGCAGCCTCGTTTCGCCTCCATTGGCTGGAACCCCAAGCGACTGGGTCGGCCGCTGCGGCGCGACGGCATATCGATCATTGGTCTGATGGTCGAGATCAGCCCCGATGCCCTTCGAACCACCCAAGAAATCTACGGGGTCTCGGAGACGGTACTTTGGTCCCAAAGCGCGCCCCACCTGGCCGGGCAAGCAGTGGCCTGAACTCAAGAACTGGCGCCGGAGGATCTCGCGGATGATTTTCGTGAGCGGAACCGATCGTGCCATTCAGCGGCACAGAAAGCGACTACGACTTGTGACAAAGTTAACTGCCGCTCGCCAACGGTGCGGTGGATCGCTTTATCGCGTCATAGCGATCGATCTCGCCAGCGCGGGAGCAATCCTTGCCGAGAAAATTGCGTGGCGGCGGCTGATCCGGCAAAGGCCGGCCAATGTTCATCAGGCGCGCGACAAGGCCATGTACCTGATCGGCCTTTCGCTCTCAGGCAGGGCTACGCTCAGCGGCCGCGACATCGCCGAAATCCGCACGAGGTCAAAAGGATTCGAGAATAGCCTGAAGGCCCTGCTTCAGAAACAGCCATGCCCCCCCGATGGCCGTCAAGGTCCCGACGGCAGTGGTTCACAGACAGGTGACTCCTCGCTCGCAGAGATTGGAGACCAGGACCGAGCTCGCTCAGTTGCTCGCCAATCTTGATGCCGCTTGCCATGCTTTGGATTCTGGAGTGGCGGCGCCAGTAGGCAAGAGCCTGCTAATGGGCAGTTATTGTGGGACGCCGCAAAAGGGTGCAATGTTCGACCGTTCCCGGATCAGCACCGGGAGCATGGTCTAGCCCACGAATCCTGTGTCACACGGGGACCGGCCGGGCTATTCAGCTCTTTACTGGCCCGTTCCGCTCCGCCGAATGAATGGCGCATCATCGCCGGTGACGCCGTTGCGAGCTCGCGCGCCATCGGGCGCGTTCCGCACGACAGTGCCGGCTGGTTGGAGTCCAGGTCAAGTGACGGTTGCATGTACCCGTGGCGCTTGGCTGCGCGCCACGCTTGGTACAATCTAAAGCTATGGGCATCCGCACAGCGCCAAGTGCGCTAAGCAACCGCTATGCGAGCACTGCCTTAAGTCGGGCATAGTTACACGCGCTACTATCGTGAACCACCGTGTCCCGCAGAAGGGCAGCTGGGCGCTAGTAGTCGATCCGGACCACCACGAAAGCACGTGCGCACCTCACCACCACGCGCTCAACGGCCGGCCTATGGATCCTCAGCATCCGTGGAATACCGCGAATACCTCAGTAAAGAAGAATGGCGGTCGCCATAGAACTGGCGTAAGCTTAATTGATCCAACGAGGGGGCTTTCTAATGGAGCAGTTTTTTCAATCTCCGTTGCAGATACAAGTCGCGCTAGGAGCTGGATACCTCGGGTACATTACCGCCTATGCTGATATTCGTAGCCACCACCAGCAAACAGACATTGCCTTCCAAACCGCTGCTTTTGGCATCGTCGCCATTAGCCTCGTTGACCTCGCTGCTTGAGAAGTCGAAGCCGTTCAGATCACGATAGGCTGGAAAGCGTGCCGTCTTGAGCTGATAAGCCGTCGATCTGACCTCGCGTTCTGCCGTCTCGGCCTTGAGGAGCTGCGACAGGATGGGAACGGCGGTTTCGAACGCCGGCGATCCCTGTTCGGTGAGTTCGCCGACAGCCTGTGCCATGCCGTGCATCTTCAGGCTCCGCAGCATGATGACAATTGCGCCGCTGGCTGGATTATGACGCATAGCGCACCTCCGCATTCTTTCTCAGGGCATCGTAGCGTTCGACATTGGCCTTGGGTTCGTTGGTGAGGGTCAAGGCCTGGGGCGCGTCGATAGTCGGTGGCGTGGAGGACTTGCCGTCGACCAGGCGATGCAGCAGATTCAGCACATGGGTCTTGGTCGGAACGCCGGACTTCAACGCCATCTCGACGGCCAAGAGCACGGCCTGTTCGTCGTGCTGCAGGACAAGCGCCAGGATGTCGACCATCTCGCGATCACCACTTGGCTTCTTCAGAAGGTGCTGCTGCAGCGTCCTGACGGTCTCGGGAAGCTCGGTGAACGGTGCGCCATTACGAAGGGCACCGGGTTTGCGCTGCACGACCGCCAGATAGTGCCGCCAATCGTAGACCGTCTGTCCCGGCCGATCATGGGAGCGGTCGATGATGCGTCGGTGCTCACAGATGATCAGGCCTTCTGCAGCAACAACGATGCGATCTGGATAGACCCGAAGGCTGACAGGCCGATTGGCGAAGGATGGCGGAACGCTATAGCGGTTACGCTCCAGGTGCACGAGGCAGGTCGGGGAAACTCGCTTGGTATATTCGACAAAGCCGTCGAAGAGGCGCGATGTCGGCATCAGAGCCTGCACTTCCTCAGCCCAGATATCGGCGATGGTGCCGCGCATCTTCCCGTGCGCGGTCTGCTGCCAAAACTCTTTGCATCGAAGCTCCAGCCAATCGTTCAGGGCTTCCAGCGACGGAAAGCGCGGCAGGGGCTGCCACAGCCGATGACGAGCGTCCTGAACGTTCTTCTCAACCTGTCCCTTCTCCCAGCCAGATGCCGGGTTGCAGAACTCAGGTTCGAAGAGATAGTGACTGGCCATCGCCAGGAACCGGACATTGACGTCCCGCTCCTTGCCACGTCCGACCTTGTCGATCGCCGTGCGCATGTTGTCGTAAATGCCGCGCCGGGGAACGCCGCCAAAGACACGGAACGCATGATTGTGGGCATCAAAGAGCATCTCGTGCGTCTGCAGGAGATAGGCCCGGACGATGAAGGCTCTGGAGTAACTGAGCTTCGTATGGGCCACCTGCAGCTTAGTGCGCTCATTGCCGATAATCGCCCAGTCCTCCGACCAGTCAAACTGGAAAGCTTCACCCGGATCGAACGCAAGCGGCACGAATGTCCCACGCCCTGTCGTCTGCGACTCTCTCTGCAAATCCGCCTTCCACTCCCGAGCGAAAGCGGCAACACGACCATAAGACCCCTGATAGCCAAGGCTCATCAGCTCGGCATGCAACTGCTTCAGAGTGCGCTTCTGCTTGCGGTTCTTTTTGGCTTCCGTCCTCAGCCACGCCGACAACCGGTCCGCAAACGGATCAAGCTTGCTCGGCCGATCAGGCACTTTGAACTTCGGTTCCACGCTGCCCTGGCGCAGGTATTTGCGGATGGTATTCCGGGCTAGGCCGGTCCTGCGGCCTATCTCCCGGATCGATAGATGCTCTCGAAAATGCCAGCGTCGGATCACGCTCAGTAATGCCATGTCGATCACTCCGTAGCCCCCGCTGAAAACACGCAGGGCAAGGTTCAAACATGGGTCAATTCTCGATGGAAATATCCTGTGCTACCGGGTCAGTTCTCGGTGGCAATCAACAGACAGAAGTCAATCCTAACGGACACCCTTTCGGGCACGTTTCCGAGTGACCGTTGGACTATACCCCTGCGGACGGGCAGACGAGGTTTGCTGGACTGGCGGGCCGTGCCCTGTTTGCATCAGACATTGCTAATTTAGTACCTTCATGAGATATGTTCTGGAAGGGACAAGTTCCAATGAACCCGTTGGGAAGGTTGACGATACCCGTAGCGTCGGCATTGTTGGCGTTGCCGGCCTATGCCGCCGATGTCGATGCGGCGATCGTGTTCGCGGTGGATATGTCGTCGTCGGTCGATGCAGCGACAGCCGACATGCTGCGCGAAGGGCATGCCTCAGCAATGTATGCACCAGAGGTCATGGCCGCCATCACCCGCAACCGTATTGGGTGCGTGGGCATAACCTATTTTGAATGGGCAAGTCGCGGGCATTTGCACATGGTTTTGCCGTGGACACGGGTCTGTGGGCTCAGCGACGGGAAGGCTGCGGCATCCGCCATCCTCGAACGCGCCCAGAGAGGCTACGGGCACACTGGAGGCGATACGTCCATATCCTTCGCCATTGACGAGGGAAGTCTGCTCCTCGAACACTTTCCGGGAGCGGCGGCAAGAAAGATAATAGACATCGCCGGCAATGGGACAAACAACGACGGCTTGCCGGTTCAGCAGAGCCGACTTCGGGCGATCTCGAAGGGTTTTACCATCAATGCGATCGTCATATCCCCACTTATTCGGAGTGTGAAATACGATCTCACAAGTTACTTCGCTGAGAATGTCATAGGCGGACCCAGCGCATTCGTCATCGCGCCGGCCAACAAGAGTAATTACGCCGTCGCACTCCGCCGCAAACTGGTCGACGAGATTGGCCTGTCCATCGACAAGCAGGATGTCGCCGGTCTTGCCGTCGCTGAGTAGCCGGAACAGCTCTGGCTGTGCAGTGGGGCCCCGCCCTCGTTCTCCAGGCGGCGGCCATGGTCAGGCCACGTCTCCTTGCAGAAGGCCTCAAGGTCGCCACGGGCGCGCCCTGTGTCCTGTTCTTGGTCGAGGCCCTAACCGACAAAGAAGGTCGCAGGTACATTTTGTTGTGTGCTAATTGGCGGGCCGCGAACTGGGGGGGGGGGCGGCATGCGCATATTGTTCTTCGCGGCAGTGATCTTGGTGTTTATGGCGGCCGGCTTTTGGCTCACCGCCGAGCTTGTAATTCAATCAGCCTGACGCCTGTGACGGAACATTCCGGTTTTAACATTTCTTATACCGGCCATGACTGACCGCCTACCGCCCGTCCCGGCTCGTATGCTTTTCGCGATTCTCCTTGATCTCGCTGTCAACAACATCTTGAACGAGGCTACGCCCGACTGAGTGAGGCTACAGGTTAGATCCAGGCCTCGCCCCGCTGCCGAAACGGTGGCAGGTTTTTTCGCTTTCAGCCCGGAACGACCAGCGCCGTGAGAGGTTAGGGGTCTAGCCGATGCCCTCCCTCCGCCCCCCACCCCGTCGGCGTCGGCTCAAATTACCCGTCTCGGCTTTCGCCGGGGCGGGTTTTTTGGGTTTCCAGGGCATCTACCTCCAATTGCCGCCGAATCGCTCTTTCGGGTGACTTTCTTAAAAGAGCGAACCGTTCAAATCTGGAGCCTCTCAAGCGGGAGGAACGCATGACCTGGTGCATCCTTAGAGATTTCTAGCAAACATTCCGACCCCGCAGGGGAACCATTTGTCTGACAATACGTTGCGGGGGATGTCGGGGACAGCATAATGGCCAAGCGCGACAAAGCCGGTCACAAGACCGTCGCCGACCATCTTCGTGATTTGATACGCAACGAGGACAATTGCCGACAAGTACAGAGGGTCTTTGGGTTGGAGGCTGAACCTGCGCTGCCACCAACGCTAACCTCACTGCTGGACGCCATTGAAGAGGCTCATAAGGGAACCCTAGATTAACCCTCATGGCGCAGCAGAGATTTGACCTCAGGAAGGAACCAGACGGGACCTGGACGGTATTCGATGTGTTCACCGGGCAGCCGGCGGATGTGTATGGCACGCCCGCCGAGGGTCTCGAAATGGAGTATGCCGACGACCTAATAGACCTCCTGAATGCTGCCGACCTGAAACGTAGGGCGGCCCGAGGTGACCTTTAATGGCGCTTCATTGGTTCAACCATCCGGCCTACGTTAGGTTCGAGAAGGTCGGCATCACGGCAGGTATAAGTAACGGCGAGGGCGCCGCTCAGGAAGTCATGAACTGGCCTAAGAGGGGACCCAAATGGAAGAAGGCGGTGCAGTTCTGCGTCGATTGCTTCGCGGACCGAGCGTCACCCAGGATGTCCGGAAGGCATTCGAGGAGGCTGCTAAAGAAGAGGGAATGTTACGGGGTCACTGACGCCGAATCGTTCTGGCTCCGAGCAAGCGGAGCCACCGTCGCCTGCTGAAGATCGACCCTTCGATCGGCCCGCGCTCACCGGCAAAGTGGCGCGGGCTTCTAGCTCCGCCGAAATCGAGGAAGATACTGTCAGCGTTTACAATACGATTCTCGATGCGATCGTCTACCATGACGCTGGCTTGGCGAACTGACCTAGCCTGCACTAAATCGGCTTGATGACATCCGATCGCCTCATCGTTCGTCTCGCCGATCAACGCGGCTGGCAGGTCGTGGATGGCAGTACGATCCTCGGGACATTTGAGTCGAAGGAAGGCGCATTTCGGTATGTCATGGATCGAGGCGCCCGCGTTCGTCTCCAGTGGGGCCGGACGGTCATTGGCGGCCCGCCGTCGCCATTTGACTTCTGCGGCGACTTTCAGGGCCGCAGCGTCGGGCGCATCAAGAAAGAGCTTCACGGCCCATCCGCCGGCCGCTGGTTCTGGTCTTGCTTCGTTGGCGTGGCCAGAGGATCGACTGACACCAGGGTTGAAGCTGTCTTCCAGGTCGAGCGCGCCTATACGCGCATCGTAGTCAAGGCGGACTATCCGAAGTGAAACAAGCTCCGCGCACTTCAGTGCCGATTAAAATCATTCTTCCAGTGTTGCGGCGTCAACTACATAGCTAGCAGTTGAAGGCGGGTTTTCGTCCGGTACTCGCGCCAAAGTTAGCCCGCCGATTTGCAACATTGCACCGGGCTTTGACTCCGCCTCGCTGGCACCAAAGGCCCCAACTACCAAGCCCAGCTCAAATCCAAGGGACCAACGGCCCTGCTTAATGCCCTGCTGTCGAAGCAAGAGCTTTGCGACCTCGGTCCAGTGTGAAGGATATCTGAGTTGTTTCTGCCATGTTATTGACCTTTGCGAGTTCAATCAGGCGATTTGGTTCGTTCTGCCAGTCGCTGAGCTCGATGTACTTAGGATAGGGTTGCCGTAATCGATCGATAGCCATTCCGGTGAGCGATGATGAGGCCAACCTAGGGGATTCAAGGTAGGCCCCACGCCCACTATCCGAACAGCAGGGACTGGTGCGTTGACGACATAGCTGTTCAGATGAAAATAAACATCGTGGTGCTGACGCGCTCGCTTAATTGGTCGCCAATGCAGTCGCCAGCAGATATACGGCATAGTTTAGGCTCACGCCTTCCTCGTTCGCTCTTGAAGCGAGGCGAGCGTGCAAATCAGTTGGCATGCGCAGCAGGGTTTTGCCGCTGAATTTCGCCTTCACAGCTGGTTTTGAGGATTGCGGAACGTCATTACCGGCAGCCCGCGCGGCGAGCGGAGGATGCCCTCTAGTGGGTACAGACGCGATCCAGCGCGATGGCTCGAGGTTTGCCGACGTGCCCTCGGTCGTGGCATGATAGGCCCAAGACCACCTCGTTACGTCTCAGGAGCCGCAGTATGGACAAGAAGGAAGCTGCACAGGAGATAATGCAGATCGTAAGAGGTGAGCTGGCGAGCGCCAGGAGCGCGGCAGAGGGGCACCAATCTTGGCGAAAAATCGATGAGGCGATGATCAAACTAAGGAGAATCGCTTCCATTTTGGACTACGACAGAAAGCCGCCAAAACCTGCCAATCATATTTGATGTACTTGCGACGGCCGAGCTCGGTGGAACTTTTTAGTTTGGATCGGTCGGCGCGGAGGAGCAAGGTGCGCCATTTCGCGGTCACTAATAGCTTCTCCGCGGCCCTGTCCGTCCCGGTACTGCCCCATGAGCGACTAAATCTCGGCTGTGGTTCCCGGCTCAACGACAGCAGGAGCTGCGCTACGCGACGGCGAGCGCATTGAGCCGCTCTTCCGCAGCGCTCATTCAAGGCCTACGCCCGATTGGTGGCGTGTAGTCGACGTGCCAATGCGGCCCGTGGGTTGCATCCGGCTCCGGGCCGACATGCGCGCCCCAACTTTCCAGCGCGCGCTGCACTTCGGTTTGCTGGCGATGATTTCCAAGTGGAATGGAAATATCGCGGGCGCGGTCATCCAGATGGTTGCTAACCGTAGCCCCGCGTGCGCGGGCTCGGTGTATTATCTGTTCGAACGCCTCGATGGCTTGCGATCGGGTAGCGCGAGAATGTTGAGCGGCCCATTCGTCCATCTCCCGAATATGCTGGGCCTGACGATATACACTCAGGAACTGCGTACGGTTCGAAAGCCGCCGCTCCGCCATCAATTCAGCTTGGCGGCGGACGGTCCGCATTCCGCCAGTAACGTGTATGTTCATGTGGGGAAATTGCCGCTGCAGTTCTCGAACAAGCGCGTCAAGGGTCGTGGGCGGCGAGACACGTTCCCATGTTTCGAGACTCGGCTGTTGAGCGCCGTGTCGAATATGGCCCCCGCCAAAATCGGGACGAACCTCAACCAGCACACGGGTTGACCCGACCTTGAGAAGAGTTCCCGAAATTCTAAGCATTGATGAAACGGCAGCACGGTTTGATGGCTGCTTATGCTAGCCTTCTGCGTCAGGAAAAACAAATGTCGCATTGCTGTGCTCGATCGCCGAGCGTAGCACCTATCGGGCACGGGTCGCCGCACGAGACATAAGCCGCTCTGGTGCCCACGAGCGACTAGCTAGAAGGCAATCTTTATTCCGAGCTTGGCGCCGATGGTGGAACTGTCGGACGACGCCTTGCCACGGACTTCGCCGTTGACGGTGGTCAACTCCGATATCTTCAGATTGAACCCTGCCGTTAGCGCCATGGAAAAATCCGCATCGTCGAAGTCGATCTTTCGGGTACCGATTTCGGTCGTATTCTTGTAGTCGAAACGCTGCTGCAATTCGCCTCGTGCATAGGGGCTGAACACCATGCCGTTGCTAAGCGTGTAATCGCCATAGATGCCGGGCTCTAACTTGATCGCGCCAAAGGAGAGTTGGCTCTTGCCGAACTCGTTGCCGCCGCTGTCAGTATAGGGATCGCCGCGGAACGAAACGCCAAGCAGTCCGCCACGCAGGTCAAATCGGGTGCGCTCGCCCAGGGTGAAGATGTGGCCGATCGATCCCGTGACGGCGTAACCCCTGGTGTCATAGCTGCCAGTGGTGCCGAGCACGCCGTTGGTCACATCGCTTCCGCCGAAGAAGCCGGAGGCGGAGACTAGCGCGTAGTTGTAGTCCTTGCGAAACAGCGCGTAACCGCCGAACATGCCGGCCTTGTTTGTGCCTTCGCCGATGGCATCAAACCCGTTGAACGCACCGAGGCTGACGTCGGTCGAGGCATAGCCGGCGAAAACGCCGATGTTCAGGCCATACTCCTTGTCGAACTGGAAGTGTTTGGCGGCATTGAAATCCAGGCTGATGGCGGCCGAAAAATCATTGGCATCGAAGCTCGGGCCGGCGCCATTCAAACCACCGCCGCTGATGTTGTAGCCGTCATGCTCGGTATGAGCGAACTGGCCGGAGGCAAAGACGCCGAAGCTAGACGAAACCGGCACCATTCCAGAGCCGCTTGCGGGCGAGAGAGGAAGGTCGGCATCGAGTGCGTCGCGGTTTATGCCATAGACAGCGTCGATTGCCACCTCGACCGCGCCGGCATTGGTGGCGCTGGTGGGCGCCGCGGCAATGCCGAAATTGGCTGGTGTGGCACGCAGGAACAAGCCGCCTGGGCCAGTTACGAGTTGATAGGTAAAAAGCGAACCCGGCGTGCCGGGAATGCCCAGGACATTGAAGGTCCCGGTAACCGGCCCGCTGGCAAAGACGATGATCGGGATATCGGTCGCCTGGGCGAATTGCGGCGTGCCCAGAAGATTGACGAGGATGGTGTTGGTGCCGGTTGCCGAAAACGTGCCGGTGACGATTTTGTCCGCCTGGACCGTCTGCTGATCGATATCGAGCCCTAGCTGGGCATTGTTGAGCGCAAGACCGCCAAGGGTGAATATGTCATCGGCAACGCCATCGAGCATGGTGATGGTCGACCCAACCACGTTGGCCCTACCGCTCAGACCGGCATTGCCATTGATGATGAGCGTGGAGCCATCCACCAAATTCAGCAAGTTAATAAAATTCATGCCCGTGCCGAATTTGATTGTCGACGGGTCGACGGTGACGCTGTCAAATCCTTCAAACAACTGGGTCTTCGTGCCGCCCGCAGAGAGGTCAGTATCGATGATGGTGGCAACGGCGTTGGTTCCGCTGAAGACGACTCCGTCGCGCAGGCTGATTGGCGCTGGCGAAAGCGGATCGTTGATGACGAGACTGGATAGACCGGTGATATTGCCACCGATTGCGCCGCCAGTCAGAGTGACCGTTTCGGCGTCGACATCACCGGCGATTGAACCGCCTGACATCGCGACCTGGTCGATACCGCTGCCCCCTGTGACATCGCCGCCGATCGAGCCGCCCGAGACGGTGATCTGGTCGGCGCCATCATTACCCGCGACGAAGGAGTCGATTGTGCCGCCGTCGACGGTCAGGGTGTCGTTGCCGTTGCCGCCGCTCACGGCGCTGCCAAGATGACCGCCGGTCATCCTGAATGTGTCATCGCCGTCTTCAAGTCCGACTGCATCAGGCCCGATCGCGGCATTACCCTGGATGTTTGCGGTGCCCGAAATGATCACTGTGTCGTTCTGGCTGCCTGCGAAGATCGAGCCATCGATCGTACCGCCGCTCGCATTGAAACTGTTGCCACCACCAAGACCAAACACCGAGCCCGTGATCGTGCCGCCCGTTACGCTGACCAAGTCCGGGCTGCCTCCCGAAAGCAGGATATTGCCGCTGATGATACCGCCCATCTGGTTGATAGTGTTGGGGGCGCTCGCGGTCAGATCGATCGCGCTGCCGGCAGTGCCGGTGATCGAGCCTGTGTTGGAGATCGTGACCGCGGCCGCCGTGTTTGCGAGAATACCCGTTGCGCCTGCGATTGAACCGGCGTTATTCACGCTCGCTGCGCGGCCGGTGCCCGACACAAGCTCGATGCCGACCGTGGTTCCGCTTACTGTCGCGCCGCTTCCCACCGTCACCGTGGTCGTCGAACTGGTGACGGCGGATTCGTTGCGCGCGTAGATGCCCGCGCCGCGATTGCCTGTCACCATGCCAGTGGCGGTGATCGACAATGAGCCTGTGCCCCCATTGAGAGCGCGGATGGCATCTATGCCACCGCTCACATTCGCAGCGCTGATCGTGAGATCTGCACCGGAACTGTTGTCGGCAAGAATGCCGATATTTGTCGTGCCTGTCACTGAACCGGTGGCATTGATCGACAAGGCGCCGCTTCCTCTGTTGATTGCGGCAATGCCGTATCCCCCGCTGCCGTAAGAGGTAAAGGGATACCCTACAGCACCCGCACCGCTCACCACGCCAGTGGTGGTGACCGAGAGCGCGCCGCTTCCATTGTTGAGGGCGACGATGCCGGAGGATGCACCGCTCACGTCTACGGCGTTGATCGTCAGATTGGTTCCATCGTTGTTGGCGTAGATGCCGTCTGCCCCAAGTCTGCACTCGCAAGATTCATAGCCCATTCCCTCGCCGCTGACAGCGCCAGTGGCAGTGATCGAAAGCGCACCGCTTCCATTGTTAAGGGCGACGATGCCTGAGGATCCTCCGCTCAGATCCGCGACCTTTATCGTAAGATTGGTTCCATAGTTGCGAGCGAAAATGCCACTATACGTCGCTCCCTTTACTGCACCGGTGGCCGCGATATACAGCTCCCCGCTCCCGAGATTGTATGCGCTAATGCCGGCGTACCCACCTGTCACCTCCGCCGCTTTGATTGTCAGATCGGTACCGGCCGAGCTGTTGATTGCGAGGAGGCCGGCGCCTGCCGTGCCCATCACTGTGCCCGTTGTCGTGATCGACAACGCGCCACCCCCATTGTTGCGGGCTTCGATACCGTTAAGTTGGCCAACAATAGTGGATGAATAGTTGTCGGTGAACGTCAGGCCACCTGTGCCGGTCAGCGTGAAGGCGTTGCCGCCGCTCCCCTCGCTGGCTAGTCTGGTGTCGATGCTGAATCCAGGGACTGTGGTCACGGTCAGGGGCTGTGGTTCGTCGGGGAGCGCCTGTTCCGCCGTGAGCGTGCCACCGCAGGTGTAGGTACCGCCGAGAAGCGTGCAGTCGGCAGAGGCACGGCGGACATATCCACGGTAGCCGCCCAAGAACGCGCTCGTCGCGAGCGCACTACCGAGCACAAATCGGTGGCGCAGACTGAGCGCCGGCCCGTCCGTATTTCGCAGTTTCGCACCCTGCCTCATGATTGTCACCCACTCATATACCTTGGTCGTTGTCTGCCGGGGGCGGCACGACAGCCACCGCGAGAGAATCGTTCGATGGCAATTGCGGCAGCGCCCCACCCGGCGCATGGCTGACGACGGTTGCCGCGTTGGCCGAGCCCGGGCTCACTGCCATCGGGCAGGCGAAGCCGGGGATCACGGCAAGGTCGTAGAGCTCGGCCACCTGGCCGTCGATGCGGAACCAGTCGACGCAGTTACCCTTCTCAAGGTCGATGACCTGGATGCCGCACCATGGCTCCGAATCGGCTGCCGCAAGGCGGGCGTCGAGCGCCAACCCCTCGAAGCGCCGGTAGCGCGGCTTGGAAAGTCCTACGAATGCGTACTTCCCGCAAAATGCCAGCCCGCGCAGGAAGCCCGGGCAGAACGCGACTGGGTCGAAGCGGCCCGTACCGCCATTCTTCGGCAGCTCCACGCATCCGAGCTCGCCGGTGCCGGAGTTGAGCAGCCACAGTGTACCGCGGTGAAGGCGCGGCGAATGCGGCATGGAGAGCCCCTCGCACACGATCGTGCCGGTCCTGACGTCGATCACGACGCCACCGTCGGAGCGCCGGTCGCGCCAGCCGTCGATTGTGTCGGAACGGCTGACAGCCGTGACGTAGGCGGGTTCGCCCTCCTGCATCGCCAAGCCATTCAGGTGGCATCGGTCCTCGTCTACCAGCATCGAGACGAAAGGCGGCCGCCACACTTCCGCGAAGCTGTAGCGGTCTGACAGGACAGCAAGGCAGTTGAAGCGTGTATTGACGAATATGGGTTGGCCGGCCGCCCCTATGCCGACGTCATGCGCGTCGAGTTCCCCGGTCACGTGCACGGTGCGCGGCACGTAGCAGGCGTCAAAGATCTCATTGGCCCGCTGGTGCGCTTCCAGCGCGTTGACGAAGCGCACGAGATGGAAGCCTGCCGCTAGCATGAGCGTCCCGTCGGAGGCATGGGCCAGCCCCATCGGCCGTAGAATCGGCGTCTGGTGAACGTTGAGCCCGCCGGTCATCGGGTTGCGGCCGATGAGATAGAACAGGCCGGACTGGTATGAGGTGACCGCGAGCGCAATATCCAGCGCCTTCAGCCGCGCCACCAGCCCAGCCGACATCGAATAGGTGAGATCGGGCGAGACTTCGGCCGGTTCGCTCTCTTCCGGGAAGGGCCCGCCCGCAGCTTCCCCGCTTGCGCGCGCAGCCATGGTGCCGATCTCCACAAATCAACTAATTAGGAATCTATGATCTCAGCTAACTAGGAATTTAGGAATGCAT
The DNA here is from genome assembly GCF_020165435.1 of Mesorhizobium sp. BR1-1-2. Taxonomy (NCBI): domain Bacteria; kingdom Pseudomonadati; phylum Pseudomonadota; class Alphaproteobacteria; order Hyphomicrobiales; family Phyllobacteriaceae; genus Mesorhizobium; species Mesorhizobium sp. BR1-1-2. The sequence goes on from NZ_JAIUID010000007.1 coordinate 302,527, forward strand.
CATCTCCGGCTAATGTATGATCTCAGCTTCACCCAAAAGGCAAACCTTAAATGGACTGACAGAGATCATGATGCGAGGAACTCTGCCCCCCTGTTGCTCTTCGGCAACGGCAATAATTCTTGAGCAGCGACGTGACAGCGGGGCCTAAGTTCGAAGTTCAGCAGAACGTCTGACAATCATTGACAGACGTTGACGGTAAAATGGACACGATCGCGAACTCGGTCACAGCATTTAATATAATTTTACTTCTGTTTAGTTCTCGGTATCGAGCGGTCATTGCCTGTTTAGACGTCTGCGCCGACTGTTTCCGCATCCGAAAAGCTGCCCGCCTCACGCTAATTGTCCGAGAAGATGCTGACGCGTGGGTGATTTCGCCCCTTAGCGAAGCGGGAAACCATGCGGGCTGAGCGGCAGGACATTCGCAAACCATTGACCCCGCCAACGGCGTCGTGTTCGCGCAGATGGTGCCTTTGTGCGCTTGGCTACTCCTTGATCAGGCGCCGGCAAGATCAGATTGGTACGCTCTTGCGGCGGACGCATTGTGGTTTAACGCGCGTCCATTCAGCTGAGCAGCAGGGCTCGACGGACCGGCGCCATCGTTGCCGCAGCTAAAACACACCACCAATGCCTATGCCGCCACTGATGTCTGGTGGGGGGGGCGCGGGGCG
>NZ_JAIUID010000008.1:0-252455 GCF_020165435.1 Mesorhizobium sp. BR1-1-2
ACAAGGACGGCACCATGATGCTGCTCGGCGACGCCAAGAAGATGACCGAGGAAATCGTCAAGGCCATGGATCACTGACCCGACGGTGTTGATCACAACGAACGGAAAGGAGCCCGGTTCGATGCCGGGCTCTTTGGTTTCCGGTGTCACGTCCGCATTCAACGGCTGGTCAGGAACACCTCCTCCTCGTCGTCGCGCTGCCTGCCGCCAAGGGCGGCGGCTGCACTGGCGATGAAGGCGCCGATGACAAGCGACAGGGCGCCGAGAAGCGCAAAGGTGGCGCTTGCCTTCCTCGCCGCGTCGGCTGCCTGCTGCGCCTTGACTTTCGCGTCTTGCGCTTTCGCAAGCAGCGTGTCGACCCGCGTCTTGGCGTCTGCCTCGGAGAGGCCGGTGCGCGCGGCGACCAATTGTGCAAGGTAGGTCTTGTCTTCAGCCGACACCTCGCCTGCGGCGGCACCGGCGATCAGGATGCGAGAGGCCTGCCCGGCCGCGGCGGCTTCGTCGCCTGGATTGGCAGCCGCGAGCTTCGTTGGATCAGCCGGCCGGAACAGCGAATCAACCAGATAGGAGGTCGCATTGTCGACCGAGGCGTTGCCGGCATTGGCGGAGGCGCCGGCTGACGCTCCCATTGCAGCGCCGGCAGCCACATTGGACGCGGCCTGTACGCCCGAACCAATCGCGGCGGAAAGCGCCGAGCCGAGCACGCCGACGACCAGCAATGTGGCGAGTGCCCAGGCGAGGAAGCCGTGCGCGGTATCACGGAAATAGACCTCGTCGGTGTGAATGCCGACCCATTTGGTGCGCAGTCGGCCCGCCAGGTACCCGCCGACGCCCGACGACAGCCATTGCACGACAATGAGCCAGATGGCAGTCGATACCGCGAAAGTGGTGGCCGAGGCACCGGAACCCGACCACGGCGAAATCATGCTCAGTCCAAGGCCCGAGCCGAGCAGCATGAGGATGAAGGTCAGCGTCGAAGCCGCGAAGGCGCCGGCGATGATGGGGCCCCAACTGACGGCCGTGGCCGACGATTCCGTTGAAGTTGACGCGCCGACAGCCGTTAGGGTGGAGGACTGCATGGCGGCCCCCTATCGCATGAAAAGCATGAGGAGAATGATGATCGGAATCGGAACTCCTAGCAACCAGAGTAAGATGCCGCGTCCCATGAAAGCCTCCTGCAAGAGATTGTGATCGACATCGTCACAATGTCTTGGAAGGCCTTCTGTTCCGGCGCGGCTTCATTATTGGCGCTCGTGGAGCACGCAAGGATTCAAAAAGCTGGTTGGAGGCTGAGACCTCAAATGTCCAGGTTGGCCGATTGCGGTCTCATCGGCACCAAATCCCGCAAAGCGGAGAAACTATGCCGATTGACCGGGGCTCCCTTCCCTGAAACGATAGTTACGCCGGGGGAAAGCAAATGAATCTCAAGCGGATTTGGCTATTCGCGATCGTTCTACTGCTGGGCGCACGATCGAGAGCAGCAGCTGGTGGAAAGGGTTCAACGTGATCGGCTTGGACGGAGTCTCCGCCAACGCGTTATCCGACACCATCGGCACGATCTATGACTGCGCGCTCGATCCGCACCAGTGGCCCGACACTTGCCGAAAGATTGCCGCACTGTGCGAAAGCACGGGGGGCGGAATATGCGTTCATGATATGCGGCAGGTGCAAAATGACCAGTTGTTTGTCTTCGGATACCAACCAGAATTCCTTGATAGGCTGGGGAGCCACTATGCAGAAAGTCCGATGGCGGCAGCGGATATCGTCGCCGAAATCGGCCACGTCAGTGCGCTCTCCATGGAAGAGCTCGAATTGGCCGAAAGCCGGTTCCATCAAGAAGTGCTGAAGCCGTTCGGACTACTAGATATAATCTGGTTTCCGGCGTTGAGGACTGGGGGGCGGATGGCCTCGATGCATGCCTCCAGGAGCGACGCGGCTCCGCATTACCAGCAGCGTGAAATCAGCCTGTTCAAACTTCTTTCACCACATGTCTGCCGCGCACTCGCGATCTCAGATGCACTCGACATTAGAGCGCTGAGGTCGGAAATGCTGGAAAAGACGCTTGATGTCCTTGTCGCGGGTGTTTTCCTTACCGCACGGGATGGCCGCGTGGTCTATATGAACGCCGCTGCCGAGCGCCAAGTCAGAACCGGCAATTCCATCCGCATCGTGAACAACCGCATTTTTCCGGCCGATCCCGCGGCGCGCGCGGCGCTGTCGAAATCCATTGACGAGGCGTCGCGAGATGACATCGACAAGGATATGAGCGAACATTCCGTGGCGATCCCCGGTGTGAACGGCGCCGGCTATGTCGCAACCCTCCTTCCGGTCGATCGCGGCGAGCGACGCGGCATTGTCGCGCCGTTTGCGGCATCGGTCGCTCTGTTCATGCAGGATCCCGTTCAGTCACCACTCATGCCGGGCGAGGCCTTTGCCAGGCTTTATAAGCTGACCGGCGGCGAGCTCCGTGTGCTTCTGGCGCTTGCCCAAGGGCTGAGCGGCAAAGAAGCGGCTGACATGCTCGGCATCAGCGAGCCGACCGTGCGCACCCACTTGCAGCACATCTTCTCCAAGACCGACACGCCCCGGCAGTCGGACCTCCTGCGCCTGTTGCAGAACTCGACGCCGGCGATCCGGGGCCCACAGCGACCGGCATTGGTTCCTGGCCGGTTCTGACGCGGCCTGGCTCTCGTTCGTGACCTAGGCGGCCGGACCGGCGAAACCGCGATCAACTGCGTTTTTGAGCGCGGCGAACTATTTTCCGTCATCCACAATGTCGGCGGCATGGCCAGCTGGCCGGTGAAAATGGCAGGTACGCTGCCCATGGCCGACGAGCCCGAGCTGCAAGACCCCGAAGGCGGCACGGCAAAATAGCAAAACAGTCTCATTGGTTCCGATGACGCGGCGGCTGCGGTCGATTGCATAACATCTCGCATCGCCAATCTTGGACGGTCGCCATGCTTGCTCCTGCCGAACCGCTGGCTTCACCTTGGACGACACCGTCGGAGAGCCCTTTGATCACATGTTTCTCGAGCATCGGCCGGCATGCAGAAGGATAGGCAACAGATGGACCCGCAAACGACTTCCCTCGCATTAGCGAAAGACAGAACGCTCCAGGAGACAGAGCATACATTCGCGATGCGGCTTGCACGGGTGTTCAAACGTGCGAAGAAAGCTCCCATCGAGAGCTATCCGATCACCTCCGCGGAGAAAGCTCTGATTGCCAACCTCATGGCGATGCGTTGATAGCGCAAACTTGCCGCCAGCATGTCAGGTGCTTCCAGCCACCAACAAGGATATCGGCCGCCAGCCGCGGCTCAGTATCGTCCCGCGAGCCATAGAGTTGGCTCCGACGAGTCCCGCCATAATACCGATCGCATCGAGCGCGATTAAAACAAGCCCTTCCGGGAATGTCTGGCGCAGGCTGCCTCTGGGCGGACGCGAACGAAATCGCAGAGGTTTGTGGCCCGCGTCCAGCGCTCAAATGTCCAGGTTGGCCACTGAAAGCGCGTTGTCCTGGATGAACTCGCGCCTCGGCTCGACCTCGTCGCCCATCAGCCGCGAGAACAGCGAATCGGCATCGGTGGCGTCGTTCACCTTGACCTGCAGCAGCGAACGCACGTTCGGATCGAGCGTGGTTTCCCAAAGCTGCTCGGCGTTCATCTCGCCCAGGCCCTTGTAGCGCTGCATGGTCAGGCCCTTGCGGCCGGTCGCAAACACCGCGTTGAGCAGTGCCAACGGTCCCGAGATGGGTTCCGAGACATCCTTGCGGCGCAGCACGGGCGGCGCCCCATAGACGTCGCTGAGCCGTTGCGCGTAGCGGTCGAGCTGTCGCGCATCGGCTGAATTGATCAGCGCCATGTCGAGATGGGCGTATTCCTTGACGCTGCGCACCGTGCGTTCGAAGACATAGCCGCCGATACCCTCATTCGAAGTCGACATCCGGCCGGTCCAGCCGCGCTCGGTGTCCTCGGCAATGATGTCGAGACGTTGCGCGATCCGCTCCGCCATTGCATTGGCGCGGCCAAGATCGGCGACGATGTCGGCGTTCAGCCCGCCGGCGATCGCCGCCTGTTCCACGACGCCCCTGTTGTAGCGCGTGTGCAGGCCGTTGATGAGTTGGCGCACGGCAAGCGCATCGTCGATTGCCGCCCGCAGGTCCTGCCCGGCGCGAACCTCGCCGGAGCCGAGCGTGAGCGAGGCTTCTTCCAGCCCCGAGCCGATCAGGAATTCCTCGAACGCGCTTTCGTTCTTGATGTATTGCGAGCTCTTGCCGCGCGTCACCTTGTAAAGCGGCGGCTGGGCGATATAGAGATGGCCGCGTTCGATCAATTCCGGCATCTGCCGGAAGAAGAAGGTGAGCAGCAACGTCCTGATATGCGCGCCGTCGACATCGGCGTCGGTCATCAGGATGATCTTGTGATAGCGCAGCTTGTCGGCGTTGAACTCGTCCTTGCCGATCGACGTGCCGAGCGCGGTGATCAGCGTGCCGATCATGTCGGAACTAAGCATGCGGTCGAAGCGGGCGCGCTCGACATTGAGGATCTTGCCGCGCAGCGGCAGGATGGCCTGGTTCTGGCGCGAGCGGCCGCCCTTGGCGGAGCCGCCGGCCGAGTCGCCCTCGACGATAAAGATCTCGGACTTCGCCGGATCGCGTTCCTGGCAGTCGGCAAGCTTGCCGGGCAGCGAGGTGACGCCCAGCGAGGTCTTGCGGGTGATGTCGCGCGCCTTGCGCGCGGCCTCGCGCGCCGCCGCGGCCTGGATCACCTTCTCGACCACGACCTTGCCTTCGCTCGGATGCTCTTCGAGCCAGGTGCCGAGCGCCTCGTTGACCAGCCCTTCGACCACGGGCCGGACTTCAGAGGAGACCAGCTTGTCCTTGGTCTGTGAGGAGAATTTCGGGTCGGGAACCTTGACCGACAGCACTGCCGTCAATCCCTCGCGGCAATCGTCGCCGATCAGCGAGACCTTTTCCTTCTTGGTCAGGCCAGAGGAATCGCCATAGCCGGTGATCTGACGAGTCAGGGCGCCGCGAAAACCGGCGAGATGCGTGCCGCCGTCGCGCTGCGGGATGTTGTTGGTGAAGGCCAGCACATTCTCGTGGTAGCTGTCGTTCCACCACATCGCCACTTCGACGGTGATGCCGTCGCGCTCGGCTCTGATGGCGATCGGCTTCTCGATCAGCGGCTTCTTCACCCGGTCGAGATATTTGACGAACTCTTCGAGACCTCCGTCATAGTGCAGTTCATGCTTCACAATGTCGGCATGACGGGCGTCGGTCAGCACGATGCGCACGCCGGAGTTCAGGAAGGCAAGCTCGCGCAGCCGGTGCTCCAGCGTGCCGTAGTCGAACTCGACCATGGTGAAGGTCTCGGACGACGGAAAGAAAGTGATTTCGCTGCCGCTGCGGCCTTCATAGGTGCCGGGCTGCTTGTTCTGCTCGTAGGTGCCGGTGACGCTCAGCGGCGCGTCGGCATTTCCATGCGTGAAGCTCATCTCGAAGATCTGGCCATTGCGGCGAATCTTGAGCTTCAGCCAGGCCGACAGGGCGTTGACCACCGAGACGCCGACGCCGTGCAGGCCGCCGGACACTTTGTAGGAGTTCTGGTCGAACTTGCCGCCGGCATGCAGCTGCGTCATGATCACTTCGGCCGCCGAAATGCCTTCGCTGGGATGGATATCGGTGGGAATGCCGCGCCCATTGTCGATGACGGTGACCGAGCCGTCGGGATTGAGCGTCACCGTGACGAGGTCGGCATGGCCGGCCAGCGCCTCGTCGATGGCGTTGTCGACGACCTCATAGACCATGTGATGCAGGCCCGAACCGTCGTCGGTGTCGCCGATATACATGCCGGGCCGTTTGCGGACGGCATCCAAGCCCTTCAAAACCTTGATGGAATCTGCGCCGTATTCGGCTTCGGCGCCGTTGGCGTTCTCAGTCTGGTCGCTCATGAAAACCTGTTGTCTAGAGGCGGCTGGTGGAGCGCGAAAAATCGCTCCCGAATCGCGCTTTCAATATCGCCTAGATATAGGCCTTAAAGGTGGTTTTTCCAAGGTTTGCAGGCATTTCCGGGCGCAAAAGCGCACTGTCGGCCAACGATTTGCGAGAGCCTTTGACCCCAGCCAGCCAGGCGCGCAGGAATTTAGATCGTGAACGTGTATCTTGACGCCGGCTGTCCCTTGCGGTCGAGCTCCAACCTCCCGTCCAGCGCCTTCGAAAGCACGGCCGAAATTCCTGGCGACTTGCGCGTAATCGACATAGGCAACCCCCAGATTGCGCTGCCACCCGGTATAGGCAGGGTCGCCGTCCGCGAGCGCCCGGGCTTGCGCAAGTCTCTTCCGCCGCCGCGGTGGCGGAGGTCAAAAAGCATCAGCCGGCGCGCATCGGCTTCAGCGCCTCGCTCCAGCGCAGCAGCTCCTCCAGCATGGTTCTTGCCCCGCCCTGCACCTGCTCGCTGGCTTCGAAGGAGCCGTCGGTTCCCAGCAGCTTCTGGTACAGCGGCAGCGAGACGCCTTCCGGAACCGGCATGACGCAGACGGAGGTCAGAAGCGGCTTGAGCGCCTGTGCCGCGCGCAGGCCGCCGGAAACGCCGCCATAGCTGAAGATGGCGGCGGGCTTGTATTTCCATTCGCGCGAGAGATAGTCGATCGCGTTCACGATGGCCGGTGCGACGAAGTAATTATATTCCGGTGCCACGAAGACGAAGGCGTCGGCGGCATCGACGGCCTTCGACCAGGCCTTGGTATGATCGTTCTGGTAGTTGCCGAGCCTGGGATGGTGCGGCTCGTCCAGCACCGGCAGATCGAAGGCGGCGATGTCGGTCAGCACCGGTTCGAACTTGCCGTGCTCGCGCGCGAACCGCTCCAGCCAGTGCGCGAAAACCGGTCCGGCGCGGCCCGGCCGGGTGCTGCCGATTATGATGTTCAACTGGTGCTTCAAGGCGGGCTCCTTCGATTGACGGTATCTGTTGGTGACCGTGACCTACGGCAGAGCGCCGTCAGGGACAAGACCGCGCCGTTTGGCGGGCGGTCACAATCAGATGATGGGAGCATCGCTCGTCCCTTCGAGGCCACGGCTTTTACCGTCCGTCGCATGGACGCGCCGTGCGTCAGTCACTACATTTGGACGGAGGCAAGGACTAGCGCGACGCGCTTTCCAGCGGAGCAGCCATGGACACCCAGCCCGCCCCCTTCGTTCCGCCGGCGCCGAGGCCGCGCACATCGCCGCCCTCGACGCTGGAGATGATGCGCATCGTCTACCGCAACCCGCTCGAACTGTGGGGCGAGCCGACCTACAACGAGCCCTGGATATCGGTGAACGGCGTCGGCGGACCGCTGGTCATCGCCAACGACCCCGGCCTCATTCGCCATGTCCTGGTCGACAATGCCAGGAACTACAAGATGGCGACGGTACGCCAGCTGATCCTGCGGCCGATCCTGCGCGACGGCTTGCTGACGGCCGAAGGCGAGGTCTGGAAGCGTTCGCGCAAGGCGATGGCGCCGGTGTTCACGCCGCGTCACATCTTTGGTTTCGCCGGGCCGATGCTCAAGCGCACGCTCGAATTCGCCTCTCGCTACGAGGATGGCGGCATCTCCGACATCGCCCACGACATGACACTGCTGACCTACGACATCCTGGCCGAGACGCTTTTCTCCGGCGAGATCGCGGGGGAGCCGGGCAGTTTCGCCAAGGAGATCGACCGGCTGTTCGAGACCATGGGCCGCGTCGATCCGCTAGACCTGCTGCGCGCGCCGGAATGGCTGCCGCGGCTTACCCGCATCCGCGGCCGCAAGACCATGGCCTATTTCCGCAAGATCGTCAGCGATACGGTCAAGATACGCGAACAAAAATTCAGGCGCGATGCCGATGCCGTGCCGCAGGATTTCCTGACCCTCCTGCTCAAGGCCGAGGGGCCCGACGGGCTGACACGCCCGGAAGTCGAGGACAATATCATCACCTTCATCGGCGCCGGCCACGAGACCACGGCGCGAGCCTTGGGCTGGACGCTCTATTGCCTGGCCGAGGCGCCATGGGAGCGGGAAAAGATCGAGCGCGAGATCGATGCCGTGCTGGCGCGCGAGCCCGATCCGACGAAATGGCTGGACGCCATGCCGCTCACCCGCGCCGCCTTCGACGAGGCGCTCAGGCTCTACCCGCCGGCGCCGTCTATCAACCGCGAGCCGATCGAGCCGGAAAACTGGAAGGATCTCCACATCCCGAGGCGCGCCGCCGTGCTGGTCATGCCTTGGGTCGTCCATCGTCACAGGAAGCTGTGGGACAGGCCGGATGCGTTCCTGCCGGAGCGGTTTCATCCGGGAAACCGCGAAAAGATCGACCGTTTTCAGTACCTGCCGTTCGGCGCCGGGCCGCGCGTCTGCATCGGCGCCAGCTTCGCCATGCAGGAAGCGATCATCGCGCTCGCCGTCCTGCTGTCGCGTTTCCGCTTCGACTCCATCGCGCAAACCAGGCCGTGGCCGGTCCAGAAGCTGACCACGCAGCCGCAAGGCGGGCTGCCGATGCGGATCACCTCGCGCCTGTAGTCGCCCGTCATCGGCCTATCGTCAGACCGCCGGTTTGCGCTGGAACTGGCCGGCCGCGCGAAAACGCCAGAGATAGCTGGGCAGGATCGTGCCCAGCGCCTGCGGCTGGATGCCGAGGCCGGCAAGCGTGCGGTTGGCCCTGGCGGCCTCCTCCGACACGACATTGTGCTCGCGCAATTGCAGCACCTGATCCTTGGTCAGCAGCGGGTTGGGCAGGAGGCCCAGGATCGACGCCTGCAGGTTCGCCACCCACCACGGCACCGGAACCAGCAGGCGCTTGCGCTCGATCACCGCGAGCATTTCCTGCATGCTTTCCTTGAAAGTAAGCACCTGCGGGCCGCCAAGCTCGTAAACCTGGCCGCCCTTGACCTTGCCGTCGACCGAGCGCGCCACCGCTTCGGCGACGTCGCCGACATAGACCAGCTGGAACTTGGTGTGGCCGCCGCCGATCAGCGGCAGTGCCGGCGAATAACGCGCCATGTTGGCGAAGCGATTGAAGAAATTATCTTCCGGCCCGAAATTGATCGACGGTCGCAGGATGACAGCGTCCTTGACCGTCTCCAGAACAGCCTTTTCACCAAGCGCCTTGGTGCGTGCATAGTTGGATGCGGCTTCCAGGTCCGCGCCCAGGGCCGAAATATGGGTCAGGCCGGCGCCGGCGGCGCGTGCCGCTTCGGCCACCGCGCGAGCGCCGAATTCGTGCACGGCCGTGAATTTCTGTCGGCCGCTCTCATGCAGCACGGCAACCAGGTTGACGACGTGATCGGCACCCTGCACGGCGCGGTCGACAGACCAGCGCACGCGCACATTGGCCTGCACCGGCTGGATCTGGCCGACGTTGCCGAGCGGCTGCAAATGGCCGGCGAGATCGGGCCGGCGGCAGGCGACCCTGATGCGATAGCCGCGCTTGGCCAAGGCCCGCACCACGTGGCGGCCGACAAAGCCCGACCCGCCGAAAATGACGACGAGCTTGGGGGTCTGCAGGATTTCTGTCATGGCTGGCTCCGGCGCTCGAAAGCTTGGCTGAAGCCGTTTCATAATCGGTTTCGCGTCAAACGCAAAGGGTGACGCGTCGTCGCTGCCGCCCTGGTTCTCAGAGCAATTCCAGGAAAAAGTGTGAAGCGGCTTCCCAGGAAAACAGCTTGGGAATTGCGTCAGGACAAAAGCGCTTCAGAACGCCTTGCCTGACGCAGAAAACCCCGCCGAGGCGGGGTTTTCCGGATGACATCCATGCGAAGCCAGGGGCCGACGGAGCGGCCTGACCTGAGACGGTATCAGGAGGGCGTGAAGCAAGTACGCCCACCCCAGCCCTGGACATCCGACATGGTGCCACCGACCTTCTTGCAGGCCGCGATGAAATCGGCGCTGCAACTGGCGAATTTCGCGTGGCCGTTCTTGCAATAGTGGTCCTCGGTGGCGCCGCCGCCCGGCGCGGCGATGACGCCTGGACTGGACGGCTTGACCGGCGCGGCCTTCAGGTTGGCCGCCTGGGTCGCGCCCATGAACGAGCCGAGGAGAAGGACGGCGGTCAAAATGGTGGTCTTGGTGCTGGTCATGATGGTTTCCTTTCATTGAGGTTGGTTTTTCCGGGACGCGAAGGGCATGCCTTGGCGTGAAGCAGGTTTCGATGTGACGCGCTGTTCCCCGGTCTGGATCGGGCAAGCTCATCCTGCCCTGGACAAGCATTGGTCGCCCCGACGCTCGAAAAGGTTCAGACCGCGCGCGAAAAAAAACGCATAGCCATGCCGCAGGCAGGCGCCGGCAGCTAATGAGCTGAAAAGAAGGAATTATTTCAGGCCGAATAACGTTCGGCGAATTCGGAAATGCGCTGCACCACGGCCTTGGACACGTTGATGCCTCGTGCCTCGGCCTTCTCCGCCGCCTCGGCCCGGGAGCGGCCCGGTATGTGCACGCCGTAGCGCCGGCGCAGCCGGTCGAGTTGATCCTTCATCCGCTGCTCGAAATCCGGATCGAGCAGCTTGGGCTCGACGGCCAGCACGAACAGGCCGGTGCCGGGGTTGTCCGCGCCGCCGGTGAACCAGGGCGCATCGAGCGACCAGTTTGCGCCCGACAGACCCGCCGCCAGCACCTCGACCATCAGCGCGATGTTGGCGCCGCGCTGGCCACCGAAGGCGAGCATGGCGCCTTTCATGGCTGCAGCCGGATCTGTAGTGGGATTGCCGCTGGCATCGAGCGCCCAGCCTTCGGGGATTGTCTTGCCGTCCTCGGCCGCCTTGCGGATATTGACGAAGGCGGTAGCGCTCGACGATTGGTCGATGACCAGCGGCGGGCCGTCGGCGGCGGGTGCGGCGAAGGACATCGGGTTGGTGCAATAGACCGGCTTGACCGAGCCCGAACCGGCAAGCACGGCGGGACCGTTGGTGGCGGCGAAGGAGACCAGCCCCTGCGCTGCCAGCCTTCCGGTAAAGTAGCCGAGGGCGCCGCATGTATAGGCATTCTTCTGCGAGAAGATGGCGACGCCGAACAGTCTTGCCGCCTTGGCGAGATCGTCCATCGTACGATCGAAGCCGGTATGCGCCAGCCCCGCTTTTGCATCGGAAAGATAGACTGCGAGCGCCGGCCGGGTGATCACCGGCTCGGCATTGCCGTCGATGCGGCCGGCTTCCAGCGCTTCGAGATAGTCTATGAAATGCGACAGCCCGACGGTCGAGAGTCCTTCCGCCTCGGCCGATATGATCGAGGCGGTGAGCGATTGCGCCGCTTCCTCGTTGGCGCCCGCACCCAGCGCCGCCATGCGGCACAGCCCGGTTGCCTGTTCGAGACTGAGTTGCATGGCGATTGCCTTTAGTGAGTAGTGAGTAGTCAGCAATGGGTGGTGGCGGCTAGCCACTTCCTACTCACTAGGTCCTAGCCGATCTTGTTCGGAATCCGCGCCTCGATCCTGCCGAAGGCGAAGACCAGAATGCCGGTGATCGCCATATAGATCAAGGCAAGCAGCAGCAAGGGCTCATAGGTGAGGTAAGTGTCCTGTCTGACCTTCGACGAAACGGCGAAGATGTCGATGACGCTGATGGTCGCCACCAGTGGCGTCGATTTCAGCTGCAGCACGGTTTCCCCGGTCAGCGTCGGCAGCGCCCGGTAGAAGGCCTGCGGCAGCCAGATACGCCGGAAGATCTTCCAGCGGCTCATGCCGAACGCACGTGCGGCTTCGAGCTGCCCCTTCGGCACACCGGCAAAGGCGCCGCGCATCACTTCGCCCTCGTAGCCCGCGAAGGAGAGGGTCAGCGCCAGGACGGCATAAGGCCATGCCTGCCTGAGATAGGGCCACATCCAGGATTCGCGGATCCACGGATATTGCGGAAACAACGAACCCAGCCCGTAGTAGAGCAGCCACAGCTGTAACAGCAGCGGCGTTCCCCTGATGACGGTGCAGAAGACCTTCGCCGGCGCCGCGAACCAGATCGGGCCGCCAGCCTGCGCCAATCCGACCGGCACCGCGATCAGGAAGCCCAACAGGCAAGTAACGGCCAGGATCCACAGCGCGCGCCAGATGCCGAGCAGGGCCAGGCCGTAATATTGCGGGAGCCAGTCCCAGCGCATGAAGAAGGCCGCGGACAACACCAGCCCGAGCGCAATCAGGATCAGCACGATGCGATGCGGTTGCAGCCAGAGCGAGGCGCGGGCCGCGCTGTTGATGATGGCCGCTTCGCTCGCCATCAGCGCGCTTCCTTGATCGACGGCATGCCGCGCCGCGCCCATTTCTCGACGCGACCAAGAACGAGGTTCGAAAACAGCGTCACGGCCAGATAGAGCATGCCGGCCGCGAGGTAGAATATCAGATAGGCCTTGGTGACGCCCGCCGCCTGCCGCGTCGCCAACGTCAATTCGAAGAAGCCGACCACGGCCAGCAGCGCCGTATCCTTGGTGGCGATCAGCCACAGATTGGCGAGACCCGGAATGGCGAAGGGCAGCATTGCCGGCAACGTGATGCGCCGCAAGAGAAGGCCGGGAGACATGCCGTAGGCGCGGGCGGCTTCGATCTGGCCTTGCGGGACGGCAAGGATCGCGCCGCGTATGACCTCGGTCGAGTAGGCGCCTTGGACGAAACCGAGCACCGCGATGCCGGCCACCAGCCCGCTGATGTCGACGCGCTGATAGCCCATGGCGGTCAGCATCTGGTTTATCAGGTCCGTACCGGCGTAGTAGAGGAGCAGGATCAGCACCAGTTCCGGTACCGCGCGCACGATGGTCGTGTAGACCGCCAGCAGGTCGCGCACCACGGGGCCGCCATAAAGCTTGCCATAGGCACCGCCGGTTCCGATCAACAGTCCGACGATCGTGGCGCCAACGGCGATCTCAAGCGAATGCAGCAGCCCGAGCATGAGCGTCCCGCCCCAGCCGACGGGCGCGGGCGACAGGAGTTCGATGATGCCGGCCGCCGAGGCCGGAAGAAATGAATCGATCAGCTTCGCCCCCGGATTGCTGGCTCAATCCGCCGGCGCGAGCGGCCGGCGGCAAGGGTGCGTGGGAAAGGTCGGGCCGGAGGACTTGGCGTCAGCACCTTGTCTTCCAGCCCATGCGATGGTCGTCAGTCCGACTGCGTGGCATCGCCACGTCAGTCCGACTGCGCGGCGTCGCCACATCAGTTCGACTGCGTGGCATCGCCACGTCAGTTCGACTGCGTGCCGTCGCCGCCATATATGTCGAAATCGAAGTATTTCTTCGAGATCTCGTCATACTTGCCGTTGGCGCGGATTGCCTTGATGCCGGCGTTGATCTTTTCCTTCAACTCGGTGTCTTCCTTGCGCACGCCGGCGCCGACGCCCGGTCCGAGCACTTCGTCGTCCGGAGCCACCATGCCCTTCAGGTCGCAGCAGGCCTTGCCCTGGTCGGTCTTGAGAAACTCGCCAAGCGCGATGGAATCGGCCTGCACCGCATCGAGGCGCCCGGCGGCAAGGTCATTGTTGGCCTCGTCCTGCGTCTGGTATTCCTTGATCTCGGATGCCGTGGCGCCGAAATGCTTCTTGGCGTAGACGGCATGCACGGTCGACACCTGGACGCCCAGGATCTTGCCCTTGAGGTCGTCCGGCGCGGACCCGAATTTCTGGTCCTTCGGTCCGATTATCGCCGTCGGCGTGTTGTAGTACTTATCCGAGAAGTCGATCGTCTTCTTGCGTTCGTCGGTGATCGACATCGAAGAGACGATGAGGTCGATCTTCTTGGTGGTCAGCGCCGGGATGATGCCGTCCCAGGCGACGGGCGTGATGACGCAGTCGAGCTTCTCCTCGGCGCAGACCGCGTCGATGAAGTCGATCTCCCAGCCGACCCATTTGCCCGAAGCATCCGGCGAGGTGAAGGGCGGATAGGGCTCGGCGGCGACGCCGATCTTGACCGGATCGGCCTTGGCCACGCTCATGGCGGCGACGCCGAGCAGCAGCGCTGCGGCGAACGTCTTCAGAACAGTCTTCATTTCACGACTCCCAGTTTGTTGTTGGTTCCCGGTTTTCTTCCGCCCTCGGTTTGCTAGCCGATGTTGCGGATGAATTGCTTGAGCCTTTCGGATCTGGGCGCGCCGAAGATCTGCTCCGGCGGGCCTTCCTCCTCGACCAGTCCATTGTAGAGATAAACGACATGCGTCGCGACCTCGCGCGCAAACTTCATCTCGTGGGTGACCAGCACCATGGTGCGGCCTTCGCGCGCCAGGTCGCCGATCACTCTAAGCACCTCGCCGATCAGTTCGGGGTCGAGCGCCGAGGTCGGTTCGTCGAACAGCATGACGCGCGGATTGATCGCCAATGCGCGAGCGATCGCGGCGCGCTGCTGCTGGCCGCCCGACAGGTAGGCCGGATAGACATCCCGCTTTTCGGCGAGGCCGACGCGGACGAGCAGCTTTTCGGCCTGGGCGATCGCCGCGTCGCGCTTGACGCCCAGCACATGCACGGGAACCTCGATGACGTTCTCGATCAGCGTCATGTGGCTCCACAGATTGAAATTCTGGAACACCATGCCGAGCTTGGAGCGGATGCGTTCGATCTGCCTGCGGTCGGCCGGCACGGTATGGCCGTGGCTGTCGGCCTTCAGCTTTATCTCCTCGCCATTGACGCGAATGATGCCGCTGGTCGGATTCTCCAGGCAGTTGATGCAGCGCAACAGCGTCGATTTGCCTGAGCCCGAACCGCCGATGATGGCGATGACCTCGCCGTCGCGCGCCGACAGCGAGACGCCCTTCAGCACATGCAGCTCACCGAATTTCTTGTGCAGGTTCTCGACGTGGATGGCTTCGGCGGCGCCGTTTTGCGCCTCACCGGATGGGGCTGCGGCAACTCCCGCCGTGCTCAACGGGTGACCTCCGTGTGGTCGATGGCAGCTCGTCGAACGTCTACCCGGCTAATCAACATACGCTGTACTGCCCCGCTCCAGACTTCAGCATGGACCCAACGGCGCGAGCCCGTCAATCCCGCTCATTACGGCACTTGCGGCCTTGTTGTGCAAGTGTATAAATAGCCTTTCATGAAATTTTCTCGATTTTTTTCAGCTAAGAAGGGCACCGATGAGCGCTTTCGGATCACAGTCCATGGCGGCGACGCTGCGGCGCGTGCTGATGCGGTCGGCTGCCAACGCAATGCGCGACGCCGACAGATCTGCCTGGCACTATGGCCCGGGGTTCAATCCGGCGAAAGCTGCCTCGCAGCACGCGGCCCTTGCTGAGTTGGTAGCGGCTTCCGGCGCTGAAATCGAATGGATCGAAGACAAGGCCGACGGACTTTCGGATTCGGTGTTCACGCACGACCCATCGCTGATGACGAGTCGCGGCGCGCTGATCCTGTCCATGGGTAAGCCATTGCGCGCCAGGGAGCCCTCGCTGCATGAGGAAACATACACAAGGCTGGGCATTCCGATCCTCGGCCGCGTCGAGGCTCCTGGTCAGGTCGAAGGCGGTGATTGTGTCTGGGTGGACGCCCGCACGCTGGCGATCGGGCGCGGTGTCCGCTCCAACCAGGAAGGCATCCAACAGGTTTCCAACCTGCTGACGCCGCTGGGCATTTCCGTCTACGGCTTTGATCTGCCGCTGTGGCAGGGCGAAGAGGCGTGCCTGCATCTGATGTCGGTGATCAGCCCGTTGGCCGACGACCTCGCGCTGGTTTATTCACCGCTTTTGCCGGCCCCGTTCTATCAAATGCTGAAGGCACGCGGCATTCGGCTGGTCGAAGGGGACGCCGAGGAGTTCGCTTCTTCCAACGGCCTCAGCCTTAACGTACTGCCGACCAGCCCGCTCAAGGTCATTGCCGTTGCAGGCTTTCCCAAGACCAAGGCCGCGATGGAGGCCGCCGGCTGCATGGTTGAAGTCTTCGAGGCGGATGCGCTCTGCATCGCCTGCGAAGGCGGGCCGACATGCCTGACGCGGCCGATCCTGCGCCAATGAATGCGCCATCCCGCCGCAAGTTCCGTCGCGAGGGCGAGGAGCGGCGGCGGCAGGATCTGATCGAGGCGACCCTGGACAGCGTGGCCGAACATGGGCTGCAGGGCGCCACCTTGCGCACCATCGCATTGCGTGCCGGCGTCACCGCCGGGCTGATCCGGCACTATTTCCCCGGCAAGGAAGAATTGCTGCAGGAGGCCTATACGGCACTGGTCGGCCGCATGACCGAGCAGGCGAAAGCAGCATTGGTCATGGAAGATGCCTCGCCTCGGCAACGCCTTGCGGCTTTCGTCACCGCCAACCTCAACGCGCCGATCATCGACGCGCGGGTTTTTTCGCTCTGGGCAACCTTCATCGGCCGCGCCGGTGCGGATCCGACCCTGGCCCGTGCCCACCGCGAAGGCTATCTCGGCTTTCGCAACGAGGTGGAGGCGGTTGTGGCCGAAGTGCTCGCCGCCGAACAGTGCAAGCCGGACGCAAGCCAGTTGCGCCACCATGCCATCGCGATCAACGCGATCATCGACGGACTCTGGATCGAAGGCTGCCTGGCCGGCGAGATGTTCTCGCCCGGCGAATTGGCGGCGATCGGGATCAAGGCTGTCGAAGCCGAGCTCGGCCTCGAGCCGGAAAGGGGAGAACACTAATGACGACCATTGGCGAAGCGTTGATTTCACTGCTCGAGTCGCATGGCGTCGACACCGTGTTCGGTATTCCCGGCGTCCATACGGTCGAGCTTTATCGCGGGTTGGCGCGTTCGAAGATCCGCCATGTCACGCCGCGCCACGAGCAGGGCGCGGGCTTCATGGCCGACGGCTATGCGCGCGCCGGCGGCCGGCCGGGCGTGGCCTTCGTCATCACCGGGCCGGGGCTGACCAACACCATCACCGCCATGGGACAGGCGCGTGCCGATTCGGTGCCGATGCTGGTGATCTCGGGCGTCAACGCCACGCCGACGCTGGGCAAGGGCCTGGGCTTCCTGCACGAACTGCCGGACCAGCGCGGCATGATGGAAAAGGTGGCGCTGTTTTCGCAACGCATCACCGAAGCCGGCGAACTGCCCGGCGCGCTCGCCCGTGCCTTCGCACTGTTTTCCTCATCGCGGCCCGGCCCGGTGCATATCGAGATTCCGACCGACGTCATGGTCAAGCCTGCGGATGGGATCGCGGCGGAGCTGAGCAATGCCGCGCCGCTGGCCGCTGCCGTCTCGGCCATCGCCGCGGCGGCCAGCCTTTGTGCGACGGCCAGGCTCCCGCTCATCCTGGCCGGCGGCGGCGCCAAGCGCGCCGAGGATGCGCTGCGGCGCCTGGCCGAAAGGCTGGGCGCGCCGGTCGTCGAGACGACCAATGCGCGCGGCCTGCTCCACCGTCATCCGCTCTGCGTGCCGGCCAGCCCCAGCCTGAAAGCCGTGCGCGCGCTGATGGGTGAGGCCGATCTGGTCATCGCCGCCGGCACCGAGTTCGGCCCGACCGATTATGACGGCTATGGCGATGGCGGATTTGTCCTGCCGGCCAATCTGATCCGCATCGACATCGGCGCCGATCAGCTGGCGCGCCGTCCGGCGACGGTGGCCATCCAGGCCGACTGCGCCGAGGCGATCGAAGCCTTGCTTGCCGCGCTCGGCTCGGCCGACGAGGACAGAGAGGACGGGAAGAACCGCGCCGCGGCGGCGCGAAAGGCGGCTCGCGCCGAACTGACCCCCGTCCATGCGGCGCAGGTCCATGCGGTGGAAGCCATCCGCGACGCCTTGCCGGGCGCGATCATCGTCGGCGACTCCACCCAGCCCGTCTACGCCGCCAACCTCTATTACGATCACGACCGTCCGGGCGGCTGGTTCAACGCCGCCACCGGCTTCGGCGCGCTCGGCTACGGCCCGCCGGCGGCGGTGGGCGCGGCGCTCGCCATGCCCGACGCGCCCGTCGTCTGCCTCACCGGCGACGGTGGCTTCCAGTTCACCTTGCCCGAGCTTGGCGCGGCGCTCGATGCCGCGGCACCCGTTATCTTCGTCGTCTGGAATAACAGGGGCTATCGCGAGATCGAGACTTCGATGCTCGATGTCGGCGTGGAACCCGTCGGGGTGTCCCCGGCACCGCCCGATTTCTGCAAACTGGCCGAGGCCTATGGTATCGGCGCCGAACGGCTCACGGATGTCGGCGCCTTGCCGCTCGCGCTGAAGCGCGCCCGGGCAACGGGGCTGCCGCGCGTCATCGAAATCACGGTCGATTGAAACTTCACGCCGGCGTCGATTCTCCTAACTGCATCGTGGTCATTCGCCGGCTTGGCTTTTCCGCGGCAACAATCGCCGCTGCCCGACACATGCAAAGACGCGACGGCTGCCATGTCGAGATATCAATTGAGTGATCGCATGAAAGGCGCGACGCTTCGCGTCGGCGCGGCGAAACAAGCGACATAATCAAAAAAATGACAGGAGCGGTCCAGGATGACGGAAACACTTCAGGGCAGGCATATCGTTGTGACCGGTGGGACCGGTGCGCTCGGCGGCGCGGTCGTCGGCAAGCTGCTGGGCGAGGGCGCGGTCTGCCATGTGCCGAACGCCCATGCCGCGGCACCTTCGCATTTCCCTTTCACCACCCATGACAACGTCAGGCTGGCGCACAATGTCGACCTCTCGGACTCGGCCAAGGTCGAAGCCTTCTATGCCCAGGTTCCCGCCCTGTGGGGATCGATCCATCTGGCCGGCGGCTTTGCCAAGGCGCCTGTGGAGAAGATCGAATCCGCCTCCTTTGCCGAGATGATGGATACCAATGCCCGCACCGCGTTCCTCTGCAGCCGTGCGGCGGTGCGCTCGATGCTGGCGGCGGGAACCGCCGGCCGCATCGTCAATGTCACGGCTCGCGCCGGGCTCGATCCGCGCCGCGGCTCGGGCATGGTCGCCTACGCCGCCTCCAAAGCGGCGGTCGCGGCGATGACGGTGGCGATGGCCGAAGAGCTGAAGCACCAGGGCATCCTGGTCAATGCGGTGGCGCCCTCGACGCTCGACACGCCGGCCAACCGCGCCGACATGCCGGATGCCGATTTCAGCAAATGGGTCAGCCTCGAAGCGGCGGCCGAGGCCATCGCCTACCTTGCCTCGCCCGCCAACCAGGCGATGAGCGGCACACTGGTACCGCTCTACGGCCGCGCATAACGCGCATAGTTGAATTCGACTTCGGGCTGTGCCCGAGGTTTCGCCAAAGAAAAAACCCCGCCGGAGCGATCCGGCGGGGTTTTGTTTCGGGCCTGTGCGAAAGGCGATTAGCTGCCCTGCTTCTTCAGCGCCGCGCCCAGGATGTCTCCCAGCGAGGCACCGGAGTCGGTCGAGCCGTACTGGGCGACCGCTTCCTTTTCCTCGGCGATTTCCAGCGCCTTGATCGAGACCTGCAGCTTGCGGGTCTTCTTGTCGAAGGCGATGACGCGGGCGTCGACCTTCTGGCCGACGGTGAAGCGCTCGGGGCGCTGCTCGTCGCGGTCGCGGGAAAGGTCGGAGCGCTTGATGAAGGTCTCGATGCCGCTTTCGACCAGCCGCACTTCCAGACCGCCATCCTTGACGCCGATGACCTCACAGGTGACGACGGCGTTCTTGCGCAGTTCGCCCGAGGTCGCCGCTTCGCCAACCGTGTCGCGGGCCAGCTGCTTGATGCCGAGCGAGATGCGCTCCTTCTCTATGTCGACGTCGAGCACCTGCGCCTTGACCATGTCGCCGCGATTGTACTCCTCGATCACCTGCTCGCCCGGACGGGTCCAGTCGAGGTCGGAAAGGTGCACCATGCCGTCCACGTCGCCTTCCAGGCCGATGAACAGGCCGAACTCGGTCTTGTTCTTGACCTCGCCCTCGACCTGGCTGCCGACCGGATGGCTGCGCGCGAAGGCCTCCCACGGGTTCTCCAGCGTCTGCTTGAGACCGAGCGAGATGCGGCGCTTGGCCGGATCGACTTCGAGCACCACGACATCGACTTCCTGCGTTGTCGACAGGATCTTGCCGGGGTGCACGTTCTTCTTGGTCCACGACATTTCCGAAACGTGGATAAGGCCTTCGATGCCCGGCTCCAGCTCGACGAACGCGCCGTAGTCGGTGATGTTGGTGACGGTGCCCTTGATCTTCTTGCCGATCGGGAACTTGGTGCCGATCTCCGACCACGGATCGCTCTCGAGCTGCTTCATGCCGAGCGAGATACGGTGCGTTTCCTGGTTGATGCGGATGATCTGCACCTTGACCGTCTGGCCGATGTTGAGGATCTCGGTCGGATGGTTGACGCGACGCCATGCCATGTCGGTGACATGCAGCAGGCCGTCGATGCCGCCGAGGTCGACGAACGCACCGTAGTCGGTGATGTTCTTGACCACGCCTTCGACCACCTGGCCCTCTTCGAGGTTCTGCACGATTTCCGAACGCTGTTCGGCGCGGCTCTCCTCGAGCACGGTGCGGCGCGACACCACGATGTTGCCGCGGCGGCGATCCATCTTGAGGATCTCGAAAGGCTGCGGGTTGTGCATCAGCGGGGAGACGTCGCGGATCGGGCGGATATCGACCTGGCTGCGCGGCAGGAAGGCCACGGCGCCGTCGAGGTCGACGGTGAAGCCGCCCTTGACCTGGTTGAAGATGACGCCTTCGACGCGCTCACCCTTGGTGAACTTCTCTTCGAGACGCACCCAGCTCTCTTCGCGGCGGGCCTTCTCGCGCGACAGCATGGCTTCGCCAAGCGCGTTCTCGATGCGCTCGACATAGACTTCGACCGTGTCGCCGACCTTGAGGGTGGATTCCTTGCCCTTGGCGCCGAATTCCTTCAGCGGCACGCGGCCTTCGACCTTGAGGCCGACGTCGATGATGGCCATATCCTTTTCGATCGCGGTGATCGTGCCCCGGACAACCTGGCCCTCGCCGGAATGGCCGGCGGTGAATGATTCTTCGAGCATGCTCGCGAAATCGTCGCGAGAGGGATTTGCTACAGACATTGTTTCTCCTGGAATGCCACGCATCTTTAGCGGGGCGTGCGCCGTGGGTTAGCGTTGCGTTGGCCTGCCGGCGTTCCGGGCAAAGAGCCCTTGGCCGCTTAAGGCGGCAAGTCCGGCGCATGAAGAATGCTGGCAGGCTGGTTCGTGCCCGATATGGGTATTTCCTTCGCCTCCAGCAACGGAAGCACGAGGGAAAACCCGGATCAGGCCTTGTTTCCCTTGGACAGCACGTCGTCGATGACAGCTCTGGCCGCGAGAAACGCGGCTTCTATAGCCATTTCGCTGGTATCAAGCAAGTGCGCGTCGGGGGCAGGTTTCAGGGGCGAGTCGGCGCGGCCCATGTCACGCTCGTCGCGGCGCCGGATATCGGCGAGGATTTCCGCGAAATCGGCCGTGCCGCCGATGCTCTCGATCTCGGCCAGCCGCCGTCGCGCCCGCACCTCGGCGCTCGCGGTCACATAGAGTTTGATGTCGGCATCGGGGCACACCACGGTGCCGATGTCGCGACCGTCGAGCACGGCGCCCGGAGGGGATTTGGCAAACTCGCGCTGTTTCTCCACCAGGATGCGCCGCACCGTTGGAAACACCGCGACCTTCGAGGCCGCTTCGCCAACTGCATGAGCCGACAGCACGGCCCGGTCGAGCTTCGCCAGGTCGACTTGGCGCGCTGCCGTCTCTGCCGCCGAGACATTGTCGAGCGGCAAGCCAAGCCGCAGCAAGGCATGGGCGACGGCACGGTAGGTGAGGCCGGTGTCGAGCAGGTTCAGTCGGTAATGATCAGCCAGGCGGCGGGCCAGCGTGCCTTTGCCGGCTCCGGCGGGACCGTCGATGGCGATGGTGAAGACGTGTGTCATTGGCCACTCGCCGCGATTGAAAGGTGCGAAGAATACGGCGAATGCCGCGTTCCTTCGCGCCCACCTCTGTCCTGCCGGACATCTCCCCCACGAGGGGGGAGATCAGTCGTCGTCGCGGCTTTCGCCAATCGCCGAAGGCGCAGGATTGAGCAGAGCGTCGAAGCTGCCAATCTCCCCCCAAGTGGGGGAGATGTCCGGCAGGACAGAGGGGGGCGCTGTCCCGCCAACGTGCCAAGGCTATTGGTTGCCACGACCGTCACTCTATTTCCGCGCCCAGCCCCGTCATCAGGCCCATAAACTCCGGGAAACTTGTCGCGATCATGTTGGCGTCGTCGATGGTCACCGGCTTCTCCGTCGCCAGCCCCATCACGAGAAAACTCATGGCGATGCGGTGGTCGAGATGGGTCTGCACGGTCGTGTCCGGGCCATTGGGATGGCCGCCGAGGCCCTTGCCGCCGGGCTTTCCGCGCACCGCGAGCGATGCCTCACCCTCTGTGCAGTCGACGCCATTAAGCTTCAGTCCATTGGCGACCGCCGACAGTCGGTCGGATTCCTTTACCCTGAGTTCCTCCAGCCCCTGCATCAGCGTCTCGCCCTCGGCGAAGCTGGCGGCAACCGCCAGCACCGGATACTCGTCGATCATCGACGGCGCCCGCTCGGGCGGCACGGTGACGCCCTTGAGTTCGGAATAACGCACGCGCAGGTCCGCGACGTCCTCACCGCCGGCGTTACGCGGGTTCAAGATCTCGATCTGGCCGCCCATCTCCTGCAAAGTCAAAAGCAACCCCGTGCGGGTCGGGTTCATCAGC
This sequence comes from Mesorhizobium sp. BR1-1-2, assembly GCF_020165435.1. Classification (NCBI taxonomy): domain Bacteria; kingdom Pseudomonadati; phylum Pseudomonadota; class Alphaproteobacteria; order Hyphomicrobiales; family Phyllobacteriaceae; genus Mesorhizobium; species Mesorhizobium sp. BR1-1-2. The sequence continues at coordinate 22,535 of NZ_JAIUID010000008.1, forward strand.
ACGTTTTCGATCACGATGTCGGACCCCGGCACGATCAGCGCCGCCACCAGCGGGAAGCCGGCCGAGGATGGGTCGCCCGGCACCGCGATCGTCTGGCCGGTGAGCTTGCCCTGGCCCTCGATGAAGATATGGCGCACGCCGCGCTCGTCGGTCTCGACCGACAAATTGGCGCCAAATCCCTTCAGCATCTTTTCGGTGTGGTCGCGCGTCATGACAGGCTCGATGACGGTGGTGATGCCCGGCGTGTTGAGGCCGGCGAGCAGCACCGCCGACTTCACCTGCGCGGACGCCATCGGCACGCGATAGGTGATGGGGGCGGCATGTTTTGGCCCATGCAGCGTGATCGGCATGCGGTCGCCGGGCGTTGCCTTCAGCACCTGCACGCCCATCTGGCGCAGCGGCTCCAGCACGCGGCCCATCGGCCGGCCTGACAGCGAAGCATCGCCGATGAAGGTCGTTTCCATGTCATAGGTCCCGACCAGGCCCATGGTCAGCCGCGAGCCGGTACCGGCATTGCCGAAGTCGAGCGGCCCTTCCGGCTGCAGCAGCGCGCCGTTGCCGGTGCCGCGGATCACCCATTCGTCGCCGCGCTTCTCGATATGCGCGCCCATCGCCTTCATCGCGGCACCCGTGCGCATCACGTCCTCACCTTCGAGCAGGCCGGTGATGCGGGTCTCGCCGGAGGCGAGCCCGCCGAACATGAAGGATCGGTGCGAGATCGACTTGTCGCCCGGCACGCGCGCCGTACCGGAAAGCGCTTGACATTTGCGGGCGGTGGCCGGCTTGGAAGCGGCGGCGTGAGACATGGAATTTCCCTGGACGGAATGCCGGCGGGCCGGCGCTTTTCATTTGTTGCGGCGGTCTCGTATCACGGTGGGCCGAAATGGTCATCCCCCATGGTCATCACTTGACGCGAGGCCTTTCAACACATGGTTTTGTGACGCCGGCTTTTGGCTTTGACAGCGCTGCAAACAGTGGTTAAGGGGACCACTCTTTTATCGACGAGGCTTGCCGTGGCAAAAACCGAACTTGGCACAAAGCGTATCGACCCTGAAACGGGTCGAAAATTCTACGACCTGAACAAGGACCCGATCGTCTCGCCCTATACCGGCAAGACCTATCCGCGTTCCTATTTCGAGGAAGGCAAGATCGCCGCCCTCGAGGAGGAAGAGGAAGTGGCCGAGAAGGAAGTGGACGCCGAGGACGAGGAGGGCGTAGAAGTCGTCTCGCTCGAAGAGGCCGACGAAGACGTCAAGGGCGACGATCTGCCCGATCTCGGCGACGATGAGGATGATGTCGACCTGGGTGACGACGAGGACGATACGTTCCTCGCCGACGAAGAGGAAGAAGACGACGATGTCGCCGACATGATCGGCGTCGGCGACGACGACGACGAGGTCTGACAAGGCCGGGAACGCAAGCGTTTGCCGGCTTTCGCAGCTTGTGAAGAAAAAGCCGCTGATGAAGGCTTGATATTGACGAAGGGCGGGGTTAGAAGCCGCCTGCACTAACGGCGCGGTCTCCAACCCGCGCCGGATCTCTTCGCCGGAAACGGCGCCGGTTGACTGCCGGAAGTGGGGCCATAGCTCAGTTGGGAGAGCGCTTGAATGGCATTCAAGAGGTCGTCGGTTCGATTCCGATTGGCTCCACCAAACAGTCACTTCTCAAATTTCCAGGGTTGTGAAACCGGATTTTAGCTTCGAACATCGCTGCGCGCGGTAGCCTGAAGCGCGCCGCTCAAGTGGTCGATCGGGTCGATTTCGTTCTGGCCGCCCGCTCCAGGGGCAGCGTCGCCGCCGAATGGATGGCAAGTGAGGATGAGCCGGCAGCGCGGCGCGGTGCTGGGCTGCCGATTTCGCCGCCGTCGGGCGCGCCGGTGCTTACGCAATATGCGGCCATTGACTAAAACGGTTCCTATTGATTCGCTTTGAACGGGACCGTCATGAGCAAAGCCCTCACGTCCTTCGCCCTGGTCGCGGTGCTGGCCGCGCTGCTCATGGCCTTGAGCCTGGTGGTGGCCAGGCATGGCTACCCCTACGGTGCGATCGGCGTCAGGCGCCTCGACGGCATTGCCGATGCCGGGATGTTCATACCACTCGCCGCCGTCTATTTCTTCAGCGCGCTGCTGATGATGATCCTGCCGATCAGAGCCGCCAGCATCGTGCTCACCCATGCAGCCGATGCCATCTTCTGGACCGTGATCGTGCTCCTTGCCTCCATCGTAGGCTGTCTCGTCGCCAGATGGGCATTCGGCCAGCGCGACGCCCTATGGGCGCTGCTGAACTGGCGTTTCCTGTTTGCGGCGGCCATTGTCGGTTGCCACTTCGTCATGAACGAGCTTCGCCGCAACGTGCTCTTGCGCAGTCTGTTTTTCGTCGTCTTCGCGGCGGCCACGCTGGCCTGCCTGTTCTGGTCGTTCACGCTTTGAAAGCCGTTTCCATCCACGTCCAGAGATAGGATGCCAGGCCGCGATCGACATGGATGCGCAGTCGGTCCCGGTGGCGGTAGACGATGGCACTGACGCCGGCGAAGGAAAGTGCCGCACTGGCGCTTTCCTGCTTTGGGTCAAGCGTTGATCCGCGCGCGATGAAAGCGTCGATCGCCGAGCCTTTGACCTCGAACACATGAAGTCCGGCGCTGATCGTCGTCACCGCGAAACCTTCCGCGTGCCAGCCCGCGGCGATGGCGAGCGGTGTGCTCGACACGACGAGCAGGCGGTCGCGCGCCAGCCGTGCCGCATAGCGGTCACCTTGCGCGCAGCCGAAGGCGCCCACGCCGTTGCCGTCCATGCCGGATATTCGCGCCCAGGCGTCGAGGTTGCCGCTGACCAGCAGTTGGTGGAGACCCGGGATCGTGCGCGCTTCGAGACCCGGTGCACCGATGGTTGCCGACTGCCAGTCCGGCGCTGCCGGCCATTTTTGGGCGAGATCACGCATTGAGCCGGTCTCCTGCCGGGTCGAAGGCGCAAGGCGCCGCGATCGTCGCCGTCATCGCCTTGCCGAGATGCTGGATTTCGATCGTTTCGCCGTGGCGGGCCGCGCCGCGCTCGATCAGGCCGAGCGCAACCGGCCGGCCAAGCGCGGGGCTCCGGTAGCTCGAGGTGACAAAGCCCTGGCTGCGCAGCTTGCCGCCACTGCGCTTGATGCCATGCGCGCCGGTCGGCAGCGGCGCTTCGCCGGACGGGACCGTCAGCCCAACCAACTGCATGCGGTCGTCGCGCGAAGCCTCCTCGGTGAGCAGCGAGCGGCGGCCGACGAATTCGGTCTGGCGCTTTGCCCGCGGGCCCCCGACGCCAAGGTCGTGCGGCAGCGTGGTGCCGTCGGTGTCCTTGCCGATCACGATGAACCCTTTCTCGGCGCGCAGGATCATCAGCGCCTCGAGGCCGATAACAACCGCATCGAACGCCTGCCCGGCGTCGCGCAGGCGCGCCCACAGAGGCTCGGCGCGATCGGCGCGGATGGAGATCTCGTAGCTTCTGTCGCCGGTGAAGCTGACGCGGGCGATGCGCACCTCGTCGCCGTCATAGCTGCCCTGGCCGACCGCCATGTGCGGCAGCTCGCCATCGTCGAGCGAAAGGCCGAGATCAATCGTCTCGAGAAGTTTCCGGGCGTTCGGTCCCGAAACGGTCAGGGTCGCCATTTCCGCGGTGGCGTTGTGGATGTAGACGGCGCCGCGTCCAAACCGGTCCTGGCGCCACTCCTCGAGCCGCGCATGCACGGCGGCCACGTGCGAGGACGAGCACGACACGACGAAGCGATGCTCGTCCAGGCGCACCAGCACGCCGTCGTCGAGGACCACGCCGTTCTCGGACAGCATGAAACCGTAGCGGCAGCGGCCCGGCTTCAGCGTCGACATGGTATTGTAATAGACGAAATCGACGAACTCGGCCGCCTTGGGCCCGATCACCTCGATCTTGCCGAGCGTCGAGCCGTCGAACAACGCGACGGACTGGCGGGCGCGGCGGGCCTCCTCCTGGATCGAGCGATCCGCATCGGCGCCGCCGCCGTAATGGGCCGGGCGCAGCCAGCCGCCATACTCCTGGAATACGGCGCCGCCGGCGCGATGCACGCTCTCCAGCGGCAGCCGCCGCACCGGCGCCATCAGTTCGCCGCCGCGCGCGCCGGCGAAGCTTGCCAGCGGCACCGGCGTGAACGGCGGACGATAGGTTGTGGTGCCGACTTCCGGCACCGTGCGGCCGGTGATCCCGGCCATCAACGCCAGGCCCGGCAGGTTGGAAGTCTTGCCCTGGTCGGTCGCCATGCCGAGCGTCGTGTAGCGCTTCAGATGTTCGACCGAGACGAAATTTTCGCGCGCCGCCAGCTCTATGTCCTTCACCGTCACGTCGTTCTGGTAATCGATCCAGATGCGTCCCTTCGAACCGGGCGTGGGCCATGCCGCTGTTATGCCGCCGGTCGCCTCGGTTCCGCTGCTGCGCGGCACTGCGGCCTTCGTCGGACCGAGCGACGCGACGGCTTTCTGCGAGCCGGCGAATACCTCCGACAACGAGACCGCGCCTGCGGCAGCTCCGGCCACCGCCATGCCCTCTACCGGATCGCCCGGCAGGAAGGCCGCGCGCGCCTCGCTCCAGGCGAGCTTGCCCTTGGCCTGGCCGAAGAGATGGATGGTCGGCGTCCAGCCGCCCGACACCAGCACGCAATCGGCGTCGAGCCTGGTGCCGTCGTCCAGCGTCACACCCTGGACGCGCAGCTTGCCGGCTGCGGCGGTGAGCGCACGCCCCTCGAGCATCCGCACCTTGCCGAGCGCAGCGGGCATGCCGTCGCGCCTGCTGTCGACAAGCGTCACGTCGGCGCCGGCCTCGGCGGCCGCCTCCGCCACTTCATAGGCGCTGTCATTGTTGGTGGCGACGACGATGCGGCGGCCGGCCAGCACCGCATGGCGCCTGAGATAGCTGAGTGCCGCGTCCGCCGAGAGAATGCCCGGCAGGTCGTTGTTGGCGAATGGCAGGGGCCGCTCGATGGCGCCCGTCGCCAGCACGATCCGGCGCGGCCTGATCCGCCACAGCGTGTCCGGCCGGCCGTCGAAATGGCGTTGGTTGAGCCCGACCAGATTGTGGTCGTAGATGCCGAAGGCGGTGGTCGAAGGCAGGACCAGGTGACCGCCGGCGGAAAGCTCCGCAACGGTCTCTTCGACCCAGACGGCCGCCGGCTTGCCGTCGATCTCGCCGGCGCGGTGGCCAAGCGAGCCGCCGGGCTTTTGCTGGTCGTCGACCAGCATGACGGACTGGCCGGCGCCGGCCGCCAGCCTTGCCGCTGCCAGCCCGGCCGGTCCAGCGCCGATCACCAGCACGTCGCAATGATGGTTGATCTGGTCTGCCGGGCCGGGCGACGTCCAGTCCTTGTCTACCCGACCCAGTCCCGCCATGGCGCGAATGCGTGGCTCGAACATGTGCCAGTCCGGCCACATGAAGGTCTTGTAGTAGAAGGCGGCCGGAATGAAGCGGGAAAAGCGATCGAGGAAGGCGTTGCGGTCGGCCAGCGCATTGGGTGTCGCGTTGACGCTTTTGGCCACCAGCCCGTCGCGCGCCGGCTCGGTCGTCGCGCGTGTGTTCGGCGTGGCCCGCGGACCGCCAATATCCACCAGCGCGTTCGGCTCCTCCACGCCCGCGCCCCAGATGCCGCGCGGCCGGTGGTATTTGAAGCTGCGGCCGACGACCGCGACATCGGCGGCCAGCAGCGCGGAGGCGATGGTGTCGCCGGCGAATCCCTGCACGGCGGCGCCGTCGAAGCTGAAGCGGATCGGGTGCGAGCGGTCGATGGCGCTGCCGCCCGTGCTACGGCGCGAGGCGGTCACGCCGCGCGCTCCCCGCCCAGGGCAGCCGAAGACAGCACCTTGTGGGTGACCGTGTCGCGTTCCATGACGAAGAACTCGCTGCAGTTCATATGCACCCATATCTCGCGCGCCGCGCCTTTTGGGTTGGAGCGCAGATAGAGATAGTTGGCCCAGTGCTCGATCGGCACCTCGGCGCCATCAGGCCTGACATTGCCGGCATCGCCGCCATAGTGGAACTCGGTCTCGTCGCGCGGGCCGCAGAACGGGCAAGGGAAAAGCTGCATGATCGCCTAGTCCTGGTCTTTGTCTTTGTGCATGTCAGTGCGCGATGCCGGAGCCGGCCGCTTCGTCGATCAGCCGCCCGCTGGCGAAGCGGTCGAGATCGAAGGGGCGGCTGATGTCGTTATGCCTGCCCGTTGCCAGCAGGTTTGCCAGCAGCGTGCCGCCGGCGGGGATCGCCTTGAAGCCGCCCGTGCCCCAGCCGCAATTGAGGAACAGATTGGGCAGCGGCGATTCACCGATGATCGGCGAGGAGTCCGGCACGACGTCGACGATCCCGGCCCACTGCCGCATCAGCTTCAGCTGGCCGAAGATCGGGAACATTTCCAACAGCCCCGCGATCACTCCCTCCAGCGTCGGCAAATTGCCGCGCTGGGCATAGGAAGGAACGCGGTCGAGCCCGCCGCCGATGACGATCTCGCCCTTGTCGGACTGGCTGACATAGACGCCCGTGCCGGGGGACAGCACCACCGTGTCGAGGATCGGCTTGACCGGTTCGGTTACGCAGGCCTGCAGCGCATAGGAATTGATCGGCAGCCGGAAGCCGGCCCTGGCCGCCAGCACCGAGGAATGTCCTGCCACGGCCATGCCGATACGGTCGGCGCGGATGGCGCCACGCGTCGTCTGGACGCCGCGGCAGCGGCCGCCCTCGACGATGAAGTCGGTGATTTCGCAGTTCTGGATGATGTCGACGCCGCGCCGGCTCGCCGCCCGCGCGTAACCCCAGGCGACCGCGTCGTGGCGCGCCGTGCCGGCGCGGCCTTGCCAGATGCCGCCGAACACGGGAAAGCGCGCACTGTCTGTGAAATTGTAGATCGGCGCCACCCGGCGCACATCCTGGGGCGAAAACAGCTCCGCATCGATGCCGTTGATCTGCATGGCATTGACGGTGCGTGCCGCGATCTCCATTTCGGCGGTCGAGTGGCACAGGCTGACCATGCCGCGCTGCGACAGCATGACGTTGTAGTTGAGATCTTTCGACAGCCCTTCATAGAGCCGGTGCGCCAGCCCATAGATCTCGACACTCTGCGGATAATAGTAGTTGGAGCGCACCACGGTCGTGTTGCGGCCGGTGTTGCCGCCGCCGATCCAGCCTTTTTCCAAAACCGCTACTCTGGCGATGCCGTGATTCTTTGCCAGGTAATAGGCCGTCGCCAGCCCGTGGCCGCCGCCGCCGATGACGATCGCGTCGTAGGACGCCTTCGGCTCGGGCGAGCGCCAGGCCGGCTGCCAGCCGGTCTGGCCGGCGAGGCCTTCCCTCAAAAGCGACAAAGCGGAATAGCGTCTGGTCATGGCGTGCCGGAAGAGGTTGGTTCAATGGATTGAGGCGTAACGCCATTGTACATTTATGTCTAGTTCGTGCCGTGATGTGAAAGCGGCGGCTGTTGCTAGCGGCTGCGCGAAAGCGTTTCCTCGACATAGCGCGAAAATTCCTCGACATCCTGCGCCGTGGGCTCCTGGCCGGTGAAGCTGCGCAGATAGGACGCGACGTGCGGCAAGCGGCTGCTCATCGGTTCGTTGAGCTCGAGCGAGTAGTAGCCGATCTGCATGAAGTAGAGCACGCGGGCGCGCACGAAGGCGTCTTCCTCGTCATAGCCGTGGCGCCTGAACATGTCGCGGATGGCGTCGACGCGCTCCTCGTCGGCCTCGTCGAGAGCCCGCCTGATGGCGGGCGAACGCCGGGCCCACGCCCTGATCGCGAAATCCAGCTGCGGATCGAACAGCTTCTCGTCCACCCAGCACTCGAAGATGCTCATCACCCCGCGGATAACGGTCGCGGAAGGCCGCGCTGCGCGTTCGACGATGAACCTTGTATTGGTCTGCCGCCAATAATCCAGCAATTGGTCGAGCAGGTCCTGGCGGCTCTTGAAGTACCAATAGAAGCTGGAACGCGACACATCGAGCTTCTGGCCGAGCGTCTGTACACGGACGCGTTCGACGCCGTCCGAAATCAGCGTTTCAAGCGCAAGCTTGAGCCAGTCTTCCCGGGTGACCTTGATGTTGCCGGTGGCGCCGGCGCGCTGGGTTGTCGTGTCGGTGGCTTCCATCGACACGACGCATGACACGCCGCCCCGGGCAAATCAAGACTATGGACATATGTGTATAGACCCGTTCGCGTTGATTGGAACGATGTGTCGCCAAAGCTGTTGGGTCGAGGGCGATGCGGCGCGGGCAGCATGTCGCGCGGGGCCGCGAAGCGAGAAACTTTGTCGCGGTCGCCCACGCAGAGCGCGCTTTCCCGCAGCGCAATTGTCTGGCAAATACAAATCAGCAGATGCCGCCTCGCGGCGAACCAGCAGGAAAGACACGACATGGCACCGCTTCGACAGAACCTCATCGACGGCGAGTGGGTCGGCGATGCCGGCTCCCGCAACATCAACCCGTCCGATACCGGCGACATCGTCGGCGAATACGCTTCCGCGGGTGTCGAACAGGCGGGACAGGCGATCGCCGCGGCCAAGGCGGCGTTTCCCGCCTGGTCGCGCTCGGGTCTGCTGGCCCGCCACGCGGTGCTGAAAAAGACGTCGGACGAGATCCTGGCGCGCAAGGACGAGATCGGCCGCAACCTGGCGCGCGAGGAAGGCAAGACGCTGGCCGAAGGCATTGGCGAGACCATTCGCGCCGCCCAGATCTTCGATTTCTTCGCCGGTGAGACACTGCGCCTCTCGGGCGAAGTCGTGCCAAGCGTGCGGCCGGGCGTCGGTGTCGAGATCACGCGCGAAGCGGTCGGCGTCGTCGGCATCATCACGCCGTGGAACTTCCCGATCGCCATTCCCGCCTGGAAGATCGCTCCGGCGCTTGCCCATGGCAACACCATCGTCTTCAAGCCGGCGGACCTCGTTCCTGAGAGCGCCTGGACCATCGTCGACATATTGCACCGCGCCGGCCTGCCCAAGGGCGTGCTCAACCTCGTCATGGGCAAGGGCTCGGTGGTCGGCCAGGCGATGCTGGACAGCCCGGACATCAACGCCATCACCTTCACCGGCTCGGTCGGCACGGGAAAACGCGTCGCCGCGGCGAGCGTCGAGCACATGCGCAAATTCCAGCTCGAAATGGGCGGCAAGAATCCGCTGGTGGTGCTCGACGATGCCGATCTCGCTACATCAGTCGATTGCGCGATCAACGGCGCTTTCTTCTCGACCGGCCAGCGCTGCACTGCTTCGTCCCGGCTCATCGTCACGGACGGCATTCATGACCGTTTCGTCGAAGCGCTCAAGGAACGGATGGACAAACTGGTCATCGGCGATGCGCTCGACGCGCAGACCCAGATCGGTCCCGTCGTCGATGCGACGCAGCTCAAGCAGGACGAAGACTATATCGCCATCGGCGTCAGGGAAGGCGCGACGCTCGCCTTCGGCGGCGAGCGGCTCGACCGCAAGACGCCGGGCTTCTTCCTGCGGCCGGCGCTGCTGACCGATGCCACCAACGCCATGCGCAGCTCGCGAGAGGAGATTTTCGGGCCTGTCGCCAGCGTCATCCGCGTCAAGGACTATGATGAGGCGCTCGCCGTCGCCAACGATACGCCATTCGGGCTGACGTCCGGCATCTGCACGTCGAGCCTCAAGCACGCCACGCATTTCAAGCGCAATTCGGAGGCCGGCATGGTGATGGTCAACCTGCCGACGGCGGGTGTCGATTTCCACGTTCCTTTCGGCGGCCGCAAAGGGTCGAGCTACGGTCCGCGCGAACAGGGCCGTTATGCCATGGAATTCTACACCACCGTGAAGACCGCCTACACATTCGCAGGCTGATCGGGGCGCCGGCCGACCGGGCCGGCGAAGCCTTCGCATGCATCAAGAGACGAGGCGATGACAGTTCAAGACGAGGATCTGACCTGGCTCAATCCGCCGCCGCATCATTCCGTCGATGGCGATGCGGTTCATGTGCGCACCGGCAAGGAGACGGACTTCTGGCGCGAGACCTTTTATGATTTCTGGCGCGACAACGGCCATTTCCTCTACAAGCGGGTGGAAGGCGATTTCACCGCGGAAGTCACCGTCAACGGGCGCTATGAGGTGCTCTACGACCAGGCGGGGCTGATGCTCCGCCTCAGCGAAACGCATTGGATCAAGGCCGGCATCGAATATACCGACGGCGTGATGTATTTCTCGGTCGTCGTCACCAACGATGCCTCGGACTGGTCGTTGGCCACGATTCCGGCCGGGCCGGATGGCGTTGCGATCCGGTTGACCCGCCACGCCGAGACCATCCGCGTCCAGTATCTGGATGTCTCCGACGGTCATTGGAAGCCGGTGCGGCTCGCCTACTTCCCGGTCTCGAAGGCGGTCGATGTCGGCATGATGTGCTGTTCGCCGCAGCGCGAGGGCTTCGAGGTCACGTTCACCGGCTTTTCGGTCGGCCCGCCGATTTCGCGGGACCTGCACGGCTGAAGCCCGCGCCAACGCCGACAGGACGCAAGCGTCATCGCCTGGACCACGCCAGCCACCGTGCCGCCAGATGCTTCCAGAAAGGGGTGAACCGCGTTCGCCTGTAAGCGTCGCCGGCCATCTTGATGCCTTGCGCCTGTGTCGGGAAGGGATGGATGACGTCGGCCAGCGCGTGCAATCCCATGCCCGACCTGATGGCGAGCGACACCGCATTGATCATCTCGCCGGCATGGGCGGCGACCACCGTCGCGCCGAGGATGCGGTCTGATCCCTCCCTGACATGGATTTTGACGAAACCCTCTTCCTCGCCGTCCATCACCGCGCGGGCGACATCGTGCATCAGCACCGTATAGGTCTTGACCGGAATGCCGTCGCGGCGCGCCTCCACCGGATAGAGGCCGACATGGGCGATTTCCGGATCGGTGTAGGTGCACCACGGAACGACCAATTCGCTCAGCCTTTTGCGCCCGAGAAACAGGGCGTTCTGCACCACCATGCGGGCTGTTGCCTCGGCGGTATGCGTGAATTTATAGTCGAGGCAGACATCGCCCGCCGCATAGATGCGCGGGTTTGAGGTCCTGAGATAATCGTCCACCTTGATGCCTTTGGCGTCGTGGGCCACCCCCGCCTCGTCGAGGCCAAGACCGTCGACATTGGGCGAGCGGCCTATGCCGGTGATGATCTCGTCGACGGAAATGGTCGTCGTGTCGCCGTCCCGCATCAGGTCGGCGAGCTTCTTGTCGCCGTCCCTGCGCACCGCCACCACTTCGGTGTTCAGGCGGACCTCGACCCCCTCGCGTGCCAGTGCCTCCGAAAGGATCTGCGCGGCGTCGCGTTCCTCGCCGGGCAGGAACATCGGCTCGCTCTGCGCCAGGATGACCTTCGCGCCGAGCAGGCAGAAGGCCTGCGCCGTCTCGCAGCCAAGCGGCCCGCCGCCGATGACCAGGAGCCGCTTCGGGCAGTCGACAAGGTCGAACATCGTCTCGTTGCTGAGATAGCCGGTTTCGACCAGGCCGGGAATGGACGGAAACTCCGGTCTCGCGCCTGTCGCGATCAGCGCCTTGCGGAAGCGCAGCGTCGTTCCCGCGACGGTGACGCAATCGCGTCCGTCGAACCGGGCCTCGCCGAAATAAACGTCGATGCCTAGTGCGGCGAGGGCCTCCGCGCTGTCGGCATGGCTTATCCGTTGCCGGATGCGCCGCATCCTGGTCATCGCGCGCTGGAAATCGACGCGGAGATGGTCCGGCGTATCGGCGCCGAAATTTTCGGCATCGCGCATGTCGGCATAGAGCCTGGATGTGCGGATGATCGACTTGGACGGGATGCAGCCGGTGTTGATGCAGGTGCCGCCGATCAACCCGCGTTCGATCAGCGCCACTTTCGCGCCGAGGCTTGCCGCCTCGCTCGCCGCGGTCAGGCCGGCCGGCCCGGCGCCGACGACGACGAGATTGTATTGTCCGCTGGGCGGCGGGTTTCGCCAATGCGGCGGATGGGCGCCCCTGACCAGCTCGACATCATTGTGGTCGGCAGGAAAACCGGCAGCTTTCGTCCTTTCAAGCGACATCGCGGCCACCCGGGCTTGCCGGCTGCGACAGCCATCCGCCTGTGAACCCCGCCTTGTCCAGGCCGCGGCGGATGTACTGGTTGGAACGCATCAGCTCCCAGACCAGGCGCGAGCGGTGGTTCTCGATCATCATCACCACGATGCCCTGGTCGAGGCCGAAATGGCCTTCCGACACCCAGCCGTCGCGGCCGAATTTTCGCCGGTTGGCCAGCGTCGGATTGAAGCCGCTCGGCAACCGGAAATTGTCGATCACCTGGGGATAGCGGTCCGCGAGATGGCGCAGCGCCGCCATGCAGATGTCGGGCGCAAAAGGCAGCGACGCCGGATAGGACCACGGCGCGATCGTGCCGTCGTCCGGCCCGAAGGGCGCACCGCGCGCGACGTAGCCGGAAAACCGGCGCCGCCGCCGTTGTATGCTGCTGCGAAAGCCGCCGGGTCCGTCCCCGGCCGAAAGCCCCCAGAGGTTCTCTCCGTAGCCGTCATAGCCATAGGGGTTGTGCCGGGCATAGTCGCGGTGCAGGTAGGTCGAGCGGCGGCTGTTTTCGAAATAGTCCGAATTCTTCTCGCGCATGAAAGCGTCGCGGATGCCGGCGAAATCGATCCAGGCGTGTGAGAACTGGTGCATGAACAACGGACCGCCATAAAGCACGTCGTAGCCGTAGATGTTTTCCCACTGATAGGTCGCCGTCCAGCCCTCGTAGCTGTCGTCGGACGTCGGGCAGTCGGGCGAGGCCATCGACAGGACATAGAGGATCGTCGCTTCATTGTAGCCTTCCCAGCCATAGTGGAGAAAGCCGCTCTTCGGTTTCCAGCCCTGTCGCAAGGTCGCACTGCTGCCTTGCGCCCATCGCCAGTCGACGCGCCGGTAGAGCGCCTCGGCCAGTCGGCGGATTTCGGCTTCCTCGTCATTGTCGCCGCGGAAATAGGCGCCTGCCACGAGAATGCCGGCCATCAGCAATGCCGTATCCACCATCGACAATTCGCAGCGCCAGACCCGAAGTCCGGTGCGCATGTCGAGGAAATGATAATAAAAACCCTTGTGGCCGGTGACGTCAGCGCCACTGCCTTGCGTGCTGGTCCAGAAGAAGCGCAGAGCCGCGAGCGTCAGCTTCACCGCCGCTTCCCGCGCCATCCAGCCGCGCTCGACCCCGATCGGATAGCAGGAGAGCGCAAAGCCGACAACCGCGATGCTGGCCGGTGAATTCGGCCGCGACGTGTCGGCGACCAGCCCGTTTTCGAGGTTCACGTTTTCCAGGAAATAGTCGAAGGCCGCGCGCTGGAAACGATCCAGAAGGTCGTCGTCCGACAGGATGGCAGGCTCGACTTTAAGCAAAAGCGGCAACCTCCAGCCTGGTCGTCGCGATTGCTGGGGAACGGTGCAGGAATTGCGCGCGGGCCGGACTGTCACGCCTTGTCATGTCTCGCCCTCGTTGTTGCCGTTGCCGATTCGGGCCTCGGCCATTGTACGCTTGTCCAGCTCCGTTGGTTGCTTCCTCACGCGCAATTGTAGTTGCTTGCCGCCGGTCGGTCGGGCGGCGCGCCGCGCTGCATCAGTAGGTGGCGCGGCCGCCGGAGGCGTCGAAGACGGCGGCCGTCGTGAACGAGCATTCCTCCGAGGCGATCCAGCAAATCAGCGCCGCCACCTCGTCGACCTCGCCAAAGCGCGCCATCGGTATCTTGGACAGCATGAAGTCGATATGCTCCTGGCTCATCTGCTTGAAGATCGCCGTGCGCACTGCCGCCGGCGTGACGCAGTTCACGGTTATCCCGGTCCTGGCCAGTTCCTTGCCGAGCGATTTGGTCAGGCCGATCACCGCGGCCTTGGATGTGCTGTAGGCGGAAGCGTTGGGATTGCCTTCCTTGCCGGCGATCGAAGCGATGTTGACGATGCGGCCGTAGTTGCGCCCCAGCATGTGCGGGACGAGCGCCTTGTTGCAGTAGAAGACGCCGTTGATGTTGATGTCGATGACCAGGCGCCAGTCCTCCACCGAATAGTCCCAGGCGGTCATGTTGGGACCGGTGATGGCCGCGCTGGTGATCAGGATGTCGACCCCGCCAAGCGCCTCGATCGTCGACCGCGCCGCCCGATCCACCGCCGCCGGGTCGGCGACGTCGACGGTCTGGCCATGCAGTGTCGGGATCAAGGCCCTGGCCGCTTCGATCTGGGCGGGGTCGCGGTCCCAAACCGCAACGCGCCCGCCTTCCTCGACCAGCCTCTGTGCGACGGCGAGGCCGATGCCGGATGCGCCGCCCGTAATCACGGCCGAGCGTCCGGCAAACCGTTCCGCGAAAGTCGTCGGCATCTCGTTTCCCCTGTCGTGGCGCAAATCGGCTCCGCACGGCGCAACCATGTTCTGCGGTGACTGTGAGGTCGCCGCCGGCCAAGTTCAAGCCGGCATGCAACTCGATCGTCTGGGCCAATCCCCTAGGCGCGTTACGCCGGGTTCCCCTCGAGCTGCCTGCCCAGCGCTCGCACCATCGCCACCAGCGGCGGATCGCTATTTGTCCGACCCATACAGGAAGAACTGCAGGAACAATTCCCGCTCGGTGGTGATGTCGAGCTTCTCATAGATGCGCCGGCGATGGTTCTTGACCGTGCCGACGGTGATGCGGAGCCGCTCGGCAATGTTGGCGGTCGGATGGCCGGCCAGGATCAATTGCACGAGCTCCCTTTCCCTGACCGACAGTTCCGGCCACAGGCTCGCCGGGATCGTGGGCTGCTGGCGCGCCGGGGCGCCGGGGCTGGAGGGCGCCGAGCTGCGCGAGAAGTCGCTTCCGCGCGTCTTGATGTCGAGCGCGTGCAGCGCCTCGAACACCGGCAGCCGCTCGGCCAGCAGGGCGATCTCGCCGTCCTTGAACGCGGTGGTCGAACGATCGAGGAAAATGCCGAGGCACCAGTCGCCGCCATCGGCCAGCATGATGCCGACTTCATCGCAGATCTCCGATTGCGCGAGGAAGCCGGCTATGTACTGGCCGCGCTTGGCCTCGTCGTCGGCCAGCCGCTTGAGCGGCATGATCCCCAGCCGGCGCTCGCGCCGCCAGGAAGCGTAGAAGGGGTCGAACACGTAATAATTATCAAGGTAGCGCCGCACCATCTCGTCGGAGAAGCGCCGGTGCTTGACGAATTGCGGCGTCTGCGTGGCCGAGTAGCGCGTCACCGTCACCAGGTCATGCGCGATGTCGGCGCCGATCAGGTCGATCAGGCAGTCGACATGCCTGTCGGTGCCGGTGGCGGCGATCGCCATGGCGAGCGGCGCCCAGATGTTGCCCATGCGCATGCCCCTTTTTCGGCGACGAGCTCCCACCCGTCATTGTGCCTTTAGGCATATGGCGCGATCCGGTCCCGCGAATCTAGCCTGTGGTCAATGCTCGGCAAGGGGAGGCGACCCGTGGACCAGATCTCTACCAATCCCATCGTCATCGGCATCGATGCCGGCGGCACCATGACCGACACCATCCTTGTCGATCAGGACGGCCGCTTCAAGATCGGCAAGTCGGCGACGACGCCGAAGAACGAGGCCGAGGGGTTCCTCGCCTCGGCCGAGGACGCGGCGGACGCCTGGGGCATCTCGCTCGAGGCGCTGTTCTCGGGCGTCAATGTGGTGCTCTATTCCGGCACCGGCATGCTCAACACGCTGCTGTCGCGCACCGGCAGGAAACTCGGCCTGATCACCACCAAGGGCCTCGAGGACATGATCCTGATGGGTCGCGGCCTGCAGGCCTGGGCCGACTATTCCTATGCCGACCGGCTGCACGCGGTGACGCATCATCACCCCGATCCGCTGGTGCCGCGCCGCCGCACCCACGGCGTCACGGAGCGCATCGACCAGTTCGGCGACATCATACTGCCGCTCTATGAGCATGAGGTCCGTGCCGCGGCGAAAAAGCTGATCGCCGACAAAGTCGAGGCGGTCTGCATCATGACGATCTTCTCTCATGTCAATCCCGTGCATGAGAAGCGCATCGCCGAGATCTGCCGCGAGGAGATCGCTGCTGCCGGGGCCGACATCCTCGTCTACAGCAGCCACGAGGTTCGCCCGGTCATCCGCGAGCAGTCGCGGCTGAACTCGGTGCTGATCGAGGCCTACGCCACCTCGCGCGGCCGCAAGCAACTCAAGGGGATCGAGGACGTCTCGAAGAAATACGGCTTCAGATACGGCGTCCAGACGCTGCTCTCCTTCGGCGGCCTCACCTCGATCAACCATCCGCGCCTGCACGAGACCATGATCTCCGGCCCGATCGGCGGCATTCTGGGCGCGGCTTATGTCGGCAAGCTGATCGGCAACGACTCGCTGATCTGCTCGGATATGGGCGGCACCTCCTTCGACATGGGCGTCATCACGCGCGGCCAGACGCGGATCGAGAACGAGCCGCTGATGGACCGCTTCAAGCTGAATGTGCCGACGCTGCATCTCGATACGATCGGCGCCGGCGCCGGCATGATCCTCAAGGTCGATCCGCTGACGAAAAAAGTCTCGCTCGGGCCGGAAAGCGCCGGTGCCGATCCCGGCCCGATCTGCTTCGCCAAGGGCGGCACCGAGCCGACCATCGCCGATTGCGACGCCATCCTCGGCCGGCTGAACCCCCATTATTTCCTCGGCGGCAAGGTCGTGCTGCAGGTCGAGAAGGCGCGCAAGGCCTTCGAGGAGAAGTGCTCCAGCCTGCTCGGCGTCGGCGTGGAGGAAGCCGCCGAAGGCATGATCGACATGCTGGAGGCAGACGCCAACAACGCGCTGCGCCGCGTCATCTCCGGCCAGGGCATCCACCCTTCCGAGTTCACATTGCTTTCCTATGGCGGCTCGGGGCCGCTGCATCTGGCCGGCTGCTCCAGGGGCATCGGCTTCAAGGATATCATCACCTTCCAGTTCGCAGCCGCCTTCTCCGCCTTCGGCTGCACCACGGCGGATTTCATGCGCCGCCATTCGGTGTCGACGCAGATCGACATCGGCGCCCGCGCAAGCGACGACGAGCTGGTCGCCTTCGGAAGCAAGGTCACCGCCGTCTGGAACGACCTGACCAAGGCCGCTGTCGACGAAATGGTCGCCGACGGCCATGCGCTCGGCAAAATCAAGACGGTGCCGTTCCTGATGATGCGCTACACCGGCCAGCTCGAGGATGTCGAGGTGATGGCGCCGCTCTCGGCGGTTCATTCGGCCGACGAGATGCGCAAGGTCATCGACGAGTTCGAAGCGGTCTACGCCAAGGTCAACCATCGCATCTCGCGCTATGGCGAAGCCGGCTTCTCGATCACCGAGCTCGGCCTCATCGCCACCGCCGACAAGGTCAAGCCCGTGCTGCTCAAGCGCCCGCTAGGCCGCTCCAGCCCCGCATCCGCGCACAAGGGCGTGCGCGAGGCCTATATTGGCGGCCGCTGGCACAAGGCCGATCTCTACGAGATGGATCTTCTGCTGCCCGGGCATGAGGTGACCGGTCCTGCCATCATCGAACACCCCGCCACCACGCTCGTCGTCCATCCGCAGGACCGTGTCTTCGTCGACGAATGGACGCTGCTCCACTATTCCCATGCTTGAGAGGGCGAACGCCATGCTGGACAAACCCGCCTCCGCCCTGCGTCTGCGCGAGCGGCTGATCGAATCCGAACGGCTCATGGACGAGACCGGCTGCTATGACGGCATTACCGATCTCGAACTGCGCAACCAGGACCCGCTGAAATTCGAGACGCTGCACACCAAGCTGCGCGCCTACTGCGTCTCGGCGCGCGAGATGGCGCGTCGCATCTCGGCTTCGCCCGGCGTGCGCGAGGTCGGCGAGATGGTCGTCGCCATCTACACGCCCGAAGGCGACGCCATCGCGCTCTCCAACGGCATCATGGTGCATGTGCACACGATGAGCCGCTTTATCAAATGGATGATCAGACAAGGCTACGAGGAAAATCCCCGCATCGTCGACGGCGACATCTTCGCCAACAACGACGCCTTCATCGGCACCGTGCAGGTGCCCGACGTGATGGACGTGGTGCCGATCTTCCACTCGGGCAAACTCGTCGGCTGGGCGGGCGCGGTCTGCCACGAACTCGAGGCCGGCGGCATCACGCCGGGCGGCGACGTGGCGCTGGCACAGGAGCGCTTCACCGAAGGCCTGTTCGTCTGCGCCGAAAAAGTCGGCCAGAACGACGAACTGCGGCGCGACTACGTGATCCGCTGCGAGCGCAATCTGCGCATGCCCATCTACTGGGTGCTGGACGAGAAGGCCAAGGTCGCCTCCTGCATCGACATGCGCGAAAGCGTCAAGGCGCTCATCGACGAGATCGGCCTCGACTATTGGATGAAGGTGTCGAAGGAATTCATCGAGGAGGGCCGCCGCGCGCAGCTCGCCCGCACGCGGCAACTGACCGTTCCCGGCATCTATCGGGGGCATACTTTTTACGGTCATGTCACCAGGGGCAAGCCGGGCTACCAGCCGCTCGGCGATCCCGACTGGCTCTACAACATTCCGATCGAAATGGAGATCACCACAGGCGGCAAGATCGTCATGGATTTCGAGGGCACGCAGCCCTGGGGCTACCATTCCATGAACTGCACGCCGGCCGGCATGGATGGCGGCATGTTCGTGACGCTGACCCAGCACATGAATTTCGAAGGCCTGGTCAATGACGGCGCCTG
Organism: Mesorhizobium sp. BR1-1-2; assembly: GCF_020165435.1. Taxonomy (NCBI): domain Bacteria; kingdom Pseudomonadati; phylum Pseudomonadota; class Alphaproteobacteria; order Hyphomicrobiales; family Phyllobacteriaceae; genus Mesorhizobium; species Mesorhizobium sp. BR1-1-2. Next base: position 41,179 of record NZ_JAIUID010000008.1, read on the forward strand.
GATGGCGACGGAGCTGAAGCTGCCGCATGGCACCTGGACCAATCCCGACAACGAGATGGTGGCCACCGCCACGTCCTGGGCGCTGCTCCTGCCGGCCTATGGCGTCTTCCAGCGGCTCCTGTCGCGCTCGTTCATCGCCCGCGGCTTCGTCGAGGAGGCCTTCGTCGGCCAGGTCAACAGCCCGATGATCGAGATGGGCGGCACCAGCCAGTACGGCACGCTGTTCGGCATGGCGCATTTCGAATGCGCGGCCGCCGGTTCCGGCGCGCTTGCCATCAAGGACGGGTTGGACACCGCCTATGTCGGCTGGAACCCTGAATCCGACATGGGCAACATCGAGATCTGGGAACAGAACATGCCGATGGTCTATATCGGCCGCTCGATCGTTGCCAATTCCGGCGGCGCCGGCAAATATCGCGGCGGCTGCGCCTTCCTGTCGACCTGGCTGGTTTCGAAGACCGATCACCTCCGGCTGGTCACCTCGGAACATTCCTCGCGCGTCTTCGACAATGGCGGGCTTTGCGGCGGCTATCCGGCGCCGACCTGCCAAAAACACCGCGCGGTGCGCGACAGCAACATCTTCGAGCTTGCGCAGAAGGGTGCGCCGCTGGCGCACCATACCGGCACCAATCCTTATCGTTCCGAACTCGAGGTCCGGCTCGAAGGCCAGCACGTGACGATGGAAGGGCCTTATATCACCGCGCCCCACAAGACCGGCGACGTGTTCACACATTCCTACAATGGCGGTGGCGGCTATGGGGACGTGCTGGAGCGCGATCCGGTCAAGACGGCATCGGACGTCGAGAACGGCTATCTCACCAGGGAAGCCGCCGAAAATGTCTTCGGTATCGTGCTTGACGAGGACGAGGACGGCTATCCCGTCGCCGATCCCGAAGCCACCAAGCGCCACCGCGCCGAGATGCGGTCGCGCCGGCTTGTTCGGGCCAGGCCGGTCTCGGAGTGGATGGCCAAGGAGCGCGAGCGGGTGAAGGCGGCCGATTTCGCGCCCGAGGTGAAGAAGATGTATGCCAGCGCCTTCAAGCTTTCGCCGCGCTTCGCCAGGGATTTTTCAAGCTTCTGGGATGTTGACGCCAAATCGACCTTCGGCGTGGAGTAGGGATCATGACCTCGTACAGCAAGGAAGTCATCGCCGATCTGGTCGCGGGCACGCTGCCCTGGCCGCAGACGCGCCGCGTCATGAGCGCCTACAAGGACGACGATCGCTTCTTCAAATATGTTTCGGTTTTGCAGGACCGAGTCGGCTGGAGCGATCCGATACTGCTCCCTGTTGGCGACCACCTCTTCATCTGCCAGAGCGGCGACGAGCGGGTAACCCGTTGCGAATGCGGCCATTCCTTCGGCGACTACCGAAAGAACTGGAAGCTGAAGGCTTCGATCATCGTGCGCGACACAGAGGAGGCGCTGCGCGAGATCTATCCCAACAGCGACCTGCCGGATCCCGAATGGATGGAAATCCGCGAGTTCATCTGCCCGCAATGCGGCACGCTGCACGAGGTCGAGGCAGCGGCGCCGGGTTATCCCATCGTCCACGATTTCGAGCCCGACCTGGAAGGTTTCTACCGCGACTGGCTGGGCAAGCCGCTGGAGCCGATGGACAAGGAAAGCTGATGGCAAGGACACGAGATTCGTCACCGGCTCCGAAACGGGCCTCGATCGAGGCTATTTTGCCGTATGAGGTTCAGATCCTCTCGGGACTGATGGACCGTCCCGTACCGTGCGGAGCCTATGCCCGATGACAAACCTCTCCGGCCGCAGCGCAATCGTCACCGGCGGGTTCTCCGGAATGGGTCTGGCGATTGCCACGGCATTGGCGCAGGCCGGCGCCAATGTCGCCGTCGGCTCCTACGTCGCTCCTGCCGGCGCCGAGAGATCCGACGCCGCCTACTATCCCGGCGCCGACGAGATAGAGCGCGTGCGTTCGGCTCTCGGCGCGCATCGAACGAGGATTTACGCCGCCCATCTCGACGTGCGCGACAGCGATGTGACGAACCGTTTCGCGGCTGACGCCCAGGCGGCGGTCGGCCCTGTCGACATCCTGGTCAACGCCGCCGGCACCACGGCCGAGCAGCCGGTCTGCGGCCATTCCGACGCGCTGTGGGAGAAGATCGTCGACACCAATCTCACCGGTGCCTTCCGCGCCACCCGCGCCGTGCTGCCCGGCATGATCGGGCGCGGCTGGGGCCGCATCGTCAACATCGGCTCGACCGCCGCCTCGGTCGGCTGGAAGGACAATCCTGCCTATTGCGCCTCCAAGGCCGGTCTCCTCGGCCTCACCCGTTGCGTGGCGCTCGAAGGGGCGGCGCATGGCGTCACCTGCGTCATGATCAGCCCGACCTGGGTCGAGACCGAACTGATGCGCCGCAACGTGGCGCAGGTCGTCGAGCGCGAGGGCAAGGGCCGCACGGCCGAGGACGCGATGGCCGAGATCGCCAGGGGCAATCCGCAGCAGCGTATCCTCCAGCCGCAGGAGATAGCGGCGCTGGCCGTGTTCCTCTGCTCCGATATGGCCAAGGGCATTACCATGGAAAACATACAGATCACCGGCGGAGCACTTTGGTAGCGCGCACGGCTGGCTATGGGCCTCGGTGGAGGAGGCCGGCACTGAACGAGAACTCCAATTCCGTCCGGGCGGCTGTCCCGGACGTGATCTCTCGGCGCTCGCCCGGCTGTAAGACAAGGTGACGGGATTTGCCATTGAGCGCGGGGCGCGATAGGTTATATTGCACTGCACAATGGAGATGCCGTCGATTGCACCCTTCTTACGGAGATGCCTGCCGGCTACGCGGCGGTCCGGGGTAGGCTCGGCGAGAACCTGAGATGAAGATTCCAAAGTCCTTGCTGATCGATCCCGAGAGGAACTCGGTCTACGGCAGTTTTGCCGTTGCCGTTTCGGTCTGGGCATTCTCCTACTCCGTCATATTCGGCCAGGTGCTGATCCTGGCCTATTATGCGGTGTGGCTGCCCCTCATCATGGTCGACTACAGGCGGTTCCTGCGGCATCTGTCCAGCGCCTGGCTGCCATTGTCGTTCGCGGCCTATGTATGCTTCTCCGTCTTCTGGTCGGACGCTCCCGGCATCACCGCGAGGACGGCCGTCCAGTACTTCTCCCACATCGCCTGCGCCTATGTCGCGGCGCGCGCCGTCAGCGTGCGGACCCTGACGATAGGCGCCCTGGTCGGCATATTCGTCGTCCTGCTCTATTCTCTCAAGGTGGGGGCCTATTCCGAGGACGTCCTTGACGGCACGTATAATTTCGTCGGCGCTTTCGCCTCCAAGAACCAGATCGGATTCGTCGCCTCGCTCGGCATCTATTTCAGCGTCGTCTTCATCGCCTTCCTCAGGCACGGCCGGCTAAGCCTGTTCCTGACGGTGCCGGTCGTGCTTTTGTCGGCCTATCTGCTGGTCATCTCGCATTCGGCCACCTCGATGGCCTCGACACCGGCGGTGCTGGCGCTGGTGATGCTGCTTGCCATGAGCAAGGTGCTGTCGCGACGCTATCGCCGGGTGATCTTCCTGGTCGGCACCGGCATGCTGGTCGTCACTATCCTAGTGGCGCTGAACCTCGGCCTCATGGACTTCGTCCTCGGCCTCTTCGGCAAGGATTCGACGCTCACCGGGCGCACCTATCTGTGGGAGCAGGGCTGGAACGCCGCGCAGAGGGCGCCCATGCTCGGCGTCGGCTATGCCGCATACTGGGTCCAGGGTTTTGCCGAAGCCGAGCGCCTGTGGAACGAGTTCTACATCACCACCCGCACCGGCTTCCACTTCCACAATACCTACATCGAAGCCCTTGTCGAACTCGGCTTCGTCGGCGCGACGCTGGTTTCGCTGGTCATCCTGCGCACGCTCTACGGCCATGTCTCGGCGGTGGCGTTCGGGACATGGCGGGCGGACTCGGTCGTTCTGGCCGGCGTCATGGTGCTGCTCCTGATCCGCTCCTTCGTCGAGGTCGAGATCCTCAATCCCTACATCATGGGTTCCTTCCTGATGTATTTCAGCTTCTTCAAGCTGGCGCGGCTGCCCGTTGCCCGTCCTCGCCGGTCTGCGGCAAGGATCGAGGAGGCGAATGCCGCCAGAGGCTGGAGCGGGCCGGAGCCCGGCACCGACGCGGCTCGATGAATGCGGATCGGTTTCCCGTTTGGGCTTGCTTCAAAACAAGGCGATAGAGCGGCTGGCGATTCGCTCAAACGCCGCCCCGCGCCAGCAATTCCAGGAAAAGTGTGTACGGCTTCCCCGGGGGACGCGCGCAGCGGTTTTCGTCCGGATTGCGCAAAAACAATGACATAGAGCAGCTCGCCGTTTCCGTGAAACAGTGAACGGCTCTATCTCAAGCGGCCTACTGGCTGGGCATTGGCGCCAGCTTGACCTTGATCACATCGCCCGGCAGCACGGGCGTGTCTTCCTTGACCGCAATCTCGCTCGTCTTGCCGTCGGCAGCGCGCAGCAGTGAATAGATCAGGGTAGGCTCTTCGTTGGTTGCGGTGGCGGGATCGGTGGCCTGGGCCATCAATCCTTTCTGCATGTTGACCCTCAGCGCGGCCTCGTTCAGGTCGGCTTCGGTCTGCTGCCGGTCGGCGGCGAGGCTCGAGCTCAGCGTGTTCTGGGCATCGATGGCATCCTGCGTTGCCTTGCTGATCGCTTGTTTGGCGGTGAGGATGGCCGTTTCGTAGTCCAGGATCTTGCCCTGAAGGTCGGTCACGGACTGCTGCGAATCCAGCAGTCTTGCGTTGGCGACCAGGCCTTTCTGGGCCAGCGGGCCGATGCTGGTGAGTTGCTGCTGCGCCAGGTCGACCTGCTTCTGCTGGTTGACGATCTTCTTCTGCAGCGATTCGATCTCGGCCTGCAGAACCCCTTTCAGATCGCTGAGCGCCTCGAGCTTCAGCTTCAGCGCCTTCTGGTCAGCCGTGAGGATCGTCATCTCGTCCGCGACGATGGCCTGCAGTCTGGGATCGCCCTCGACCTCTTTCGGTACCTCGAAGCTCGACTTGCCCGCAAGGTCGGCATCGATGCGCGCGCGCTTGACGATCAGTCGAACGCGCTGATCGTCATATATGTCGAAATTGCCTTTGGCGGTGACCAGGTCCTTGCCGAGCTGCGGGCCGTAGTCGGCGCTTCGCCGGATGCCGCCGGCGATGCTGACCGCCTTCAGCACCGTCAGATCGGGCACATAGGGGAATTGGCCGGGGTTCTGCACCTCGCCCGAAATATAGAACGGCCGGAACTGCGCCATTTCGACCGATGCCTCGGGCCGGTCCGACAAAGCGAGCTTGTGCTGCAGCGCCTCGCCGATCGCCACCGCGACTTCGGCCGTTGTCTTGCCGGATGCCGGCAGTTCGCCGACGAAAGGCACCGACAGCATTCCGGCCGGCCCGACCGTGTATACGCCATTCACCGCCGACCAGTCGCGGAACGTGCCTTCGACGGTCTGCCACTCCGCGATACGGATGGTGAGCTTGTCTTGCGATCCGAGATGGTACTCGTCGGCAATGGCGATCCGAGGCAGGGCGAGCGACAGGGCCAGGCAGCTGGCCACGAGCCGCAAACGCCGCGAGCGGCCCGAATGCGGGCCGCTGCAAAAAACTTCGAACATGTCTATCTTCAACTGAACGTTCCGATCCGCTTTGGCCCCACCAGCCCGATGAGCCTGCGCCCGATGCCTGCCGGGAGAGATCCCCCGCGTGCGATCCGGTTCGCGACCGCTCAGTAGCAGCCGCGCGACATCCAGACAGCCGGAACTGTCTTGATGATGATGCGAATATCCTCGAAAAGTGACCAATTCTCGACATAGTGGCGATCGAACGCGACGCGGCTGTCATAGGAGACGTCGTTGCGGCCGCTGACCTGCCACAGGCCGGTCAAGCCGGGGCGGGACTTCAGGTAATACACGGCGGCGCTGCCATAGATCTCCAGTTCGTCGCGCACGACCGGGCGAGGTCCGACAAGGCTCATGTCGCCCTGAAGGATGTTGATGATCTGCGGCAACTCATCGAGACTGAGTTTCCTCAGGACCGCGCCGACCCGGGTGACGCGCGGATCGTTCTTCAGCTTGCGGGTGGCTATCCATTCCGCCTTGGCGTCCGGATTGGCCGCCAGATAGGCGGCCAGCACCCTTTCGCCGTCCGGCACCATGGTGCGGAACTTGAGGCAAGGGAAAATCCGTCCGCCACGCCCGATTCGCCGGTGACCGTAGAAAATCGATCCGCCATCGGAGAATTTGACGAGCAGCGCTATCATCACGAACAGCGGGCTGAGCGCGATCAGGGCGGCCAGTGAACCGGCAATATCGAAACTTCGCTTGATAAGGCCGCCGATCGGCGGTGGAAAATCGACGCCAGCCTGCGAAAACTCCGCTGTGGCCGACTTGGCAACGTCCCTCATGCCAAAACTCCATGCGTTGACCGGATGGTTTACCGCACGATATCAAAAAAATGTTGCAGCGCAACACACAATTTCCCGTACCCTTGAAATAGTCACGTCATGAATTGACTAAATAATAAGCGAGCCCTGCACAAATTTCGGAATATTTAGCACATTTATGACAATAAATGGGCATAGCCGGAAAAATAGAGGCCCTTTTGGGGCAACTTCTGGGCGCTGCGTTCTTTATGCCCCTGAACCGAACTCGTTGGTGCTTTAGCACGACAGGATATACGAGGGCATTCTAATAAAATACTATTCGATATTGTAGAGTTTACTGAAAAGCACCGAAGTGCCAAAGTTGCGCGTAATCCCCCCGTGTGCGTTGCAGCACGAGCGAGTCGAGCGCAAAAGCTCACCTAAAAATAAATGCGGTTGCCCTTGCGGCCATTTGCTCGCCTTAATAGAATTGCAAATTATACCTGTCAAAGTGGCGGCAGGTTGAAAGGCCGGAAGCAACCGGCCGGGAGCGGGCGACTTAACAAGCCCGCATGACAAGGGACGACGCTCGGGTGGGGCAATGACTTGATATACCCGGGCCGGTTTGTGGGCTGTTGGGTATGTCGCTTCCAAAATTCATCGTTGGGATGATTTTCGCTCTTGCGATCGTCGTCGGCTGGTCATGGCTGGGCGGCGCTTCAATAGGCACGACGCTGCTGCGCGTCATCATCTGTGCCGTGGTCATCCAGGCAGGCTACTTCGTGCTCGTCTATGCCATGATCGTCAGAAGCGCGCCGACGCCGGCCGACAGGACACGCGAGGCCGAAAGAAAGCTGAGTTCGGCCGAGGTGGCCGAGGGTGAAAAGCTGGGCGGCGCCGGGCGAAGCCTTCACTGACCCAGATCGGGCCGGCCTCAGGCAACGTCGGCGGGTTCGGACTCTGACTGTTCGCCCGAAAGCATCCGGGACAATCGGCTTCCGGCTTTCGCCTTCAGCCGCCGATATTGCCCGACCTCGACGACACGGCCGTTTTCCATCGCCACCACCCAGTCGGCGAAGGCGATCATCGATGGCCGGTGCGCGATGGTCAGGATCGTCATCGAGCCGCGCAGCCCGTCGATCGATTGCGCGATCAGCGCCTGGTTTTGCCAGTCGAGCGCGCTGGTCGCCTCATCGAGGATGAGCAGCGAGGGCTTGCGCAGCAAGGCGCGCGCCAGCGCGATCCGCTGGCGTTCGCCGCCCGACAACCGCACGCCGCGGTCGCCGACCACCGTTTCGAGCTTGAGGTCGAGCCGTTCGACGAATTCGGCCGCATGGGCCGATCGCAATGCGACCCATAATTCATCGTCGCTGGCTTGCCGTGCGGCCAGGCGCAGGTTCGCGGCGATCGTGTCGTGCAGGAGAAACACGTCCTGCGGCACGTAGGCGACCTGGTCGCGCCAGCCCCGGCGATTGCCGGCGTCGATCTCGACGCCGTCGACGAGGATCGTGCCGGCTGTCGGCTCGAGCAGGCCGAGCAGCATGTCGGCGATCGTGCTCTTGCCTGATCCCGAGGGGCCGATAAGGGCGGTGACCTTGCCGGCCGGAAGGCCGAAGGTGATGTCGCTCACCACGGTCTTGGCGGCGCCGTCCTCGTAGGCGAAGGAGACACCGCGAACATTCAGTCCGAAATCGAGCGACAGCTTTCGAGCGTCCTCGATCCCGGCATGGCCAGGTTCCCGCTCGGCGTCGAAACGCATCTGCAGGCTGCGCATCGCGGCATAGGCGGGCAGGTTGATCAGGACCTGCTGCGCCTGCGTCTGCATGTCCATGAAGCGCGGCGCGATGCGCATGAAGACCAGCAGCAGCACGACGATCTCGGCCAGGGACAGGTCGAAGCGAACCAGTGCCACATAGATGAACAGGCTCAAGCCGATAACGCTCGCCACCTGGAACAGGGCGGTGCCGGTCGAACTGTTGCGCACATAGGCGATGTTGTCGGCCTTCATCCTTTCGAGTGTCGTCTGCAACTGCGCGAAATAGGTCGCCTCGATGTTCAGGCTCTTGGCCACCTTGATGCCGCCGAGGAATTCCGAGACCGTCCGGTATTGATCCTGACGGTTGCTGGTCAGGACCTGGCCAAAGGCGGTGGCCCGCGACCGGAACGGCCGCAGCGCGAGGAACATCAGGATGCCGATGACCACGGCGAACAGCGTCATGACCGGCGAAATGAACATGGAGATCACGAGATAGCCGGCCAGAAGCACGGCGATCTGTACCAGCATCAACAGCGAGAAGGCCGCGCCCTGGACGCGGTCTATGTCCCCGGTCAGCGCATGGTCGAGGTCGGAGCCGCGCATGCGCGTGAAGACGCCCCACCGTGCCTTGCCGATGCTTTCGAACAGGTTCATGCGCAGGCGGTTGATGAAATCGAAGAGAAGCCTGGCCATGTAGACCGACTTGAAGCGGTTGAAGGCGGCCTGCAGCGCGACCAGCGCGACCAGCATGCAAAGCATTGTCGTCAGCTTCAGCGTGCCGTCCGGCACCAGCCAGCGCACGAAACCATTGTCGGGCAGCCTGATCGCGAAATCCTGGCCGGAGCGTCCGACCAGCTGCAACAGCGGAACCAGCAGCAGGATGGAGATGCCTTCGGTCAGGCTGCCCATGATCAGGAAGAGCAGCGCCGTCCAGGCCCGTCGCCCGCCTATCTGGGCGATAACGGCGCCGAACCCGGCGATTTCCCGAAACAATGACGGGCGAAGGAGCGACGGTTTCGACATCTCCTGCTACCCCTTTCCGGCCATCAGATCATGCTCGACGAGGCTCACGACCTCGCCGATCCTGTCGAGGCCCGTGGGCACTTCGAGCCTGCACACGCCGACGCGATCGGCGAGCCGTGCGCAGTGCCCGAGATGCGCCGCCGCGAAATCGCCGACCAGGGCGGCTCGGCCGAAGCGCGTGACGTATGAAAATCTGATCACGGCCGGCAAAGCGGCGATGCCGGGCATAGGTGAGATATCAGCCTTTTGGCCGCGCTCGAGAATATAAATGCGGGTCGCCGGAACCCTGTCGCGCGAAAAGGCACCCTGCAAACGGTGCTGGGCCTTGTTGATAGCCGGATGCACTTGCGGCCGCACTTGTGCCCCTTCAAGCGAAATCGCGGCAGCCGCGTCGGCCGCCAGCTTGATCTGGGGAAAACCCGGCACGATCATCGGCTCGTCCGGATGGCTGAGATCGAGCGCCACGACGTCATCGGTAAGCAGTTCGTGTCCGGCGCGGATCATGGCGCTTGCCGTCGTCGATTTGCCGGCGCCCTTGTCGCCCATGAAGATGGCGCTTTTGCCGGCAATCGCGACGGCGCTGGCATGCAGCACGAGCAGGCCGCGCTGGTGCAGGATGAGGGCCATCACCGGTCCCAGCAGCGGGAACGCGATCAGCGCGTCGTCGATGCCGGGCGCCGGCTCGACCTCGATGCGGCAGGCGTCGCTGATCAGGAACGCGCCGACGGCGTGCCACGCCAGATATTGCCGATCCGGTTCGAAGCGGAAAATGGTCGCGGCCTCTGGCGAAGGCTTCGGCATATCGATCGCGCCGACGGTGATCAGCATATCCGCTGCCGCCGGTTCGGCCGGCTCCAGCTCTGGCAAGGCCACCTCGGACGCGATGGTCAGGCCGTAGGCCCGATAAAAACGGCGCTGTCCGCGCGGCCAGCCTTGCGCGTGCGGGCGGAGGGCCAGCGGCTCGTTCAACGGCGTCATGCGGCACTCCCGGCACGCTGCACCTGCCGCAGCCACAGCGACAGCGACGCCGAGCGCCAGACATACTGGACATCGAGCGGCGCCGGCCGGTCGGGCCGGCTGAGCAGCCGTGCATAGGCCGCCTTCACGGCCGGCAGGTTTATGTAGGGCTCGATGCGGCCGGCGTCCGGGCCGAGCACCTGTTCCAGGAGGTCACGGTGGTTGCGCAGCATGCCGTTGACGAGATTGCCGGTGAAATCGATCTTGTCGCGCCGCCACTGGACCGCCGCCGGCAGCACGTCTTGCATGGCGCGGCGCAGCACGTAGCGGCCAAAACCGCGGCTGAGCTTCTCCTTGCCCGGCAACGCCAGGCAGAACTCGACCAGCGGCTTGTCCCAGAAGGGATAACGAGGTTCGACGCCGAAATTGGCGGCCGCCTTGTCGAGGACTTCGAAAGAATGCGGCACATAGCCGTTGGAAAGAATCCAGCGGTGGGTCAGCGCCTCGCTGGCGCTTACGTCGGGCGGCTTGTAGCCGGCTCGGTGAACCCGCTCGATAAGCTCGGTGCGGCCGGCAAGATCGGCATTGATCAGGTCGCGCCAGCTTCCGCCTTGCGAAGCCTGGGGCGGTTTTCGCAGCCTGTGCAGGAGCCGGTTCGCGGTATGCCTGAGCCTGGCCACGCGCCAGGCGGGTCCGTAGATGGTCAGGAACTGGAAGTACATGCCGAGCATGCCCTCGCCATAGGTGTTGGAAGCGCTGCGGATCTCGCGCCACAGCTCCAGCCACTTGCCTGCATTGGCAAGCTCGTGCAGATGGCCGTGGCCCTGCGACACGACTTCGTCCCCGCCATGGCCGTCGAGAAGCACCTTGACGCCTTTGGCGCCTGCCGTCCTGTAGACGGTCCGGGTGAGCGTAAGACCCGGCGCCAGGAACGTTCCTTCCTGCTCTTCCAGCACCCGTTCGAATTCCGCGAACGGCGCGTAGTTGCCGACCGGGATCAGCGTGCCGTCGACGCGCTCCTGTTCCAGCACCGCGTCGATGAAGGGGCTTTCGTCCATCGCCGAGCCGCGTTCGAAAACCAGCGAAAAGGTGGGCAGCCTCGGCTTTCCCTCGGACAGGTTTTGCCGGCCCGCCACGCAGGCGATCGAGGAGGAGTCCAGACCGCCGCTCAGCATGGCTGCGACCGCCGCGCTTCCACGCATGCGGTTGCGCACCGACTGCGAGAAAAGATGGGCGAATTCTTCGGCCGCGTCCGACCGCATGGGCCGCGACGACGGCTCGATCTGCCAGTATCGCTGCAGCGTCACGCGCTGCCCCGTCACAGTGAGGCTATGGCGCGCCGGCAGGCGGAAAATATCTGTGTAAGGCGTCGCTTGCGGATCGTCTGGCAGCCCGGCCAGGAAACCCGAGATCTGATGTTCGCTGAGGCGGGCGCCGGCGCCGGTGACGCCAAGGATCGGGCCGATCTCGGAGGCAAAGAAAAAGCGCTGCCCGTCCGCGTGATAGTAGAACGGTTTGACACCGAAATGATCGCGCGCGCAAAACAGCACCTGCCGCTGGGCATCCCAGATGGCGAAGGCGAAATCGCCTTGCAGATGCACGGGACAGGCTTCGCCCCAGCGCAGATAGGCCCGCATCAGGAGCACGGCGTCGGCGACCGATGCGCCGGGGACGCCGAGCCGTGCCATCAGCTCGTCGCGATTGTCCAGGCGGCAATCCGCGGTGACGGCCAGTTTACCGCCCGCCATCGTCAGCGGGCCGGGGCCGGCTTCATCGGTCGTGTTGAGCCAGGCATGGCCGAGCGCGACAGCCTTGTCGGTCCACCATGAACTGCCGTCGCGGGCGCGATGACGCATGCGGGCCAGCATGCGCTGGATATCGGCGGCGGGCGCCGGCGCCTCGTGCCCGTGCAGGATTCCGGCCACGCCGCTCATCGGTCATTGACCATAGTCGACGAGGGGGACGAACTTGTCTATCGAGCCGCCAAGGACGACATGGTTGCCGCTGATCAGCCAAGCATGCGCCTTCAGCTGCTGCCCGGTGTCGCGCTCGATGCCGATGCGTATCTTCGAGGCATTGCCCTGGCGGGCGAGAATGTACTGGCCGGCGAGCGCCTGGGTGAGACAGCTTGCGCGCGGTACCAGGCGGGCCGCGGCGGCAACGCCCCAGGCGACACGGCGCAGCTCTCCCGTGCTGGCGCATTCACGTGCCTCCAGCCGGGTGACGATGCCGCGGAGGCGGTTGTAGGAGAACAGGGTCAACCCCAGCCGAACGGCCGCGACCACCAGCAGGCAGTGGCAGAGGAACAGCATTTCCGGGCCGCTCAGGGAGAGAGCTCGAAGCCGACGCCGCCGGTGCTTGGTCTGGCCGGGACTTTTCTCCGTCGCAGGTTCTTGCCGCAAAACCGTGACCCGCTTTTGCGGAACCTGCCTAGACAGGTTCCTCATGATGCAGCCTCGCAAGTCCGCTATCGGCCAGACCTTTCAACAGTGCGTCGACATCGGTCTTGCAGCGCTCGGCGTCGACATCATAGCGCGCGAGCACGGCCCGGCGGATTTCGACAATTGGTTTCGGCTCCTGGATCAGCTCCCAGATGAACGTGCCTACCCCGTTGAGGCTGTAGTAGATGTTGGATTTCAGGTTGAGAAGCGCCAGGCCATTGCCGAATTCGCAGGCGACCGCTTCCTTGGTCGCACTTACGCGATCGTGGTCAGATGGGTTCCAGTTCATCCGAAAACCTCGTTTGCTACACACTGTCCGCAATGCGTGCCGACAATTCTGGCGATAAAGAAAAGCCGGTTCAGGCAATGAAGAGAAGCCGGGATTTTCACCCCGACTCCCTTTATGGTTCTTGGATTCCAGAGGCCCAACGTGTCCCTCTAGAATCAGGACAGGCTCAGGAGAACGTCAGGTCGCCAATCGGCGTGTGCGCAGGAAATGCTGCGTCGAGCGCCGTGTTGCCGCCACCGCCCTGAGTGATGGTTTCAATCGAACCATGAACCGTCAGGCTGGGCGTTTCGTACTCCTGCTTTTCAACATTCTGTTCCATTTTACACTCCATCAAGGACTGGAAACGGCCTGTCGATTGCCGGCGGCACTTTCATGCTGCGATGCAATAGCTGCATGGCAGCATTTATGAGTCAAGCCTGATTTACCGCGCATTAATCAATTATGGACTGCACGCGCAGACACAGTCGTGAGTAACGATCTCAAGCTTTGGCCTTCATCGCCTTCACATCCCTGCATATGGGCCTGATGCACTAGGTCAGCATAAGAAATTGATTTGCAAATATAAACTTTTTAACCCCTGTCACTTCAAGGCATGGCGACAAATAATACCGCAGCGCCGGGTCTCCCGGTAAGGTTTGCTACGGAACGCCGAAAACGCCACTCGTCCCTTGTGGTCCAGTGGTTCTCCTCACCGTTCGCCCGAGCCGGTTTCGATAAACGTCGTGGCTGGATTTTTGCGCTGCAAAAGGAAAAACTGGACGGCGCCAAGGTTTTTGGCGATGCTTTGCTTCGCACCTGCAGCATAGGCGTCATGCCGATCGCTTCTGGAGAACCGTGCGCCCGATGGCTCTGACCGAACGTTCATATGAGCGACTGCGCGCCGCCGATTGCGCCGGCGAGATCGCCTATGTGCAGGCCTGTCTGCGGCTGTTTTTCGCGGCGCGGTCCGGCGCCGCGCCCGGCGATGCCTCCGGGCTCGCCGTAGCCAATGTCACCGACATAGCCAGGTTGAACAAGGTCTCGACCTTTATCCTCAAGGTGCTGTCGCGCGCGCCCGCGAACGGGCCGCCGGCCCAGCTCTCCCAATGGCTCGACGCCTACCGCCGGAAGACCGTTTCGATGAACGCGTCCTGCATCATGGATTCGATGGCGATCCAGGCGGCGCTGCGCGACAGGCAGATCGATTTCGTTTTCCTGAAAGGTCCCTTCCAGCAGCATCTGCTTTACGACGATCATTTCATGAAGCCTTCGGGCGATGTCGACATATTGGTGGCGCCGGCCGGGTTCTTCAGGGCGCGCGAGGCGCTCCGCTCGATCGGATACGAGATCGCCGGCAAGTCGCGCTCCGTCTGGTGGGTCCGTTTCCTCGGCGAACAGCACATGATCCGCGGTGACGGGCCGACGCAATCCACTGTCGATCTGCATTATCGGCTCCAGCAGCCCGGCTCGCCCAGCCCGCGCGACGCGGATGGCTTCCTGCGGCGCAAACGGCAGGTCGAGATCACCGGCGTCGAGGTGCCGTTCACATCGGCGGCCGACACTCTGCTGTTGTCCTGCATCAGCGTCGCCAAGGCGCTTTTCAACCGGGAACCCTGCGCCGGTTACGTCTGCGACGTGCGTGCCAGCGCCGACCGCCTGAACGAAGCCGAGCAGCAGCGCCTGCTCGATGCCGCCGCGGCGCAGGGGCTGGACGACACGCTGCTGCTTGGCCTGCGCGCCGCCGACGTGCTCCTCGGCGGCGCCGGCACGCTCCTGTCGCAGCGCGCCGCGCGGATGCTGTCGCGCATCGGCAATGAGGACCTGCTCAACATGGTCATCGCGCCATGGCTGTCATCCCTGCGATGGCCGCAGCGGCGCACTGTGTTGTGGGAGTTGTGCGGTCGTGCGCCGGTCCGCTATCTGGCGGAGGCCGGCTGGGCGGCATCGGCCGACATCAGCCGCCGCATCTTCGAACGGCAGGGCAGCCCGTGACGGGAAGCCCGTCGGACATCGAACACGTACAGGGCGAGGGCAGAACGGAACCTGTGCAAGAGGCAAATTCATGTCGATGACGGAATCAAAGGTCTGCGTGATCATCGCGGCCCGAAACGCGGCGCGAACAATCGCGGTGGCCATCGCGTCCGCGCTGCGCGAACCGGAAGTGGCGGAAGTCGTCGTCGTCGATGACGCCTCCACCGATGACACGGCCCAAGCCGCCCGCGCCGCCGATGACGGCAGCGGCCGGCTCGCGGTGATGCGCCTCGACGTCAATCGCGGCCCCTCCTTCGCCCGCAATGCCGCCATCGCGGCCTCGCAATCGCCGTTCATCGCCATTCTTGACGCCGACGACTTCTTTCTCGCGGGCAGGTTTCACAACCTGTTTGCCGGCGCGGACTGGGATTTCGCGGCCGACAACATCATGCTCATCAGGGACGACGCCTTGAGCGATGTCACCCAGATCGTCGCTCCGAAGTTCGCGGCCGAGCCGGAATTCCTCGACCTCGAGCGCTTCGTCGAAGGCAACATCTCCAGACGCAACGTGCGCAGAGGCGAACTCGGTTTCCTCAAGCCGGTGATCAGCCGCGCTTTTCTCGACAGGCACGGCCTGCGCTATGACGAGAGCTTGCGTCTGGGCGAGGACTACGAACTCTACGCGCGCGCGGTCGCCAAGGGCGCGCGCTTCAAGGTCATCCGCTCCTGCGGTTACGGCGCCATCGTGCGGGCCGATTCGCTGAGCGGTCGCCACAAGACGCAGGACCTGAAGCGTCTTGCCGACGCCGACCTGGCGCTGCTGGCGATCGACAGCCTGCCTGAGGGCTCCAAAGCGGTGCTGCGCCGCCACGAGCGCCATGTGCGCGACAAATACCGGCTGCGGAATTTCCTCGACGTCAAGGCCGAGCGGGGCCTGGCGTCGGCCGCGGCCTACGCCTTCGCAAGCCAATCCAACCTGGTTCCCATCGTCCAGGGCGTGGCGTCCGACAAGCTCGAGGCGCTGTTTCGCCGCGTCGGGCTTGGCTCCAGGCATCAGCATGTGCCGCCAACGCGTTTTCTCATGGCCGGCACCAGCACGGGCAAAGAGCCTTGAATGCGGTCGTCCGGCCGCGCTCTTGCCAGCGCGTCGCGCAAACCATTTCGGGCGGATTTATGAGTTTACGAATTGGGTGGTTGCCTACGCGGCCCGGGGATGGCAGTCTATGTTGCGGTGCAGCAATTAGGATGGCCAACGAGCTGGCCTCCGATCGGACTGCCCGATATTGAACCGGTAAGGGGCCCGGCCGACGGTCGGACCACCACAGGACTTTGAACGCATGGCCTCGATATTCGGCTTCAGATCAAGGAATCCGGCCCGCGACCGGCAGACCGACATTTCGCGTCTCGATCGCCTGGCGAAGCTGTTCGAGCAGATCGCGGCGGAGATCGAGGCGGAGCGAAACGGGCTGGAGAATCGTTACAAGGCGACCGCCACGAACGCCGCCTTTCTGGTCGAGGCCATGGAGAACGGCTCGGCGTCTGCGCGCCGTTCCGCCGAGGTCGATGAATTGACGACGTCGATCCTGAATTGCGAGCGCCGCATCGCGGCGTTGTCACGCCAGAACGGCATGGTGCGTGAGCTTCGTCATTCGCTGGATATGGTTTTCGATGAGGACGGGTCGTCCGATATGACGGCCAGCCAGAGGCTCGCCAAACCGGCGGGCGCCGGCAGAGGGTGAAGGCTGAAGGGTGGATTTGGCGCGAGGCGGGAAGGCAGCTTGGGGAGGGGCTGACGGCAGAAGGAAAGCGCCGTTTGGCAATCGCTCGAATGTCTACTTTGGGTTGGGGATGCACAGCACAAAGGTTGAGTTTCGTATGAATGCGGATCCGAGAACCACGTCCACCGTCGCAGTCCGCGGCATGTCGTCAACGCGCCAGGCCAGGCAAGCCCGCCCGGGCGGTTCCACCGGACGCAGAACTGCCCTGGTCGCGCTGGTCGCTCTCGCTGGCTTGTTCGCCGGGGCGGCGCCATCATGGTCGCAGGATCTGAAGTCGGCGCCCTCATTCGTCGATGATTTCACCAGCTTCAACCGCCAGCGCTGGTATGTCTCCGATGGCTGGACGAATGGCGGCCATCAGAATTGCACCTGGGCGAAGGGGCAGGTCAGCCTAGCGGACGGCGTGCTGTCGCTCGGTTTCGAGAAGCAGAAGACGAAGGACCGCGACTACGCTTGCGGCGAAATCCAGACCAAGCAGCGGTTCGGTTACGGCACCTACGAGGCGCGCATGAAGACCGATACCGGTCCCGGCCTCAACGCGGCTTTCTTTTCCTATATCGGCCCGTCGGACAAGCAGCCCTGGGACGAGATCGACTTCGAGATCCTGACCAAGGACACGTCCAAGGTTCAGGTCAATGCCTACATCGCCGGCAAGGGCAAGAACGAGAAGCTGGTCGACGTGCCGGGCGGCACGGAAAAGGCCTTCAACGACTACGCCTTCGTCTGGCAGAAGGACAGTTTGCGCTGGTACGTCAACGGCCAGCTGGTGAACACCATCACCGATCCGGCAAAGCTGCCCAGCCATGCGCAGAAGATCTTCTTCAGCCTCTGGGGCAGCGATACGATGACCGGATGGTTGGGCGCATTCGCCGATCCCGGCCGCAAGCTCTCGCTGCAGATCGAGCGCGTCGCCTTCACCGCGCAGGGCGACCCCTGCCAGTTTCCGGAATCGCTGGCATGCAGCGTAAAGTAGAACCTATTGGAAAAGTCGATTTGAAACGGTTGGGCCGACCACGGTCCGCCGCCCTGGACAGGAACGAAACAGAATGAATCTGACGGTGTTTGGTATCGGCTATGTCGGTCTCGTGCAGGCCGCGGTGCTTGCCGAAGTCGGCCACCAGGTTGTCTGCGTCGACGTCGACGCAGGCAAGGTCGAGCGGCTCAACCAGGGTCTCGTCCCGATTTTCGAGCCGGGCCTCGAAAGCATCGTCAGGGAGAACCACGCCGCCGGCCGCATCAAGTTCACCACCGACGCGGCGGCCGCCGTCAAGCATGGCGAGATCCAGATGATCGCGGTCGGCACGCCTCCCGGCGAGGATGGCTCGGCCGATCTCAAATATGTGCTGGCGGTCGCCGAGACGATCGGCCGGGAAATGGATGCGCCCAAGATCGTCGTCGGCAAGTCGACCGTGCCGGTCGGCACCTGCGAGAAGATCAAGGCCAGGATCGCCGAAACGCTGAAGAAAAGAGGCCGCGAGGACCTGACCTTCGACGTCGCTTCCAATCCGGAATTCCTCAAGGAAGGGTCGGCCGTCGCCGATTGCATGAAGCCGGACCGCATCATCGTCGGCACATCGAGCGAGGGCACAGAGGCGGTGATGCGCGAGCTTTACGCGCCCTTCAACCGCAACCACGAGAAGATGATCGTGATGGACGTGCGCAGCGCCGAATTCACCAAATACGCGGCCAATTGCATGCTCGCCACCAAGATCAGCTTCATGAACGAAATGGCGAACCTGGCCGAACAGCTCGGCGCCGACATCGAGGAGGTGCGCAAGGGCATCGGCAGCGATCCGCGCATCGGCTACCACTTCATCTATCCGGGCCTCGGCTATGGCGGCTCCTGCTTTCCCAAGGACGTGCGCGCCCTCATCAAGACCGCCGAAGGCGTCAAGTTCGACGCCAAGCTGCTGCGCGCGGTCGAGGAGCGCAACAACGAGCAGAAATCCGTGCTGTTCGACAAGGTGAACCGCTATTTCAAGGGCAACCTCAAGGGCAAGACCTTCGCGCTCTGGGGCCTGGCCTTCAAACCCAACACCGACGACATGCGCGAGGCGCCGGCGCGTGTGCTGATGGAGGCGCTCTGGAACGCCGGCGCGACCGTGCAGGCCTATGATCCCGAGGCGATGCAGGAATGCCAGGCCATCTATGGGCTGCGCGACGACCTGCTTCTGTGCGGCACCAAGGAAGCGGCGCTGCGCGGCGCCGATGCGCTGCTGATCGCCACCGAGTGGAAGAGTTTTCGCGCGCCGTCCTTCGACGCGCTGAAGGACGCGCTGACCACGCCGATCATCTTTGACGGCCGCAACCTCTATGATCCCAAGGTCATCGCCCGCCATGGCATCGAATATCACTCGATCGGCAGGATGGCGGCATGAGACCGGGTTTGGGCAATCCAATGTGGGATCGCCGCGACCGGCCGGTTTGCTTGCGATGACGAACGCACAAGACCCGGAAAGGAGTTGCGGCTGATGGTGCTGGACGTAAAGCCGGAGCAGATCACCAGGGACCACTTTGACGTTGTCGCGATCGGTTCCGGTTTCGGTTCGGCCTTCTTCCTGCACGAATTCACGAAGCGGCGTAAGGCGCGCATCCTGCTCCTGGAATGGGGCCGGCACAACACGCATGAATGGCAGCTCAAGCAGAACGTCAACACCGACATCGAGGACGAGTCGACCTACAAGACCAATTCCGACAAGCCGTGGAACTACACGATCGGGCTGGGCGGCGGCACCAATTGCTGGTTCGCGCAGACGCCGAGATTCCATCCCAACGACTTCAGGCTGAAAAGCACTTACGGCATCGGCAATGACTGGCCGATCAGCTATGACGACGTCGAGCCGTTCTATTGCGACGCCGAAGACATCATGTCGATCTCGGGCGATCCCGACATGGCGGCGCTGCTGCCGCGCTCGAGGCCGTTTCCGCAGCCGCCGCACCGCATGTCGACGCCCGACCGGATGATGAAGGCGGCGCAGCCCGGCCAGCATTTCGTCATGCCGACGGCGCGCGCCCGGGTGCCGACCGCGCAGCGCACCTCGTGCTGCGCCAACCTCAGATGCTGGCTCTGCCCGGTCGACGCCAAATTCACCGCCAATAACGGCCTGATGCATGTCTTCGAACATCCCGACGTTTCGGTCTGCCTCGGTTCGGAAGTGCGCCGGCTCGACCATGCCGGCGGGGCGGTCCGCTCGGTCACCTTCGTCCACGCCGGCAAGGAATATCAGGTCAGCGGCGACCTCTTCGTTCTCGGCGCCAATGCCATCCAGAGCGCGGCGATCATGCTGCGCTCCGGTCTGGGAGGCGAATTCGTCGGCCGCGGCCTGCATGAATCCTATGGCTGGAATTTCGAGGTCTATCTCGACGGTGTCGACAATTTCGACGGCAGCACCATCACCACCGGCTTGAATTTCGGCCTCTATGACGGTCCGCACCGGTCCGAGCACGCCGCCGCGCTGGTCTATTTCGAGAACCGCTGGCAACACGGCATGCGCGCCGAGAAGGGGCGGTTGCGCCAGGCGCTGCCGCTTGTCGTGGTGACCGAGAACCTGCTCGACCATGAGAATTTCGTCACGCTCGACGAGGACGACAACGCCTTCGTCAGCTTCAAGGCGCCGTCGGACTACGCGGTCAAGGGCATGGCGCGGGCGCTGGAGAAACTGCCCGGGCTGCTTGCCCCGCTGCCGGTCGAACAGCTTTTCGATCGCGGCATCCGGCCAACCGAATCGCATGTCCAGGGTACGCTCCGGATGGGAACGGGCCCGGCCGATTCGGTCGTCGACAGCGACATGACCCATCACCAGCTCAGGAACCTGGTCGTGGTCGGCACCAGCACCTATCCGAGCTGTTCGTGCGCCAATCCAAGCCTGACCGCGGCAGCGCTGTCCCTGCGGGCGGCGAGCCGGATGGCGTGAAAGGAGCAAACCGGATGATAGAGATCTCGCGACGCTCCGCACTGGCCGTCCTGGCGGGCGGGTTGGTATCGACGGGCATTGCCTACGCGGCCGTGTCCTCGTTTTCGGATGAGGATCTGGTGCGCGTCACGCTCGAGAGATATCTCGGCAAGCTCAACATGCGCATCGAGCATTTGCAGCAGTTCGTCCTGGCGTTCCGCGACAGGAACCCGTGGATATTCCCGAGCGAGAAACTCAGCGACGCCGTCACCTTGCTCGAGGAGACAAGGCTGGGCAAGGCCCGCGCCTTGCTGCCGGAGCAGAAGAAGCAGGATCTCCTGCATTTCGACCGCTGGCTGATCGCCGAATTCCACATGCTGACCGACTACGCCTGGCGCAGTTCGCCGGGCGATCCGATCCGGTTCACCGGATGGCAGCCATGCACCAATCCGTTCGCCAATCTCGAGCAACAGAATGCCTGAAGCGGCGGTGCCGGAGCAAGCTCTCGGACCACATTGAACGAAACGCGAAAGAACCAGGAGCCAGGATCATGAAAGTTCTTTTTGCAGGCGGCAACGGATACACGCCCGAATTCAGCGGCGGCGTCCAGTCGAGCACCCATCATCTGGCCGAGCAGTTGATCGAGCACGGCCATGAGGCGGCCGTACTGGCCGCCCTGTTCGGCGACGGCGTCTTCGGCTTCAAGGCGCGCGCCAAGATGAAGCTGCTGCGTCAGCCGGCGGTCATCGACAGTTTTCCCGGCTATCCGGTGGTGCGGGCCTGGTTTCCCTGGAAGGCGGCCGAGTTTGCCGTCCGCAGATTGAGGCCAGACGTGGCCGTCGTCCAGTGCCACAAGTCGGTTCCGGTGGGCAGGGCGCTGCAGGCCGAAGGCGTGCCGCTGGTCGTCTATCTCAGGAACGTCGAGTTCCATGAGTTGGGCGGCGATCTGCGCGAGCTGCATTCGGCGCTCTACATCGCCAATTCGCAATTCACCGCGCGCGCCTACAAACAGAAATTCGGCATCGACGCGGCGGTGCTGCCGCCGACCATCAATGCTGCCCTCTACAGCACGCCGACCACGGGCCAGTTCGTCACCTTGATCAATCCGTACGAGGAGAAAGGCTTCGAGCTCGCCGTGCGCATCGCCGGCGCCTGCCCCGAGATTCCGTTCCTGTTCGTGGAGAGCTGGAAGCTCGCCGACGATCATCGCGCCCGCATCGAGCAAACCATCGCCCCGTTCTCCAACATCAGGCTGGAGAACCGCACCGGCGATATGAAGACCGTCTATGGCCGCACCAGGATCCTGCTTGCGCCCAGCAAATGGGAAGAGGCCTGGGGCCGTGTGGCTTCGGAAGCCCATTGCAGCGGCATTCCCGTCATCGGCTCGCGGCGCGGCGGCCTGCCCGAAGCGATCGGCCCGGGCGGCGTGGTGCTGGATTACGATGCGCCGCTCGCCGACTGGATCGCGGCCGTCAGGCTGCTGTGGAACGACCGTCGGGAATATGACCGGCTCTCGGCCACGGCGCGCAGCTTCTCCGAGCGTCCGGAGCTCGATCCGGACCGCCAATTCCTCACCTTCTTTTCCATACTGGACAAGGCCACACAGCAGCGTTCGCGACAGGCGGCGTAGCCAAGGCTCAGGCTGGTGCCGACCCCGGCAGTCTCGTGATAGGAATTTTTTCTTGACAGGGTGAAGGCAGCTATGGTAGATTTTCAGTCATGGTGCTGAGTTGCGCCGGAAACCCGCCGCACAGGCGGGTTTTTCGTTTGATACCTCTCGACCGACGCGCCGGCGAACACTCCGAAGGAACCCGTTAATCTGGATTCGCAGCCTTGGCGGATCAGGCCAGGCGCTTGACCCGGCTTTTCAGCGTCTCGTAGCCGCGGGCGCCGAGCAGGGCCCGGGCAAGGGCCTTGGCGGCGCCCTTTCGGCCTTCCTGTGACTTGGCCTGTCGCAACCTGGCCGGCAGGTTGCGCGCCGCCTGGCCGAGCGCCGGGAGCGACAGCGCGTTGGGAAAGCTGACCATGTGCGTTTCGACGCACAGCACCGGTTTGCCCGACAGCTCGGTGATCCTCAGCGCCTGCTCGTGCTCGCTCTCGATGAACAGGATGGCATCGGATTTGCGGTAGAATTCGGCCTTGAAACTGCCATGCGCGCCAAGCCGCTGGCGCTCCGCCTTGCTCGGCAGGTCGAGCATGACCAGATGATCGTACTCGATCTCGTGCTTGGCCAGCCACGCCTCGGTCAGCGCGCGGTATTTCTCCAGCCGGCTGGTCACCAGCCAGCCGATCTTGCGGGTCGCGGTATGGAGCGGTCGCGCTTCGCTAAGGAATTTCTCGTAGGCCGGACCGTCGTCGTTTTCGGCCTCGGTCGGATCGAGGCACAGCACCCCGTCTATGTCGACGCAGCATTGCGCAAGGAATTTGTGATGCATGAAGTTCCACTGGAACATGCGCGGATGCGGCACGACCTCGAAGACGACATCGGTCTCGGCATGCTGCGGCTCAAGCCCGAACACGGCGGCAAAGGTGTAGTCAGCCTCGATGCCGGCACCCTCTATGCGGGCGCGGGCGTCGCGCATGGCGTTGCCGCCGGAGACGCTGTCGTCGATCACCAGCACCTTGCGCATTTCCGCGACCTTGCGGTCGAGCACCGCACGGCGCTTGGTGATGCCCGAGGTGTAGACGCGACCCTCGAGGAAGGAGTCCAGGTCGGTCATCGGTATGTTCGCCGCGAGGCTGACCAGCGTCGCCGCCAGCACGCCGCTTCTGGGGACGCCGACCACCAGGTCGATGTCGCGCGGCAACCGGTGAAGGTTGCTGACGATCGCGTCGTTCATGTCTGAGATCGATCGGTAATGCATGGATCAGGCCTGATGCTCGGGTGAACGGTAAGGGTCGAAAGCGCCGAAATTATTGCGCCTCACGCGGTGCTGCCGCCGGCGGCCTTGCCGGCAGCATTTTCAAGGCCTCGCGCAAGGCTTCACGGCCGGCTGCGAAGGCCAGCGCGATAACGATGGTGATGAGATAGGCAAGGATGGCGCCGCTGGCCAAGGCGACGACATGCTGCTGCGGCAGCAGCGGCTTCGCCAACCAGACCGCCGCCAGCGCCACATGCGCGCCGAGCACGAACGGCGTCGCCGCGCGAAGCACGTGGCTTGCCCGCAGCGGCCCGCTCCTGCCGACATAAAGCCACAGGAAAGGCGTGCGCAGATATTCGCTGACGGCATAGGCGATCGCCACGCCGAGCGCGCCATAAGGCAGGCCCAGCACGAAAGCGAGCACCGACGTCACCGCCGTGATGATGCCCCAGCGCATGAAGTCGCCGGAACGGCCCTGGCTGACGAACAGCCATCCGGCCGGATTGTTGAGCGGCTGCAGCAGCCCGGCGAAGCCCAGCGCCAGGAAAATGCCGGCGCTCGCACGCCACTGCTCGCCGAGCACGAACGGAATGAGTATGTCCGACATGGCTGTGGCGAAAGCGACGCCGGGAAGCGCCACCAGCAGGATCAGCGGCATGACGCGAAGATAGGCGCTGCGGTAGCGGTCGGGCTCGTCCTTCAGCCTGGAAAGAGCCGGCACCATCACCTTCGACAGCGGGTTCGTGATCTGGCTCAGCGGGAACAGGAGCAGCTTGTAGGCACGGTCATAGAGGCCAAGCTGCGCCTCGCCCCAGTATTTTCCGATCAGCACGTTGTCGAGATTGCGGGCGAAGAAGTTGGCGAAGTTGAAGCCGGTTATGCCGGCGCCGAAATTGATCAACTCGCTGATTCCGGCGACCTTGCGTGGCAGGCTGGGCCGCCAGCGCGAACTGGCCCAGTAGCACAGCGTCGGCAGCACGGCTCCGGTCAACGTGCCGGCGAAAAGCGCCCAGTAGGAGCGGTCGATGAAGGTCCAGGCGATCGACACGGCAAGACCAGCCACGGCGCCTGCGACATCGATTATGGCCAGGCGGCCGAACTGCATGCGGCGGGTCAGGAGCGCCAGATGCTGCGCACCGAGGCCGTAGGCCATGATCTGCAGGCCCAGCGCCGCCACCAGGCCAGCCACACGTGGCTCGCCGTAGAAGGCGGCGACCAGCGGTGCCGCGCCGGCAAGCACGCAGGCCAGGATCGCGCTGACGGCGACATTGATCCAGAACAGGTAGTTCACCTCGTCGTGCCGTATGCCCGATTTCTGGATGGTCGCCTGGGTGAGGCCGAAATCCTGGAACAGCGCGATGAAGGCCAGCACCGGCGCGCACATCGCCACGACGCCGAAATCCTGCGGCAACAGGAGACGCGACAAAACGATGACGGAAATGATCTGCGTGGCGACCCGCACGGACTGCGACAAGGCCGTCACGACCGCGCCACGCCCGACCGATTTGCGCAGCGAGCCTTCTGGCGGATCGAATGGATTGGCTTCCAAATTCAGGATTCCTGATTCTTGTGCAGGTTCCGCCCAGGAACCATGCAACCGCCGCCGCGGCCAAATTACGGCATTTATTTTGCAGTGCAACAAAAAACGTGGATTTTGCTACGCTGCACCAAAAATGTTGCGATGCAGCAAGACCTGTACTAGGTTCCCCGTGGGTGGGCCAACAGCGGTCGAGTTTTCATGCTGAATGTCTTGTACCTTGTGCATGACGTTTCCGACCCGGCAGTGCGCCGGCGGATTACAATGCTCAGGGCAGGTGGCGCCCAGGTCACGCTCGCAGGCTTCCGCCGCACGGCAAATCCCATTGCCGACGTCGAGGGATTGCGGCCGCTGGATCTCGGCGCGACGCGTGACGGGCGATTCGCCCAGCGTCTGACGGCGGTCGCCAAGGCGGCGGTTTCGATCGGCGCCAGGCTGCGCGGCATGCCGAGGCCCGATCTCATCATCGCGCGCAACCTGGAGATGCTGGCGCTCGCCCGCCGCGCCAACACGGCATTCGGCGCCGAGGTGCCGATTGTCTATGAATGCCTCGACATCCATCGCCTGATGCTTCGCAGCGATGCGGTCGGCAGGGCGCTGCGTGCCACGGAACGTTACCTTGCCAGGGACGTAAAGCTTCTGGTGACCAGCTCGCCCGCGTTCACCGCCAATTATTTCGAGCCGTTCGGCCAGGTGACGGCGCCGGTCGAACTGGTCGAAAACAAATATTTCGAGGCAGCAGCGATCCTGCCAGCCCAGCATGAGATGGCCGAGGCGCCTGCCGCACCACCCTGGCGCATCGGCTGGTTCGGGGCATTGCGCTGCCGCCGCTCGCTCGAACTCCTGGCCGATTTCTCGCGCCGCGCCGAAGGCCGGTTCGAGATCGTGCTGCGCGGCCGCCCGGCGTTGACCGAATTCCCGGATTTCCACGCCTTCGTCGAGGCGGAGCCCTGGCTTTCGTTTCGCGGACCCTATCGCAACCCGGAGGACATGGCGGCGATCTACCGGGACGTTCATTTCTCCTGGGCGATCGATTTCTTCGAGGCGGGCCAGAATTCCGAATGGCTGCTGCCCAACCGACTCTATGAAGGCTGCCGTTTCGGCGCGGTGCCGATCTCGATGGCCAACACGGAAACCGGGCGGTTCCTCGGCCGGCAGGGCATCGGCATTCTGTTGCCCGAAGCCTCACCCGACGCGCTCGAAGCCGCCATCGGCAAGATGGAGGAGCGCCGCTTCAGCACGCTGAAGGAGCGCGTTCTGTCGCGCAACCCCAGGATATGGAGCTATGATCGCAGCGATTGCCGCGCGCTGGTCGAGAAGCTCCGCAGCCTGGCCGCAATACGCGAACCCTTCGCGGCCGAGGCTTTGGCCTAGGATGGAGATCGCCCGATGATGCAAGCGCTCCCCTCCAGCCTGATCGTGATTCCCTGCCTCAACGAGGCAGCCCATATCGGTGTGCTGCTCGACCAGCTCGGCCCCGCGGCGGCGAGGCTCGGCGCCAGGATCGTCGTTGCCGATGGCGGCAGCACCGATGGTACCCCGGCCATTGTCGGCGAGCGCGCGAAAGAGGATCCCCGCATCGTCCTTCTCCACAATGAAAAGCGCATCCAGAGCGCGGCGATCAATCTTGCCGTCGCCAGATTCGGCGACGGAGCCGAATATCTGATCCGTATCGATGCCCATGGCGGCTACCCCGCCGACTATTGCGACCGGCTGGTCGAGGAAGCGCTGGCCACGGGCGCCGATTCGGTCGTGGTCTCGATGCTGACCAGCGGCAGCGGCACCGTGCAGAAGGCGGCAGCGGCGGCGCAGAACTCAAAGCTCGGCACCGGCGGCTCCAAGCACCGGCATCTGTCCGCCGGAGAATGGGTCGATCACGGCCATCATGCGCTGATGCGGATTTCTGCCTTCCAGGCCGTCGGTGGCTATGATGAGACGTTCAGCCATAATGAGGACGCCGAGCTCGATTACCGGCTGAGGCAGGCCGGCTACAGGATCTGGATGAGTGGCAGGACGCAGATGGTCTACTATCCGCGCGCGTCGCTCAGCGGCCTCTACTTCCAGTATCTCGGCTACGGCCGCGGTCGCGCCAAGAATGTCCTGAAGCACCGCGTCATCCCGAAGGTCCGGCAGATGGTGCCGCTGCTGGTATTGCCGGTGGTGATGCTCGCGGCCTTTTCCTTCGTGCACTGGCTGGCGGCGGTGCCGCTTTTGATCTGGGCGTCGGTGTGCCTCGGCTATGGCCTGTGGACGGCGGTAAGCCAGCGCAATGCCGATATCGCGCTTGCCGGCGTCTCGGCGATGGTCATGCATTTCGGCTGGTCCGTCGGTTTCTGGCTACAGCTTCTCGGCCTCGGCGCACGACGCGGGGTCGCGTGATGGCGATTCCAGGCACGAACCGCCGCATCGATATCGGCGTGTGCACGTTCCGCCGGCCGGAACTGGCCGACACGCTGCGCTCGCTCGATGCCATGGACAGGCCGGCCGGTTTCGATGTCCGTGTCATCGTCGCCGATAATGACGACACGCCGAGCGCCAGGGATCTGGTGACGGCGCTGGCGCGCGAACTGTCGCTGCCGATCAGCTATCACCACTGCCCTGCGCGCAACATCTCGATCGCTCGCAACGCCTGCCTTGACGCCAGCACGTCGGATTTCGTCGCCTTCATCGACGACGACGAGACGGCTTCGCCGCGCTGGCTTGCCGAGCTCGTCGCAACGGCCCAGGCAAGTGGCGCCGCCGCCGTGCTGGGCCCGGTCAAGGCGCGCTACGGCGCCGACGCGCCGGACTGGATGCGGCGTGGCGACTTCCATTCGACCTTGCCGGTCTGGGTGCGCGGCGAAATCCGCACCGGCTACACCTGCAACGTGCTGCTCGACATGGATTCGGACAGCCTGCGCGGGCGCCGCTTCAGCCTGGCACGTGGCCAGACCGGCGGCGAGGACACCGAGTTCTTCGACCAGATGCACAAGACGGGCGGTCGAATCGCCTTTTCTCCGGAAGCTTGGGTGGACGAGATCGTGCCGCGGACCAGGGCCGCGTTCGACTGGCTTGGCCGCCGCCGCTTCCGCGTCGGGCAGACGCATGGCCATCTCCTGGGGCGCAATGCGAGCGGCATTGGCCTGGTCAAACAGGTTGGCATTGCCGCGGCAAAGGCAGCCTATTGCTTCGCCGCGGCGTTTCCCTTCCTTGGAAGCCCCGTGCGGCGGAACCGCAGCGTGCTGCGCGGCATTATGCATGTCGGCGTCGTCAGCGGCCTTGTCGGCATCCGCGAGATCCGCCTCTACGGCCAGCCCTCGCCACAGGAAGGAGGCAAGCGTGCAGCCTGACGTCAGCTTCGTCCCGGACGTTTCCTTCGTCATTGCAGCCTACAACGCCGAGGCGACCCTCGACCGGGCGATCGCCAGCGCCATCGCGCAAAAGGGTGTCAGCGTCGAGGTCGTCGTCGTCGACGACAAGTCGCGCGACGCGACGCTCGACGTGGCAAGGGCCTATCCGCAGGACAGCGTGCGCGTCGTGGCGCTTGCGCACAACAGGGGCCCCGGCGGCGCCAGGAATGCCGGCCTCGAGGCTGCCCGAGGCCGCTGGATCGCGGTCCTCGACTCCGACGACGCGGTCTATCCCGGCCGCATCGCCGCCATGATCGCGCGGGCTGAAAGGGCGGGCGCGCAAATCGCCGTCGACAACCTCCAGGTCGTCCGCGAGGACGGCGTGACCGACGATGCGATGTTTCCGACATGCTATCTGGAGGAATTGGGCGAGATCTCGCTGGCCAGCTATATCGCCGGCAACGTCGTCTTCGAATCGAAGTTCAATCTCGGCTATCTCAAGCCGATCTTCGAGCGCCACTTCCTGGAAGAAAACCGACTTCGCTACGACGAGGACCTGATCATCGGCGAAGATTACATATTCCTGGCCAACGCCCTCGCCATGGGCGGCAGGTGCGTGGTCGAGCCTGACATCGGCTATGCCTATCACATCCGCAGCGGCTCCATTTCGCGCGTGCTCGAGCCTCATCACGTCGAGGCGATGCGCAAGGCCGATGCAATTTTCGCTCAAAGCCATCAGATGGACGCGGCCGCGCAAGCGGCGTTCGCCCGGCGCAGCCGCAGCCTGCGCAAGGCAGCCTCCTTCCTGTCGATGGTCCAGCACATCAAGGCGCGGTCTCCGCTCAAGGCGATCCGGACGGCGCTCAGCGACCCGGCGGCGGTCAAGCATATGGGCATGCCGATCGCCGTGCGGTTGCGACGAGTAGCGGCACAATTTGCCGTGGGGGCGGGGAGGTGAAGATGCAGGCACAGGGAGGGATTTTTCCTGGCCTGCGAATGGACTGAAATCGATCTCCTCAGAAGGAATTTGCGATGAAGAAAATCAGGAAGGCCGTGATACCGGTGGCGGGGCTTGGAACGCGGTTCCTGCCGGCGACCAAGTCGATGCCGAAGGAAATGCTTCCCGTCGTCGACCGGCCGGTCGTGCAATACGCCGTCGATGAGGCCTTCGAGGCCGGCATCGAGCACATCGTGTTCGTGACCGGCCGCAACAAGGCGGTCATCGAGGATTATTTCGACTTGCATCCGGAATTGATCGGAACGCTGGAGCAGAGCGGCAAAAAGGCGCAATTGCAGTCGCTGGAAAGCCTGCTGCCGGTGGCCGGCGCCACCAGCTTCATCCGCCAGCAATCCCCGCAGGGCCTTGGCCACGCCGTCTGGTGCGCGCGGGAGGTCATCGGCAACGAGCCCTTCGCCCTGCTTTTGCCTGATATGGTCTCGTTCGGCGGCCGCGGCTGCCTGGCCGAGGTCGCCGACCTCTATGCCGAAACCGGCGGCAACGTCATTGCGGTCGAGCGCTGTGACCCGACCGAGACCAACAAATATGGCATTGTCGGCCGCGGCGCCGACATTGGCGGCGGTTTCGAGGTGACGGCGATGGTCGAAAAACCGGCGCCGGCCACTGCGCCGTCGAACTTCTACATCAATGGCCGCTATATCCTGCAGCCCGAAATCTTCGCCCTGCTCGGCAACCAGCAGCGCGGCGCCGGCAACGAGATCCAGCTGACCGACGCCATGGTGCGCCTGGCGCAGGAGCAGTCGTTCTTTGCCCAGCCCTTCAAGGGCCGCATGTACGACTGCGGCTCGAAGGAGGGCTTCATCCAGGCCAACATCGCGTTCGCCTTGGCGCGCGACGACATGAAGGGTCCGGTTTTCGAGATGCTTCAGGAGTTCGTCCGGTCGCATGAACGACAGGAAGAAGCCGCATAATGCCCATGTTTCGGGAGCATTGTCGGACGGCTGACGGTTCGATGCCCGGAAGGCCCTGTGGCGTCCGGCATGGAACTTGCGTTGCTTTTTGGCAATGCTCCCGATCTTCGAAGTGCCTGGGAGCCAAGGCATGATCCCGGAAAGCGCAAGGCGGTTTTCGGAAAAGATCATGTTCAAACAGTGAGATAGAGCCCATCCCGATGATTGGGATGGACGGGCTCTGGAATTGGACCGAAGATGAACTATGCCAACTTTCCTCTCGACAAGAGGATGCCATTGCCGAATTCGGAAGCAGGAGACGGCGAAGACTTCATCGATGTCGAGCGGCTGCTTGGCATGGCTGCGCGGCAGGCCAAGGTGGTTGTCCTGGGCGCGGTCATTGGTCTTGTCATGGGCCTGCTCTATCTGCAGACCACGCCGCCCAAATACCAGTCGGTCTCGAGCGTGCTGATCGATGAGGGGCTGAACAAGATCGTCGACGACATTTCGGCGGCGTCGACGACCATGCAGACCGATTCGGCCATCCTGAGCCAGATCGAAATCCTGACCTCGACGCGGCTTGCCGCCGTGGTCGTCGACAAGCTGAAGCTCGACCGCAACGACGCGTTCATGAACCCGCCCCAGTCGGCGCTCGCCCAAGGCATCGGCCTGATCCGCGGGCTGATCCAGTATGTTCGCCCCAGTCCTCCCATGCCGGGCGTCGGCGACGTCACCAAGCTCGACCCCGCCACCCGCGATGCGCTGATCGCGACCTCACGTCGCGACTACGCGATCCTCAAATTGCAGAACGAGGTGCAGGCGGAGCGCGTCGGGCGAAGCTATGTCATCGCGCTCGGCTACCAGGCCACGGACCCGGCACTGGCGACCGCGATCACCAAGGCCTATGCCGATGCCTATCTCGCCGACCAGCTCGACGCCTCCTTCGATGCCACCGAGCGCGCCGCGGTCTGGCTGCAGGGCCGGCTGACGGAACTGCGCGAAAGCTCGCAGGCGGCATCGTTAGCGGTCGAGAAATTCAGGGCCGAGCACGGACTGTCCGCCAACAGCGACGGCCAGCTGATGAGCGCCAAGCAGCTTGCCGACCTCAACGCCCAGCTTATCGTGGCGCAGGCAGATACGGCCCGGGCCAGCGCCCGCTACCAGCAGTACAAGTCCATCGTCGAAAGCGGTTCGGAGAACGCCTTCAAGGATGCCGCCATATCGAGCGACCAGCCGAGCAGCTCGGTCATCGCGGCGCTCAAGACGCGCTATCTCGCCGTCGCCAAGCGGCAGCAGGATGTCGAGGCCAATTTCGGGCCGCAGCATCCGCAGGCGGTGGCGCTCGCCAAGGAGAAGGCCGACATATCGGCGCAGATATTCGGCGAGCTGAAGCAGCTGACCGAAAGCTATCGCAACGAATATGAAGTGGCGCTGGCGCGCGAGACCGCGCTCAGGGCCAATGTCGCAGCGGCGCAAGGCAAGAGCGCCATCGACAACCAGTCGCAGGTCAAGCTGCGTGAACTCGACCAGAAGGCGACGGCGCTCTCCACGCTCTATCAGACATTCCTCGGCCGCTATGAGGAAGCCGCCCAGCAGCAATCCTTCCCGGTCGGCAAGATCCGCATCATCTCGGATGCATCGATGCCGCTCAGCGCCTCCAGCCCGCGCACGATCGTGGTGCTGGCGCTCTCGCTTGTGCTGGGCACGTTGATGGGTGCCGGGTTCGGCGGCCTCAACGAATTCAACGAACGTTTCTTCAGGACCGGCGAGGATGTCCGCGACCGCGTCGGCCTCAAATTTCTCGGTTACCTGCCTGTCATCGGCGGCAAGACCGCCAGGGAGGAAAAGCAGGTCGATCCGGATCTCAAAACCGCCAAATCGCCGGCCGCCGTCGAGAAGCGCGCGCGCATGCGGGTCAGCGTCGATGCTCCGGCGTCGATGTTCTCCGAGACGCTGCGCAGCGCAAAGATCGCCTTCGACGTCGTCATGGAAGGGCAGGGCAGCCGCGTCATCGGCGTCATCTCGGTCCTTCCCGGCGAAGGCAAGTCGACTGTCGCGGCCAATCTGGCCGGACTGCTTGCCGCCAACGGCGCCAGGACGCTGCTGATCGACGGCGACCTGCGCAATCCGGGCTTGAGCCGTAGCCTCGGCATGGAGGCCGAGCAGGGACTGATGGAAGCGGTGGTGAGCGGCCAGACCTGGCAGTCGGTCGGCAAGATCGACCGGCAGACGAAGCTCGCGATCATTCCGGCCGTGCTGCGCGGCAATTTCTCGCACACCAGTGAGCTTCTCTCCTCGGCCGGCATGCGGCGCTTCATCGACAACGCCAAGGAGACCTTCGAGTACATCGTCGTCGATCTGCCGCCGCTGGGGCCGGTGGTCGACGCCAAGGCCTTCGCGCCGCTTGTCGACGGCTTCGTGCTGGTCACCGAATGGGGCCGCACCCCGCGCGCAATGGTGAGGTCGATGCTCGAATCCGAACCCTATGTCGCCAACAAGATCGTCGGCGCGGTGCTGAACAAGGTCGATCTCAAGAAGCTCGCCAAATACGGCTCGTTCGGAGCGTCCGAAAAATTCTTCGGCCAGTACTCGAGCTATTATCTCGACAAGACCGAAGTGCGCAGCAAGACAACGGTCTGACATCGGCCGTGGCGATTGCGTGCCTGAGTGACGACGCAGGTCATCGCCTTGTGGCCGCGGCGCGCTACAGTGGGACTCTAAACCCGGGCATCATTCGGCAGGCAACGTCAGCCTGCGCGGCCAATAGCGGCTGGCCACCAAAAGGCTGAGATGGACGACAACTATTCCGAGGATGCCTGCCAAAGCCTTCAGCGAGCCATCTGAAAGGCGCGCATGGCGACCGGGTTCGAGGAGTTGCATCAGCTCCAGCGCAGCGGCTACGACAACGACGATAGTGACAGTTCCAGCCAGGCGGTTTGGAAAGCCGAGACCCATTGCCACGCCGAACAGAACATAGGCGAGGGCGCGTTCGAAATCTGGGTCACCCAGGTGAGGCCGCATCTGGATTGGCGACAGCGTCGCGAAGACAATGACGGCGAGCAAAGCAAGGGCGGCAATGCGAGAGATAAGGGTCATGGCCGTTCGTAAAGCGAACAAGCCGGCGAAACAAGTACGGGCATTCAAGCAGCCGCACCCGATCCAAAGACGCCATCGTAGCCCGTGACGATGCACTTCGATGAAGCCGCGTTGCTGCCGCCGGACGGCGCGGCCATTGCGATAGTCCGCTTCTACGCGGCCTTGAGCCGGTAGCGGAACACCGTGTGGTCGAGCAGCAGCCGGATGCGTGGTTCGGCTTCGGTCGCCACCAGCCAGCTTGCCGCGATCATGGTCGCGCCGACCGTTGCCATCGACAGGAGATAGGGAAATCCCGCGCGGACCATCGCGCCGAGCATCGCCGCGCCGATGACGTCGTGGATCAGATAGAGCGGGTAGGTCATCAGGCCGATCCGGCGCCAGCCGCTCCAGCTGAGGTCGAGCCGCAGCGACCACGCCATCAGGGCGATGGCGACCAGGAAGACGAGGATCGGCGGCGCATAGGGCATCGCGGCGCCGACCTTGGCGCTGTGGACGTCGACCGAGCTGGCGATTTGCAGCAGGCTCCCGCCCAGGAACAGCATGCAGAAGCCCAGGCGCGAGGCCGTAACCGCCTTGAACCGCATCAGCCAGATAAGCACGCCGACGGCGAAGAAAGAGCCATGGTGCACCAGGACGAGCTGCAGCCAGCGCGTCTCGGCAAGGTCGGACCAGCCGAGCGGATAATAGAGGCACCAGAACAGCGTGCTGACGAGGCCGATCACGACCGCCACCGTCTCCATCAGGTGAAAGCGGCCGAGCCGCAACAGGATCCAGACGACAGCGTAGAAGGCGATCTCGATGCCGAGCGTCCAGTAGACGCTGTCCACCCAGGGACCGTAGGGGGCGAAAAGGCCGGTGCGGACGAGCCTGACCACGGCATCGGTCGGCCAGCTCAGACCGGTGAGCAGCAGCACCGCCGCGGTGACCGGCGCGCAGATCCAGACCGCCGGGGCCAGCCTTTTCACCCTTGCCTCGAAAAACCGCAGCGGCGTCGAATTCTCGGCGCTGAAGGCGATGACGAAACCGCTGATGACGAAGAATATCTGCACGCCGACCCAGCCGGAGCCGACGAAGGCCATTTCGGGATGGGGCGGGATGCCGCCGGTCGCGCGCGCCGAAACGCCGTCAGGGAATGCCCATACCCAGAAGCCATAGTGATAGAACATCACCATGACGGCGGCCAGGAAACGCAATATGTCGACGCCGCCGAATGTGATTTTTGTCTGCTGAGCCATGCGACCTCGTCGATGGCCCCCCACTCCGACTGTAGGGCGCAGTGCTGCATTGCACAATAAAAGATTGCGCGCCGCAGGTAAGACGTCTGCTCCGGGCAGCTTCACTCAATCGGATAGGCGCCCCCTCCGGCTCGACGAAGCCGAGACAGAGAGGGGGCCGGCGCTGCCATCCGTGATTGAACAGCCTGTTAAACCCCGATCCCGCGCGCTCTCATCGCCGCCGTGATCTCGTCGAGGATGGCCGGGTCGTCGATCGTCGCCGGCATGGTCCAGTCTTCCTTGTCGGCGATCTTCTGCATGGTGCCGCGCAGGATCTTTCCCGACCGCGTCTTCGGCAACCGCTTGATCGTCACCACCGTCCTGAAGGCGGCGACCGGGCCGATGCGTTCGCGCACCAACCCCACCACTTCGCTCTCGATCAGGCCGCTCTCGCGCGAGACACCCGCGTTGAGCACCACGAAGCCGAGCGGAACCTGGCCCTTCATCGCGTCGGCGATGCCGACGACGGCGCATTCCGCGACATCGGGGTGCGTTGCCAGCACCTCTTCCATGGCGCCGGTCGACAGCCGGTGGCCGGCGACATTGATGATGTCGTCGGTGCGGGCCATCACGTAGAGGTAGCCGTCCTCGTCGATCATGCCGGCGTCCGCCGTCTTGTAGAAACCGGGGAATTCGTCGAGATAGGCCTGGCGGAAGCGGGCGTCGGCGTTCCACAGCGTCGGCAGGCAGCCCGCCGGCAGCGGCAGCTTGACCACGACATTGCCGAGCGTGCCGCGCGGCACCTCGTGGCCTGCATCGTCGAGCACGCGGATGTCGTAGCCGGGCATCGGCACGCCGGGTGAGCCGTATTTCACCGGCAGCAGGCCGAGCCCCGCGGGGTTGATCGTCATTGGCGAGCCGGTCTCGGTCTGCCACCAATGGTCGATGACCGGCACGTTCAGTTTCTGCTCCGCCCATTTGATGGTTTCGGGGTCGGCGCGCTCGCCCGCGAGGAACAGCGTGCGGAATTTCGACAGGTCGTATCTGCCGACGAATTCGCCCTTGGGATCCTGCCCCTTGATGGCGCGGAACGCCGTCGGCGCGGTGAACAGGGCGACCACGCCATGCTGCGCGATCACCCGCCAGTAGGTGCCGGCATCGGGCGTGCCGACCGGCTTGCCTTCGAACAGCACGCTGGTGCAGCCATGCAGCAGCGGCCCATAGACGATGTAGGAATGGCCGACCACCCAGCCGACATCGGACGCCGCCCAGAACACTTCGCCCGGCTTGACGCCGAACTCGTTTTCCATCGTCCATTCGAGCGCCACCATGTGGCCGCCATTGTCGCGAACGATGCCCTTGGGCTGGCCGGTCGTGCCTGACGTGTAGATGATGTAGAGCGGGTCGGTGGCCAGCACCGGAACGCAGTCGACATTGGCGCCGGCCGCCCGCTCGCGCGCGACCGCGTCCGCATAGTCGATGTCGTAGTTTTCCCTGAGCTCGCAGCGCAGCTGGTCGCGCTGCAGGATCAGGCAGGCGTCAGGCTTGTGGCGGGATATCTCGATCGCCTTGTCGAGCAGCGGCTTGTAGGCGACGACGCGGCCGGGTTCCAGGCCGCAGGAGGCCGAGATGATCAGCTTCGGCCTGGCGTCGTCGATGCGGGTGGCCAACTCATGCGAGGCAAAACCACCGAAGACGACCGAATGCACGGCGCCGATGCGGGCGCAGGCAAGCATGGCGATGGCCGCTTCCGCCACCATCGGCATGTAGATGATGACGCGGTCGCCCTTGCCGACGCCACGGTTCTTCAGCACCGAGGTCAGCGCCACCACTTCGCGTTTGAGCTCGGCATAGGTGAATGTCTTCACGGTGCCGGTGATGGCGCTGTCATGGATCAGCGCGATCTGGTCGGCGCGCCCGCCGGCGACATGCCGGTCGAGGGCATTGTAGCAGGTGTTGCAGGTGGCGCCGGTAAACCAGCGGCCATAGACGCCAGCTTCCGCATCGAACACCTTGTCGTAAGGCGTGTACCAATCGATGGCGCCAGCCGCGTCCGCCCAGAACTTTTCCGGATCGCGTTTCCAGCCCTCATAGACCTCGTGATAGCGTGAAGCCATCCGTTTCCTCCCCAGGAAAGATTTGCCGTCCAGGCAATAGCCTATGCTGTTTTTTCCGGCGATGTCTTCCCTCAATTCGTCTGATCCGGTCCGGTCCTGGCCGCAAAGGTGCGACATCGTGGCCTTCCGGGAAGAAACGTCCGGCCGGGCGTTCCCATGTGGCCATGTGCACCGGCGCGTCCCCCAGCCGGCGGTCTCGTCGTCGGGCACGGTCAGCGTGTCGAGGAGCCGTCTCCCGGCTCAGTCGACCCTTTTTGTGCTCACCATCACCGGACGGATCGGCGGCGCCGGCGGCAGCAGCTCGCGAATGTCTGCAAACGGAAACATGGGCTCGAAGCGGAAGGCTTCCGCCTGTGATCCTGGCGCGCCGTTGCACTGGCCGGCGCGGAAATAATTCTGCGTGCGGGCGATCTCGACGAAGCGCTCCGGATCCTGCGATTGGTGCAGGCGGATCGCCTTGGCCTTGATCTCGGCCTGGGCTGATATGTCGACATAGTGGGTCGGGGAGAATCCGGTGCCGCCCATCGTGTCGGCATGCAGAACCGGCACGGCGAACGAGGCCGCGATGCGCACGGCGTCCGACAGCGCGCGGTGGTCGGCGTGATAGTCGTTGGGCGCATGGGTGATCACCAGATCCGGTCCGGTTTCGCCAATCAGCGTCTTCAGCGCGCCGATCAGCGCGGCATCCGCCACCAGCCCGCCGTCGGGAAAGTCGAGGAAGCGCGGCGCCGCCCCGAGCAGCGCGGCCGCGGCCGTTGCCTCCTCGCGACGGACACGGGCGAGAACCGTGGGATCGCTCTTGCCGCCCCTGGCACCATCCGTGGCTACGGCAAAAGTCAGTTCTGCGCCTTGCGCCGCATAGGCCGCCATCGTACCGAACATGAATATCTCGATGTCGTCAGGATGCGCGCCGAGCGCCAGTATCTTCAACGCTTCTCTCCCCGGAAATGGAAAAACGTGACGAACGGAATCCTGCTCGCCCTGATCGCCTATGCAAGCTATTCGGGCAGCGATGCCGTTGTCAAAAGCCTGGGCGGGCAGTTCACGGTGTTCGAGATCGGTTTCTTCTCGATATTGTTTGCCGGCTGTTTTCTCTTCTTCACCCGGCCGGCGGACGAGCGTTGGCGTGATTTCTGGCGCACCAAACGTCCCTGGGCGGTGCAGGCGCGCGCCTGGGCCGGC
Organism: Mesorhizobium sp. BR1-1-2; assembly: GCF_020165435.1. NCBI lineage: Bacteria > Pseudomonadati > Pseudomonadota > Alphaproteobacteria > Hyphomicrobiales > Phyllobacteriaceae > Mesorhizobium > Mesorhizobium sp. BR1-1-2. The sequence goes on from NZ_JAIUID010000008.1 coordinate 78,867, forward strand.
ATCGCCTCGGGCGTGCTCAGCGTCTATGCCTTCACCACCATTCCGCTGGCGGAAGTCTACGCGCTCGTCTTCCTGGCGCCGCTCTGCGTCACCATCCTCTCCACGGTCGTCCTCAAGGAAAAGGTCGGTCCGTGGCGGTGGCTGGCGGTGGTCGCCGGCTTTGCCGGCGTCATGCTGGTGGTGCGACCGGGTTTTCGCGAACTCAGTCTTGGACACCTCGCCGCTTTCGGTGTTGCCTTCCTCGCTGCGGCGAGCGTTATCCTGATGCGCTCGCTGGCAAAGCAGGAAAAGCGCACGACCATGCTCGGCGTGCTGATCGGCTACGGCCTGTTGTTCAACGGCATCGGCATCGGCGCCACCTCGTTCACGCTTCCCGACGCAAAACAGCTTGCATGGCTGATGATAGCCGGCGCCTTCACCGCTTGCGGGCAATTGCTGCAGCTATTGGCCGTCAAATACGCGCCCGCCAACCGGATCGCGCCGACGCATTACTCGCAGATGGTCTGGGCGGTCATCCTCGGTGCGCTGTTCTTCCGGGAATACCCTGACTGGCTGTCGCTGGTCGGCCTGGCGGTTGTCGGTGGGTCCGGCCTGCTCACCATGGTGCGCGAGGAAGTGCGGCTGGGCACGGTGCGCTGGAACCCGTTTTCGCGCACCCGGCTTTGATCCGACGCCGGTTGCATGGCGACCACGAGCGCTGATATGCGGGCGCGATGACGACAAAACCCTTGCCGGGGCTTCCGGTATCCGCCGTGCTGCCGGCGCTGGGCGAGGCGCTCGGCTCCGGCAACAGCGCCGTTCTGGTGGCGCCGCCAGGCGCCGGCAAGACGACGCTGGTGCCGCTGGCGCTGCTCGATGCGCCATGGCTGGGTGCCGGCAAGATCGTGTTGCTGGAGCCGCGCCGGCTCGCCGCCCGCGCCGCCGCCCGCCGTATGGCCGAATTGCTTGATGAGGAGCCCGGCGCCACCGTCGGCTACGCCATGCGCATGGAGAACCGCACTTCGGCCCGGACAAAAATACTGGTCGTCACCGAAGGTGTGCTGGCGCGGATGATCCTTGACGATCCCGAACTGCCCGGAATCTCGGCCGTGATCTTCGACGAATTCCACGAGCGCTCGCTCGACGGCGATTTCGGCCTCGCATTGGCGCTCGACGTGCAAGGCGCGCTGCGGCCGGACCTGCGTCTGCTGGTCATGTCGGCGACGCTGGACGGCGCCCGTGTCGCGAAGCTGCTGTCCGGCGCGCCGGTGATCGAAAGCGAAGGCCGCGCTTTCCCGGTCGACATCCGCTACGACGAACGGCCGCCCGGCACCGCAATCGAAGATGCCATGGCCAAGGCGATCCGCTCCGCTCTTGCCGACGAGAGCGGCAGCGTGCTTGCGTTCCTGCCCGGCCAGCGCGAGATCGAGCGCACCGCCGAGCGGCTGGCCGGCAAGGTCGGCGCCGACACAGATATCGTGCCGCTCTACGGCATGCTCGACGGCAAGGCGCAGGACGCGGCGATCAGGCCGGCGCCGGCGGGCCGCCGCAAGGTGGTGCTGGCCACTTCGATCGCCGAGACCTCGATCACCATCGACGGCGTCCGCGTGGTCATCGATTCCGGCCTGTCGCGCCTGCCGCGCTACGAGCCGGCGAGCGGCCTGACCCGGCTGGAAACCGTGCGCGTCAGCAAGGCGTCCGCCGACCAGCGCGCCGGCCGTGCCGGGCGCACGCAGGCCGGCGTCGCCATCCGTCTGTGGCGCGCGGAACAGATGGCGTCGCTTCCCGCCTTCACCCCGCCGGAAATCTTAGAGGCCGATCTTTCCGGCCTGCTGCTCGACTGCGCCGCCTTCGGCGTCGCCGATCCGACGAGCCTCGCCTTCCTCGATCCGCCGCCGGCCCCGGCGCTCAACGAGGCAAGGGCGCTGCTGCGCGCGCTTCATGCCATCGACGAGCCAGGACGGCTGACGGACGCGGGCGCCGCGATGCGCAAGCTCGCCCTGCCGGTGCGGCTGGCGCATATGGTCGCCGAGGCAGCCAGCGGCGGCCATGCCGGCGAGGCGGCCATGCTCGCGGTTTTGCTGACCGAACGCGGGCTGGGCGGTGACGGCGCCGATCTCGAACGGCGGCTGATGCGCTTTCGCCAGGAAAGATCGCCGCGCGCCACCGCCGCGCGGCAGCTCGCAGAACGCCTGGCGAGGCAACTGGGCGGAGCGAAAAACAGCGAAGCCGTTTCCGCTGGTCCTCTCCTCATCCATGCCTGGCCCGACCGTGTCGCCAAGGCGCGGGGCGAGCGCGGTCGTTTCGTGCTGGCCAACGGCTCCGGCGCCATGCTCGACGCCGCCGATCCGCTGGCCGGCGAGGCGTTTCTGGTTGTCGCCGATTTGCAGGGAAAGGCGCAGAATGCGCGCATCGCGGCGGCGGCGGCGATTAGCGAGGACGATATCCGCGCCGTGCTGGCCGACCGGATCGAGACACGCAGGCAAGCCAGCTTCGATCGCGAGCGCCGCGCCGTGCGCGTGCGCGAAACCGTGCGTCTCGGCACCATCACGTTGGCCGAGCGCATGCTGCCTCCGCCAAGCGGCAGCGAGGCCGACCGCGCCATGCTTGACGCCTTGCGCGAACATGGACTTTCGCTGCTGAGCTGGAGCAAGGAGGCGCAGACGCTGCGCCAGCGTCTGTCCTGGCTGCACCGCGGCCTTGGGGCGCCATGGCCCGATATGTCCGATACGGCACTTGTCGAACGCCTCGATGATTGGCTCCTGCCATTTTTGTCCGGTGCGGCATCCTTCGCGGCCATCGATCCGGGCGTTGTCTCGGCCGGGCTGACGGCGCTTGTGCCGCACGATTTGCAGCGCCGGATCGACGCGCTTGCGCCGACCCATTTCGACGTGCCGTCCGGCAGCCGCGTGCCGATCCGCTATGACGGGGAATGGCCCGTTCTGGCCGTCCGCGTCCAGGAACTGTTCGGCCTCGACCGGCACCCTGCAATCGCCGGCGGCACCGTGCCGCTGACGCTCGAACTGCTGTCGCCCGCGCACCGGCCGATCCAGACGACGCGCGACCTGCCCGGCTTTTGGCGCGGCTCCTGGGCCGATGTGCGCGCCGACATGCGCGGCCGCTACCCCAAGCACGTATGGCCGGAAAATCCGCTGCTCGCCGCCGCCACCAGCCGCGCCAAGCCGCGCGGGACGTAGTTGCTTGGCAATTGGCGCAAACGCCATCACTCGTCATCCTCGGGTCTCCGCGTCCGCTTCGCTTCCGCTCCGCCCGTGGATGACGAAGTCGGGCAAGCTCCAACCGTCCAGCCCCTGGTGCAGCGCTACTAGCGCTCGCCGTCCCCCGGCTGTATTTCATGGCCATGATCAACGTATTGCGTTCTCCCGATTTCCAGCAGAGCCAGAGACTGCGCCTCAACACGCTGATCCGGCTGCGCTGGCTTGCCATTGTCGGCCAGAGCGTGACGGTGCTTTTTGTCGCCTACGGCCTGAAATTCCCGCTGCCGGTCAGCCTGTGCTTTGCCCTGATCGCCTGTTCGGCCTGGATGAACCTGTTCCTCGCCTTCCGGTTCCCGGCCGCGCACCGGCTCTCGCCGTTCGCGGCCTTCTGCATCCTGATCTTCGACAGCCTCCAGCTTGCCGGCCTGCTCTACATGACCGGCGGCCTAACCAATCCGTTCTCGCTGCTGATGACCGTGCCCGTGGTGATTTCGGCGACGTCGCTGCCCTTGCGCCTGACCGCGGTGCTCGGGGGGCTGGTGATGACGGCGGCGACCTTGCTGGTCTTTTTCCACTTGCCATTGCCTTGGCATGAAGGCGCGCCGTTGGCGATGCCCTTCATCTATGTTGCCGGCATGTGGATGGCGGTGCTGTCTTCGATCGCCTTCACCGCCATTTACGCCTTCCGCGTGGCCGCGGAAGCCCGGCTCCTGGCCAATGCGCTCGCCGCCACCGAACTGGTGCTCCAGCGCGAGCAGCATCTTTCGGCGCTCGACGGGCTGGCCGCCGCCGCCGCGCATGAGCTCGGCACACCGCTCGCCACCATCACGCTTGTCGCCAAGGAGATGGAGAAGGCGCTCGGCAAGGACGCGAAATACGGGGAGGACGTCACACTGCTGCGCTCCCAGAGCGAGCGTTGCCGCGAGATACTCAAGCGCCTGACCAGCCTGTCGTCCGAGGGCGAGGCGCATCTGTCCCGCCTGCCGCTGACCTCGCTGGTCGAGGAGGTCACCGCGCCGCACCGCGACTTCGGCATCTCGATCAAGCTCAGGCCGGGCGAGCGCAGCGGCCCCGAGCCGGTCGGGCGCCGCAATCCCGGCGTCATCTACGGCCTTGGCAATTTGGTGGAGAACGCCGTCGATTTCGCCCGCGAGAGCGTCACCGTGCGCTGGAGCTGGGACGAGGCCACCGTCACCTTCTCGATCATCGATGACGGTCCCGGCTTTCCACCTGAGATCATCGATCGCATCGGCGAACCCTATATGTCGACACGCCAGGGCACGGAGGCCGGCGGCGGGCTGGGGCTGGGCCTGTTCATCGCCAAGACATTGCTCGAACGATCGGGCGCCACGCTCGACTTTCGCAATTCGAGCGGACTGGGCGAGGGCGCCATGGTGCGGATTTCATGGCCGAGAAATGTTTTCCTGAACCCGGAATCTGCGCCCGCGACGATGTTTGACACCGCGTAAATTGGACAATCGCCACGCAAAACTATATCTGCGTAAAATTAAGGCAGCAGGAATTTCAAGACGATGACAGGCGATGAAAACAGTGGCGCAATGGTTGAGGGCGAGGACACCTCGCTTCTGATCGTCGATGACGACAAACCGTTCCTGACCCGTCTGGCCCGCGCCATGGAAACCAGGGGGTTCGTGGTCGAAACGGCCGAGAGCGTCGAGGAGGCGGTCGGCAAGGCACGCGCCAATCCGCCCGCCTACGCGGTGGTCGACATGCGCCTTGGCGACGGCAACGGCCTCGACGTCGTGGCCGCCATCCGTGAAAAGCGCGAGGATTCCCGCGCCATCATCCTGACCGGGTATGGCAACATCGCCACCGCGGTGACGGCGGTGAAGCTCGGCGCCGTTGACTATCTGTCGAAGCCGGCCGACGCCGACGACGTCTTTGCCGCGCTAACCCGCACGGCCGGCGAGCGCGCCGCACCCCCGGAAAATCCGATGTCGGCCGACCGCGTGCGCTGGGAGCACATCCAGCGTGTCTACGAAATGTGCGAGCGCAACGTCTCCGAGACCGCGCGCCGCCTCAACATGCATCGCCGCACCCTGCAGCGCATCCTGGCCAAGCGCGCGCCGCGCTAGGAGTGTCGGACGAGGGGGCAATTCCTTCGGACCGGTTTTCTCATCATGGCGGAGCATACCAATTGTCGAACTCGGCGCCGCCCCTCATTGCCCTGCCGGGCATTTCTCCCCGTATGGTGCCGGGGAGAAAGAGGCTGGCCGCAGCGCTGGCGCCCATTCCGTAACGCCGGTGATTGGCGAAACCGGTGATGACAGCGTCCCTCTCCCCGCCACTATACGGGGAGAGGATGCCGGCAGGCAGGTGAGGAGAATGGGCAAGTTCGAAATTGGCGGCATGACGGAAGGGTGACATGCGGGACTTGAAACAGCGGCCGGTTTCCGTCTTGCGCGAATTTCTCGACAGCGAGGCGGCCGGCGGTATCATGCTGATGATAGCGGCGGCCTTGGCCTTGATCGTCGCCAACTCACCGCTCTCCGGAACCTATTTTGCCGTCCTCCACGCCTATCTCGGCCCGCTCAGCGTGTCGCATTGGGTCAATGACGGGCTGATGGCGGTATTCTTCCTGCTCGTCGGCCTGGAGATCAAGCGCGAGATGCTGGACGGCCAGCTCTCGACCTGGCCGCGCAGGGTGCTGCCCGGCATCGCGGCGGCCGGCGGCATGGTGGTGCCGGCGCTGGCCTATGTCGCCATCAACCGTGACAATGCGGGCGCGCTGTCCGGCTGGGCGATCCCGACCGCCACCGACATCGCCTTCGCCCTCGGCGTGCTGTCGCTGCTCGGCAGCCGGGTGCCGGCCTCACTGAAGATCTTCCTCACCGCGCTTGCCATCATCGACGATCTCGGCGCGGTCGTCATCATCGCGATCTTCTACACGGGCGGCCTGTCGCTTGCCTATTTGGGCGCCGCCTTCGCGGTCATCGCCGCGCTTGTCGCGCTCAACCGCATGCGGGTGATGAGCCTCGTGCCCTACCTCGTGCTCGGTGCGATCCTGTGGGTGCTGGTGCTGAAGTCGGGCGTGCATGCCACGCTTGCCGGCGTGGCGCTGGCGCTGACCATTCCGCTCGAACGCACCGCCGCCATCGAACACGATCTCGACCACTCGCCGCTGCACCGGCTCGAGCACGGCCTGCACGCAATAGTGCCCTTCGTCGTCATTCCTATCTTCGGCTTTGCCAATGCCGGCGTTTCGCTGGCGGGGCTCAGCCTCGGTGCGCTGTTCGAGCCGCTGACGCTCGGCGTCGCCGCCGGCCTCGTCGTCGGCAAGCTGGTCGGCGTGTTCGGCTCCTCCGCGCTCGCCATCCGCTTCGGCCTCGCCGACCTGCCGGCCAATGCCGGCTGGCTGCACATGATCGGCATCTCGCTGCTGTGCGGCATCGGCTTCACCATGAGCCTGTTCATCGGCCTGCTCGCCTTCGCCAGCGACGTGGCGCTGCAGGACGCCGTCAAGGTCGGCATTCTCGCCGGCTCCCTGGTCGCGGCGCTGCTCGGAGCGGCGGTCCTTCTGCTCGCGCCTGCGGCGGGCGAGGCGGGCGAATGAGGCTGTCTGGACAACGCGTGGGGCGTTTCAGGCTGGCGGCAGACCGAAACCGGCAAACAAGGTTGGGCCGAGGGGCGGCACATAGATCGCCAGGGAGGCGATCGTGCCCTCGGCCGGCTCGATGACATGCAGCGAATGCGATCGCCACACGCGGTCCTGACGGCTCAACGCGTAGACCCCGACAGCCGGCTGGCCATTGGCTTTGGTGGCCACCGCACGATAGCCGGCGAAATTGCCCCAGACGGTCTCGAAGAAAGCCCGGATCGCCTCGCGCCCCCGATACCATTCCCGCCATGGCGGCATGTGGTAGATGGCGTCCTCCTTCAGGAGTTCGATAAGGCCGTCGAGGTTGGCGGCCTGCCACGCCCGCATGTAGCGTTCCAGCAGCAGTGCCTCTTGCTGGTCGGGCCGCGACCGCTGCGAGGGACGTCCCTGAGGATATCGCTCGCCAAGCGTCGCACGGGCCCGCTGGAGGGCGCTGTTGATCGAGGCGGTCGATCCGCCCAGTAATTGCGCCGTCTCGACGGCCGACCATCCGAGCACGTCGCAAAGCAGCAGGGCTGCCCGTTGCCTGGGCGGCAGAAGCTGGATCGCCGCGAGGAAGGCTAGCTGCACGGCTTCGCGCGCCTCGTAGCGCGCCTCCGGGCCGGGCCTGTCGTCAGCGAGGTCCGGAAGCTCGGCGTCCGGATAAGGCTGCAGCCAGGTGAGTTCGGCGGCCGGCCCGCCGGTCGCCGGTCCGTTGGAAGGCGGTCGTTCGGGTTGCTGGATAATGCGATACGCCGACGACCGTGCCTTGATGGCGTTGAGGCAGCTGTTGGTGGCGATCGTGTAGAGCCAGCCGCGAAGCGAGCCTCGTCCGTCGAATTGCGACCTTGCGCGCCACGCCCGCAGGAAGGTGTCCTGGACGAGGTCGTCCGCTTCATGAAGCGAGCCCATCATCCGGTAGCAGTGGAGCTTGATCTCGCGGCGGTGGGCCGCGGTCAGGCGCTCGAAGGCCAGTCGATCGAGGATTGGCTGGCCTGGCCGGCCCAATGGCTCAGAAACGCCACCAGCGTCTGTCATGCGGAGCCTGCGATGCTGAAGTCGTCCGCCATTCTGCGCGCCTCATGCCGCCGCCGCAAGTCCGCTGCCGCTCACCACGAAGGAGCTGCCTTGCGTTTTTGCGGTCGCAAGCGCCACCACCGCCCGTCCGACATCGGCCGGTGTCTGCATGTCGGTCATGCTCGCCAGGAAGTCCGCCGGGCGGATGCCCATATAGGCCGCGATGCTATCGATGCCGCGATCGCCGACGCCGGTGCCCGGCATGATGCGGGCCGGCGAAAGGGCCATGAAGCGCAGGCCGAGGCTCAGCCGGTCCGATTCCTTCTGGCTGTGGCCGGCCAGGAAGATTTGCATGCGCTTTGCGCCGGCATAGCCGCCAGAGTTGGGCGGCCCTCCGCTTTGGGCGGCACCACTGGAAATCAGGATCACCCGGCTCCCCGGCTTCAGCCGGCCCTGGAGCGCGGCCTTGCAGAACAGGAACGACGCCTTGACGTCCGTTTCCCAGTTCGCCGAGAAAATTTCCCAGCTCTGTTCCTGCACCGGCGCCGATGGGGCAAGCGCGCCCGCCGAGATCACCAGCACGTCTGGCTCGAGAGCGGCGAACACAGCATCGGGGGCGGTCTCCTTGGTCGCGTCGAGCGCCAGGGTCTTCACGCCTGATGCCTCCCAGGAGAGCACTTTCAGGGCCGCGGCGCCGCGGGCGACGGCAAGCACGCTCGCCTCTTCGCCCAGCGCGGCCTCCACGATTGAGCGGCCGACACCACGGCTGCCTCCAATGACGACGACATTCTGATCTCGCAACGATCCCATGGATCACCTCTCTGTCCGGCCGCTGGACTATCCGAGCGCCTATTGATGAGGACAGCCGAGGTGAGCGGAAATCATCGGTGCGAAGAAAAAATTTGTCTCAAGCGGTCGGCAGGTGCCAAAAGCCGCCCATGTCGGGCTGGTGACGGGGACAGGCTTTTGTCGCCGCCGCGGCGCATTCCTACTCGCTCTCCCCCTCCAGCGCCGGCACGGCCACCCCGGCGAGCTCCGCCGCCAGCAGCCGCGCGGCGCCGGCCCGGGCGATGCGCAGCATCAGCGCCTTGCGCGTCGCCGCCGCCATGCGGTGCTCCGGCGCATCGCGCAAAATCTCGGCGCCATAGCCGTCGGAGAGGATGAAGCCGCATTCTTCGGGAAAGATCTCCGCCGGCACGCCGGGATGGGTGGCGAAGAAGAAGCGGTCGGAGTGCAGCCGGTAGTCGGGCCATTTGCGGTCGACGCGAAAATCCTCGATCGAGGATTTGATCTCGATGATCCAGATGTCGCCCTGGCGGGTCAGCGCGACAAGGTCGGCGCGGCGGCCGGTGGCCAGCGACAGTTCAGGCAGCACATGCGCGCCCATTTCGCGGAGCAGCCGCTGCACGCCGCGCCGCACCAGCATGGCGCGTTCGGACTGGCGGCCGTCGATCAGGGGGTTGAGGGGAATCGGTGAGATGATTGGCATGGCGGCACCATGCCAGATTTTGTTCATGGTTTGAACCCGTTATGAGCGACCAGGCCCCGTCGTTTCGATCGTAACCGGCACGCCCTGGCGCAACGAGTTGCTGACTGTCGAAACCACGCTGGCACGATCAACGATCCTTTGGGGGTCGGACCCGTCTAACGTCTCGCAGGAAACCGTCATCCTTGCCGCGGTCGCCAGCAGGGGCTTGCCGTCGAGGTCGAGCCTCACCGAGACCGCGATCCTGCCGAGTTTCACGCCGATCTCGTCGGCGACATAGCGAAGGTCGTTGCAGAAGCAGCCGCCAATCGCCAGCGCCAGCAACTGGCCGCCATTGAAGCCCAGGCCCATGCCGCCGGCCTTGCCCTCGGGCCGGTCGACGACGATCGTGTGGCCGCCGGCCCAGCCCATGGCGGCTTCGGTACCTTCGACATTGTGCAGTTCGACAGTCATCGAGACCATCGGCATCCTCCCCCAAGTAGCCGACAGGCAACTGGCTTGGCCGGCACGGATCCTATGCGGCCGTGATGGCTTTGTCGCCGAGCGGCGCGGTTCCCGCAATGTCGTCGATGATCGGGCAGTCCGGCCGCTCGTCGCCATGGCAGGCCTGGACGAGCTTCTGCAGGGTCGATCGCATCGATTGCAGCTCGCGCACCTTCTCCTCGATCGCTTTGACATGGGCGGTGGCGATCTCGCGCACGTCGTGGCTGGCGCGGCTACGGTCCTGGTAGAGCGCCATCAACTGGCGGCAATCGTCGATGGAAAAGCCGAGGTTGCGGGCGCGGCGCAGGAAGGTCAGCCGATGGATGTCGTCGCCCGAATAGTCGCGATAGCCGTTGCCGGCACGCGCAGGCGCGATCAGGCCGATTTCCTCGTAATAGCGGATGGTCTTGGCTGGCAGACCGGAGCGCTGGGCGGCGTCGCCGACATTCATGGGCTGTTCCTCGATTCCCCGCAGGCCCGAAAGTCAGGGCCATTGAATTTCCTTCACAATCCGGTGAAGGCTGTTGCCGAAATGCCGCAGTTGCTGGCTTACCGGCAGGTGAGGTCTTGCATATAAGCATCGCGTACTTGGCAAGCAAAGCAAATGCCAGCATGAATGATGGCAAGAAAGCGGCCGACTCGTGCCGCGGACGTTTGGCGGGGCACGGATCACCTCATGCGCATGAAGTCGCTTGCAGTCATTGCCGCACTGGCGCTGTCCACGGCACTCGCCGGTTGCAGCACCATTGGCGGGCAGATATTCTCCAACGACTACGGCGCGGTGACCGATTCCGGCTACCAGCTGCCCCGTATCCCGATCGAAAAGGTGCCCGCGAAGTATCACCGCCAGGAGGTGAACTACGACACCAAGGAAAAGCCGGGCACCATCATCGTCGATACGCAGAACAAGTTCCTCTACTTCGTCGAGGGTGACGGCCGGGCAATTCGCTACGGCATCGGCGTCGGCCGCGAGGGCTTCGAGTGGCATGGCACCGCCCGTGTCGCCATCAAACGCGAATGGCCGACCTGGACGCCGCCGTCGCAGATGATCAAGCGCCAGCCGGAACTCGCCAAGTTCGCCGGCGGCATGGAGCCGGGCCTGAAGAACCCGCTCGGCGCGCGCGCTCTTTACCTGTTCAACAAGGGCGGCGACATGGGCTATCGCCTGCATGGCAGCCCGGAATGGAACTCGATCGGCAAGGCGATGTCGTCGGGCTGCATCCGGCTGATGAATCAGGACATCATCGACCTTTACGATCGCGCCGAGGTCGGCGCCAAGGTCATCGTTCTCTGACCGTGACCGCGAGGTTCATGGTCAAAACCGTTCGTACGCGGACCGTCTAGGCAACAACGGACGTCCCCAGCAGAAAACCGGGCAATTCGGCCCGGTTTTTTGTTGGTGAGGAGAGGTTGCCGCAGGCAACCAAAAGCCGACGATTTGGTTTTTAGAACGACGAATGCCCGGAGCCATAGCGTAGGGCTGCGCCTTAGAATCAGGCGACCTGTTCGACCTGCTGGACCTCGGGAACGAAGTGGCGGAGCAGGTTCTGGATGCCGTGCTTCAGCGTCGCCGTCGATGACGGGCAGCCGGCGCAGGCGCCCTTCATGTGCAGGAACACGGTGCCGTTCTCGAAGCCGCGGAAGGTGATGTCGCCGCCATCCTGGGCCACTGCCGGGCGCACCCGCGTGTCGAGCAGCTCCTTGATGGTGATGACGAGTTCCTCGTCGGCCTTGTCGTAGAACTCGCCGGTCTGGCTGGTCTCCGCGGCCGGGCCGGCATTGGCCATGACAGGCGCGCCGGACATGAAATGCTCCATGATGGCGCCCAGAATCGCCGGCTTCAGATGCTGCCAGTCGGGCCCGTCCTTGGTCACGGTGATGAAGTCGTAGCCGAAGAAGACGCCCGTGACGCCCGGTATTTCGAACAGCCGGCCGGCCAGCGGCGAGGCCGTCGCCGCACTGTCGGCATCGCGGAAATCGGCGGTGCCTTCCAAAAGCACTTCCTTGCCGGGCAGGAATTTCAGCGTCGCCGGGTTTGGCGTCGATTCGGTCTGGATGAACATGGCCGTCTCCGTGCCCGTCTCGGGCAGATAGTTTGGAATAATTCTAAATAAGCTCTATCGGCTGGACATTCAAGCGAAACGCGTCGCCCGAACGGCTGGCTGACGGAATGTTTTTGCTGGCTGGGGATCGAAATCCCTGGCGGGCTTCAAGCGAGGCTGTCGATTTCCTCGTCCGAAAGGTTTTGCGGCACCACGGTCACCGGGATAGGGAAGGCCGCGCCCTTGCCGGCCACCGCGCCGACCAGCGGCCCCGGCCCTTCCTTGCCGGCGCCGGCCGCCAGCACCAGGATGGCGATATCCTGGTCTTCCTCGATCAGCTTGTGGATCTCTTCGGTGGGCTTGCCCTCGCGCACCACCATCTCCGGTTCGATGCCGAGCTTCTGGCGCACCTTGTTGGCATAGCTGTCGAGCGCGGTGCGTGCGGTGGCGGTCGCCTCCTCGCGCATGATCTTCTCGACGCCCAGCCAGTGCTGGAAATCGTCCGGTTCGATGACATAGAGCAGAACCAGCACGCCGCTGGTGCTCAGCGCCCGCTTCGAGGCGTAGGCGACGGCGCGCTCGCATTCGGGCGTGTCGTCGATGATCGCCAGGAACTTGCGGCGATGTCCGGCTTCGCGGCTGAGGCGTTTGGAGACCATGTCTATTTACTCGATGTCATTTCGGCCGCAATCTGCCACCGCGGCTGACCGGCGGCAAGCCGCCGGTCTTTGGCCGGTACGGTGCGGGGCATAACGATGCGGATCAGTCCTGCAGCAGCCCGATGATGTCGCGCACAGTCTTCATCGTCGCTTCGGCCAGCACGCCGGCGCGCTCGCCGCCGTCCCTCAGCACCGCGTCGACATAGGCGCGGTCATCGGAAATGCGGCGCATTTCGGCGGCGACCGGCGCCAGTTTTTCGACCGCCAGATCGGCCAGTGCCGGCTTGAACACCGAAAACTGCTGGCCGCCGAACTCCTTCAGCACCGCCTCTTTCGATATGTCGGCAAGGCCCGCATAGATGCCGACCAGGTTTTCCGCTTCCGGCCGGGTGGCGAGGCCGTCCACTTCGCTCGGCAAGGCTTCCGGATCGGTCTTGGCCTTGCGGATCTTCTTGGAGATGGCGTCGGCATCGTCGGTCAGATTGATGCGCGACAGATCCGACGGGTCCGACTTCGACATCTTCTTGGAGCCGTCGCGCAGGCTCATGATGCGCGCCGCCGGCCCGCCGATGACCGGCTCGGTGATCGGGAAATAGCCGTTCACCGTCTCCTCGCCTATCCTCATCTCGACGCCGACGCCAAGACCGGCGATGCGGTCCGAGAAGTCGTTGTTGAATTTCTGGGCGATGTCGCGCGTCAGTTCCAGATGCTGCTTCTGGTCCTCGCCGACCGGCACATGGGTGGCGCGGTAGAGCAGGATGTCGGCTGCCATCAGCGAGGGATAGGCAAGCAGTCCGAGCGAGGCGTTCTCGCGGTCCTTGCCGGCCTTGTCCTTGAACTGCGTCATCTTGTTCATCCAGCCGATGCGCGCCACGCAGTTAAAGATCCAGGCGAGCTCGGCGTGCTGCATCACCCGCGACTGGTTGAAGACGATGTGCTTCTTGGGATCGATGCCCGAGGCCAGGAATGCCGCGGTGATGGAACGCGTCTGGTCCCTGAGATCGTCGTAAACCAGCTGGGCCGTCAGCGAATGCAGGTCCACGACGCAGTAGATGCAGTCGGACGTGTCCTGCAGGGCGACGAATTTCTTGATGGCGCCGAGATAGTTGCCGAGATGCAGATTGCCGGTCGGCTGCACGCCGGAGAAGACGAGTGGCTTGAAGGGGGACATGGTTTCCTCGTGGCTTGTGGAGGGCCGTATAAGCGTGATTCCGAAAAGTTGCAGACTTTTCGGAGCCAAACACGCGGCTGGAAACCGCGCGCGGCGAAAGTCTTGCGACGGCGCGCTTATGGACGAGAGCGCGGAGAGGATCAAGAGCCCTCCCCAGGGCGTAAGGCCTCTTGTGGTGTTGATATGTTGATGTAGGTTGCTACATAAGTTGTTCTATATCGAGTTGGGTGTGATGACGATCAACATCAATAACAAGGAGGCAGACAGCCTGACGCGCGCCTTCGCCAGAGTCGAAGGCGTTGGCATTACCGAGGCGATCGTCATCGCCATGCGTGAAGCCCTGGAGCGCCGCCGCAACCGGGAGACGCCATTGGAGACGGCAGCACGGCTTCGTGCCGAGTTCGGAATCGAACTGAGCGATCAAGCCCGCAATCCGCTGCCTCGCTCAGTCTACGACGAAATGTCCGGCGAAGACTGATGTTTGTCGACGCAGCCGCTATCGTCGCGATGCTGAGCGATGAGGCCGAAGCTCAGCGCTGCGCGCAGGCAGTCGTGAAAGCGTCGGCTCCTTTCACGTCGGCAATCGCGGTCTGGGAAGCCGCAATGGCGCTTTCGCGATCGGAAAAGCTGGGTATACCGGTCGAATTGAGTGTACAGATAGTTAGTCGGTTTCTTGACGAACGGGCCATCGCCTTGCGCGACCTCCCGCCCGCCTCTGAGGCAACATCTCTGTCCGTTGGGGCTGCGTCGCGGTTTCGGAACAACGCCATCAGACTGAACTTGGCGGACTGTTTTCACTATGCCTGCGCGCGCTACTACGCCGTTCCGATGCTCTCGACGGCCGACGAATTCCGGCTTACGGATCTGGAGACTGTTCCTTAGGCACTGGCGATCCCTTGCGCTTCACATTGCGGCGGATCATGCCGAAATCGGCGCCGCCGGTGGCAAAGGCCGTGGCGAAGTAGAGCAGCGCCCCGCCGGCCACCAGCCCCAGCAGCGTCGTCGCCTTGACGACCAGCGGCGAGCCTGGGCCGAGCCTGGCGGCCAGCCAGTGTTCGGCGAAATAGAGGGCGACGCCCATCACCGCCGCCGCGAGCACCAGGCGCGGAATGCGCTTCAAGAGCGGCACGTCGCGGCCCCAATGGCCGCGCCGGATCAGCACTCCGAGCAGCATCAGCGCGTTGACCCAGCCGGCTACCGCCGAGGCCACGGCGATGCCGGGCGCGCCCATCCTCGGAAACAGCGTCAGCGCGGTGGCGACGTTCACCGCCACCGAGATGGCGGCGAAGATCATCGGCGTGCGCGTGTCCTCGCGGGCGAAATAGCCCGGGGTGAACGCCTTGATCAGCACGAAGGCCGGCAGGCCGAGCCCGAAGATCGCCAGGATCGCCGCCACGACAGGCGTCGAATGGTTGGCGGCGAACGCGCCGCGCTCATAGACCAGCCGCACGATCGGCTCAGACATGACCCAGAGCGCCACCGCAGCCGGCAAGGTCATGAACAAGGTGAATTCGACCGAGCGGTTCTGCAGATTGGCGGCCTCGATCAGATTGCCCGACTTCAGCGCACGCGACAGTTCCGGCAACAGCACGATCGCAACCGCGACGCCGACCACGCCGAGCGGCAGCTGGTAGACGCGGTCGGCATAGGCGAGCGAGGACACGGCGCTATCCTGCGCCGACGCGATCGCGGTGCCGATCAGCTGGTTGATCTGGGTGATGCCGCCGGTGATCGCCGCCGGCAGCGCCAGGATCAGGAGCCGCTTCACGTTCGGCGTCATCTTCGGCCGGCGGAAGCCGATCGAGATGCCGGCGTTGCGCACCGCCACCCAAACGATGGCGAGCTGCACGAGGCCCGCCGCCAGAACGCCCCAGGACAGGCTGAAGCCGACGGCGTGCGCATCCAGCCCATGATACCAGGCGTAGCCAAGCACGCTGATCAGGATGATGTTGAGGAAGGCTGGCGCGATAGCCGCAGCGAAATAGCGGCGCAGCGAATTCAGCATGCCCGCCATCATGGCGGCCAGCGACATGCAGATGAGATAGGGGAACATGATCGTCGCCAGCGTGACGGTCGTCTCGAACTTGCCCGGCGTGTCGGCGAAACCCGGCGCTACCAGGTAGCGCACGATCAGCGGCATCGCCAGTTCCATGGCGATGGTCAGCGCCAGCAGCGCCGTGAACAGCACCCCGAACACTTCCTCTGAAAAGCGCTTGGCGCCGTCGGTGCCGTGCGTCTCGATTTCCTTGGCGAACAGCGGCACGAAGGCGGCGTTGAAGGCGCCTTCGGCGAACAGCCGGCGAAAGGTGTTGGGAAACTGGAAGGCGGCGTTGAAGGCGTCGGCCACCGGTCCGGTGCCCAGTGCTGCCGCCATCAGCATCTCGCGGCCGAAACCGAGCGCGCGGCTCATCAGCGTGCCGGAAGCGACCGTTGCGAATTTCTTGACGAGACTCATGCGTTTGGAGACTGCCTGCGCGATTGGGACAAAGTGATGGTGGCGCTCACTCGGCGGCCGCCTTGGTCCTGCTGCCGCGTTCGGAGGCCGTGCCCTCGAGCGTCGCCGTCAGCCTGTTGCGGATGGTGGTGGTGCGTGACGGGCTGTCGATCTTCTGGCCGGTAAGATCGGTGACGTAGAACGTGTCGATCACCTTTTCGCCGAAGGTGGTGATGTGGGCCGACGCGATGTCGAGCGACAGGTCGGAGAGTGTTCCGGTGATCTCCGACAACAGGCCCGGCCGGTCCAGCCCTTCGACCTCGATCACCGAAAATCGGTTCGACAGCGTGTTGCGGATCTCGGCGCGCGGCGCGATCCGGAAGACCTTGGCGCCGCGCTTGGGCTTGGTGCGCTTCTCGATCATCTCCGGCAGCCAGCTCTTGCCCGACAGCACGTCCTCGATCAGCCGCCCGACGCGCTCGGCACGCCGGCGCTCGTCCTCGTCGCGGTCGAACTCCCTCGAGATCAGGATCGTGTCCAGCGCGCGGCCGTCCGAGGTGGTGAAGATCTGCGCGTCGACAATATTGCCGCCGGCCGCCGCACAGGCGCCGGCGATCACCGACAGCAGGCGCGGATGGTCCTGCGCCAGCACGGTGATCTCGGTCACCGCCTCGAACTGGTGCGTCTTGACCATGGTGGCGAGCTTGTTGCCGGACGCATCCGCCTCGCGGATGAATTCGGCGTGGCGAAGCTGGTCCGGCAGGTCGACGGTCAGGAGGTAATTCTCATAGTGCAGGCCGACATAGCGTTTGCGGATCTTGTCGGGCCAGCCGGCGAGCGCTTCGGCCAGGCGCTCGCGCGCCGCGGAAGTGCGCTGGGCGCGCGACACTTCCGAGAAGCCGCCGGTGAGCAGCAGTTCGGTCTCGTAGTACAGCGTGCGCAGCAACTGGCCCTTCCAGCCGTTCCAGACTCCCGGTCCGACACCCCTGATGTCGCAGACGGTGAGGATGAGAAGCAGCTTCAGCCGCTCGACGGACTGCACGATCGAGGCGAAGTCCTCGATCGTCTTGCGATCGTTGAGATCGCGCGTCTGCGCCGTCATCGACATCACCAGATGGTTCTCGACCAGCCAGGCCACCGTTTCCGTGTCCGCGGTCGAAAGTCCCATATGCGGGCAGATGCGCCGGGCGATCCGGGCGCCGGCTTCCGAATGGTCCTCCGGCCTGCCCTTGGCGATGTCGTGCAGCAGCACGGCGACGTAGAGCGCCTCGCGGCTCTTTCTCAGTCCCGGCATCAGCGAATGCGACAGCGGATGCACCTTCTCGCCGTCGCCGCGCTCGATCTCGGCCAGCACGCCGATGCAGCGGATCAGATGCTCGTCGACCGTGTAGTGATGGTACATCGAGAACTGCATCATGGCGACGATCTTGCCGAAATCGGGGATCAGCCGGCCGAGCAGCCCCGCCTCGTTCATGCGGCGCAAATTGAGCTCGGCATTGCGGTCCGAGGTCAGGATGTCGAGGAACAGCCGGTTGGCCTCCTCGTCGCGCCGCAGCGACTTGTTGACCAGGCCGAGCGAGCGGGTGAGCAGCTTCAGCGCGTCGGGGTGGAATTCCAGCCCGTGCTTGTCGGCGAACCAGAACAGCCGCAAGAGATTGACCGGATCGCGCTCGAACACCTGGTCGTCGGCGATGTTGATGCGGTGGTTGTCGACGATGAAATCCGACGTGCCGGCAAGCTTGCGCTTGCGGCGCTGGAAGGTGAGGAAGATGCGGTTGAAGCCCGGCACATGCTTGGCCTGCTCCTCTTCGAGCGCCGCGCAGAAGATACGGGTCAGGTCGCCGACATCCTTGGCGACGAGGAAATAGTGCTTCATGAAGCGCTCGACCGCCGACAGGCCGGGATGGGTGGTGTAGCCCAGCCGCTCCGCGATCTCGCGCTGGATATCGAAATGCAGCCGCTCCTCGGCCTTGCCGGTGAGGAAATGCATGTGGCAGCGCACGGCCCACAGGAAATCCTCGGCCTTCTGGAATTCGCGGTATTCGGCCTGCGTGAAGACGCCCTTCTCGACCAACTCCTCGCCGGTGCGCACGCGGTAGAAATACTTGCCGATCCAGAACAGCGTCTGCAGGTCGCGCAGGCCGCCCTTGCCGTCCTTGACGTTGGGCTCGACCAGATAGCGGCTTTCGCCGGCCTTGGCATGGCGCTCATCGCGTTCGGCGAGCTTGGCCTGCACATATTCCGGTCCGGTGGTGCGCACCACCTCATGGTCGAAGCGCAGCATCAGTTCGTCGTAAAGCTTCTGCTCACCCCACAGGAAGCGCGCCTCCAGGATCGAGGTGCGGATGGTGATGTCGGTGCGCGACAGCCTGAGGCATTCCTCGATGTTGCGGGTCGCGTGGCCGACCTTCAGCCCCAGGTCCCACAGCATGTAGAGCATGTATTCGACTGTCTGTTCGCCCCACGGCGTCTGCTTGTAGGGCAGCAGGAACAGAAGGTCGATGTCGGATCCCGGCGCCAGCGTGCCGCGCCCGTAGCCGCCGACCGCGACGACGGCCATGCGTTCGGCGACCGAGCGGTTCTTTACCCGATAGACATGGGTCGCGGCGAAATCGTAGAGCGCCCGGATCAGCTCATCCATCAGATGCGACAGCCGCTCGGCGCAGGCATTGCCGCCGCCATCCTGCTTCAGCATGGCCTCGGCGACCTTTCGGCCCGCGGCGAGCCGGCCCTTGAGAAGCTGGAGAACCCCGGCGCGGGCGGTCGATCCTGAGCCGTCCCCGGCCGTGGTCGCCGTCAGCGCGGTCATCTCGCGGCGCAAGGCGTCGCCGTCGATCAGTTCGTCGAGCTTCAAGGAGATTTTCGCCATGGTACCGGTTGGCCTTGCCTTTTGGGCGGCGTCTATAGCGCGTTTCCGCGGCTCTGGGTATGGGGGCGGTTGACGCGTTTCCATGGTGCGGGACACCCGCGACAATAAAATTCAAACCAGTCCTTGACCTTCCAGTTACTGGAAGGACTACCTCCGGCTCGAAGCAGTTTGATAGAGGCATTCGAAATGACGCATTCAGATCACGATCATCACGGGCATGGTGGTTGCTGTGCGGCAAAAGGTGCGGCCGTGGATGCCGGCGCCGTCACGCGCGATCCTGTCTGCGGCATGATCGTCGATCCAGCCGCCGGCAAGCCGACATCGCAGCATGCTGGCCGCCTCTATCATTTCTGCAGCGAAGGCTGTCGGACAAAGTTTCAGGCCGAGCCGGAAACATACCTGACCGCCATCGACCCCGTCTGCGGCATGAGCGTGGACCGTGCCACGGCAAAGCATTTTATCCGCCATGACGGCCAAGGCTTCTATTTCTGCTCTGCCGGCTGCAAGTCTAAATTCGAAGCGGCACCCCAAACCTATCTCGGCGACAGGCCGGCGCCCCGGGCGATGCCGAAGGGCACGCAATACACTTGTCCGATGCATCCCGAGATCATCCGTGACAAGCCCGGCTCCTGCCCGATCTGCGGCATGGCTCTCGAGCCGATGGGCGTTCCATCAGGCGATGAGGGGCCAAATCCCGAACTGGTCGATTTCACCAGGCGGTTCTGGGTCAGTGCGGTGCTCTCGGTGCCCCTTCTCATCGTCGCCATGGCGCCGATGATCGGTCTGTCCTTCGTGAACCTGATAGATGACCGGACAAAAGTCTGGATCGAACTGGCGCTCGCGAGCCCGGTGGTGCTTTGGGCCGCGTTTCCGTTCTTTCACCGCGGCTGGGATTCGATCCGCAACCGCAGCCCGAACATGTGGACGTTGATTTCGCTCGGCGTTGGTGCGGCCTATCTCTACAGCGTCGTCGCGACGCTGTTCCCGGACATTTTTCCGCATCAGTTCCGCGGTCATGGCGGGGCGGTGCCGGTCTATTTCGAAGCCGCCGCCGTCATCGTCGCGCTGGTCTTCCTCGGCCAGGTGCTGGAACTGCGCGCCCGCGAAAAGACCGGCTCGGCCATCCGCGCCTTGCTCGACCTTGCGCCCAAGAGCGCGCGACGCATTGCCGAAGACGGCACCGAGAGCGATGTGCCGCTGGACAGCGTCAAGGCCGGCGAGCGCCTGCGCATCCGGCCAGGCGATGCCGTGCCGGTCGACGGCACCGTGCTCGAAGGCCGCTCTTCCATCGACGAATCGATGATCACGGGCGAAGCCCTGCCGGTCGAGAAGGCCGAAGGTGATGCCCTCACCGGCGGCACGCTCAACAAGAACGGCTCGCTGATCATGCGCGCCGAGCGCATCGGCGCCGAGACCACGCTCTCGCGCATCGTCGAACTGGTCGCCAAGGCGCAGCGTTCACGCGCCCCGATACAAGGGCTGGCCGACCGCGTTTCCTTCTACTTTGTCCCGGCTGTCGTGCTGGTCGCCATCGCCGCGTTCGTCGCCTGGGCGGCCTTCGGCCCGGCGCCCAGCCTGATCTTCGCCATCATCTCGGCGGTCTCGGTGCTGATCATTGCCTGTCCCTGTGCGCTCGGCCTCGCCACGCCGATGTCGATCATGACCGCCACCGGACGCGGCGCCCACGCAGGCGTGCTGATCAAGGAGGCCGCCGCGCTCGAACGCTTCGCTTCAGTCGATACGCTGATCGTCGACAAGACGGGGACACTGACCGAAGGCCGGCCGAAACTGACGGACATCGTGACCGCCGATGGGTTTTCGGAGGAGGAATTGCTGGGCCTCGCCGCGAGCCTGGAAAAGGGCTCGGAGCATCCCCTGGCCGAGGCTATCGTCGAAGGCGCCGCGACCCGTGGTGTAAGCATCGCCGAAGCCAGCGGCTTCGAGGCGGTCACCGGCAAGGGTGTTTCCGGTGCCGTTTCGGGCAGGAATGTAGCGCTCGGCAACGCCGCGATGATGCGTGATCTCGGCGTCGACGTGTCCGCCGTTTCGGCGGCGGCAGAGACGCTGCAAGGCGATGGCAAGACGGCGATGTTCGTCGTCGTGGACAGGAAATTGGCCGGCATCGTCGCCGTCGCCGATCCGGTGAAGGCGACCACCGCCGAGGCGATCAAGGCCCTGCACGGCAGCGGCTTGAGGATCATCATGGCGACCGGCGACAATGAGCGCACGGCAAATGCGATCGCCAGGAGTCTCGGCATCGACGAGGTCCGCGCCGGCCTGTTGCCGGAACAGAAGGGCGCGCTGGTCGAGGAACTACGCGGCAAAGGCGCCGGCGTCGCCATGGCCGGCGACGGCGTTAACGACGCACCGGCCTTGGCCAGCGCCGATGTCGGCATCGCCATGGGCACCGGCGCCGACGTCGCGGTCGAAAGCGCCGGCATCACTTTGATCAAGGGCGACCTCAACGGCATCGTGCGTGCCCGCACACTGGCCCAGGCGACCATCCGCAACATCAGGCAGAACCTGTTCTTCGCCTTCCTCTACAATTTGCTTGGCGTGCCGGTCGCGGCCGGCGTGCTCTATCCGCTGACCGGCACGCTTTTGTCGCCGATGCTGGCGGCGGCGGCGATGAGCTTGTCGTCGGTCTCGGTCATCGCCAATGCGTTGCGGCTGAGGACATTGAAACTTTGAGCCAATCACCCAAATACGAAACCCAATCAACAGGAGACCATCAATGACCTTGGCCAAGAGAATCGTGCTGCTGCTGATGGCGGCTGGAATGCTGGTCGCCGTCTTCCTCGAAAGCGTTCCCGCACAGAGCGAAGAGATGAAGCACGACATGGCCGGCATGGCGACGGGGGCGGAAGGCCCATCGACCGCAGGCTACAAAGCGGCGATGGACAAGATGCACGCCGACATGATGGCCTCCAAATACACCGGCAATGCCGACGTCGATTTCGTCCGCGGCATGATCCCGCACCACCAGGGCGCCATCGACATGGCCAAGGTCGAACTCGCCAACGGCAAGGACCCAGAGATCCGCAAGCTGGCTGAGGCCGTCATCGCGGCGCAGGAAGCCGAGATCAAGCAGATGCAGGACTGGCTCGCCGCCCATCCGGTGAAGTAAGCTTTCGCCGCTCGGGCGAGAACCTCTCTGGATTTCTCGCCCGGCCTGTGATGCGATCTGGTCTCAACTGGAGCCTGCCATGCCGTCGAGCGTCAGAACCACCACGCTGCCCTCCGGCGAAGCCGTTCCCGTTCTCGGCCAGGGCACCTGGAAGATGGGCGAGGATTCGCGCCGCCGCACCGAGGAGGTGAATGCCCTCAAGCTTGGCCTCGATCTCGGTGTCAGGCTGATCGACACCGCCGAAATGTACGCCAGCGGCGGTGCCGAGGAGGTGGTGGCCGAAGCCATCGCCGGGCAGCGCGCCGAGGTCTTCCTGGTCTCGAAGGTGCTGCCCTCCAACGCCTCGCGCGCCGGTGTGCAGCGCGCCTGCGAGAACAGCTTGAAGCGCCTCGCCACCGACCGCATCGACCTCTACCTCCTGCATTGGCCGGGCAGCGTGCCCCTGGCCGAAACCGTCGAAGCCTTCGAGGCGCTGAAGAAGTCCGGCAAGATTCGTCATTGGGGCGTCAGCAATTTCGACACCGGGGAGATGGAAGAGCTGGTCGGCCTGCCCGACGGCGGTAACGTCCAGACCAACCAGGTGCTCTACAATCTGGTCCGGCGCGGCCTTGAGTTCGATCTGGCGCCCTGGAGCCGGCAACGCGGCATCCCCTTGATGGCCTATTCGCCGGTCGAGCAGGGCGCCTTGGCGCGCAATGCCAGTTTAGATGCGGTCGCTGCCCGCCACGGGGCGACCGCGGCACAAATCGCACTGGCCTGGGTGATGCATCAGGAAGGCGTCATCGCCATTCCCAAGGCCAGCAGCCAGGAGCATGTCCGCCAGAATGTCGCGGCGCTCGAGATCAAGCTGACGCGCGAGGACCTCGCCGAGCTCGACCGCGCCTTCCCGCCGCCGGGCCGCAAACGCGGGCTGGAGATGATTTGAAGCTGCCAATCTCCCCCACGAGGGGGGAGATTGGCAATTCAGGCGCCGCCCAGATTGCAAAGCTACGTCCCCAGCAATCCTTTCAACCGGTAAAGCGCCTCCAGCGCTTCCCTGGGCGTCATCTCGTCGGGGCTGATCGCGCTGAGTGCCTCATTGAGCGCATCGCTCTTGACCGCCTTCGGCGCTTCCCGTTTCACCGCCACGGAAAACAGCGGCAGGTCGTCCACCAGGCGGTTGGTCTTGCCCGAAACCTCGCCTTCCTCGAGCTGGTGCAGCACTTCCTTGGCACGGTCAACCACCGCCTCGGGGAGTCCGGCGAGCCGCGCCACCTGCACGCCGTAGGAGCGGTCGGCCGCGCCCTTGCCGACCTCGTGCAGGAAGACGACGTCGTTCTCCCACTCCTTGACCCGCATGGTGACGTTGTGGAGCCGCGCCAGCTTGCCGGCAAGCGAGGTCATCTCGTGGAAATGCGTGGCGAAGATCGCCCGGCAGCGGTTCTTCTCGTGCAGATATTCCACAGCCGCCCAGGCGATCGACAGGCCGTCGAAGGTTGCGGTGCCGCGGCCGATCTCGTCGAGGATCACCAGCGCGCGTTCGCCGGCCTGGTTGAGGATCGCCGCCGTCTCGACCATCTCGACCATGAAGGTCGATCGGCCGCGTGCAAGATCGTCCGAGGCCCCGACGCGGGAAAAGAGGCGGTCGACGACGCCGATATGGGCCGATGTCGCCGGGACGAAAGAGCCGGTCTGGGCCAGGATGGCGATCAGCGCGTTCTGCCGCAGGAATGTCGATTTACCGCCCATATTGGGACCGGTCAGCAGCCAGATCGCGCCGTTCCTGGCGCTGCCCTCCGGCGACAGGTCGCAGTCATTGGCCACGAACGGTCCTGCGCCCGAGCGCCGCAGCGCCTGTTCGACCACGGGATGGCGCCCACCCGAAATCTCGAAGGCAAGGCTGGCATCGACCAGCGGCCGGCACCAGGCCTCGCTCTCGGATAGAAGCGCGAGCGCCGCCGACACGTCCAGCACGGCGAGAGCATCGGCGCCGGCGCGGATCTTCTCCGCTTCGCCGACCGCTTCCGCCGTCAGCGCATCGAAGGCGGCAAGCTCGATGCTCAGCGCCCGGTCGGCGGCATTGGCGATCTTCGTTTCCAGCTCCGCCAGCTCCGTGGTGGTGAAGCGCATGGCGTTGGCCATGGTCTGGCGATGGATGAAGCGCGCCTTGGCGCCGTCGCTGCCGGTCATCACGGCGTGGTGGTTGGCGGTCACCTCGATATAGTAGCCGAGCACATTGTTGTGCCGGATCTTCAGCGACCGGATGCCGGTCTCCTCGATCAGCGAACGCTCCAGCCCGGCGATCACTTTTCGCGACTCGTCGCGCAGCGCCCGCATCTCGTCGAGCTCCGGGTGGTAGCCGCCACGGACGAAGCCGCCGTCGCGCTTGAGCAGCGGCAGTTCCTCGCCAAGCGCTTGCGTCAGATGCCCGGCAAGCGCTTGCGGCAGCGCCCGGATCGCTGCGAGCGCCGCCGCCAATTCGTGGGGGAGGGCGGTCGCGGCAAATATCTCCGCGATCGCGCCGGCCGCCTCGAAGCCGGCGCGCAGCGCGCCGAGGTCGCGCGGGCCGCCGCGGTTGAGCGCCAGCCGCGACAGCGCGCGCGGCATGTCGGCGACGCTCTTCAGGCTCGCCCGCACCGCCTGGCAAAGCCGCGTCTCGGAACGGAAGAACGACACCGAATCCAGCCGCGCGGCGATTGCCGCCGGGTCGGTCAGCGGCGCCATCAGCCGGTCGGCGAGCAGCCTGGCGCCGCCGCCGGTCACCGTGCGGTCGATTGCCTTGAACAATGAGCCTTCACGGCTACCCGACAGCGTGCGCAGCAGTTCCAGGTTGCCGCGCGTCGCCGGGTCGATGAACAAAGTCGAGCCGGCCTCCTCGCGCTCGGGACGCGACAGCGGCGGCCGCTCGGCCTTCTGCGTCTTTTCGACGTAGGCGATGGCGCCCGAGATCGCCGACAGCTCGGCACGCGAAAACGCACCAAAGCTGTCCGGCGTCGCCACCGCGAAGAAGCGGGCAATGCGCCCGGCGGCCGAGGCCGAATCGAACAGGCTCGGCGGCTGCGGGTTGGCGACGCGGCCGAGCACGTCGAATACCGGTCGCAATTCGGGATCGTGGAACACCGGCTCGGCGACGATCAGTTCGCGCGGATCGACACGGAAGATGTCGGCGAGCAGCCGGTCGGCGGTGGTGTCGGTGACCCGGAAAGCCCCGGTCGAGATGTCGATCCAGGCCAGGGCAAAGCTTCCTTGGTTCCCGGTCGCGCCGCCGCGCTCCCCGCCTCTTGGATCGCCGCCGCCCTTCACTCGTCCCAGCGCCATCAGGAAGCTCGATTCCGACGGCGCCAGCAATTTGTCCTCGGTGATGGTGCCAGGCGTCACCAGCCGCACCACATCGCGGCGCACCACCGATTTGGAGCCGCGCTTCTTGGCTTCGGCCGGATCCTCGATCTGCTCGCAGACGGCGACGCGGAAACCCTGCGCGATCAGTTTCTGCAGATAGTCATCCGCCGCATGCACCGGCACGCCGCACATCGGGATGTCGTGGCCCTGATGCTTGCCGCGCTTGGTCAGCACGATGCCGAGCGCCCGGCTCGCCTTCTCCGCATCCTCGAAGAACAGCTCGTAGAAATCGCCCATCCGGTAGAACAGCAGCGAATCCGGGTTCGCCGCCTTGATCTCGATGAACTGCTCCATCATCGGGGTCACGCCGCCAGCGGCTGCCGGCGTGATCGCCTCGGGAGCGTCCGGTTCGTTTTGAATGTGCATGTTCATGCGCTCACGCTAGCAGATGTGGCGGCGGGGTTTAATGCCGGCCATTGGAAAAGCAGGGGAAGAACGGAGATCAACCACCATTGAACGCCATGCGTCCTTCCGACGCCAGTTCGGCAACGCTTGGCGGTTTACACGCGGCGGCGCGTGGTCTTAATTCGGAATCACACAAGGCACCCGCCTCAAGGAGGTGCCGCATGGCGAGGAAATCAAAAGCATCATGGCAAGGAAAACCGAAAACAGCGGTCCGTCCGTCAGCGCGCAGGAAGCGCTCGAATTCCACGCCATGGGGCGGCCCGGCAAGCTCGAGATCGTCGCCACCAAGCCGATGGCCACGCAGCGCGATTTGAGCCTCGCCTATTCGCCCGGCGTCGCCGTGCCGGTGCTGGCCATCGCCGAGGATCCCAGCCGCGCCTTCGACTACACGTCGCGCGGCAACATGGTCGCCGTCATCTCCAACGGCACCGCCATCCTGGGCTTGGGCAATCTCGGCGCGCTGGCCTCCAAGCCGGTCATGGAGGGCAAAGCGGTGCTGTTCAAGCGCTTCGCCGACGTCGATTCCATCGATCTCGAGGTCGACACCGAGGACGCCGACGAGTTCATCAACTGCGTGCGCTTCCTTGGGCCCTCCTTCGGCGGCATCAACCTGGAGGACATCAAGGCGCCGGAATGCTTCATCATCGAGCAGCGGCTGCGCGAGCTGATGGACATTCCGGTCTTCCACGACGACCAGCACGGCACCGCCATCATCTCGGCCGCCGGCCTGATCAACGCGCTGGAGATCACCGGCCGCGACATGAAGACCACCAGGATGGTCTGCAACGGCGCCGGTGCGGCCGGCATCGCCTGTATCGAGCTGATGAAGGCGATGGGCTTTGCGCCCGAGAACATCATCCTGTGCGACACCAAGGGCGTGGTCTTCCAGGGCCGCACGGAAGGCATGAACCAGTGGAAGTCGGCGCACGCGGTCAAGACCGACGCGCGGTCGCTGGCCGAGGCGCTGGATGGCGCCGACGTCTTCCTCGGCCTTTCCGCCAAGGGCGCGCTGACCACCGCCATGGTGCGTTCTATGGCCAAGAACCCGATCATCTTCGCCATGGCCAACCCCGATCCCGAGATCACGCCCGAGGAAGTGGCGGAGATCCGCACCGACGCCATCATGGCGACCGGGCGTTCGGATTATCCCAATCAGGTCAACAACGTGCTCGGCTTCCCCTATATCTTCCGCGGCGCGCTGGATGTGCGAGCCACCACCATCAATGACGACATGAAGATCGCCGCCGCGCGTGCGCTTGCCGACCTGGCACGCAAGGACGTGCCCGACGACGTCGCCGCGGCCTACCAGGGCAACCGGCCGAAATTCGGCCCCAACTACATCATCCCGGTGCCGTTCGATCCGCGCCTGATCTCGGCCATTCCGCTGGCCGTCGCCAGGGCGGCGATGGATTCTGGCGTCGCCCGCAAGCCGATCCTCGATCTCGACCGCTACGCGCAGGAGCTGTCGGCCCGCCGTGATCCGATCGCCTCGACCTTGCAGCGCATCTACGACCGCGTGCGCCGCCAGCCCAAGCGCATCGTCTTCGCCGAGGGCGAGGAGGAGCAGGTGATGCGCGCCGCCGTCTCCTATGTGAACCAGCGGCTCGGCACCGCCATCCTGCTCGGCCGTGACGACGTCATCAAGGAGAACGCCAGGCACGCCGGCATCGACCTCGACAAGCAGGGCCTGGAGATCATCAATGCGCGCCTGTCGCGCCGCAATTCGGTCTATACCGATTATCTCTACGAGCGCATGCAGCGCAAAGGCTTCCTGTTCCGCGACTGCCAGCGCCTGATCAACAACGACCGCAACCATTTCGCCGCCTGCATGGTGGCGCTGGGCGATGCCGACGGCATCGTCACGGGCGTCACCCGCAACTATTCCACCGCGCTCGACGATGTCAGGCGCGTCATCGACGCCAAGCCCGGCCACCGCGTCATCGGCGTGTCGATCGTTTTGGCGCGCGGCCGCACCGTGATCGTCGCCGACACAGCCGTGCACGACATGCCGAACGCCGAGCAGATCGCCGACATCGCCGAGGAGGCGGCAGGCTTTGCCCGCCGCATGGGCTATGAGCCGAGGCTCGCCATGCTCGCCTATTCCACCTTCGGCCATCCCCACGGCGAGCGCTCCGAGCGCATCCAGGAAGCCGTGCGCATCCTCGACAAGCGCCGCGTCGATTTCGAGTATGACGGCGAGATGGCCGCCGACGTCGCGCTCAACGCCCGTGCCATGGCGCAATACCCGTTCATGAGGCTGACCGGCCCGGCCAATGTGCTGATCATGCCGGCCTTCCACTCGGCCTCGATCTCGACCAAGATGCTGCAGGAACTCGGCGGCTCGACGGTTATCGGCCCGCTGCTGGTCGGGCTGAACAAGCCGGTGCAGATCGTCTCGCTGAACGCCAAGGACAGCGATATCGTCAACATGGCGGCGATCGCGGCCTACACGGCGGGGACCTGAGGAAGGGGTTCGCGCGTCGGACGCGAAAGCAGCGGCGGATCTGATCGCGCTTAACCCGCGGAAAACACCCGCGCCGCCTCGATGACCTCCTCAACCTGATCTTGCCGCAGCAGGTCGATGGGAATGCGCTCGTCGAGCAGCGCCGAGGGGCGGGTCAGCCACAGCCACGCCAGCCTAGGATTGCTGATCAACGACAGCACGTCTCGAATACCCGCCACCGGCCTGCCATCGACGAACTGCGCCAGCGGGAAGACGTGCTTGCGGCCGCCCTTGCGCAAGGCGACCACCTCGCCCCGCCTTTGCCAGCGGTGCAGGGTCGAACGGGCGATGCGCAGGTGTTCCTCCAGATAGGTCGAACCGGCGACCCGCCCGGCCCAGTCTTCGATCAGCATCGATTCGAGGTCGTCGGACTGGGTGCGCGGAAGCGGGGAGGCGGGGCCGCCGAGATCCGCCGACGGGTTTGGGGCGCCCGCGGTGCCGGCTTCGCTGCGGCGCGCGGCTTCCGCGGCCAGCGCACGCACGAATTTCGACGCCAGCCCCGGAAGGTCGGCACGGATGGCATCGATGGCGCGCTGGTGCTTCGGCGACAGCAAGGTGACGGCGGACGCTATGCTGCCGGCGATCTTGCCAACCGAGACGATGGTGGGTTTGTTGATGGCCTCGTCATAGTGGGCGAGCGCCCGCTCGACCTTCTCCGCGACCATGTCGGCGAAGTCGTCTTGTTTAAGACCGGTTACGTGAAATCTGTTCATGCATCTGTCTTCTGGCCGCGAGCGCTCCTCCCCGATCGGGGCCCGTTGCTGAATTTCTAATGTGGAAAGCGGAAATCGCGGCGGCAACAAATCCGGCCGCCCGACAGCTTGCTGTCTTGCATCTTGGCACCCCAACTGGCTGAGGGCGCCCAAATGTCAGTCAAGGACGCCCAGATTGCGTGTAGGTGCGATGTGTGACAGCCGCGCGACGGTCAAGCTGCGATCTCCCCCCTCGTGGGGGAGATGCCCGGCAGGGCAGAGGGGGGCGCGAAGGATCGCTACGTAGCGGTGGTTCCCTTCCGCGTGCCCATACTCTTCGAACTGGCGCCCCGACATGGACAGTACGTTCATGCCGTTCATTTTGGGCTTGGCGGCAGTGTAGAACCCTGGAGATGCCGGCGGGACAGCGCCCCCCTCTGGCTTGCCGGCGTTCGTCGTTCGGAAAGCCAAGCAATTGGCTTTCCGCCCACTTCGCGGACCACTCTCAACCCCCACGACGGGGGAGATCGGCAGGTTTACCCTACAGCAATCCCGCCAGCTCGGCCTCTTTGCGCAGATTCTGCCTTGGCCTCGGCCCGATCTGCTGGATCACCAGTCCGGCTGCCAGTGAGCCGAGGTCGCCGCAGGTCTTGAGGTCGCGGCCTTGCGTATAGCCGTGCAGGAAACCGGCGGCGTAGAGGTCGCCGGCGCCCGTCGTATCGACCAGCCCCTTGATGGCGGTCGCCTGGATGACCACGGTCTCGTCGCCGCGCACGATGACCGAGCCTTTTTCCGAGCGCGTCACGGCGGCTATTCTGCAGTCCTTGCGGATCTGGGCCAGCGCCTCGTCGAAGGACGAGGTCTGGTAGAGCGACTTGATCTCATGGCTGTTGGCGAAGACGATGTCGACGGTGCCCGAGCGCATCAGCTCGAGGAACTCGTCGCGGTAGCGGTCGACGCAGAACGAATCCGACAAGGTCATCGACACTTCGCGGCCCGCCGCGTGCGCCAGCTTGGCCGTCTGCCGGATCGCCTCCTTGGCGCGCGGCGGATCCCACAGATAGCCCTCGAAATAGGTGACCTTGGCGCCCGACGCCTTGTCTGCCTCGACATCCTCCGGCCCGAGCTCGACGCAGGCGCCGAGATAGGTGTTCATCGAGCGCTCGCCGTCGGGGGTGACGAAGATCATCGAGCGCGCCGTCGGCGGCTCGCCCTGAAGCGGCTTGGTGTCGAAGGCGACGCCCTGCGCGTGGATGTCGTGGGCATAGATTTCGCCCAAAGCATCGTTGGAAACCTTGCCGAAGAAGGCGGCGCGGCCGCCAAAACTGGCGACGCCGGCGGCGGTGTTGCCGGCGCTGCCGCCGGACGCCTCGATCGCCGGGCCCATGCGGCTGTAGAGCAGCTCGGCGCGCCTCGTGTCGATGAGGTTCATCGCGCCCTTGATGATGCCGTTGGTCTCCAGGAATTCTTCTTCGCACTGGGCGATGATGTCGACAATCGCGTTGCCGATGCAAAGCACGTCATAGTCCGGCATCAATGTCTCCGCCAAAATCCGCGCCGGCCTCTTGCCATGCCCGCGCGGGTCTACAGCATGACCCTGAAAATTGGCAACGGATTTTCTGTCGTTGCCGCTACGGTCAGGCGCTACGACAATTCGACCGTGGCCGAAGCATTTCATCGCGGCTTTGCCTAAGAAGGGCCTTTCGATCCCTGCCCGAAGGCGGCAAGCCCATGCCTGCAAGAAACGACATGAACACCGATCTGGCGCTGCTCGCCGTCCTGGCGGTGCTTTGGGGCGCCTCCTACACCTTCATCAAGATCGGCGTAGAGACGATCCCGCCGGTGACGTTCATCGCCGCCCGTACCTTGATCGCCGGCGGCATCCTGTTCGCCATCATCCGCTGGCGCGGGCTTGCCATGCCGGGCGATGCGGCGAGCTGGCGGCGTTTTGCCTTCCAGGCGTGCCTCAACAGCGTCATCCCGTTCACTCTGATCGCCGCCGCCGAGCGCTCGGTGGATGCCGGCCTCGCCACTATTCTCAACGCGACGTCGCCTATCTTCACCTTCCTGTTGACCGCGCTGATCACCCGCCATGAACCGGTGAGGCTGCGCAAACTGATCGGCGTCGGCGCCGGCATTGCCGGCATCTGCCTCATCGTGGGCACACAGGCGCTGGGCGGTCTCGGCCATGAACTTTGGGCGCAGCTTGCCATCGTCCTTGCAACGGTCTGCTATGCGGGGGCGGCGATCTTCGGCCGTGGCTTCAAGGGCCTCGACCCGATGCTGCCCGCCGCCGGCTCGATGCTCTGCGGCGCCGTCATCCTGGTGCCGCTCAGCCTTCTGGTCGACCAGCCCTGGACACTCGCGCCGTCGATGGCGTCGATCCTGGCCTTGCTCGGCCTGTCCGTGTTTTCGACCGCGCTGGCCTTCGTCATCTATTTCCGCCTGATTCACACGCTGGGCTCGGTCGGCACGACGTCACAGGCCTATCTGCGAGTGCCGATCGGCGTCGGCATCGGCGCCGTCTTCCTCGGCGAAAGCCTGGGTTCGACGGCTTGGCTCGGCATGGCCTTCGTCGTCGCCGGCGTCGCGGCCATGACCATTCCCACCCGCAAGCCGGCGCTCGCACAATAGGCAGACAGGGCAATCGCCTTCAAGCGCCTTCAATTGCCGAAGTTGGCACCGCCTCTCACCTGTCTGCCGGCATCTTCTGTCATCGCCGGTTTCGCCAAGCCGCAACGTTGCAATGTAGGCGCCGGCGTGCGGCCAGCCCTTCTCCCGTCACTATACGGAGAGAAGTGCCCGGCAGGGCGATGAGGGGGCGCCGACGCTCGGAAGAGGGTGGATGCGGAGAATTCGAGCCTCAAGCGATTGCCATGGCAACAGAGGCTTGTGACGGGTGGACCTGCTGCCTATCCTCCCGGCGTTCGAAGTGAGGTTGGAAGCACCGTGATCTCCAGCGCCGCCCGCGCCGCCGCCGGCCAGTTGTTCTCGCCCGAATTCCGCGCCGTCTTCCTCAAGACGCTAGGCCTGACTGTGCTTGCGCTGGTCGCCTTGTGGTTCGGGCTGACCAGCCTCGTCGAGTGGCTGGCGCTGCCGTGGCTGCACACGCTGTTTCCCGGCCTGCCGTCCTGGGCCGGTTGGCTGGGGGGCATCATCGCGGCCATCGCGCTTGCCTTCGGCATGGCGCTGCTCATAGCGCCGGTGACGGCCGTCGTCGCCGGCCTTTTCCTCGACGACATCGCCGACGTGGTCGAGCGTACCGATTATCCCGGCGATCCGCCCGGCCGCGCCATGCCGGCGCTGCGCTCGCTGGTGCTGGCGATAAAGTTCTTCGGCATCGTCGTTCTGGGCAACATCGTCGCCCTGCTGCTTCTGCTGGTGCCGGGCGTCAACATCGCCGCCTTCTTCATCGTCAACGGCTACCTGCTCGGGCGCGAATTCTTCGAATTCGCCGCCATGCGTTTTCGCCCGGAACAAGAGGCCAGGGCCTTGCGCCGAAGCCATGCCGGGACGGTCTTTCTCGCCGGCCTGGTCATCGCGACCTTCCTTGCCGTGCCGGTGCTCAACCTGGTGACGCCGCTCTTCGCCGCAGCCATGATGGTGCATCTGCACAAGGCGATCTCGGCCCGGCCCGATCGGCGGAGCAAGCCGTCCCGTTGATGCGCCAATCCCTACCGCAGCAGAAAGCCGCGCCCCAGTTCGTCGTCGGGCTCGACGATGAATTCCGCCCGGCCGCAATAGTAGGCGCGGCCGCCGACGCGGGCGATGATCGCTTCATGCGGTCCGGCTTCCGCCGTCCGCGCCACCGCGCCGGAAAAGCGCGAGCCGGCGATGCTCTCGAAGGTGCGCGTCAGGCCTGTTGCGATCTCGCCTTTGGCATGCATCGCCGCCAGCCGCGCGGTCACGCCGGAACCGGTCGGCGACCGGTCGACCTGCGCCTCGGCGAAGACACAGACGTTTTTCGTCGGCTCATCCGAAAACGCGTCCCGCCCATCCGTCAAAATGGTGCCGTAGAGGAAGGCGAGGTCGGTATGGTCGGGATGCGACAAGGGGAACCCGCTCTTCAGCCTTTCGGTCAGCGCCGTCGCCGCGTCGACGAAATCGCGCACCCGGTCGCGGCCGAATTCGAGCCCGAACTGGTGACAGTCGGCCAGTGCATAGAAGGCGCCGCCATAGGCGATGTCGAAGCCTATCGCGCCGTAGCCGGGCAACTCGATCTTGCGGTCGCGTGCGAACAGGAAAGCCGGCACGCTTTCGAACGACACAGCACCGGCCTTGCCGTCGCGCACCTCGACCGAAGCGACGACCATGCCGCAGGGCGCCTCGATGTTGACCATCGTCACCGGTTCCTGCTTGGTCACCAGCCCTTCGTCGACGGCATAGCGGCCGAGCGCGACGATGGCGTGGCCGCACATGGTCGAATAGCCCTCATTGTGCATGAACAGCACGGCAAGGTCGGCGCCCGGCAAATCGGGCTCGACCAGCAGCGCGCCATACATGTCGTAATGGCCGCGTGGCTCGAACATCAGGATTTTCCGGAGATGATCGAGATGGTCGCGCACATAGGCGCGCTTCTCCAGGATCGTGCCCTTCGGGATATCGGGATAGCCCCCGGTGACGATCCTCAGCGGCTCGCCGCCGGTGTGCATGTCGACGACGGTCAGCGTCATGTGTTCCGCCCGCTTATCCCGATTTGCCAAACAGCGCCTGCAACTTGCCGAAGGGCATGGCGGCGCGGGTGAAGCCGAACGTGCCGTCCTGCTGGATCTCGCGCGCCGCCGTTTCCAGCATGCCATAAGCGAAATTGGTCAACCACGGCCCAAGCGAAACGCGCTTTGCCCCGGCCTTGGTTAGATCGGCGATGGTGAAGTCGGGCCTTGCCATGACGTTGACCGGCTTGCTCACCGCCGAGCAGAGCGTGCGCACCATCTCGACGTCACCGATGCCCGGCGCGTAGAGCACGTCGGCTCCCGCCTTCTCGAATGCCTGCAGCCGCTTGATCGTGTCGTCGAGGTCGGACTTGCCCCAGAGGAAGTTCTCCGCCCGCGCGGTGAAGACGAAATCGCGTTTCAGCGCGCGGGCCGCTTCCGCCGCCGCCGCGACGCGTTCCACCGCGTGCGAAAAATCATAGATCGGCTTGTTCGGGTCGCCGGTGTGGTCCTCGATCGAGCAGCCGGCAAGGCCGGCGGCTTCAGCCGCGAAGATGGTTTCGGCGGCCTGCTCGGCGCTGTCGCCCTTGCCGCGTTCGAGATCGGCCGAAACCGGCAGCTCGGTTGCCGCTGTCACCTCGCGGCAGTGATGGATCATCTGATCGAAGGTCACCGCGCCGTCCGGCAGGCCGCGCGAGAAGGCGAAGCCGGCGCTGGTCGTGGCCAAGGCCTTGAAACCGAACGATCCAAGCAGCTTCGTCGTGCCGACATCCCAAGGATTGGGCATGACGAAGGTCGAGGCATGCAGGTCGCGAAAGATCTTGCCCTTGTCCATGGAAGCTCCCCCATCGTGCTGAGTGCGATGGCGGATTTTAGCTCGCCCGCCTTGCCCGGGCAAACGAATGCGGTTGGCTCAGAAGCGTTTCGCGTTCTCTGCTGACAATTCCTCCGGCGCGTCCCTGCAACCCGTCAAACCGGCGCCGATCAGTGGATCGGCACCAGTCCGGCCAGTGTGCGCATGTCGTCGAACAGGATGCCGCCGGCTCGCATCAAGCCGTCACGGTCGCTGTAGGGATCGCCATGATAGGAAAATACCCGCATGCCGGCGGCGATGCCGGCCTGCGTGCCGGCGACGCTGTCCTCGATGACGATGCAGTCAGCAGGCGCAAAGCCCATCGTCTTGGCCGCATGCAGGAACAGGTCCGGAAACGGCTTGCCGCGCACGACCATGGTCGAGGAAAACATCGCATGTTCGAACAGCGGCAGCAGACCGGTCTGGCCAAGCGTGATGTGCATCTTCGACACCCTGGCCGAGGTGGCCACGCAATAGGCGATGCCGGCCGCCCGGACAGCCTCGACGAACTCCCGGACATAGGGAATCGCCTCGACCCCATGGGCGAACAGGTCCGGCAGCCCTGCATTCCAGCGCTCGACGAAGTCGGCGCCGAGCCTGACGCTGGTCTCTTCTTCGATCTGCTTCTGCACCGAGACCATGCTGCGGCCGGAGAAGTTCTTGCGGCAATATTCGAAGCTGGTGGGATAACCGGCTTCGCTCAGCCATTCGGCCAGGCGCCGGTTGGCCAGGTTCTCGGTATCGACCAGAATCCCGTCGCAGTCGAAGATGACGAGTTTCGGTATGTTCATCAGGCCGTGCCGGTCGAGCCGAACCCGCCCGAACCGCGTGCCGTGCCGCCGGCCAGGGCGCGCTCTTCGACGCCCGCCTGCATCACCGCGGCGAACACGATCTGGGCAATGCGCATGCCGCGCGTCACCGCGAAATCCTCGTCGCCGAGATTGACCAGCAGCACCTTCACCTCGCCGCGATAGTCGCTGTCGATCGTGCCCGGCGTGTTGAGGACGGTCAGCCCGTGTTTGAAGGCAAGGCCGGAGCGCGGCCGCACCTGGCCTTCCATGCCTTCGGGGATTTCCAGGATCAGTCCGGTCGGCACCAGAGCGCGTTTTCCTGGCAGGATCAGCAGCGGCCGATCGTCTGGCACCGCCGCGCGCAGGTCCATGCCGGCCGCGCCGGTGCTTTCATAGGCAGGGAGGGGAAGGCCGTCGGCGTGCGGCAACCTGACGAAGCCGACGGTCGGACCGATGACGGAGGAATTTTGGATGGCTGCGCGCATAAAATCGATCCTATCGGCGCGATTGCCGATTCGGTCAATTCGCCCGCGATCCTATCAAC
Organism: Mesorhizobium sp. BR1-1-2; assembly: GCF_020165435.1. NCBI lineage: Bacteria > Pseudomonadati > Pseudomonadota > Alphaproteobacteria > Hyphomicrobiales > Phyllobacteriaceae > Mesorhizobium > Mesorhizobium sp. BR1-1-2. Next base: position 114,768 of record NZ_JAIUID010000008.1, read on the forward strand.
GGCTTTCTTTCGGGCATCACTATGGCCGGAGCCAATCCTTAGCGCACTTCCATCGGCACCACCGTGGTCTCCTTGATCTCCTCCATCACGAAGGAGGCCGAAACGTCCGACAGCGCCACCTTGGCGATCAGCCGCTGGTACAGCCGGTCATAGGCCTTCACGTCGGCGACGCGGGCGCGCAGGACATAGTCGAGGTCGCCGGACATGCGGTAGACGCCGGTGATCTCGGAAAACCCGGTCACCGCCGCCCGGAATTTCTGCAACCACTCGGGATCATGGTTGGAGGTGCGGACCAGGATGAAGACGGAGAGGCCGAGCCCGAGCTTCTCCGCATCGACCAGCGCCACCCGGCCCGTGATGACGCCATCCTCCTCCAGCCGCTTGACGCGCCGCCAGCAGGCGTTGCGCGACAAGGCAACCCGCTCCGACAGCTGGTCGACAGACAGCGTGCCGTCGCGTTGCAATTCGGCGAGCAATTTCCGATCGATTTCGTCGATTTCGATGGCCATGTGGGATGTTTGTCCCGCGAACAAGCAAAATACAAGGACATTTTGAGACCGATGAACCGACGAACCGTGCCAGGATACCCGATATCGGGAACTTCAAGCGCTGAAGGGGAAGCAGCATGTCGGTCGCAAGGATTTTCACCTCCCATCCGGCCAAGGTCGGCGAGACCTATTTCGGTCACATGGCCTTTGCCGCCTGGTTTTCCTCGCGCCTGCTGACGGCCGCCGGGGCCGCCCTCGTTCACGCTTTCTTGCCATTTCTGTTCGAGACTACCGCCAGCCGAATCGTCCGCGAGCTTTACGAGCGGACGCACAACAGAGGTTCGCACGCGGTCAAGGAGCCCAAGGCTCTTCCGGATCGCGCTTAGGAACGGAAGAAGCGATGTGCCGGTGGGCGGCCTATCTCGGTGAAGCGGTTTTCCTCGAAGACATCCTCACGGCGCCCTGCCACTCGCTGATCGCCCAGAGCCATTGCGCCGAGGAAGCCAAGTCGCCGACCAATGGCGATGGTTTCGGGCTTGCCTGGTATGGCGACCGGCCCGAGCCCGGCCTCTACCGCGACATTCTGCCGGCATGGTCCGATCCCAATCTGAAGAGCTTGTGCCGGCAGATCAAATCCGGATTGTTCCTCGCCCATGTTCGCGCCTCGACCGGCGGCGCCACCAGCCGCATGAACTGCCATCCCTTCATCTCGGGCCCTTGGTCATTCATGCACAACGGCCAGATCGGCGGCTTCGAAAAGATCCGCCGCGCGCTGGAAAATTCGCTGTCCGACGCCGTCTTCGACCAGCGCGAGGGCACTACCGATTCCGAGCTGTTTTTTCTCCTGGTGATCGACGAAGGGTTGGCCGCCGATCCGCAAGGCGCCGTCGCCCGTGCCACCAGCCGCGTGCTGGAGGCTTCGCGGCGTGTCGGCATCGAGCCGGCGCTGAAGCTGACGGCCGCCCTTTCCGACGGGCAGGCGCTCCACGCGGTCCGCTATGCCACGGATGACCATGCGCCCACCCTCTATACCGCCGCCAAGGGCGGCGGCCGCTGCATCGTCTCCGAACCCTTCGACCGTGAAGGCGGCGACTGGCAGGCGATCCCGCCATCGAGCTTCGTCACCATGACCAGGGACGGCATGAATATTCGGCCGTTTGCGCCGGCCGCGAGGCTGGCGCTGGCTGTGTAGTTGCAGATTGCGCAATGTCGCGGGACAGAGGGAGCGCCGTAGGGTGCCGACCTCACAGACATGAGCAATTCCGGTCAAGCACAATGGCTTTCGGACTGCTCAACTCCGCTTGAAGTCGCACCGCTGTCCGCCATCTTGATCGGACGAGCGCGTGCAAGCCGGAGCATTCACCATGGATCTCGTTTTTTCCTCGACCGTCAAGCTGGCCGCCGCCATCGCCGCGCGAAAAATCTCGGCCGTGGAAGCACTCGACGCCCACCTGGCGCAGATCGATGCGCACAACGAAGCCGTCAACGCCGTCATCTCCCTCGATAGGGAAGGGGCTCGCAGCCAAGCCAAGAAGGCCGACGCAGCACTGGCGCGCGGCGCTGCGCTCGGACCGCTGCACGGCATCCCGTTCGCCCTGAAGGACATGCACCAGACATCAGGCATGACGACCACGGTCGGCTTCCCGCCTTTCGCCGATTATGCGGCGAAAGAAGACAGCCCGGTCGTCGCCAGGCTGAAGGCGGCCGGCGGCGTGCTGATGGCCAAGACCAATGTCGCCAGCTTGCTGTCCGACTGGCAATCGAAAAATCCGCTGTTCGGCCGGACCAGCAACCCCTGGAATCTTGAGCGCACCGCAGGCGGTTCCAGCGGCGGCGCTGCGGCCGCGATTTGCGCCGGGATGACACCGTTCGATGTCGGCACCGACATGCAGGATTCCATCCGTCTCCCCGCCGCGTTTTGCGGTGTTTATGGCCTGAAACCAACGGAGCATCGCGTCTCGCTGGCCGGCGCTTTTCCGGACCCGGGCGACGCCGCGCGCAGCGTCCGGCTGATGTCCTGTCTCGGGCCGCTGGCGCGCAGCGTGGACGATTTGTCCTTGATCTATCAAATCATCGCCGGAGCGGACGGGCGCGACACCGATGTCGCCCCGGTGCCGGTCGAAGACATGCCGAAGCTCGACCTCAAGACACTACGCATAGCCTTCGCGTCGTCGTTTCCCGGCTTCCCGGTGGCTGGCGACATCAGTGCAGCGGTCGACAACCTTGCAGGGCAGTTGCAATCGGCTGGTGCCATTGTCGAGGAAGCGAAACTGCCCAAGCTCGATCTGCGTGATGATCTAAGGCACGGCGGAGCTCTGATTGGCATGATGATGGAGGCGGCGCAACCCGGGCCGCCGGAACAGCCGACCCCCGTCTCGCGCTGGTTCGAAGCGCTCGCCCGTCGCGACAAATCCATTCTCGCGTGGGACGCCTTCTTCGACAGTTGCGACGCGCTGCTCTGCCCGGTGGCCATGACTAGCGCGTTTCCTCATTGCGAGCCCGGCGCACCGGTCAAGGTCGATGGCAAGGACCAAAACTACTGGATGCTCCCGGCCTATGGCGCGGTGTTCAATTACAGTGGCCATCCGGCACTTTCGATACCGTACGGACAGGACCGAGACCGCCTGCCGATCGGTCTGCAACTGGTCGGCAAACGCTGGTCGGAATCACGGCTGCTCGCTATTGCCAGGGCTATGGCGCCGTTGACCGGCGGCTTCAGCCGTCCACCAAACTATTGAGCGAACCGACCCAACCCGTAGGGCGCCAGCAGCGGATCGCGCTCCCCGTCGAGGATTTCGCGCGCGGCGAACAAGCCGACCGCCGGCGCCAGCGTGATGCCGGAATGCGTCACCGCGATATAGAGGCCGTCCATGCCCTCGGCGCGGCCGATGATCGGGAAGCCGTCGATCGGCGTCGGCCGGTAACCGACCGTATGGAAATCGAGCTCCAGGCCGTCACCGCCGCGCAGCATCGCTTGCAGCGCCGCAAACAGCTCGCGCGCCGTCGCCGCCGCATCCATCCCCGGATCGGCACCGCCGAAGTCGGACCCGGCGATGATGCGGCCTTGCGCCGTCTGGCGCATGTGTAGCCGCTCGGCCAGCACCAGCCCGTTGAGCAATTTTTTGTAAGGCCGCGAATAAACGATCAGGCCGGGCGGTATTTCGATCGGTAGCCTTATGCCGGCCGTCGCGGCAATCTCCGGCGAGCCGACGCCGGCCGCGATCACCACCTCGTCGGCGGCGAGCAAACCATGGGCGGTGTCCACGCCCGTCGTCCTGCCCCCGGTCTGAACAAGCCCCATAACCGTGCTGGAGACGATGCGCGCACCGCGCTGTTCGGCGTCGGCCAGCAGCGCTTTCGTTGCGGCGACCGGCTCGGCGACACCCTCCTCGGCGACATGCACGGCAAAGTCGGGAAGCTCGGCGAGATTGGGCTCGATGCCAGCCGCGCCGGCGCGGTCGACGCGCCTGATGCCATAGCCCCAGGACGAATGCTCCGCCGCATAGGTCTCCAATTTGTCCGCCGGCAAGTCCCAGCACAGCCCGCCGCACCAGGCGAGCGGCAGGCCGGGCAGCTCGTTTGCCAGCCGTTTCCACTCTGCCATGGCGCGGGCGCGCAGCCGGAAATAGACTTCCGGATTGCCCCAGCTGGCATTGATCCAGGCGAAGGAATTCGGCGTGGCGACCCCGCCGGCGCCGCTCTCGGAAACGACGGTGACCCGTGCCCCGGCCGTGGTCAGGTGCCGGGCGATGGAAGCGCCGATGATACCGGCGCCAATGACGACGACTTCCTTCGCGCTGCTCATGCTCTGGCCCTTGATGGGAGTTGTTCCGTCATGCCATCGCATCGGTTCGATCTCAAGGGTGAGTTCAGGACTGGCGCCGGTTGCGGATATGGCGATCCGCTTTGCGAGAGCTACGCGCTGTCCAGCGGTTCTTTCTGCACGTCGGCGAGCAGTCGCTTCAGCTCGTCATGACGCCGCATGAGCCGTGAGGAGCCGACTTTCCTTGCAGCGGCCAGCGCGGTGCCGAGTTCCAGCTCGGCGCCGGTGCGATCGCCAAGCTGGATAAGCAGCGCCGCGAGCGACAGGCGGGCATCGGCGGCACCGATCGGCGAACCGATCTCGCTCCAGCGCGAGCAAGCGATCTGCAGTTCGCGGGCTGCATCGGCCAAACGATCTTCGCGTGAAAAGAGTTCGGCCTTGGCTTCCGCCGTCAGCGCCCGGATCGATGCCATGGGCCAGCGCTGTGGCTGACTCTCCAGTTCGGCGATGACTTCCTTCGCGCGCTCCGGCCGGCCTGTCCTTGCCGCCACCTTGGCAAGCGTGGCGAGAACCAGCCCCTTGCGCTGCAGGGTCGGCCAGCTGCTTCCGACAAGGGAACGCTCGAGAGCGGCGAAAGCGGCCTCGGACTGTCCCAGTTCCAGCTGCAACAGGGCAAGGCCTGGCTGCGGATCCCAGCCTGCGGCGTGAGATGCGCGATAGGCCACCTCCGCCTCGGAGAGATCACCGGCAGCCAGATGAATATCGCCGAGAACACGCAATGCATCGCCCGTTGCCCAAGGCGCGTCGAGCGCAAGCTGGTCGATAGCCGCGCGCACCAGCGCCTCGGCCTCCTTCAGCGTTCCGTGCACTCCGAGCACTTCTGCGCGGTGCAGCCGGCACGAGCCCGACAGGTCGTCGAGCCCGTGTCCCTTGCACCAGCTTTCGTAGCCGAGCGTCCATTGATTGGCTCTCGCCCAGTCACCGGAACTCCGGCAGGCCCACAGTATATTGCAATAGAGAATGCCGCCGACGATGGGATCAATGTCGCTCGACAGACCAAGAGCAGCCGCGAAGTCCTGGTCCTCCTCTCCGGCCTTGGTTTCCCCAAGGCAGAGCTTGAAGAAGCCGCGATAGATCAGCCCGAGCGATTCCACGACCGGATCTTCGAGATGCTTGCCGACTTCGAACGCCTGTTCGGCCCACGCCAGCGCCTGTTCAGGCTGGGCTTCCGCGCCCATGATGCGCGCGCCCATCCAGCACCACAAGCCATGCTCCCGGCTGTCGGTGGCCGCATCGATCAACTGTGCGGCGCGCTTGTGCCAGCCCTTCGCCACTGGGAGTTCGCCTCTTTCAAGGTGTATCCGTGCAAGCGTGATCGCCGGGGAAGCCGCCCGCAGTCGGTCTCCGGCGGCGCTATGGGCCGCCACCGCACGCGTCAACTGCGGAATGGCTTCGGATGGCCGCCCCATGCACTCCAGAGCCAGCGCCCATTCCTCAAGATCGGCGGTGAGAACCTGCTGTTGGGCATCCGCTTCGACGAAACAGGCCACGGCCTCTTGCCATTTCCTGGCCGTGGCTGCCGCGCGTGCACGCAAGATCTGCGATCCGGCGATCACGGCACCTGGGTCGACCGGGCTCGAGTTTGGATTGGAAGACGCCGGTCGGTCGAGGCAAATCCGGTAGCCGAACCGTGGCAGGTTGCGCATCGCCGTTTCCATGCCGCCTTGGCGCAGGATGGTGCGAGCGAGGCTGGCAACGCGCTGCAACGAGGCTTCGGTTACCGTGACTCCCGGCCACAGTGTTTCGAGCAATTCTTCCTTGCTCAAGGCACGGTCCCGATACCGCAGCAGAACAGCCAGGAAATCGAACACCAGCGGCTGCACCTCGATCTCTCTGCCTGTGAGACGAAGAGTGCGCGATTCCTCGTTCAGCTCGAAATCGCCGAAACTATAGACCCCCATCGACAGCATTTCCTCCTGCAACAATAGGCAAGGGATCAGAACAATGTAAGGGCGCCGTAAGGACTGTTGGCCGCCCCTCCCGTAATTCTCCGTGTGCCTGGCGAGCCAAGCTGCACTTTAGCGCAGTGATCCCAGGAATGTCACCGGTAGCGGCACGATCGCCCGTTCGGCGGCATTTGAACCCCAGACAAGGAGACTACGGACATGCAAAAGTATATCATCGAACGCGAAATTCCCAAGGTCGGTACTTTCGAGCGCGAGCAGCTTCGCGAGGCATCCAGGGCCTCGAACACCGTTCTCGCAGAACTCGGCCCGGAAATTCAGTGGGTTGAATCCTTCGTCGCCGAGGACAAGACGTTCTGCGTCTACCTCGCCAAGGATGAAGAGATCATCCAGCGCCACGCCAAGATGAGCGGCTTCCCGGCCACGAAGATCACGCAGGTCAAGCGCCTGTTCGATCCGACGACGGCACATGCCGGCGCCTGACGGGGAGGGCTCTGTCGTGAAACTCCTCGCAAATCTGATCCTCGGCACCGCTTTGTCCGCAGGCATCTGGGCGTCCGCGCTCGCCTGCGGCTCCGCGGATGCCCACGATACTCCAGATCCGGCGCTTAACCGGTCGCGGGAAATGGCGTCCAGGTACGTCAACATCGAGGTCGCCAAGGCCGAGGGTTACCAGCAGTTGTTCGAATGCACCACCCATGACGAGCACGGCACGATGGGCGTTCATTTCATCAACCCCGCGCGGGCCGGAGACGGCAAGCTGGTGCTGGGCGAGCCGGACGTGCTGACCTACGAGCCGGAACAGGATGGATCCATGCAGCTTGTCGGCATGGAATACATCGTCTTCGAGAAGGACTGGAAGGGGAAGGGCGTTCCCGAGTTCCTCGGCCGCACCCTCCAGCGCAAGACCACGGTGGGCGTCCATCCTGTGGACCCCTACTACGAGCTACACGTCTGGCACTGGCGGCATAACCCTGTCGGCATGTTCGCCGACTGGAACCCTTATGTGAGCTGCGAACACGACATGTCTTGAGGGGCATCACGCGGCGCCTGGGAGGGGCATTGCGTGGCCCTCCCGGTGTCTCGCGGCAATCTGGATGGTCGCCGGAGGGTTCGTTGCTCCCGTCGAGGGCCTCGTCGTCCGACCGACGTGGCCAACAGCCATCAACTTTGGAAGGAGATCGACCATGGGTCGCATTTTCGCATTCATCTACGGCTTGGCCGCGTATCTCGTGTTCTTCGGTACGATCGTCTACGCCATCGGCTTCGTAAGCGGCCTGGTGGTTCCCAAGGCCATCGACACCGGAGCGGTTGCTCCGCTTGCCGAGGCTCTCATCGTCAACGTCCTGCTGATGAGCCTCTTCGCGGTCCAGCACAGCGTGATGGCCCGCAGGCAGTTCAAGAAGTGGTGGACGCGCCGGATTCCGAAGCCGATCGAGCGCAGCACCTACGTGCTGCTCGCAAGCCTCGCGCTCGATCTGTTGTTCTGGCAGTGGCGCCCGATACCGGCCGTGCTGTGGCAGGTCACCGATCCGACCGTAGCCACGATGATCCTCGGCATGTCATTCGTCGGTTGGGTGCTGGTCTTCACCAGCACCTTCCTGATCAACCATTTCGAGCTGTTCGGCCTGCATCAGGTCGCCAACAACTTCGTCGGTCGCGACATGCCCTCGGTGCGTTTCAGGACGCCGGTGCTCTACAAATTTGTCCGCCATCCGATCTATCTGGGTTTTATCATCGCGTTCTGGATGGCGCCGATCATGACTTTCGGCCACCTCTTCTTTGCCGCCGTGACCACGACCTACATCTTGGTCGGCATCTTTCTCGAAGAGCGCGACCTGATCGAAATGTTTGGCGACGAGTATCGGCGCTACCGCAGCCGTGTGTCGATGCTCATCCCCTGGCGCAAGTCGGCCTGAGCAGCGGCCATTCGCCAGCAAACGGCGGGCGACGACCGCCCGCGGTCCTTGCAACCATCTCGTGCCTAACAGCGACCCGTCGCCGCGCCAACGCGGTGTGCGCTCTCCCATCATTTGAACAAGAGGAAACACAGCCATGACAACAGGACATACAGAACCGGATCTCATCGTCAATCGTTCCGTCAGCTCGCGGCTCGTCGCAGCCGCCACCGAATTGTGTCTTTCCGTCCTGCGCGCCATCACCCGCATCATCCGTATTCGGCGCGACCGCGCACGGCTTTGGGAATTACCGGATTACCTGCTGCGCGATATCGGCATCAACCGCTCCGAAATCCAGTCGATCACCTGGTTCGGCGACCGGGACATCAGTCGCCGCCGGTCCAAAACCGTCGACAGGCCGGGAAAGCGCTGCTAGAAGCCCGCGCCACAGACAGGATTCCATAAATTGGCTGAAGACATCGAACAGGCGGTCTCGCGCCGCCGTACTTTCGCGATCATCGCCCACCCGGACGCTGGCAAGACAACGCTCACCGAAAAGCTGCTGCTGTTCGGCGGCGCCATCCAGCTCGCCGGCGAGGTCAAGGCCAAGAAGGACCGCATCCAGACCCGGTCGGACTGGATGAAGATCGAGCGCGAACGCGGCATTTCGGTCGTCACCTCGGTGATGACGTTCGAGTATGAGGACAATGTCTTCAATCTGCTCGACACGCCCGGCCACGAGGATTTCGCCGACGACACCTACCGCACGCTGTCGGCGGTCGACTCGGCGGTCATGGTCATCGACGCCGCCAAGGGCATCGAGCCGCGCACGCTGAAACTGTTCGAGGTCTGTCGGCTGCGCGACATCCCGATCATCACCTTCGTCAACAAGATGGACCGCGAAAGCCGCGATCCCTTCGAGATACTGGACGAGATCGAGCAGAAGCTGGCGCTCGATACCGCGCCCATTACCTGGCCGATCGGCCGCGGCAGGACGTTTTCGGGCACTTACCACCTGGCGCTGAACGCCGTGCGCAAGGGTGACGACGAGAAGGAGCGCACGCCCGTCAACGGTCCCGATTCCAACCGCGTCGCCGGCCTGCTGCCGGAAAACGAGCGCGAGGCCTTCATCGAGGAGCTGGAGCTCGCGCGCGAAGCCTGCCGTCCGCTCGAGATCGACGCCTTTCGCGAGGGCCATCTGACGCCGGTCTATTTCGGCTCGGCGCTGCGCAATTACGGCGTGCGCGACCTGATCGAGGCGCTCGGCGCTTTCGGGCCACCGCCGCGCGCGCAGGATGCCGACACCCGGATGGTGGAGGCGACCGAGGAGAAGATGACCTCCTTCGTCTTCAAGATCCAGGCCAACATGGATCCTAACCACCGCGACCGCATCGCCTTCGTGCGCGTCTGCTCGGGCAAGCTCGAACGCGGCATGAAGGCAAAGCTGGTGCGCACCGGCAAGCCGATGAGCCTGTCTGCGCCGCAATTCTTCTTCGCCCGCACCCGCGTCACCGCCGACGAGGCCTTTGCCGGCGACGTCGTCGGCATCCCCAACCACGGCACGCTGCGCATCGGCGACACGCTGACCGAAGGCGAGGAAATCCTGTTCCGCGGTGTGCCGAACTTCGCCCCGGAAATCCTGCGCCGCGTGCGCCTGGGCGACGCGATGAAGGCCAAGAAGCTCAAGGAGGCGCTACACCAGATGGCCGAGGAAGGCGTCGTACAGCTGTTTTCGCCGGAAGACGGCTCGCCGGCCATCGTCGGCGTCGTAGGTGCGCTGCAGCTCGACGTGCTGAAGGAGCGGCTGAACTTCGAATACACGCTGCCGGTCGAATTCGAGATGTCGCGCTTTTCGGTCTGCCGCTGGATTTCGGCCGACGACAAGGCCGAGGTCCAGCGCTTCATCGAAGCCCATCGCGGCGACATTGCCCGCGACCTCGACAACGACCCGGTGTTCCTCGCCCAGCATGCTTTCTCGCTGAACTACGAGGCGGAGCGCTGGAAGGCGATCCGCTTCGCCACGATCAAGGATTACCAGGTCCGCGACAAGGCGGCGTAAGGAGCATTCCTGCCTTCTCCCACAAGGGGAGAAGGCAAGATCGCGCACTTCTCACCCCTTCGCCGCCTCTTCGATCTTGGCGATGTCGATCTTGCCCATCTTCATCATCGCGCTCATCACCCGGCCGGCCTTTTCCCGGTCCGGATCCTGGAGCAGGCGCGGCAGCTGTTCCGGCACGACCTGCCAGGAGACGCCGAACTTGTCTTTCAGCCAGCTGCAGACGCCCGGCTCGCCGCCTTCGGTGAGCTTTTCCCAGAAATAGTCGACCTCTTCCTGCGTCTTGCAGTCGATCGACTGCGACATCGCCTCGTTGAACTTGAATTGCGGTCCGCCGTTCAGCGCCTGGAACTGCACGCCGTCGAGTTCGAACGTGGTCACCAGCACTTTGCCTTCATCGGCGTGGCCTTCGGGCCAACGCATGATGCTCAGCACCTTCGAATTCTTGAAGATGGAGACGTAGAAATTCATCGCCTCTTCGGCCTGGCCGTCGAACCACAGGCAGGTGGTGATCTTTTGCATGTCGTGCTCCTCGGTTGCTTCTTGCTGCTACAATGGAACGGCTGTCTGAGAAAATGGTCCCACTCCCTTGCCGTTGATCCAAGGACGGGCGTCCGGCAGGCGATCCGACAGGCGAGGCGATCTTTTTCGCAAACTCTGAATTTTCTGGAGAATCTGGCGCATTGCAAAAATGTGGCCAGACAATAATTGCCGGTCTATAACGCCTGCGATCCATATTCAGGGCCGCCACGCTCCGCATCGAGCGCCGCCGGCCAGCTAAGGAAAATTCATGCCTGCCTATCGCTCCCGCACCACCACCCATGGCCGCAACATGGCCGGCGCCCGCGGCCTCTGGCGCGCTACCGGCATGAAGGACAGCGATTTCGGCAAGCCGATCATTGCAGTCGTGAACTCCTTTACCCAGTTCGTGCCGGGCCATGTTCACCTGAAGGATCTCGGCCAGCTGGTCGCGCGCGAAATCGAGAAGGCCGGCGGCGTCGCCAAGGAATTCAACACCATCGCCGTCGATGACGGCATCGCCATGGGCCATGACGGCATGCTCTATTCGCTGCCGTCGCGCGAGCTGATCGCCGATTCGGTCGAATACATGGTCAACGCCCATTGCGCCGACGCCATGGTCTGCATCTCCAATTGCGACAAGATCACGCCCGGCATGCTGATGGCCTCGCTGCGCCTGAACATCCCGACCGTGTTCGTCTCCGGAGGGCCCATGGAAGCCGGCAAGGTGGTGCTCGCCGGCAAGGCGCAGGCGCTCGACCTGGTCGACGCCATGGTCGCGGCCGCCGACGACAAGATCTCCGACGAGGACGTCAAGGTCATCGAGCGCTCGGCCTGCCCGACCTGCGGTTCCTGCTCCGGCATGTTCACCGCCAATTCGATGAACTGTCTGACCGAGGCGCTCGGCCTGTCGCTGCCCGGCAACGGTTCGACACTAGCGACGCACGCCGACCGCAAGCGGCTGTTCGTCGAGGCCGGACATTTGATCGTCGATCTCGCCCAGCGCTATTACGAGCAGGACGACGAGACGGCGCTGCCGCGCAGCATCGCTTCAAAAGGCGCGTTCGAGAACGCCATGACGCTCGACATCGCCATGGGCGGCTCTACCAACACCGTGCTGCACATCCTGGCCGCGGCGCATGAGGGGGAGGTCGACTTCACCATGGAGGACATCGACCGGCTGTCGCGGCGGGTGCCCGTGCTGTGCAAGGTGGCGCCGGCCAAGTCGGACGTGCACATGGAGGACGTCCACCGCGCCGGCGGCATCATGGCGATCCTCGGCCAGCTCGACCAGGCCGGACTGATCAACCGCGACCTGCCGACCGTGCACACATCAAGTCTCGGCGAGGCGCTCGATCATTGGGATGTTTCCCGCACCTCAAGCCAGAACGTGCGCGATTTCTTCCTCGCCGCGCCCGGCGGCGTGCCGACGCAGGTCGCCTTCAGCCAGGACCGCCGCTGGGATGAGCTCGATCTGGACCGCGAGACGGGTGTCATCCGTTCGGCGAAGACGCCTTTTTCCAAGGACGGCGGCCTTGCCGTGCTGAAAGGCAATCTGGCGCTCGACGGCTGCATCGTGAAGACGGCCGGCGTCGACGAGTCGATCCTGAAATTCACCGGGTCGGCGCGGGTGTTCGAAAGCCAGGATGCCTCGGTCAAGGCGATCCTGTCGAACGAGATCAAGGCCGGCGACGTCGTCGTCATTCGCTATGAAGGACCGCGCGGCGGCCCCGGCATGCAGGAAATGCTCTATCCGACCAGCTATCTGAAATCGAAGGGCCTGGGCAAGGCTTGCGCGCTGGTCACGGACGGACGCTTCTCCGGCGGAACGTCGGGCCTGTCGATCGGCCATGTCTCGCCCGAAGCCGCCGAAGGCGGCACGATCGGCCTGGTGCGGGAAGGCGACACGATCGAGATAGACATCCCCAATCGCTCGATCCGCCTCGCCGTGAGCGATGAGGAGCTCGCCAGCCGTCGGGCGGCGATGGCGGCCAAGGGCGCCCTGGCCTGGAAGCCCGAAGAAAAACGCAAGCGCAAGGTGACGACAGCACTACGCGCCTACGCCGCCTTCGCTACCAGCGCCGACAAGGGTGCGGTGAGGCACGTTCCGGAGTAGCCTTTCCTTCTCCCGTTGTGGGAGAAGGTGGATTGGCGCGTAGCGCCAAGACGGTTGAGGGGTGCTGGTGCCTTCTTGCCGGGCTGGAACTACCCCTCATCCGACTGAACTTCGCTCGGCCACCTCTCTCACAAGGGTAGAAGGTGGAGCTGGTGCCTTCAAGGGGATGACGACAGATGGACTTCGACCTTATCGTTCGCGGCGGCACATTGCCTGACGGAAGGGTTGCCGACATCGGCATCGTCGGCGAGACGATCGCGGCGATCGAGCCGAAGCTCGATGGCAACGCCGGCACGACGATCGACGCGCGCGGCAATCTGGTCTCTGCGCCCTTCGTCGACCCACACTTCCATATGGATGCGACGCTCTCCTACGGCATTCCGCGTATCAACGCCTCGGGCACGCTGCTCGAAGGCATCGCTCTGTGGGGCGAACTGAAGCCGCTTCTGACGCATGAGGCGGTGCGCGATCGCGCGCTCGCCTATTGCGACTGGGCGGTGTCGATGGGATTGCTCGCCATCCGCACCCATGTCGATGTTTGCGACGACAGGCTGCTGGCGGTCGAAGCCCTGCTCGACGTCAAGAAGGCGGTGGCGCCCTATATCGACCTGCAGTTGGTCGCCTTTCCGCAGGATGGGCTTTACCGCTCGCCCGGGGCACGGGAAAACACCATCCGCGCGCTGGATCTGGGCGTCGATGTCGTCGGCGGTATTCCGCATTTCGAGCGCACCATGGCCGACGGCACGCGCTCGGTGACCGAGTTTTGCGAGATCGCGGCAAAACGCGGCTTGATGGTCGACCTGCATTGCGACGAGACCGACGACCCGCTGTCGCGCCACATCGAGCAACTTGCCTATGAGACGCAGCGCCTCGGCCTTCAGGGCAAGGTGGCCGGCTCGCATCTCACCTCGATGCATTCGATGGACAATTACTACGTTTCGAAGCTTCTGCCGCTGATCGCCGAGGCCGGCGTCTCAGCCATCCCCAATCCTTTGATCAACATCATGCTGCAGGGGCGCCACGACACGTTTCCCAAGCGCCGCGGCATGACCCGGGTCAAGGAGATGCTGGCGCTGGGCATCCGCGTCGGCTGGGGCCAGGATTGCGTGCTCGATCCCTGGTATTCGCTGGGCACCGCCGACATGCTCGACGTCGCCTTCATGGGGCTTCACGTCGCCCAGATGTCGAGCCCGGCCGACATGGCGCGGTGTTTCGACATGGTCACCAACGTCAATGCCGCCATCATGGGGCTCGATCATCTAGGCCTCGCCGTCGGCAAGCGCGCAAGCCTGGTCGTCCTCGACGCCGGCAATCCGGTCGAGGCCATTCGCCTGCGCCCCGAACGCATTTGCGTCGTCGCCAGGGGCAAGGTGGTGGCGGAACGAACCAGGCAGGACACCCGGCTTGCCATCCCCGGCAGGCCGGCACTGGTGAACCGGCGGCACGTATCGTCCTAGACCCAGCCGATTCCCGGCGCTGGCCTTGCCGATTCCCGGATTTCTCCTCGTCAAGGCGGCCGCTTCCGTCTACGACGCGGCTTGAACAGGAATCGGGATCGGCATGACGCAACCCGTGGCGCAGAATTCCACCATCAGGAACGTGCTTCTGGCCGGCATTCTTTTGATGCTGGCCGGCGACTTCCTGTTTGCGCTGAACGACGCCATGGGCAAATGGCTTGTCGCCAGCTTTTCCGTCGGCCAGGTGGTGCTGATCAGGTCGATCGGCGCGTTTTTCGTGCTCGGTCCGATGATCGCCCACCAGGGCGCCGCCAAGCTGTTCCGCATGGAACGGCCCGAGTTGCAGGTCCTACGCGTCATCATGACCACGCTCGATACCGCGCTCTTCTATGCCGCCGTCGTCTATCTGCCGCTTGCGGATGTGATGAGCTTCTACATGGCCGGGCCGATCTATGTGGCGGCACTCTCGCATCTCTTGCTTGGCGAGAAGGTCGGCTGGCGCCGCTGGATGGCGATCCTGCTCGGCTTCTGCGGCGTGCTGATCATGCTCAAGCCCTCCTCGGCGGCTTTCTCGCTGTCGTCGGGCTTCGCGCTTGCGGGCAGCATTGCCTTCGCCTTCGCCATTATCCTCAATCGGCGCCTGCGCGGCACCAGCGACACCAATCTGGTGACATGGCAGACCATCGGCACGCTGCTGGTCGGCGGTGCCCTGACCATCGGCGCCTGGCAGACGCCGTCGGCGCTCGATTTCGGCGCCATGCTGCTGCTCGGCATCGTCTCCTGCGGCGCCCATCTGATGATCACGCGGGCGCTCAAGCTGGCACCGGCCTCGACGCTGGCGCCGCTGCACTACACGCTGCTTCTATGGGCGGTGGTCTTCGGGCTGGCGTTCTTCGGCGACGTTCCCGGCCCGCGCATCCTCATCGGCTCGGGCATCGTCGTGCTGGCTGGCCTGTTCATTTTCCACCGCCAGAAAGTGGTCGACACGACGGTGCCGCCTGAAAACGTGCCGAAGGGTGTGAATTAGCCCTCGCGGATCGCCGCCAGGTGCCGTGAAAATTCCGGCGTCTCCATCAGCGCCTTGCAGCGCGCGAAGCGACCGTCGGCATAGGCCCGAAAATCGTCGACGGGATTGTGGTTGGCGAGCTGGATCAGTCCCCACAGCGTCCACAACAGGTCGCACATCGCCTTGTAGATGACGATGCGGCCGCGCTCCGCCGGTTTTGCCTCGCCGCCGAAATAGGCCCGCATCATCTCCTCGTCCTGCGCGGCATCGAACCTGCCTTCGACGGAGAGGTCGCCAAGATCCCAGAGCGGATCATTCATTCCTGAATATTCCCAGTCGACGATCCACATCCTGTCGCCCGTATCGAGAAAATTCTCGCACAGCGGGTCGCAATGGCAGGCGACGACGGGCAGCGTGTGGGCCGACAAGGCCGCGCGCACGCCACCGGCCTCGCGCACCACGTCGTGATAGCCGGCGGGCAGGGCGACCTCCTTGGTCGACAGCACCTTGAGATAGTCGTCGATCATCGCGAACAGTTCGAAACGGAACGGAAACACCGCACCGGACGAATGCAGCTTGCGGAAGGCCTCGCCCGCCCGCGCCGGGCTGCCCGGCCGAACCCTGAATTTTTCCGGCGACATCGTCACCGCTCCGGCGATGAAGCGCGTCACCATCACCCCGGTACCCGGATCGACATGCAGCACCTCGGGGCTGACGCCTGCCTTAGCCGCCTCGCGCGCAGCCACCGCCTCATTCGCGCGGTTGATGTATTCCTCGGTCCCTTTACCTGGAATGCGCAGGCAGAAGTCCCCCGCCTTGAAAACCAGGTTAGTGAGGCCGCCAAGCCGCTCCAGCGGCCCGCTATAGCTGGCCAGCATGGGAATGGCGGCAAGTTTTGTCCGCGCCTCGTCCATTGTCATGCCCGCGTCCCCCGCTGTTATTTGTCGCAGCGACGGTTCCACAAAATTCGTGCTTTGGCTATCATCCGTGCGAGACCAATTTAGGGCATGGCGGACAGGACAAAAGTGACCGACGGCAAGCATAAGGGCGCGCTTGGCGCTGCCTACGCGGCCAAGCGCCCGGAAGAAGTGGCGGCGCTCTATGACCGTTGGTCGCAGACCTACGACAGCGACATGTCGGCGGCCGGCTATCGCCATCCCACTATCTGCCTGGCCTTGCTGGCCCGCCATCTGCCGCGCGGTTCGGCCCCGCTGCTCGATGCGGGGGCCGGCACGGGGCTCATCGGCGAATGG
Organism: Mesorhizobium sp. BR1-1-2; assembly: GCF_020165435.1. Lineage (NCBI taxonomy): Bacteria > Pseudomonadati > Pseudomonadota > Alphaproteobacteria > Hyphomicrobiales > Phyllobacteriaceae > Mesorhizobium > Mesorhizobium sp. BR1-1-2. Next base: position 131,288 of record NZ_JAIUID010000008.1, read on the forward strand.
CTTGACATCGCCGGCTATCCCGAGGTCGAGGCGCTCGACATCTCGCAAGGCATGCTGGATCAGGCAGAGCGCAAGGGCGTCTATTCGGCCCTGCATTGCCTGGCGCTTGGCGGGCCGCTGCCCTTTGCCGACAACGCCTATGCCGGGGTGATCTCGGCCGGCGTCTTTACCTCGGGCCATGTCGGTGCCGAAGGGCTGGACGAACTGATCCGCATCTGCCGTCCGGGCGGCGTGATCGTGCTGACGGTCAAGAACACGCTCTGGGATCTGGGCTTTGCCGCGCGAGCCGCGGACCTGGAGGCGCAGGGGCTGGTCACCCGCATCGAGGAAACGCGCCCTTACGTCTCGATGCCGGGCGAGGCCGACACGGTGCCCAGCCGCTGCCTAGCCTTGCGTGTGAACTGATTACGCTTTGATCCTGATCCCCGCCGGATCATACATCGGCTCGAGATGGATCTTTGCCGGCGTGCGCTGCATCGCCACGACCAGCTCGTAGCGGCCCGAGGCGAGAAAATCGTCGCTCACGCCGTCGGCATTGCGCACATAGCCGTAGCCGATGTTCTTCTCCACGGTGTAGCCATAGCCGCCGCTGCTGAGATAGCCGACCGGCTCGCCATTGCGCAGGATCGTCTCGCGTCCGACGAGCACGATTTCAGGATCGTCGACCGTGAAGCCGGCGAAACGCTTCTTCAGTGCACAGCCAGTGATTTTCTCCAAGGCGCGCCGCCCGACGAAATCCGTATTCTTGCGAAGCTTCACCGCCCAGCCGAGGCCGGCCTCCAGCGGCGTGTCGTTGGGGGTGATGTCGGATCCCCAGGCGCGATAGCCCTTTTCCAGCCGCAGCGATTCCAGCGCCCGGTAGCCGACCGGGCGGATGTCATGTTGCTTGCCTGCCGCCATCAACGCGTCGAAGATCTCGCCTGTTGCCGAGATCGGCACATGCAGCTCCCAGCCGAGTTCCCCGACATAGGTGACGCGCAACGCCCGCACGGTGTGGCCGGCAACGACAATCTCGCGGGCATGGCCGAATGGGAAACCGCTGTTGGAAACATCGGCATCGGTCACGCCGGCCAGCACCCCGCGGGCGCGCGGTCCCATCAGCGACAGAGTGCCGAAATCCTCGGTGACGTCGGTGAGCGTGACGTCGAGCTCCTTTTCGACGTGGTCGCCGATCCAGGACAGGTCATGGGTGCGGAAACCCGTGCCTGTGACGATGTAGAACCTGTCCTCGCCGAACCGCGATACGGTGAGATCGGCCTCTATGCCGCCGCGCGTGTTGAGAAGCTGCGTATAGGTCAGCCGGCCGGCCGGCTTGCTGACGTCATTGGCGCAGATCCAGTCCAGCGCCTTCAGCGCGTCGGGCCCGCTCAGTTCGTATTTGGCGAAGGACGACTGGTCGAAGATGCCGACATGCTCGCGCACATGGCGATGTTCGTCGCCGACGGCAGAAAACCAGTTCTGCCGGCCCATGGAATAGACGTCACGCGGCTCGACGCCTTCGGGGGCGAACCAGTTCGGCCGCTCCCAGCCGAGCTTCGAGCCGAACACGGCGCGGTGCTGCTTCAGCCTGTCGTACAGCGGCGAAACGATGCGCGGCCGGCCGGAAAGATACTCCTCATGCGGAAAGCCGATCGTGTAGTGCTTGCCATAGGCTTCCAGCGTACGCTCGCGGACCCAGTGCCGGTCGCGGTGCAGGCTGGAAAAACGCCTGATGTCGACGACCCACAGATCGAACGGCGCCTCGCCATCGACCACCCATTGCGCCAGCACCCAGCCGGCGCCGCCGCCCGAAGCGATGCCGAAGGCGTTGAAGCCGGCGCCGACGAACATGTTGGCGCATTCGGGCGCCACGCCGAGGATGAAATTGCCGTCCGGTGTGAAACTCTCGGCCCCGTTGATCATCTGCTTGACGCCGACGGCTTCCAGCGCCGGCACGCGCGCGATCGCCTGGCTCATATGCTGTTCGAAATGATCATAATCGTCGTCGAACAGCCTGAACTCCCAGTCGTTGGGCACGTCGCCCCCGGGGAGATCAGTCGTCCAGGCCTGCGGGTTCGGCTCATAGCCGCCCATTACCAGCCCGCCGACCTCTTCCTTGAAATAGGTGCGCCGGTCCGGGTCGCGGATGGTGGGGACATCGGTCGCCAGCCCGTCGATCTTCTCGGTGACGATAAACTGGTGCTTCACCGGCTGCAGCGGCACGTTGATGCCGGCCATGGCGCCAACCTGCCGCGCCCATTGTCCGGCGCAGTTCACCACCTTGTCGCAGGCGATGTCACCCTTGCTGGTTTTCACCGCAATGATGCGGCCGTCCTTGATCTCGAAGCCGGTGACGCGCACATCCTCGTAAAGCCTTGCACCATGCATGCGCGCGCCCTTGGCCAGCGACTGGGTGACGTCGGATGGGCTCGCCTGACCGTCGGTCGGCAGCCAGGAGGCGCCGACGAGATCGCCGGTTTCCATCAGCGGCCACATGGTCTTGACCTCCGCCGGTGACAGCAACTGCATGTCCATGCCGAAACTCTTTGCCGTTGTCGCCAGCCTCTCGTACTCGGTCCAGCGGTCGGCATTGGTGGCAAGGCGCAGGCATCCGCTCATCTTCCAGCCGGTGGCAAGGCCGGTCTCGGCCTCCAGACCCTTGTAGAGGTCGACCGAATATTTGAGCACGCGCGTGATCGAGGCCGACGAGCGCAGCTGCCCGACCAGCCCGGCGGCGTGCCAGGTCGAGCCCGAGGTCAGCTTACCCTGTTCGAGCAGCACCACATCTGCCTTGTGGTCGCGGGCCAGATGGTAGGCCGTCGAGCAGCCGATAATGCCGCCGCCGATGACGACGATCGCTGCCTGGGTTGGCAAAGTCATGGGTTCAGGTCCCGTATTTCGTCCGGTAGTTTTCCAGCGCGGCGTCGAGCCGGGTCAGGTTTTCTTCCGTGTAGGCGACGTAGTCGATGCCGGGAACGTCGAGGTAGAGTTCCGAAACCATGCTCCACATCGCCTCGCGCAGCAGGGAGGCGCATTGCATGGCCGCATGCGAGCGGCGGATCGCCTCATCCGGCTCCTTCATGAAATAGGCAGTCAGGAAGGCGAAGGATTCCTCGTCGCTCATGCCGGCGTTCGAGGCGACGCCGGCAAGGTCGAACATCGCGGTGTTGAAGCCGGCATATTCGAAGTCGATCAGCCATAGCCTGCTGCCGTCGTCGAGAATATTCGCCGGCAAAAGATCATTGTGGCCGAACACGATAGGCAGCAGTTTCTGGGCGCGTTCGAGTTCGTCGGCCAGCACCAGCAGGCGCGGCAGGTCGCTCGCCTTGCGGCTGCCGGCGTCCTCCAGGGTGCGCGCATAGTCGCGGATGACGTGGAACACCCAGAACATGAAGCCGGCACCGGAGACGTGGTTGGGCATCTCGCGGTGGAAGCCGCGCATCAGGGCGGCGACACGGCCGAGATTGGCGCGCACGTCCTCAGCCAGACAGGTCTTGGCGCCGAGATACTCCGTCACCAGAATGCCAGGTTCGGCATGGCGGACCGCAGGCGCGAAACCGGCGGCATGCGCGGCGCGTGCGGTCATCACCTCACGCTCGCGAAAGACGTGGTGGAAGGGATAGTCCCTGCCAAAGCGCACGACATGCCTCCCGGCCGCGTCCTTGACCAGGTAGTTGGCATTGCTCAGCCCGCCGGGCAGCGGCTCGATCTCGACGCTGCCTGTCCAGCAAGGCAGGGCGCGGATGCGGTCCTCGGCCGTCATGAATTCGCCCTTCGTCCGGCAAGGCGCCGACGGAGCGGCGCCGCCGCGGCGGCGCGCCGTTTGTCCGGACGCTCGTTCTGGCAAAGACCTCGCCGGCGCGGCATTCGGGATCGGTATCCCGCGCCGCACCGACGAGCCCCACGTGCCGGGCTCTTCGAGGCCGGCATCCGCCCCCGCGGATGAGAAAATTCTTCCAGTCGCCCTCGCGTCAGGCAGTTTCCAGACCTTGGGGCACACAAATTCGGATCAGGCTCCGCTATCGCTCTTCCGTGGCAGTGCGAGCCTGACACGGCATCAGTGTCACGCCGGGTAAGCCATCTTGTCAACGAGATTCTGTGGCTTTTTCTGCTTTCCTGCCCGTATTCTCTAGAGATTCCGTGTAATATGCGGCAGATTTGCTATAGAAACGGTCACTGCATCATGGCGCGACCGGAAATGACCCGATGAGCCATTCCAAGCGACACGGCGAAATCCTGCGGTTTCTGCAGGAGGAAGGCACCGTCACCATCGCCAGCCTGGCCGACCGGCTGGGCGTTTCGCTGGAAACCGTGCGCCGCGACGTCAAGCCCCTCACCAGCGACGGCTCGCTCCTGAAGATGCATGGCGCCGTAGGCCTGCCGTCGACGATCGGCGAAGCGCCGTTCGAACGGCGCATGCGCGAGAACGCCGAGGCCAAGCGCCTGATCGCCCGCATGGTCGCCGCCACCATCCGCGACGGCGAATCGATCATGCTCGACACGGGAACGACCACCTCGTTCCTGGCGCGTGAACTGCTCGGCCATCGGCGGCTGACGGTTGTCACCAACTCATCCGACATCGCCCGCACGCTGGCCACCGTCAACGGCAACAAGGTCTACATGGCCGGCGGCGAGCTGCGCAGCGATTCCGGCGCCGCCTTTGGCGCCTCGGCCATCGACTTCGTCAGCCGCTTCTCGGTCAGCCATGCGGTGATCTCGACGGGCGCTGTCGATGCGGTGACGGGTGTCATGGATTACGATCTCGACGAGGCCGAGTTCGCCCGCATGGTGCTGTCGCGCGGCCAGCGTTCGCTCGTCGTCACCGATCATTCCAAGTTCGGGCGCCAGGGCCTGGTCCAGGTCTGCGGCTTCGACGGCTTTTCCGAACTCGCCACCGACCGGCCGCCGCCACGCGACATCGCTGCTGGCCTGGCGCAGGCCGGCGCGCGGCTCAGCATCGCGGGCGACGCAGCCTGACCTAACCGAATACCAGCGACTGGTGGGCGCATATGCCGGCGAAGGCGCCGCCCGCCACGGCGAAGGCGATGTTGTGCATCGCGCGTGACGCGTCCCCGGCGGCGTAGACGCCGGGGACCGTCGTCTGCTGCCTGTTATCGACTGATATCACCGGGCCGAGGGGACCGTCCGTGAAGCCGCAACCGAGCTGTTCGGCCACCGGGCTCGCCATGCTATTGCGCGGCGCGGTGAATATCGCGCGGGCCTCGGCCTTTCGGCCGTCGTCGAGGATCACCGTCAAGCCGCCCGCGCCATCCTCCCGCAGTTCGGTGACCGCAGCGGGTTCGAACTTCACATTCTTGCCTTCCAGGGCACACATCTGTTCGGCATCGGGCTCGACCAGGCCGTTGCCGAACAGCGTGACGTCGCCCCAGTCGGCGATCAACTGCGCCTGATGCAGGGACATTGGCCCGGTCGCGAGCACGCCAAGCGGTCTGCCGGAAACTTCGTAGCCGTGGCAATAGGGGCAGTGCAGCACGGTCTTGCCCCACTGCTCGGCAAGCCCGGGAACCTCCGGCAGGACGTCGCGCACGCCGGTGGCCAGAACCACCCGCGCGGCGCCAAAGGTCTCGCCGCCCTCTGTGCTGATTTCGAAGTCGCTGCTGCCATTGGCGACTGCCTTGTCCGCACGTCCCTTGACAAGCCGGGCTGTCGGATAGGCCAGCAATTGCCGTCTTGCCTCTTCCAGGATGGCGCCGGGCGTGCGCCCGTCCTGGCCGAGGAAACCGTGCGAATGCGCGGCGAACCGATTTCGGGGCTGGCCGGCGTCGATCACCAGGACGTTGCGCCGGGCCCGGGCCGCCTGGATGGCGGCGGACAGGCCGGCAAAGCTGCCGCCCACGACGGCAAGATCATACTGCATGGCTGGATACTCCGATGAGGTCGTAACGGCGGCGGAAGTCGGCGGTCAGGTCGGCCAGCGTGATGCGGCTGAGCTTCTCCGCGAGCAGCTTCTCCGCCGCGATGCGAAAATCGTCGAGGACGGCGATCACGGCCTGTTCGACAAGGCAGCCGGGGCTCTCCGGCTCAGTGCCGAACGGCAGCAGCGTCTCGCCAAGCGCGGCGCTGATTTCGGCCAGCGAGATCTTGTCGGGCCGGCGCCCGAGCAGCCAACCGCCGCCATGACCGCGTGAAGAGGTGACGATGCCGGCATCCCGCAACCCCGCAATGGTGCGGCGCACCACGACCGGATTGGTGTGGATGAAGGTGGCAAGCTGCTCCGAAGTCAGCGCCCGCTCGGGCTTCTCGGCCATGTGGACCAGAATGTGCAAGGTGGAGGACAGCCGGCTGTTGCGTTTCATGTAACTCATTTAGTTACGATTCTGGAAGTCGTCAAGTTGCCGATCCGTTTCCACTTCCCAGTGTCGTCTCCGCCGTGTTTAGTCCGGCCATGGCTTTCACCATCCGCCAGTTGCAGTTCTTCATCGCCGTTGCCGAGCAGGGCACGGTGTCGGGTGCTGCGCAGAACCTCTCCATTTCGCAATCCTCGGTCACCGAAGCGATCAAGGAACTCGAAGGCGATCTCGGCGTCGAATTGTTCGACCGCCATCCGCGCGGCCTCAACATCACCCACAAGGGCCACCAGTTCCTGCGTCATGCCACCAAGATCCTGGCCGATGTGTCCGATGCGCGCCGCGCCTTCCTCGGCGAGCAGGCGACAGCGGGCGGCAGGCTGCAGCTCGGCGTCACCTCGCTGGTCGCCGGCTATGTGCTGTCGGACCTGCTTGCCCGCTACCGCCGTGCCTATCCCGGCGTGGAGGTCTCCGCCATCGAGGACAATGGCGACTATCTCGAGCATCTGCTGATCGGCGGCAAGCTGGACATCGCCGTGATGGTCACGTCCAATCTGCGCGACCGAACCGCGCTGCAATCCGAAATCCTCGAAGTCTCGGCCTACCGCCTGTGGCTGCCGCTCGGGCATCCGCTCGCCGGCGCCGACATCATCGGCATCGGCGACATCGCTTCGGAGCCGCTGATCATGCTGACCGTCGACGAGATCGAGGAGAATACCGGCAAGCTGCTGACGGCAATCGGCGCCAAGCCGCATGTCGCCTTCCGCACCCGTTCGGTCGAAGCGGTGCGCAGCCTGGTCGCCACCGGCGCGGGCGTGGCCCTGCTGCCCGACCTCGTCTACCGGCCGTGGTCGCTGGAAGGCGACCGTATCGAGTCGCGCGACGTCTCCGGCGCCTTGCCCGTCGTCCAGGTCGGGATGGTCTGGCGCCGCGGCTCCGGCCTGCCGCAGGCTGCGCGCGATTTCATCGGCCTCGCGCAGTCGCAGCGCATGGTTCGCCAGCGCCCCGACAAGAACGGCCGCTGATCTATCGGAAAAACCGATATCCTCCTTCTGATAAATGAATTTGCGAAACCGGGATTTTCACAGCACCTTCGCTACAGGGAACAAAGCCGCCGCCGAAGCGCGGACCTATCAATGGGAGATCGACGATGAATTCATTCCTGAAGTCATGCACTGCATTGACCGTCGCGCTGACCTTCTCCGGCCAAGCCGTCGCCCAGGTCACGGAACTCGGCAAGGGTGAAGGCGAGGTCAATATCGTCGCTTGGCCCGGCTATATCGAGCGTGGCGAGACCGACAAGGGCTATGACTGGGTCACCGCCTTCGAGAAGGAAAGCGGCTGCAAGGTCAACGTCAAGACCGCCAACACGTCGGACGAGATGGTCTCGCTGATGAACGAGGGCGGCTTCGACCTCGTCACCGCTTCGGGCGATGCGTCGCTGCGCCTCGTCGCCGGCAAGCGCGTGCAGCCGATCAACACCGATCTCATCCCGAGTTGGAAGACGGTCGACGACCGCATCAAGGACGCGCCCTGGTTCACGGTCGACAAGGTGCATTATGGCGTCCCCTACCAGTGGGGGCCGAACGTCCTGATGTACAATACCGATGTCTTCAAGGAAGCGCCCAAGAGCTGGAACGTCGTCTTCGAGGAGATGAAGCTGCCGGACGGCAAGTCCAACAAGGGCCGCGTCCAGGCCTATGACGGCCCGATCCACATTGCCGATGCCGCCAACTACCTGATGTTCCACAAGCCGGAGCTCGGCATCAAGGATCCTTACGAATTGAACGAGGACCAGTACAAGGCCGCGCTTGAGTTGCTGCGTGTCCAGCGCACGCTGGTCGGCCGCTACTGGCACGATGCCGCCATCCAGGTCGACGATTTCCAGAACGAAGGCGTGGTTGCTTCCGGCTCGTGGCCATACCAGGTCAACACGCTGGTCGCGGCCAAGAAGCCCGTCGCCTCGACCGTGCCGGAGGAAGGCGTCACCGGCTGGGCCGACACCACCATGATGGAGGCCGACGCGGCACATCCGAACTGCGCCTATATGTGGCTCGAACACTCGCTTTCGCCCAAGGTGCAGGGCGACGTCTCGGCCTGGTTCGGCTCGCTGCCGGTCGTCCCCGCCGCCTGCAAGGGCAACGAACTGCTGACCGACGAAGGCTGCAAGACCAACGGCTACGACAATTTCGACAAGATCAAGTTCTGGAAGACGCCGGTGACCAAATGCGCCACCCAGAACGACCAGTGCGTGCCCTATTACCGCTGGGTGTCGGACTATATCGGCGTCATCGGCGGGCGGTGACCTAGCTTTACTCAGCCGAAGTCGGCGCTGCCCCTCACCCCGGCCCTCTCCCCGTGAACAACGGGGAGAGGGGGCGGCAGCGTTGGAGCGCTTCCCTTCTCCCGTCGCTATACGGGGAGAAAGTGCCGGCAGACGGATGAGGGCGGCGCCGCCGCTGGAAATTGATGAGCCCGGCAGATCAGGACACCCGATGACCTCAGCCGTTTCCTTTCAGAAAGTCTCGCGTCATTTCGGCAGCGTGCGCGCCGTCGACGCGGTCGACCTCGAAATCGCGCCGGGCGAGTTTTTCGCCATGCTCGGGCCGTCCGGTTCCGGCAAAACGACCTGCCTGCGTCTCATTGCCGGCTTCGAGCAGCCGACGGCGGGTTCGGTCTCGATCTTCGGCGAGCGCGCCGAGGGCGTTCCGCCCTATCGCCGCAACGTCAACACTGTCTTCCAGGACTATGCGCTGTTCCCGCATCTCGACGTGCTCGACAACGTCGCCTACGGATTGATGGTCAAGGGCGTCGGCAAGGCCGGGCGGCACAAGGCAGCGGAAGAGGCGCTGTCGCTGGTCCGGCTGCCCGGCTACGGCGCCCGCCGCCCCGGCCAGCTTTCCGGCGGCCAGCGCCAGCGCGTCGCGCTGGCCCGCGCCCTGGTAAACCAGCCCAAGGTGCTGCTGCTCGACGAGCCGCTCGGCGCGCTCGACCTGAAATTGCGCGAGAACATGCAGGAAGAACTGAAGTCGCTGCAAAAGGCGCTCGGCATAACTTTCGTCTTCGTCACCCATGATCAGGGCGAGGCGCTGTCGATGGCCGATCGCGTCGCCGTCTTCAACGACGGCAGGATCATGCAGATCGGTACGCCGGAAGATATCTACCAGCGGCCGAGCACCCGCTTCGTCGCCGATTTCGTCGGCTCCTCCAACGTGCTGCCGCCCGATTTCGTCCAGCGCTATTGCGGCCAGCGCCGCTGGGGCAGTCTGCGACCCGAATCCATCCGCGTCGGCCGCGCCGCGAAAGGCGACGGCGTGGCCGCGCGCCTCGTCGCGACCAACTATCTCGGCGCCACCACCAGGCTGGCGCTCGACGCCGATGGTCTGAAGCTGCACGCCATCGTGCCGGCCGGCACGGCCTTGCCCGGGGAAGGCGAGGCGGTGGTGCTCACCTTCAACCGGGAGAGCCTGCATCTGATGGACGAGCCGGTGTGATGGCTAATAGGCTAACCGAGATGCTCTACGGTGCCCCCCTCTGTCCTGCCGGACATCTCCCCCATGAGGGAGGAGATTGGATTTCACCTCGGCTTTCGCCAATCACCAACGTCGCAGAACAGGCGCCCCGGGCCAAGCTGCCGATCTCCCCCCTTGTGGGGGAGATGGCCGGCAGGCCAGAGGGGGGCGCCGTAGAGCGCGGCCTTGCTGGCCTTGATCCGGTGAAAACGTCAGGCGCGTCATGACCATTGCCGCGCTCAACCCCAATCCAGCCCCTGCCATCCTGCCCGGCAGCGGCGGCCTGCGTGGTGCGCTGTCGGACCTGTTCTGGCGCAGGCCGCAACTGCTCCTTCTGCTCATGCTTTTGCCGCCGGTCCTGTGGCTCGGCATCGTCTATATCGGCTCGTTGTTTGCGCTTCTGGCGCAGAGCTTCTTTTCGATCGACGAGTTCTCCGGCCTCATCAACCGCCAGTTTACGTTGAAGACCTATGGCGACCTGTTGCAGGCCGCCAATCTCGACATCATCCTGCGCACGGTGACGATGGCGGCCCTGGTGACGCTGGCCGCGGCTGTCGTCGCTTTCCCCATTGCCTACTACGCGGCGCGCTATGCGCGCGGCCGCTGGAAGGCGCTGTTCTATCTCGGCGTCATGCTGCCGCTGTGGTCGAGCTACCTGGTCAAGATCTATGCCTGGAAATTGATCCTGGCCAAGGAAGGCATCCTCACCTGGCTGCTCGCCAAGCTGAACCTGTTGTGGCTGCTCGATGCCTGGCTGTCGCTGCCCATCGTCGGCGGCAACTCGCTGTCGGTGTCGTTCACCGGCACCTTCATCGTTTTCGTCTATGTCTGGCTCCCCTTCATGATCCTGCCGGTCCAGGCAGCCCTCGAGCGCGTGCCCGGCAATCTGGTCGAGGCCTCTTCCGATCTTGGCGCCTCGCCCGGCCAGACTTTTCGCAATGTGTTGTTCCCGCTGGCGTTGCCCGGCATCGTTGCCGGTTCGATCTTCACCTTTTCGCTGACATTGGGCGACTACATCATCCCGCAGATCATCGGCACGTCGCGCCTGTTCATCGGCCAGGCCGTCTATTCGCAGCAAGGCACGGCCGGCAACATCCCGCTCGCCGCCGCCTTCACAGTGGTGCCGATCGTCATCATGGGCTTCTACCTCTGGGGCGCCAAGCGCATGGGGGCCTTCGATGCGCTCTGACCGTGCCCAATCGGCTCCACTTGGCCTCAAAGTCGCCGCCGCCTGCGGGCTGTTGTTCCTGCATCTGCCGATCCTGCTGATCTTCGTCTATGCCTTCACGACGGAAGAGAAGAGCTTCGTCTGGCCGCCGCCGGGGCTCACCACGCAATGGTTCGCCGTCACCTGGAACCGGCCGGATGTCTGGCAGGCACTGTTGCTTTCGGTCAGGGTCGCCGCCATCTCGACCGCGATCGCGCTGGTGCTCGGCACGCTTTGCGCCGCCGCGGTGTCACGGACGAAGTTCTTCGGCCGTGAAACCATCTCGCTGCTGGTCATCCTGCCAATCGCGCTGCCCGGCATCATCACCGGCATCGCGCTGCGTTCGGCCTTCGCACTGGCCGACATTCCGTTCTCGTTCTGGACGATCGTGCTCGGCCACGCCACCTTCTGCGTGGTCGTGGTCTACAACAATGCCGTCGCCCGCTTCCGCCGCACCTCGGGCTCGATGATCGAGGCGTCGATGGATCTCGGCGCCGACGGTTTCCAGACCTTCCGGCATGTCGTGTTGCCGAACATCGCCACCGCGCTGCTTGCCGGCGGCATGCTGGCCTTCGCCCTGTCGTTCGACGAGGTCATCGTCACCACCTTCACCGCCGGCCAGCAGCAGACGCTGCCGATCTGGATGCTTGAGGAACTGATCCGCCCGCGCCAGCGCCCGGTCACCAATGTCGTGGCCATGGTGGTGGTGCTGGTGACGCTGCTGCCGATCCTCGCCGCCTACTACCTGACCCGCGACGGCGACCAGATCGCCGGCAGCGGGAAATGAAAACAGCGAATAGAGAATAGGGGAATGCGAGTAGCGAATAGGGAAATCGTTAGCCAAACCCTATTCGCTACTCGCTCCTCTTCAAGGAGAAACCAATGGACACCCAGATGCTGATCGGCTCGAAGTTCGAGAAAGGCACCGAGACCGAAGAGCCGATCCTCAATCCGAAGACCGGGACGATCATTCTCAATCTTCCCGAGGCGAGCCCGGCGCAGATCGAGACGGCCGTGACGGCTGCCGGGGAGGCGTTCGCGGCGTGGTCTCGAACCACGCCTGCGCAGCGCTCGGGCTACCTCCTTAAGATCGCCGACCGCATAGAGGCGGAAGCCAGGGAATTCGCGGCGCTCGAGGCGCTGAACTGCGGCAAGCCGATCAATGCCGTGCTCAATGACGAAATCCCGGCGATCGTCGACTGCTACCGTTTCTTCGCCGGCGCCGTCCGCTCCATGCCCGGCCAGGTCGCCGGCGAATACTTGCCCGGCCACACCTCGATGGTCAGGCGCGATCCGATCGGCATCGTCGCTTCCATCGCGCCGTGGAACTACCCCTTGATGATGATGGCCTGGAAGCTGGCCCCGGCGATCGGCGGCGGCAATACGGTCGTCTTCAAACCGTCGGAACAGACGCCGCTGACGGCGCTGAAATTGGCGAAGATCCTGGCCGAAATCCTGCCCGAGGGCGTCGTCAATGTCGTGCTCGGACGCGGCGACAGCGTCGGCAACACGCTGATCAACCATCCCAAGGTCAACATGATCTCGATCACCGGTGACGTCGCCACCGGCAAGAAGGTGCTGCAGGCGGCCGCCAAGTCGGTCAAGCGCACCCATCTGGAACTCGGCGGCAAGGCCCCGGTCATCGTCTTCGACGATGCCGACCTCGGCGCCGTGGTCAACGGCCTGCGCGCCTTCGGCTACTACAATGCCGGCCAGGACTGCACCGCCGCCTGCCGCATCTATGCCGGCAAGAAGGTATACGACAAGCTTGTCGCGGACCTCTCCTCGGCGGTCTCGACCATCAAGTACAATCTGCCGGACGATGCCGAGAACGAGATCGGCCCGCTGATCTCGCGCCGCCAGCGCGATCGTGTCTCGAGCTTCGTCGAGCGCGCCTCGGAATTGAAGCACATCGAGATCACCACTGGCGGCAAACCGGGCGAGGGCACCGGCTTCTACTATCAGCCCACCGTCGTCGCGGGCGCCTTGCAGGAGGACGAGATCGTGCGCCGCGAAGTCTTCGGTCCGGTCGTCTCGGTCACCCGCTTCTCGGAAGTCGACGAGGCGGTGAACTGGGCCAACGACAGCGATTATGGCCTGGCGTCGTCGGTGTGGACCAGGGACGTCTCGCGCGCCATGGCGACCGCCGCTCGCCTGCAATATGGCTGCACCTGGATCAACACCCACTTCATGCTGACCAACGAGATGCCGCATGGCGGGCTGAAGCAGTCCGGTTACGGCAAGGACATGTCGCTCTACGCGCTGGAGGATTATACCGCCGTGCGCCATGTGATGGTGGCGCACGGGTAATCTGTCTCCTTCCGGCAAAGGCAGATATTATATGGCTGTGGCCGGCGCCGGCGACCCCGCTGCATCTGACAGGCACGGCCGCCGAACGGCATCAGCGGCGAGACCCCCGCACTACGCGGCCGTCCGGCCCTGCATCGCCGATGTCGCAGGCTTGATGTTCTGGTTGACCCGGAAGACATTGGACGGGTCGTAGGTTCGCTTAACCTGGCTCAGCCGCTCGTAATTCCCGCCATAGCTCGCCTGCAAGCGCGCGTCCCCTTCATCGTCCATCATGAAGTTCACGTAGCCCCCCTCGCCATTATGGGGATGGACGCTCGCCCAGTAGTTGCGGGCCCACGCTGTCAGGTCGGCGGCTTTGCCCGGATCGGGATCGATGGCGGCGATGACCATCGACCAGCTTGCGTCACGCGCGTTCCAGGCGGTCTCGTCCTTGCCGACGCGGCGGACGGCGCCGTCGATCGGATATAGATGCATGAGCGACAATTCGCTGGGCGCCTCGGCGGCCTGTGCGATATGGGTCGCGATCGCTTCGTCGGGAAGCGACTTGACGAAATCGCCCTTCCAGTACCATTGCAGGCCTTTCGGAAGGAGCGGATCGAATAGCGACTGCATCGCCGGGAACGGCATTACGCCCATCCAGTTGAACATTGGCGGCGGCAAGGTGTCCAGCAGCGGCGCCATGGCCTTGCGCCCGTCCTCCTCCGTGCCGTTGTAGCACGAGATGATGGCACAGGCGCGCTTGCCCCAATGCTCGCGCGGGAACGGATCGGTCGAGGGGACGGCCTTCAGGCCGACGAAAGCGCCGAGATCCTCCGGCGCCTCCGGCAGGTAGTCGCGATAGGTACGCATGACCGCCGGTGCGTGCCTGGCCTCCCAGAATACCGGACCGCCGAAGATCATGTTCACGGGATGAGCCTGGAACAGGAAGCTGGTTACCACGCCGAAATTGCCGCCGCCGCCCCGGAGCGCCCAGAACAGGTCGGGATTCTCATCTTTGCTGGCCCTCACCATGCTGCCATCGGCCAGCACAAGATCGGCCTCGATCAGATTATCGATGGTGAGACCGTATTTGCGCGTGAGATAGCCCGTTCCTCCACCAAGGGTGAGACCGGCGACGCCCGTGGTCGAAACGATGCCGAACGGAACGGCGAGCGCGAAAGGATGGGTGGCGTGGTCCACGTCGCCCGAAGTGCAGCCGGGCGCGACCCTCACGGTGCGGGTTTTCGGGTCGACATGGACGCCTTTCATCATCGACAGGTCGATGACGAGACCGTTGTCGCAAATCCCCAATCCCGCGCCGTTGTGGCCGCCGCTGCGTACGGCGATGAGGAGGTCGTTTATGCGCGCGAACCTTACGGCGGTGATCACGTCGGCGACATCGACGCAGCGTGCAATCAGTGCCGGGCTCTTGTCGATCATGCCGTTGTAGACCTTGCGGGCCTCCTCATAGCCGGCTTCGCCGCGTAGGATCAGCTCTCCGCGCAAGCCTTCACGCAGTTTTGTATAGGTTTCGTCGGTCATCGGTTTCCTCCCTGATCGCGCCTGCGCCATATGGTTTCGACGCGACGATTTATCTTGTTGCTTTGTTTGTGCCGTCCATCCGTCGGGTGCGCAGATGGTGCAGGGGAGCACATTGCACCGATCCGGCTCCTCGCTGCTTCGCCCGAAAGGGCCAGTGGGGAAATGGCCCAGGAGAGCCATAGCGGGCAGGCGAAAGCCGTGTGGTAGGGAAAGCGCGTCGCGTCGAAAGGGACCGATGCGGCGCGCTTCAGATCGTCTTTCCATGGGCACCTTTGGGCGACATGCACTATTCGACGATGCGGAAAATCTGCCAGAGGCTGGTGCCCGACACGATGTAAGGCTCGATCTCCTTGCCCCATTTGGCGTGCGCGTCGATCTTGCCGATCCTGGCGAAGAAGTCTTCCAACTGGGCCAGGCTTTCGACCTGGTGGTGAGATTCGACCGTCGCCTCCCGCGCGCCGATCGAACCCGTCATGATCTGGAACTTCAGGTCGGCGATACCGACCTGCGAACCGATCTCGCGTTCCCATTTCCGCATGAGTTCGAGCACGGTCTGCTTGTGTCCGAACCTGGCGTCGATCTGCCATCTGGCGCTGAACATTTTTTCCTCCTCCGAAGATGCGGCTTATGCCGCGATTGACTATTCGTCCCAGGCCTGCACGACGGTCTGTCGTGCAATCCGCCCGTCCTTGAGTTCCAGCATCGCCGCACAGAACACCTTGGTCCCGTCCGGGTAGGCGCAAGCCTGGGTGAAGGCGAGATTATCGCCATCGGCGATGGTGGTATCGACCTTATGGGTCATTGCCCGGCTGCAGATATCGTCCCAGAACGTGCTGATCGCCGCTCGGCCGCGGATCTCGCGCGGCCTGCTCGGCGGATTGTTGCGGTCGACGACCCGCAACACCGCATCGTCGGCGTAGAAGCTCGACAGCGTCTGTCCGTCGCGCCCTTCGATGGCTTTCTTGATTGCCGCGCCGTCAACGGCCTGTGTCTTGGTCAGCATTTCATCCTCCATGGGCCCGTCTTCGCGATCGGGCGGTTGATGAGCAAAGTGCTGCCCGGCGTCATCGCCGGGCAGGGCGTCACTGCGACTTGGCCTTCACGGCCGCGAACACATCGTCGGTCTGCTTCTTGAAGGCCGTGAGGTCGACCTGGCTGCCGTTGAGCATCGTCGACCAGTGACGAACGATCGCCGCCATCGCCACCGCTTCCTTGATCTCCTCGTCGCTCGCGCCGTTGAGCTTGGCGGCCTCGGTGTGGAAGTAGACGCAGTACTGGCAAGGAATCTGCGAGGCGACGGCAAGCCCCATGAGTTCCTTGGTCTTGCCGTCGAGCGCGGTCTTGGGATTGAGCTGCATCGACTTGATCTCGGCCCAGGCGCCGGCGACCGCTACGTCAGGCAAAGTCCTGAACATGTCCGGCACGGAGCCGAGCGTGGCCTCTATGTCCTTGTATGCCGCCGTCGCCGAGGCATCCTCGGCTCGCGCCGGAGCCAGGGCCAGCAAGGCGCCGGCGCCGGCCGCGATGACGAGCAATCTGGTCTTGCGACTTGATTTCAGCATTTCATCCTCCCTTCGCAGTGCCGTTGCGGCGATATCGCCTGGCCTGCATGCGGAAGAATTGATAATCCCCGACGCCTTCGGCCGCTTCGCCCGAAAGCGCCATGGCCTTTATGGCCCGTGCGGGCCAGGATTCCGTGCCGAAAACGCGGCCGCCGCCGCCCGCGACGGCAGGTCGAGCTTGAGCAATATGTTGGCCACGTGACGCTTGACGGTATGCTCGCTGAGGTTGAGTTCGGCGGCGATCGCGGCATTGCTTTTGCCGTCGGCGATCAGGCTCACCACCTCGCTTTCGCGCGCCGTCAGCGTCGCTGGCTCGGCAGGTCTGGGCTTGGATCGGCAGGCGGGTTCCAGATGCTGCTCGGACGTCGCAAGGACAAGTGCCAGCGGCTCGTCCAATTCGTCCAGCGCGATGCGTCCGCCATCGATGAAATGGAGGCCTGAGCCGGTCGCCAGGTCGGAAACCAGCCGCGACGCCAGGATGTCGCCGCGGCCGGCATGGGCGGCAAGTTGTATGGCGACGCGTGCGGTCAGGCCGACCGGCGGTCCGCGCATCTCGATCTCGCCGACATGCACGCCCTGCGCGCTGGCCACGCCGATCTCCTGCGCCGCTTCGCGCAATGCGGCCGCGCAGCGTATGGCGCGCGCCGGACCGTCAAAGCGCGAGATCATCAGCTCGCCATGGGTGCCCGCGGGCCGTCCGCCATGGCGCCCAACCAGCAGTCGCCAGATGTCCTGGAAGCGCTGGCTGCGCTCGCTCCACATGCGGTCGCCGAGGCGCGCCGTGTCGTAGATGCGCGTCACCAGCAATGCGGCGAGCACGCGTTCGCTGTCGGCCACGGCCGGCTCGCCGGTCAGGAATTCCTCGATCAGGTCGGCGACCCGGTCGACATCACCGGTCCATACCGGGTGGTCGCGCCCGGGGATTTCGACAAGCCGGGCGTTCGGGATCTTCCGGGCGAGAAAGCGGCTGGCATCGGGATCGACGCGCGCGTCGTTGCGGCGGTGGATCAGCAGCGTTGGCGCGCTGATCGCCGAGAGTATGCCGCGCACGTCTATGCCGGCGTTCATGCGCGCCAGTGCCGCCGCCGCCGTCGGGCTTGCCGACAACCGTTCGAACCGGGACCACCAGGTGGCAAAGTGACTGTCCTCCACGCGCCCGGGCGCAAAATGCGGCAAGGTGGCACCAGTGCCCCAGGCGGTTTCCGTCGTCGCGATGAATGCGTCCAGCCGTTCCGGCGGCATCACCCATCGGTGGAAATGGGCATAGCCGCCATACAGCACCAGGGCGCGCGTCCGCTCCGGATAGGTAGCCGCGAACAGCATGGCCATCGGAGCGCCTTCCGAGGCGCCGAGCAGGGCCGCGCGGCCGCTGCCGGCGGCGTCCATCACCGCACGCACGTCGTCCATGCGCGTTTCGAGGCTGGGGAGATGGTTGGCATCGACGCGGTCGGACAGGCCGGTGCCGCGCTTGTCGAACAGGATCAGCCTTGAAAAGGCGGAAAGCCGTTTCAGCAGCCTGCTATAGCCTTCATCCTCCCAATGCAGGTCGAGATTGGAGATGAAGCCCGGCACGAAGACGAGATCGAACGCGCCTTGGCCGACCACCTGATAGGCGATCCGCACGTCGCCGCTACGGGCGTATCGGGTCTCGATCGGCCTCACGAGTTGTTCCGCCCGGCCTGACGATTTCGGATCGCCGACCATAGCAGAGCTGCGTCGCTTGCGGCAGCTTAAACTTTAGCGGAAGGAAATATAAGCGGACGCGAACCAATGGCTATTTTTGCGAGGCGGCTACGTCGCCCGGGGGGAGCTTGAGCCCGAGCTTCAGATCAGCTTCGGCGGGCGTGATCGGCCGCTTGATCCTGGTCGAGGCAGCCACGACGAGTTCATCGAAGCCATCGCCGCCGCTGTCCAGCATCTCGAAGAACTGACGCCGCATCCTCGGTTCCCAGAATTTGTTGATATGCTCGGCCACGCCGGCCACGCCTTCTTCGCGCGGCCTGGAGTGGAAAAAGGCCGCGATCTGGTTGGCCATCCGCACCAGCTTTTCGCTGGTGCTCATGATGTGGTCTTCGTCATGCGACATGTTTGGCAACTCCGCGGACCACCCGGTCGGGATGGGTGAAAATATCGAAATCGTCGCCGCGAACCAAGGCCACCAGCGTCATGCCGGCTTGTTCGGCGGTGCGGACGGCAAGCGCGGTCGGCGCGGAGACGGCGATGATGAAGGGCGAGCCGATCGCCGCCGTCTTCTGCACCATCTCGACGGAGACGCGCGACGTCACCACCACAGCGCC
Source organism: Mesorhizobium sp. BR1-1-2 (assembly GCF_020165435.1). NCBI lineage: Bacteria > Pseudomonadati > Pseudomonadota > Alphaproteobacteria > Hyphomicrobiales > Phyllobacteriaceae > Mesorhizobium > Mesorhizobium sp. BR1-1-2. The sequence continues at coordinate 149,984 of NZ_JAIUID010000008.1, forward strand.
GGTCGCGCCTTCGATGCCTGCCTTGGCCAATGCGCCGGCCAGCTTGTCCAGCGCGTTGTGACGACCGACATCCTCGCGCGCCATGACGATGCCCTTGCCGGGAATATAGAAGCCGGCGGCGTGCACCGCGCCCGTCTCGCTGTGCAGCGGCTGCATCTTGGCGAGAAGCTTGACGGAACGGACGATGTCGCCGGCATCAAGCGTAAGTTTAGACGCACCAACCGTATCGACCGAGCGCATCGCTTCCTCGATGGATTCGATGCCGCAGAGCCCGCAGCCAACCGGTCCGGCGAGCCTGCGCCGCCGCGCCTCGAAGCGCGTGTTGGCCTGGTCCTTCAGTCGAATCTGGATGTCGATGCCGGCGCCGAGATCCTCGACCTCGATCGCCTCGATTTCGTCGGGTGAAGCGATGATGCCTTCGGTTAGCGAGAAACCGAGCGCGAAATCCTTCAAATCGGCGGGGCTCGCCATCATCACCGCGCGCGTCGTGCCCGCGAAGGAGAACGCCACCGGCGTTTCTTCCGGCACCATGCGGCGGGCCGCTGCCGTGCCGCTGGCGCGGCGAGCGAGACGGGACATTTCGGTGATGGCGGGGCGTTTGCGGGTCACGAGACGCACCCCTCGCGCCTTTCCTCTCCCCCGTCGATCGGGGAAGAGGTGTCGAGCGAAGCTCGACGGAGTGGGGGGCGATCAACCGTCAAGATTGAAGCTCTTATTGTCGAATGTCTCGTCCAAGGTCTACTCCGCCGCTTCCAGCGGGGCGATGCGGCGGCTGTTGCGCGCTTGCTCGTCATAGTCGCGTTGCCATTCCGATGGTCCGTTGGAGGCACCGACCTGCACCGCCGTCACCTTATATTCCGGACAGTTGGTTGCCCAGTCCGAGAAGTCCGTGGTGATGACATTGGCCTGCGTGTCGGGATGATGGAAGGTCGTGTAGACCACGCCCGGTGACACCCTGTCGGTGATCTGCGCGCGTAGCGCCGTCTCGCCGGAGCGGCTGGTCAGCCGCACCCAGTCGCCGTCGCGCAGGCCGCGGTTCTCGGCGTCGTGCGGATGGATCTCCAGCCGGTCCTCGGAGTGCCACATGATATTCTCGGTGCGCCGCGTCTGCGCGCCGACATTGTACTGGGACAAAATCCGGCCGGTAGTCAAAAGCAGCGGGAAGCGCGGACCGGTTCGCTCGTCCGTCGCCACATATTCGGTGCGGATGAACTTGCCCTTGCCGCGCACGAAGCCGTCGACATGCATGATCGGAGTTCCGAGGGGGGCCTTCTCGTTGCAGGGCCATTGCACCGATCCGACGCGGTCGAGCAGCTCGAAGGAAACACCGGCGAAGCTCGGCGTCGTCTTGGCGATCTCGTCCATGATCTGCGACGGATGCGTATAGTTCCAGTCGAGCCCGATGGCGCGGGCAAGCTCCTGCGTCGCTTCCCAGTCGGCGTAGCGCGCCTTCGGTTCCAGCACCTTGCGCACCATGTTGATGCGGCGCTCGGCATTGGTGAAGGTGCCGTCCTTCTCAAGGAAGGTCGAGCCCGGCAGGAACACATGCGCATAGTTCGCTGTCTCGTTGAGGAAGAGGTCGTGCACGACCACGCATTCCATCGCGGCCAGCCCGGCGGCGACATGCTTGGTGTCGGGATCGGACTGAAGAATGTCCTCGCCCTGGATGTAGATGCCCTTGAAGGAGCCGTCGACGGCGGCATCCAGCATGTTCGGGATGCGCAGGCCCGGTTCGTCGTCCAGCTTCACGCCCCAAAGGCTTTCATAGATGTCGCGCACGGCGTCGCCGGAGATGTGGCGGTAGCCCGGCAGTTCGTGCGGGAAGGAGCCCATGTCGCACGAGCCCTGCACGTTGTTCTGGCCGCGCAGCGGGTTCACGCCGACGCCCGGCCGGCCGATATTGCCGGTGGCCATGGCGAGGTTGGCGATCGCCATCACCGTGGTCGAACCCTGGCTGTGCTCGGTGACGCCGAGGCCATAATAGATCGCGCCGTTGCTGCCCTTGGCGTAGAGACGCGCAGCACCGCGGATCAGTTCGGGATCGACGCCGGACAGCTTGCCGACGGTTTCGGGGCTGTTCTCCGGCAGGGCGACGAAGGACGCCCAGTCCTGGAATTCCGTCCAGTCGCAGCGCTCGCGGATGAAGGCCTCGTCGAACAGGCCTTCGGTGACGATGACATGCGCCAGCGCCGTCAGCACGGCGACATTGGTGCCGGGTTTCAGCGGCAGGTGGTAGTCGGCTTCGATATGCGCCGACTTGACCATCTCGGTGCGGCGCGGGTCGAGCACGATCAGTTTGGCGCCCTGGCGCAGCCGCTTCTTTAGCCGCGAGGCGAACACCGGGTGTGCGGAAGCCGGATTGGCGCCGATGATGACGGCGACGTCGGTGAATTCGACGGAATCGAAATCCTGCGTGCCGGCCGAGGTGCCATAGGTCTGGCCGAGCCCGTAGCCGGTCGGCGAATGGCAGACGCGCGCGCAGGTATCGACATTGTTGTTGCGGAAGCCCTGGCGCACCAGCTTCTGGACGAGATAGGTCTCCTCATTGGTGCAGCGTGACGAGGTGATGCCGCCGATCGCCGTGCGTCCGTACTGGTACTGGATGCGGCGGAACTCCTTGGCCGTGTGGGCGATCGCCTCTTCCCAGCTCACCTCGCGCCACGGATCGCTGACCTTTTCGCGGATCATCGGCGACAGGATGCGGTCCTTGTGGGTGGCGTAGCCATAAGCGAAGCGGCCCTTCACGCAGGAATGGCCGTGATTGGCCTTGCCTTCCTTGTAGGGCATCATGCGGATGACCTCGTCGTCCTTCACTTCGGCCTTGAACGAGCAGCCGACGCCGCAATAGGCGCAGGTGGTCACGGCCGAGCGTTCCGGCAGGCCCTTGGCGAGCACTGTCTTCTCGCGCAGCGCGTCGGTCGGGCAGGCCTGCACGCAGGCGCCGCAGGACACGCATTCGGAAGCGATGAAATCCTCGTGCATGCCGGCGACCATGCGCGATTTGAAGCCGCGGCCCTCGATCGTCAGCGCGAAGGTGCCCTGCACCTCTTCGCAAGCCCGCACGCAACGCGAGCAGACGATGCATTGCGCCGGATCATAGGTGAAATAGGGGTTGGATTCGTCACGCGCGATGTAGTCGACGGCCAGCGAGCCGTGGCCGGGCGCGACGCCATCCTCCTTGACGTGGTTGCGGCCTTCGACACCGTAGCGGTTTTCGGTCAGGCCGACCGACTTCGCCACCGCGTCGAACTCGCTGACGCCGGTACCGGCCTTCTCGTTCCAGCCGGTCGGGTGGTCTGAGACATAGAGCTCCATGACGCCGCGGCGAATGGCGTCGAGCCGTTCGGACTGCGTGTGCACCACCATGCCTTCGCCGACCGGCGTCGTGCAGGAAGCCGGCGTGCCGCCGCGGCCATCGATCTCGACCAGGCAGACGCGGCAGGAGCCGAAGGAGTCCAGCATGTCGGTGGCGCACAGCTTCGGGATCTCGACCCCGCTTTCCATCGCGGCGCGCATGATCGACGTGCCTTCCGGCACGGTGATGTTGCGGCCGTCGACGGTCAGCGTGATCTGCTTCTCAGCCTTCGATTGCGGAGTTCCGTAATCGATCTCTTCGATGAGCGTCGGGAAGTCGGCTTTGATGTTCATCTGCCAGCTCCTATTCAGCAGCCACGCGCGCCGGCGCCGGCTTGAAATCCTCGGGGAAATGCGTGATCGAGCTCATCACCGGGTACGGCGTGAAGCCGCCCAGCGCGCAGAGCGATCCGAACTTCATCGTGTTGCAGAGGTCGGTGACCAGGGCGAGGTTCTTCTCCGGCTCGATGCCGGCGGCGAGCCTGTCGATGGTCTCAACCCCGCGCGTCGAACCGATGCGGCAGGGCGTGCACTTGCCGCAGCTTTCGATGGCGCAGAACTCCATGGCGAAGCGCGCCTGTTTCAGCATGTCGGCGGTGTCGTCGAACACGGTGATGCCGGCATGGCCGATCAGTCCATCGCGCTTGGCGAATTCCTCATAATCGAACGGCGTGTCGAACAAAGCGCGCGGAAAATAGGCGCCGAGCGGGCCGCCGACCTGCACCGCCTTCACCGGCCGGCCGGTGGCCGTGCCGCCGCCGATATCGTCGACGATTTCGCCCAGCGTCATGCCGAAAGCCGCCTCGAACAGGCCGCCGCGCTTGACGTTGCCGGCGATCTGGATCGGGATCGTGCCGCGCGAGCGGCCCATGCCGAAATTCTTGTAGAAGGCGGGGCCCTTGTCCATGATGACAGGCACCGAAGCCAGCGAGATGACGTTGTTGATCACCGTCGGCTTGCCGAAAAGGCCCTGGATGGCCGGCAGCGGCGGCTTGGCACGCACCACGCCGCGTTTGCCTTCCAGGCTGTTCAGAAGCGAGGTCTCCTCGCCGCAGACATAAGCGCCCGCGCCGACGCGGATCTCCATGTCGAAGGTGTTGGGCGAACCGAGCACGTTGACGCCGAGCACGCCGGCCTTGCGGGCGACCTCGACGGCCTTGTTCATGACCGCCACCGCATGCGGATATTCCGAGCGGATGTAGACGAACCCCTTGGTCGCGCCGGTGGCGATGCCGGCGATCGCCATGCCTTCGATCAGCACGAAGGGATCACCCTCCATGATCATGCGGTCGGCGAAGGTGGCGCTGTCGCCCTCGTCGGCGTTGCAGACGATGTATTTGCGCTCGGATGTCGTATCGAGCACGGTCTTCCATTTGATGCCGGTTGGGAAGCCGGCGCCGCCGCGGCCGCGCAGGCCGGACTCCGTAACCTGGCTGACGATCTCGGCCGGCGCCATGGCCGCCGCGTTCTGCAGGCCCTTCAGCCCGCCAAGCGACTTATAGGCGTCGAGCGACAGCGGGTCGTTGATGCCGCAGCGCGCGAAGGTCAGACGGGTCTGCTTGGCCAGGAACGGGATCTTGTCCGGCGCGCCCAACCAGCGCTTGTGATGGCCGCCGGTGAGAAAGCCGCTGTCGAACAAGCTCCTGACGTCGGACGGCTTCACCGGCCCGTAGGCGACGCGGCCGTTTGCTGTCGCGACCTCGACCATAGGCTCCAGGAAATAGGCGCCGCGCGATCCATTGCGGACGATCTTGGCCTCGACGCCGCGCTCGGCGAGTTCAGCACGAACAGCCTTGGCGACCCTTTCGGCACCGAGCGCCAGCGCGCCGGAATCGCCGGGAATGTAGATGCGCGGGATCATGAGCGCACCTCCGCGACGATCTCTTCGATCTTCTCGTTGTCGAGCCGCCCGATCACCTCGCCATCGAGCATCGCCGAGGGCGAGCAGGCACACAGCCCCAGGCAGTAGACCGGCTCCAGGGTCACCGAACCGTCTTTCGTCGTCTCGTGGAAATCAATGCCGAGCAATTGCTTGATCCTGGCGGCCACCGCGTCGGAACCCATCGACTGGCAGGCTTCGGCCTGGCAGAGCTTGAGCACATGCCGGCCTGCCGGGCGGGCGCGGAAATCGTGATAGAAGGTGACGACGCCGTGCACCTCCGCTCTGGAAAGGTTCAGTCCGTCGGCGATGACCGGGAGTGCTGCCTGCGGCACATGGCCGAACTCTTCCTGGATACCATGGAGGATCGGCAGTAGCGGACCTTCGAGGTCCTTCAGCTCCTGGATGATCGCGGCCGTGCGCGATGCGATCTCGGTACTTGCAGGCTGCATCGTCACGCAGCGCCCTCCCTGGTCGGTGGCTTTGTCGCTAAGTCTTTACAAAATCAGGAGAAACCCCTGAAATCAATAAAGCTGATCCGTTGCTCGATAGAAATTTTCTATCGAGCTCCAGCACTCGCATTCCCTAACCTAGCGGCGGGCGCGGAAATCGTCTGCAAGCGCCATCGCCTCGTCCAGCAACGCCGAAACCAGCGGTGTGTGCGGTTCGCGCAGCGCGGCCACCAGCCCGACGGTGTGGCTGGCATCCGGCTCGACGATCGGGATGGCTCGGATAGGCTCGGAAAAGCCGAACGTTTCCGTGAGGTTGAGCGGCATGATCGAGGACCATTTGCCGGTGCGGATGTGCGAGAACAGCACGATCATCGAATTGGATTCCAGCGTCGGCCGCACCTCGACGCCGGCTTCGGCCAGGTGCTGGTCGATGATGCGGCGGTTCTGCATGTCCGGGGTCAGCAGGCAGAGCGGCAGGTGGCTGATCTCGGCCCATGTCACTTTGTCGCGGTCGGAATAGGGGTTTCCGATCGCGGTGATCAGCTGATAGCGCTCATCGTAGAGCGGTACGCTGGTCACTCGTCCGAGCGGCTCGTTGTCGAGATAGGTGATGCCGGCGTCGATGTCGAAATTGCCGAGCAGCGACAGCACTTCGATCGAGGTCCGGGACAATACCGAGAAGGTGACGCCGGGGTGTTTTTCGCGGAATGGCGTCGTCAGCCGCGCCACCATGGCGAGCGCGGTGGGAATGGCGGCGATGCGGATACGTCCCGACAAGCCGTGCCGCGCCGCCCGCATCTCCTCGCGCATAGTCCGGGTATCGCCGACGATGCGGCGTGCCCACACCAGCACTTGCTTGCCCTCCGGGGTCAGGCCCTGGAAGCGCGAGCCGCGCAGGACCAGCATCACGCCCAGCTGACCTTCAAGTTGCTTGATGCCGGCCGACAAGGTTGGCTGGGTGACGCCGCACACTTCGGCAGCCCGGCCGAAATGCTCTTCCTTGGCAAGCGCGATGAAAAATTCCAGCTTGTCGATCATATCTGAAGCTAACCGCCCCCGCCGCACCGCGCCAGAGGGCTGCTGCCAACTGCGATGTGGATCGCCCAAGCCGATGCTTGATGGCAGGAACCTATCGGTCGACGAGATTGAGGATGTTGCCATCCGGATCCTTGAACCAGGCGACCTTCATGCCGTGGCCGACATGGATGTCTCCTTCCAAGGTCAGGCCGGGCATGTCGTAGTGCTCGAAGGCAACGCCCTTCGATTTCAGCCCGCTGACGACGGTGTCGATCTCATCGCCAACCGTCCACGTCACCGCCGTCGCCTTGTTGGTTCCGGCGAACTGAGAGCGATAGACGTTGATCGTGGTGTCGCCGCTTTTGTACACGATCAGCTCGCCACCCTCGTCATGCACCTGTTTCAGGCCGAGCGTCCCCTCATAGAAAGCCTTTGCCTTCGCCAGGTCTTTCACCGCGAGGTTGGCCGCTGCGTTGCTGTTTGCAAGCATGATCGTTTCTCCTTCGCTGCTTGTCGTCCCCGGCGTCTCCTTGGAAATAGGTCGATCCGGTCGCTTGACGAGCCCCGCTTTGCCGGCGGCCAGCCAATTGCGAGCGGTGCCTGCAATTGGCTGCATCCACATCTTTCAGCCGGCTTACTGTTCCCCATGGGCGCATGCGGCGCTATGTGGATGGAACTGGTGCGCCGGGAGGGACGAACATGCTGGGCTGGTTCCGCAAGCTGTTGCCGCGCGAAGATCGCTTCTTCGACCTGTTCGAGAGGCATTCCCGCACGGTGGTCGGCGGCGCGGAGGCCCTGCAGCAGCTCCTCCTGGGCAAGGACATCGAGCATTGGTGCCAGAAGATCGTCGATCTCGAGGACGAGGCCGACCATATCACCGCCGAAGTCCTGCTTGCCGTGCGGCGCTCTTTCATCACGCCTTTCGACCGCGGCGATATCAAGGACCTGATCCAGTCGATGGATGACGCCATCGACATGATGCACAAGACCGTCAAGACGGTGCGGCTGTTCGAGAAGAGGGAATTCGATCCGCTGATGCAGGAAATGGGCGCCGTTATTGTCGATGCCGCCAGGCTCGTCGCGGAGGCGATCCCGCTGCTGGCCAAGGTCGGCGCCAACAGCGTGCGCCTGAATGAACTCGCCGAGGAAGTCATGCGTGCCGAGGGCCGGGCCGACGATCTGCATGAGCAGGGCCTGAAGGATCTCTTCAGGCGGCACGGCCGCAGCGATGCGATGGCCTATCTGATCGGCTCGGAGATCTATGGCCAATTGGAGAAGGTGGTCGACCGCTTCGAGGACGTCGCCAACGAGATCAGTGGCATCGTCATCGAGAACGTCTAGGCGATGGAAGTCGCGATCGCCTTTCCCCTGCTGGTCGGCCTCGTCGCCGTCGCGCTGTTCTTCGATTTTCTCAACGGCCTGCACGACGCCGCCAATTCGATCGCCACCATTGTCTCGACCCGGGTGCTGAGGCCGCATTACGCGGTGTTCTGGGCGGCCTTCTTCAATTTCATCGCCTTCATGTTCTTTGGCCTCCATGTCGCCGAAACCGTGGGCAAGGGTATCATCGATGCAAGCATCGTCACCCCGGCGGTGATCTTCGCCGCCCTCGTCGGCGCCATCGTCTGGAACATCGTCACCTGGATCGCCGGCATCCCGTCGAGCAGTTCGCATGCGCTGATCGGCGGATTGGTGGGGGCAGGCGTCGCAAAGGCCGGCACGGGTGCCATCGTCTGGGCGGGGCTCGGCAAGACGGTCGCCGCCATCGTGCTGTCGCCGGCGACGGGCTTTGTCCTGGCGCTTCTCCTGATCCTGGTGGTTTCCTGGCTGTTCGTGCGCCAGACGCCGTTCGCCGTCGACAGCACCTTCCGTGTCATGCAGTTCTTTTCCGCCTCCCTCTATTCGCTCGGTCATGGCGGCAACGATGCGCAAAAGACCATGGGCATCATCGCCGTGCTGCTCTATTCCCAAGGCATGCTCGGAACGGATTTCTACGTGCCGCTCTGGGTGGTCCTGACTTGCCAGTCGGCATTGGCACTGGGCACGCTGCTCGGCGGTTGGCGCATCGTCCACACGATGGGCTCCAAGATCACCAGGCTCAACCCGATGCAGGGATTCTGCGCCGAGACCGGCGGCGCCATCACCCTCTTCGCCGCGACATGGCTCGGCGTTCCGGTTTCGACCACGCACACCATCACGGGCGCCATCATCGGCGTCGGCGCCGCCCGCCGTGTCTCGGCGGTGCGCTGGGGCATAGCCGGCAACATCGTCATCGCATGGGTCGTCACCTTGCCGGCGACGGCGGCGATTTCGGCACTGACCTATCTGGCGGTTCGCCTGGCAGGCTGATGTCGCGGCCTGGCGCTTGGAGCCGCCGGCGATCTGCACTATGTGAACAGCCGAACGCCAGGGAAACAACAGCCATGTCCGTCACCAAGGAAACCGTCATCGAGCGCCTGAAAACGGTCAATGGCCCCGATTTCACCGGCAACATCGTCGACCTCGGCATGGTTTCCGAAATTTTCATTGCCGATTCGAAAGTGTTCTTCTCGATCACCGTTCCGGCCGCCAGGGCGCAGGAGATGGAGCCCTTGCGCGCCGCGGCCGAGCGTGTCGTGAAGGCTATTCCCGGTGTCGCCGGCGCCGTCGTCGCCTTGACGGCGGAGAAGAAGGGCGGCGGCATGGAGGCGCCTGTCGCGGCGCGCCCGGCGCCGCGTCCCGCCCCGCCCGTTGCCGCGCCGCGCCCGGCGCCCCATGCCCCTGCCTCGCACAGCCAGGGCAAGCGCGGCGTGCCCGGCATAGAGGCGATCATCGCGGTTGCGTCCGGCAAGGGCGGCGTCGGCAAATCGACCACGGCCGTCAATCTGGCGCTCGGCCTCGCCGCCAACGGGCTGAAAGTGGGCGTGCTCGATGCCGACATCTATGGCCCATCCATGCCAAGGCTGCTCAACATTCACGGCCGGCCGCAGACTGTCGACGGCAAGATCCTGAAACCGATGCAGAATTACGGTCTCAAGGTGATGTCGATGGGCTTCCTCGTCGACGAGGAAACGCCGATGATCTGGCGCGGGCCGATGGTGATGTCGGCGCTGACGCAGATGCTGCGCGAAGTGGAATGGGGGCCGCTCGACGTGCTCGTCGTCGATATGCCTCCTGGCACCGGTGACGCCCAGCTCACCATGGCCCAGCAGGTGCCGTTGGCCGGCGCGGTCATCGTCTCGACGCCGCAGGATCTGGCCCTGATCGATGCTCGCAAGGGCCTCAACATGTTCAGGAAGGTCGACGTGCCGCTGCTCGGCATCGTCGAGAACATGAGCTATTTCCTCGCCCCCGACACCGGCAAGCGCTACGACATCTTCGGCCATGGCGGCGCACGCCGCGAGGCCGAGCGCCTCGGCGTCACCTTCCTTGGCGAGGTGCCGCTGGAGATGGGCATCCGCGAAAGCTCGGATGAAGGTGCGCCGGTGGTGGCATCGAAGCCTGACAGTGCCGAAGCGAAGATCTATCGCGATATCGCTTCGAAGGTCTGGGACAGGGTCAACGAAGAGCGCGGCGCGGCCGCGGACGCCGTGCCGAGCATCGTCTTCGAGTAATTTTCGTCCGGTGCTAACGCTGGATAGACCAGCCTAAGCAGCACCCACCTTCTCGCCGAAACTCGAAAAGAACTGTCCCGCCAATTTCTTCGAGGTCGATTCGATCAGCCGGCTGCCGAGCTGGGCGATCTTGCCGCCGACTTCGGCCTTGGCGGCGTATTTGAGCACCGTCGCGTCCGCCCCGTCCTCGGTCAGCGTCACGTCGGCGCCGCCCTTGGCGAAGCCGGCGATGCCGCCCTTGCCTTCGCCCTGGATCGTGTAGGCATGCGGGGGATTGAGATTTCTCAACGTGACTTCGCCGTTGAAGGTCGCCTTGATCGGGCCGATCTTCACCACCACCGTCGCCGCCATCTCGGTCGGCGACTTCATTTCCAGGCTCTGGCAGCCGGGGATGCTTTCTCTCAGCACCGCCGGATCGTTCAGCGCTTCCCAAACTTTCTGGAGGGGTGCGGCAATGCGCTCCTCGCCCTCGATCACCAAAGCCATCAGAACCTCCCGGACGACCAATGTCGGATTGTTGGTAGCGTGCGGCCCGATTGATGTCTATCGCACCAAAGTCCGGATTCAGATCACGCGTGCCCCTTGCCTGCACCCGCGCGTTGTCATATCGATTTGTCATACAAATACGGAGACCATGATGGCTGGCGCCCCCGCAGGAAAGAAAAAGTTTCGCTCGCAGGAGTGGTTCGACAACCCCGACAATCCGGGCATGACGGCACTCTATCTGGAGCGTTACCTGAATTACGGGCTGACGCGCGCCGAACTGATGTCGGGCAAGCCGCTGATCGGCATCGCCCAGACCGGTTCCGACCTGTCGCCTTGCAATCGCCACCACATCGAGCTCGCCAAACGCGTGCGCGAAGGCATCGTCTCGATGGGCGGCATTCCTTTCGAGTTCCCGTGCCACCCGATCCAGGAGACCGGCAAGCGCCCGACCGCAGCTCTCGACCGCAACCTTGCCTATCTGAGCCTGGTAGAAGTGCTCTATGGCTACCCGCTTGACGGCGTCGTGCTCACCATCGGCTGCGACAAGACGACGCCGGCGCTGTTGATGGCGGCGGCGACCGTCAACATTCCGGCCATAGCGCTGTCGGTCGGTCCCATGCTCAATGGCTGGCACAAGGGCAAGCGCACGGGTTCGGGCACCATCGTCTGGGAATCGCGCCAGCGCCTGTCGGCCGGCGAGATCAACTATGACGAGTTCATGGATATCGTCGCCTCCTCGGCGCCGTCCACCGGCTATTGCAACACCATGGGCACCGCCACCACCATGAACTCGCTGGCCGAGGCGCTCGGCATGCAGCTGCCGGGCTCGGCCGCGATTCCGGCTCCTTATCGCGAGCGCGGCCAGATCGCCTACGAGACGGGAAAACGCATCGTCGACATGGTGCACGAGGATTTGAAGCCGTCCGACATCATGACGCGCAAGGCCTTCGAGAACGCCATCGTCGTCAATTCGGCGATCGGCGGCTCCACCAACGCGCCGATCCATCTTAACGCCATCGCCCGCCATCTCGGCGTGCCGCTCGACAATGACGACTGGCAGAAGATCGGCCTCGACGTGCCGCTCATCGTCAACCTCCAGCCGACGGGCGAATATCTGGGCGAGGACTACCATCACGCGGGCGGCGTGCCGGCCGTGGTGGCGGAGCTCATGAAAGCCGGGCTGCTGCCGCATCCGGATGCTCTGACCGCCAACGGAAAGACAATGGGCGACAATTGCCGCGATGCCGTCAACGAGAACCGCGAAGTCATCCGCACTGTCGCCGAGCCGCTGAAAGCCAATGCCGGCTTCATCAATCTCAAGGGCAATCTGTTCGATTCGGCGATCATGAAGACCAGCGGCATCTCGCCTGAATTCCGCGAGCGGTACCTCTCCAACCCGAAGGATCCCGAGGCCTTCGAGGGCAACGCGATGGTCTTCGACGGTCCGGAGGATTACCACGCCCGCATCGACGACCCGGCGCAAGGGATCGACGAGCACACCATCCTGTTCATGCGTGGCGCCGGTCCGGTCGGCTATCCGGGCGGCGCAGAGGTCGTCAACATGCAGCCGCCGGCCTATCTCATCAAGAAGGGCATCCACGCACTGGCCTGCATCGGCGACGGCCGCCAATCCGGCACGTCAGGCTCGCCCTCCATCCTCAACGCCTCGCCGGAGGCCGCGATCGGCGGCGGGCTTGCATTGCTCAAGACGGGCGACCGCGTTCGCATCGACCTGAAAAAGGGCACGGCCAACATTCTCGTCACCGATGACGAGATCACCCGCCGCCGCGCCGAGCTGCAAAACAATGGCGGCTACCATTATCCCGAGCACCAGACGCCGTGGCAGGAAATCCAGCGCGGTATGGTCGACCAGTTCTCGGGCGGCATGGTGCTGAAACCGGCGGTGAAATACCAGGACGTGGCTCATACGAAGGGCGTGCCCAGGGACAATCACTGATTATTCCCCGGGACAATCATCGATTGTTCAAGCGACAATTGACGATAGCGATCGACGACCGGCGGCCTGATGGGCCGCCGGTCGTTTTTTCGTTTCGGGGCCCGCCATGGACCGAGGACATTGCGTCCTTGACAAGCCTGCCCAACAAATCCACCATCGCTGCAAGGGGTTCATCGCGACGACCCCGTGAGGCGTCAGCCCAACGTTCGCGTCCAGGCTTCTCTTTCAGGAGGTGGACGCCATGCCGTCAACAACCGCTGTCACCGTGCCGCAACTGATCCGTATGGTCGGTTTGCCGGGCGCGCCTGCAATCCTCGATATCCGTACCGAGGACGACTACAACGCCGATCCACGTTTGCTGCCGGCGTCGTACCGGCGCGATTTCAAAACCGTCCAGACTTGGGCGGCCGACTTCGCCGGTAGCCGCGTGGCGGTCGTCTGCCAGCAGGGAAAAAAGCTTTCGCAAGGCGTCGCCGCATGGTTGCGCCATGAAGGGATCGCCGCCGAATCGCTCGAAGGCGGCTTCGAAGCCTGGCGGGACGCCCACGGCCTTCTGGTCCGTGCCGACAGGATGCCGCCTCGTGACGACAGGGGCCGCACCGTCTGGGTGACGCGGGCCCGGCCCAAAGTCGATCGCATCGCCTGCCCCTGGCTGATCCGCCGTTTCGTCGATCCTCAAGCGGTCTTCCTGTTCGTCGACGCGGCGGAAGTGCCTGATGTCGCCGATCGTTTTCAGGCCGTGCCTTTCGACATCGACAATGCGTTCTGGAGCCATCGCGGCGAGCGCTGCACATTCGACACGATGCTCGAGGAGTTCGGGCTCGAATCCGAAGCGCTCGACCGCCTCGCCGTGATCGTGCGCGCAGCCGACACGGCGAGCCTCGACCTGGTTCCGCAGGCGGCGGGATTTCTCGCCGCCTCGCTTGGTTTGTCGCGCATGTTTCGCGATGACCTGCAACAATTGGATGCCGGCATGCTGCTTTACGACGCGTTCTTCCGCTGGTGCCGCGACGCCACCGGCGAGACGCACAATTGGCCGGCGGGAGCGAAGGCGTCATGAACTCCCTCCTTTCCGAAGAAAGTGCCGACCTCATCGAGGCGCCCTCGGTCCCGAGTTTCCGCGAGGCCACGAAACTCTGGGCGAAGATCGGGTTGCTCAGTTTCGGCGGACCGGCCGGGCAGATCGCGCTCATGCACAGGGAATTGGTCGAGGAAAAGCGCTGGATCGGCGAGCAGCGTTTCCTGCATGCGCTGAACTACTGCATGCTGCTGCCCGGTCCCGAGGCCCAGCAACTCGCCATCTATATCGGCTGGCTGCTGCACAGGACGGTCGGCGGTCTTGTCGCCGGCGTCCTCTTCGTCGTGCCCGGCGCGCTCGTTATGCTCGCCTTGAGCATTCTCTATGCGCTCTATGGTGATGCGCCGCTGGTCGAGTCGCTGTTTTTCGGCGTGAAGGCGGCGGTGCTGGCGATCGTGATCGAGGCCGTGATCCGCATCGGCCGGCGGGCCTTGAAGAACCGGGTGATGGTGGCGATCGCGCTTTGCGCCTTTATCGGCATCTATGTGCTCAACGTCCCGTTCCCGCTCCTCATCCTTTTTGCAGGACTGGTGGGATGGGCCGGAAACAGCATTGCGCCGGCCCTGTTTTCTGGCACCGCGCACAGCAAGGACGACGCTCCCGACGTCAAGGGCGCGGTCGATCTGATGTTCGAGCGCGGCGAACTTGCCCATACCAGGCCGACGCGATGGCACGCACCGCGCACCATCGCGATCTGGCTGCCGATCTGGCTTGGGCCGGTTCTGCTGATCTGGGCGTTCACATCGGCAAACAGCGTCTGGACGCAGATCGGCGGCTTCTTCAGCCTTATGGCGGTCGTCACCTTCGGCGGCGCCTATGCCGTTCTGGCCTATGTCGCGCAAGCGGCCGTAGGCTCTCTCGGCTGGCTTGCGCCAGGAGAAATGGTCGATGGCCTGGGCCTTGCCGAAACCACGCCCGGACCGCTCATCCTGGTCCTGCAGTTCGTCGGCTTCCTTGCCGCGTTCCGCCATTCCGGATCGTCATATCCGTTGTTTGCCGGATCGCTCGGAGCGTTGCTTACGCTGTGGGTTACCTTCACGCCGTGCTTCTTCTGGATCTTCCTCGGTGCGCCCTACATCGAAGCGCTGCGCGGCCACAAGGCATTGTCGGCGGCATTGGGCGCAATCACCGCGGCGGTCGTCGGCGTCATCATGAATCTGGCCCTGTGGTTCGCATTGCACGTCATCTTCCGCGAAGTGCGTGCGACGGAGCTCGGAACGGAGGTGCCGGTGCTGTCCTCGATCGACTGGCGTGCCGCGCTGCTGTCCTGCGCTACCATGATCGCCATCCTCAAACTGAAAATCGGCATGCTGCCGACGCTTGCCGTATCGGCCCTGGCGGGTGTTCTGCTTTTGGCGGCAACCGGCTAAATATCTGCCTCTCTTTGTATTCCGCTGGCGAACCACCTAATTGGTTGAAAACGGGATCGGAATATCATGGCCGCACGGCGCTCTTCCCTCGGCTTCCTCGGACTGTTCGGCCGTTCGGGCGATTTGAGACAGCTCGACAGCGCCTTACGCGGCGCCGACTTGCATCCCGCCCTGGTGCCGGAGGGCGTAAAGCTCACCCTCGTCAATCTGATGAAGGATCACTGGCCCGACGAGCCGCCGCCACAGGCCTATGCGCAAGTGGCGTGTTTGTTCAGCTATTGTATTGCTGGGCCTGAGGCATTCGAGCGCTCTCATGGCGCGCAGCCGCGGCAGGACGTGGAGCGTCGGATAGAGGCCGCGGTCGATGCCGGAGACAGTTTCGACGCCCAGATCGTGCTGATGGCGCTACATGCCAAGCTGGTCAATACCGAGGTCGTCGAACATTATGGGCTGAGCGCGGACTAACCTGTTTTCACGGGGGGCGTTCTCAGCCGCCCATGCCGTTGCGCGGCAGCTTGATCATGTCGCCGAAGCGGGCGCGCAGCCTGTCATCAAGCGGCTTCGGCACATGGCGCGGGAAGCGTTCGGCGAGGATGCGTTTCTTCTCCGCGATCGCCCGCTGCAATATGTCGGGCCGGCCCTTCTCGTTCCATTCCTTCGGCGAAAACCGGTCGCCGACGGCGGGGTAGAAATATTCGGTCTGCATCAGCTTCAGCGTCTGCTCGTTCCCGAGATAGTGGCCCGGACCTTTCAGGCAGACATCGGCGATGGTGTCGATCGACAGCGCGTCGTCCGTCACCTCGATGCCGCGCACGCAGCGCAGGCAATGGCCCAGCATGTCGTTGTCGATGATCAGGCTTTCCAGGCAGAAGCCGAGCAGGGAAGCGTGCATGCCGGCCGATTCGTAGACCAGGTTGAGGCCGGATAGGCCGGCCATCACATTGGTGATGCCTTTTTCATAGCCGGACTGGATGTCAGGCAGTTTCGAATCCGTCATGCCGGCGGCCGAACCGCCCGGCAGGTCGTAGAACTGCGCCATCTGCGCGCAGGCCGCGGTCAGCACCGCCTGTTCGGCCGAGCCGCCGGACATGGCGCCGGTGCGCAGGTCCGACACGAACGGCCAGGTACCGAAGATCGCCGGATGCCCCGGCTTGATGGTGTTGACATAGACAAGGCCGGCCAGCACTTCGGCCACGGCTTGCACCACCGCACCCGCGATCGCCGCCGGAGCGGTGGCGCCGGCCTGTCCGGCCGAAAGCAGCAGGATCGGGATGCCGCCTTCGACGCAGGCCTCGAGCACGCCGCAGGCGTCCTCGGCGAATTTCATCGGCGGCACGACGAAACAGTTGGAGTTCGACACGAACGGCCGGGCCCGGAAATTCTCCTCGCCGCCGGCGATCGCGTAGAGCATTTCGAGCGCCGGTTGCACGTTCTCGCGCACCGTGAAGGACGTGCCGACATGCTTGGACGTGCCCATCACGCAGGCGTAAAGCGTGTTGAAGTCCATTTCGAGCGGATCGGGAATGTCGCGCGGCACCATGGGCCGCTGGAAGAAATGGATGTTATCGAGCCCATCGACGATGCGCGCGGCGTCATAGATGTCCTGCAGCAAGGATTCGCGGTACTCGCGCTTCTCGACGTCGACAAGGTGCACGGCAGCACCCGCCGTGCCGTAATGCACGCGCTTGCCCTGGATCACCATGTCGTGCTTCGGGTCCTGGCCGTGCAGCGTGAAATGCCGCGCCGCTCGCTTGATCGTGTCGAGCACCAGTGCCCGCGGGAAACGGATACGGCCGTCATCGCCATAGCTGGCGCCGGCCTTGGTCAGCGCCTCGATGCAGGAAGGGATTGCGTTGGCGAAGCCGACCGTCTCCAGCAGGGTCAGCACCGCTTCGTGAATGCGCTCGCAATCATTGCCGCTGAGCGGTCCGTAGCTGCCCCCCTCGAGGCCGGCGCGAACCGGCCTGATGTCGTCGGCGAGCGGCGCCGCACGCATGGCGCGACGCGCTTCGCGTCCGCCGGAGCGGCGCGAACGCTGGTCGGCCGCTTCCTGCTTTTCGACAGCCACTGACATGGAAGCACTCCACCTTTTCTCGGAAGCAGGGCGGCGGTTGGTCCACCATCGGCTGCTTCGTCCCCTTTAGGCCTCGACTATGCCGCCGGCATTGGCACAGCCTATGAGCCAGCCGGTCCGGTTGCATATGCCAGCGCTAAAGAAGCAGGAGCCGCTGCTGCGCGGCTCCTGGGAGGTGGTCAGGCCGAGGTGATCAGGCCGCCGCCGGCCTGCGGCCTGCGGCGGTTGCAAGTTCACGGATGCCGGGCTCGATGTGCTGCAGCGCGATCGAGGAGATGCCCAAGCGCATGAAACGCGAAGGCTTTTCGGTGCGGTCGAAGAAGCGGTCGCCCGGTTCGATGATGACGCTGCGCGAGGCGGCGGCCTCGGCCAGTCCGCGCGAATCGGTGCCGCGCGGCCCCTCCAGCCACAGCGACGTGCCGCCGGCCGAGTCGGTCGAACGCCACTCGGGCAGGAAGGCGGAAATCGCATGGACCAGGCGCTTGCGCCGCTCGTCGAAGGCGCTCGACAGCCGCCGCACCAGCGCCTCGTGGTGGCCGAGCGACAGAAACAGCGCGACCGCGCGCTGGTTGTTGGCCGGCGGATGGCGCAGCATGAAGCGGCGCAGCGCCCTGAGTTCGGCGATTAGTCCAGCCGAGGCGACGATGTAGCCAAGCCGCAGGCCTGGAGCCAGCGTCTTCGACATCGAGCCGACATAGATGACGCGGCCCGAGCGGTCGAGGCTCTTCAAGGCCTGCTGCGGCGCCTCGTCGAGAAGCTGGCTGTCATAGCCGTCCTCGATGATGATCTGGTTATAGCGGTTGGCGCGCGCCAGAAGGTCCTGCCGGCGTTCCGCCGACAGCGGCACCATGGTCGGGCAATGATGGCTGGGCGTGACGAAGACAAAGCCGGAATCGTTCGGAATGGAAGAGGTTACGATGCCGGACTGGTCGACCGGCACCGGCTGGATGTCGGCGCCGGCGAGCCGGAAGATCGAGCGCGCGTCGGGGTAGCCCGGATCTTCCATCGCCACCTTCGAGCCCTTGGTCATCAGAAGCGTCGCCAGCATGTAAAGCGCGTTCTGGGCGCCCAGCGTGACGATGATCTCGTCGGGGTTGGCGAAGATGCCGCGCCTGGGCAGAAGCCGCGCCTGGATCTGCTCGATCAGCAGCGGATCGTCGCGATCGACCATGTCGGAGGCCCAGTTGCGGATCTCCAGCACGGCAAGCGCCATGCGGTTGCACTCGCGCCACTCGGCGGTCGGGAACAGCGCCGGATCGAACTGGCCATAGACGAAGGGGTAGGACGACTTGATCCAGTTCTCGTGCTTGGCCGGCGGCGGCATGTCGCTGGCCGCGATCTGCCGGCGTGCCTTCCAGTCGATCTCGTTGGCCTGGTCGGGCGCCTTCTGATGCGGCTTGGCGGGTGTGGCCAAAACGTCGGGATTGACGAAATGGCCGCGCCGCTCGCGCGCCACCAGGAAACCCTGGTCGACCAGTTGCTGGAAGGCCAGCACCACGGTTCCGCGCGCCACGCCGAGTTTTTCGGCCAATATCCGGCATGACGGGAGCGGCATCGATGCGGCGATCTGGCGGTCGAGAATGGCGGCCACGATTGCCTGGCGGATCTGTGCCTGCAAGGTCTGGCCGGATTCGGCCGAAATCCGGAACAGGCCGGACCATATGGCCGTGTCGTTGCGCTGTGGCATGGGAGAGGTTCCTTGATGGCCAGCCTTTTTCGTTTGGCTGGACCAGTGGAATGTAACGGTGGCACAAGGGGTTGCGCCAATCAATTTTTCTGATCTTTGGGATTTATGCCAGTGATCTTTCGTCCTTCGCATCCCCACGTAACGCAGTGCGTCATCGCCGCGTGACGCAGTGCGTCATCGCCGCGTATTGACCGGACGGAATTCGGCTCAATAGTTTGGCGCGACGACACGCGCCGGAAACATCCGGTCTGCTAAGATAATCCAAAAGTCCAGGAGCCCGCCGGTGGATCAGTCAGCCTTCCAAAAACAGCTTGCCGCCTTGCGCGACCATCGCGCCGCGGCAGCCGGCGATATGCGCCAGGCCTTCGCCGCCGATCCGCAGCGGTTCAAGACGTTCTCCGCCAGCGACGGCGACCTGTTGCTCGACTGGTCGAAATGCGCCGTCGATGCGCGCACGATGGACCTGCTGGAGAAGCTGGCTGACGCCGCCGATCTCGAAGGCCGCCGCGCCGCCATGTTCGCCGGCAAGAAGATCAACGTCACCGAGGACCGTGCTGTTTTGCACACCGCGCTGCGCAACCTGACCGGCAAGGGCATCGTGCTCGACGGACAGGATGTGAAGGCGGAGGTCATCGCCGTATTGGACGCGATGGGCGCCTTCGCCGACGCGGTGCGTTCCGGCAAGGCGACAGGCGCCACCGGCAAGAAGATCACCGATATCGTCAATATCGGCATCGGCGGCTCCGATCTCGGCCCGGCCATGGCGACGTTGGCGCTGGCGCCCTATCATGACGGGCCGCGCGCGCACTATGTCTCCAATATCGACGGCGCCCATATCCACGACACGCTGATGGGCCTTTCCGCAGAGACCACGCTTTTTATCGTCGCCTCCAAGACCTTCACCACGGTCGAAACGATGACCAATGCGCAGACGGCGCGCGACTGGGTCCAGAAGGCGCTCGGCAAGGAAGCGGTAGGCAAGCATTTCGCCGCCGTCTCGACGGCACTCGACCTGGTGGCGAAGTTCGGCATCGAGCCGGACCGCGTCTTCGGCTTCTGGGATTGGGTCGGCGGCCGTTATTCGGTGTGGGGCGCGATCGGCCTGCCTGTGATGATCGCCATTGGTCCACGCAATTTCCGCGCCTTTCTCGATGGCGCGCACGAAATGGACGAACACTTCCGCGCCGCGCCGCTCGCCAAAAACCTGCCGGTGCTGCTTGGCCTTGTCGGCTGGTGGCATCGGGTCGTTTGCAAATACCCGGCCCGCGCGGTCATCCCCTACGACCAGCGCCTGTCCAGGCTGCCGGCCTATCTCCAGCAGCTCGACATGGAATCGAACGGCAAGAGCGTCACCCTGGACGGCGGCGCCGTGGCGACGCCGACCGGGCCGCTGGTCTGGGGCGAGCCCGGCACCAACGGCCAGCATGCGTTCTTCCAGCTCCTGCACCAGGGAACCGATTTCATTCCGGTCGAATTCCTCGCCGCGGCGAACGGCCACGAGCCGGAGCTGAAGCACCATCAAGACCTGCTGCTCGCCAACTGCCTGGCGCAGTCGGAAGCCTTCATGAGGGGCCGCACGCTGGAGGAAGCGCGCGCGCAGATGCTGGCCAAGGGCATGAAGCCGGCCGATGTCGATCGCATTGCTCCGCACCGCGTCTTCTCCGGCAACCGGCCCTCGGTCACCATTCTTTATCGCAAGCTTGACCCGCGCACGCTCGGCCGCCTGATCGCTCTCTACGAACACCGCGTCTTCGTCGAGGGAACGCTGTTCGACATCAACTCCTTCGACCAGTGGGGCGTCGAGCTCGGCAAGGAACTGGCCACCGGCCTTCTGCCAGTCGTGGAAGGCAAGGAAAGTGCCGCAAAGCGGGATGCCTCGACCGCCGGCCTGGTGGAACACATCCACCAATTGCGTGGTTCGGAGTGACTGAATTGGCAGACATCAAGGGAATATTGTTCGACAAGGACGGAACGCTTGTCGACTTCAATGCAACCTGGCTAGGGGTTGCCGACTTCATGGCCATGGACGCCTCCGAAGGCGATCGCTGGAAGGCCGACAGGCTGCTTGCGGCCGCAGGCTTCGATTTTGCCAACAGGCGCTTCAAACCCGACTCCATCTTTGCCTCCGGCACCAATCTGGACGTCGTCGAACTGTGGTTTCCGCGCCTGTCCGACGAAGACCAGATGCTGGCCGTCGCCCGCTTCAACCAGATCACCTCGGTGCAGGGTTCGGCAATGGCGGTGGCGCTGCCGGGAATCGTCGAAACGCTCGGCACCTTGCACGCAAGGTCCTATCGGCTCGGCGTCGCCACCAACGATTCAACCAGCGGCGCGGAAAAGACCCTGGTGACGCTCGGCGTCGCGCAGTTGTTCGACGCCGCCTATGGCTATGACGCGGTGGCCAATCCCAAACCGGCGCCGGATACGATCCAGGCCTTCTGCGATCTCACCGGCCTGAAGCCGGCGCAGATCGCGATGGTCGGCGACAACCGCCACGATCTCGAAATGGCGCGTGCCGGCGGCTGCGGCCTGGCGGTCGGCGTTCTCTCAGGGACCGGCACACGTGAATCTCTGGCCGCAATTGCCGACGTCATCCTGGATTCGGTGGCTGATTTGCCGGATTTTTTGGCGGCACGGGTGAAGGAAACGGTGTAGGAGGGGGTGGCGGAAGGGTGGTTTGCCATGGATTGCGGAGTTGAGGCCCACAACTCATCAAGAGGCCTTAAGCCGTGAAGCCGTTGCGATCAGAGGCGCAATTTAATTTCTCATTGGTTTCTAGCCAGTAGGCTGTCTTCCCGAGGTTTGCAGAAGCGAAGTGGCCGACGGCCTGTGCGACTTTGCAAATGTCATCACGTGAATTGGCCTATATCATGTGTTATGAGAGCTGGAGAGTGTAGTTGGCAATCGTTGCGGGCAAACGCGAGCGCGATCTGCAGGAGCGTCGTCAGCTCGGGGCTTATTATACCCCCGAACGTCTGAGCGATATGCTCGCCTTCTGGGCGATCAGATCGCGCGCTGATCTAGTCCTCGAGCCGAGTTTCGGAGGATGCGGCTTCCTTCAGTCGGCGGTAAAAGCGCTAAAGAATTCCGGATCCAAGGATCCGAAGAACTCAATTTATGGATGCGATATCGACACGGTAGCCTTCGACTACCTTTGTGAGGTGTTGGGCGGACCGGCCGACCTCGTCAGGTTTGTCCAAGGTGACTTCTTGACGGTCGAAAGGCCGGAAGGTTGGCCGGAGTCCTTCGATGTGGTCATGGGGAATCCCCCTTACATCCCGTATCAGAAAATCGAAGCCTCGCGGCGCGAAGAGCTCAACCGCCGGATCGGCGCGGCGGGAAAGCTGGGCGGCCGGGCAGGGCTTTGGGCATACTTCGTTGCTCACTCTATCGCCCGCCTCAAGTCTGGCGGCCGTATGGCTTGGGTGCTTCCGGGAGCTTTCGTTCACGCGGAGTACGCGTCAGCGCTCCGCGACTATCTGACCCGTCATTTCACCCGGGCAGCGGCGTTCGTCGTACATGACCGCCTTTTCCTTGCCGAGGGCACCGACGAGGAAACGATCATCCTTCTAGCCGACGGACACTCGCCGGACGCGACCGTTTCCGGCAGCCTGCAGTTCGGTCAGGCGAATGCGCTTGAAGAACTCGCGTCGATGATCACCGACTGGGATGGTAGTAGGTGGAGCGGCAAGACCGGGTCGGTCCGCTCGGCCGAAATCGGCCTAGCGGCCGATGACGCGGAACTTGTATCGCGGCTGATCTCCTCTGACGCCTGTCGCTCCTTCGGCGAGTTCGCACGACTGAGGATCGGCATCGTGACTGGTGCGAACGATTTTTTCCTGCGTTCGAACGACACGTTGCAACTTTCGGGACTCCTGGCAGAGGACTGCGAACCGATCGTGTCGAAGTTCCGCTTCCTCAATGGTCTCGGGTTCAATCAAAAGGACTTTGCCGGTGCGGTCGCTCGAGGTGCAAAAGGCTACCTCGTGAACGGTATCCGGCGCGACACGAACGAGCGTATCGACACCTATCTAAAGACTTTCCCCGAGACTCGGATTGAGGCGACTTCGACATTCAAGAAGCGATCGCGATGGGATCATCCCAGCGATGCCAACCCCCCCGACGCGTTCTTCCCGGTAATGAACCATCTTGGTCCGCGCATCGTCCTGAACGAACTGGGCTGCAACTGCACGAACACGCTTCATCGCGTTTACTTCCACAAGGAACGTGATTTCTCGTGGAAGATTGTCTTGATCAGCATCCTGACGAGTTTCGCCCAGGTATCGGCGGAAATGGTCGGACGCAGGTACGGTTCAGGAGTGCTCAAGCACGAACCTCGCGAAGCCGAAACTATCAAGTTGCTGATGCCTCGGGTGGCCGACGTTGAAGTTCAGTCCGCGTACTCGACGATTGACGCGCTGCTGCGCGCCGGGGAACATGACAAGGTCATCGAAGCCGCAGATGATTTCATCTACTCCCGGCTCGATGATTGTCATCCGGCGGAGGAAGTGGGCGCGCGGATGCGGTCAATCCTATCAGGTGTCCGGCGGATTAGGCATCCAAAGACGAGGGCGCTACCGCCAGTGGAGCGCCCACATACACCCTAGAGCGGTACTGTCGTTTCTTCCAAGGCTGTGCGTCAATTTCTCGATGTACTGAGTGTAGCATAGACGCTCGAACACCTTGATCGACTTGCACCAGGTTTGGTCCTGGATCAACTGCGCCCATTTCTCGGGAAAGAAATTCGCTGCGACCACCTCGCAGAGCAGAGCAACATCCATTGGCGGGTGGCACCACCGAGGCTCCTTCAGCTTCTCGTCGAGTTCCCTGAAACCGTGCTGATGCCCACCGTACTGAAGGTGGAATAGCGGGCCAGACTGTATTTGCCCGTTTTTCTCGTCTTCGTTCGCAAGATCGACATGCCATCGGGCGACTGGTTGTTTTTTGTCGTCTCCGATTTCGATGGCGATGTCGAGCGCGGAGAATGGATGATCGACATCCTTTCTTTGATCGACCTGTATGCCTTCGCAGGTGATCGTGGGGACGATGATGTTCCCTTTCGAGTCCAGCGCCTCTTCAAAAATGATCGGCTCCGACCGGTCCACTTCGACCAGCCATCGAAGAGAGTCTTTTCCGCCTTTCAGTTTCTGGGAGACGCGGCTGATCGAGCTAAATCCTTCGTTCTGGATGATTCCGAACTCGAGCAGCTTATAGCCGATCGTCGCGAGGCTGCTTCCCGCTTGAACAGACGTGACTTCCGTCAAGCTACGACCTCGTCAGTTTTCCGGTCCATCCGAAGCACGTCTTTGACGAGCTCTTTTTCACTATCCGCTATGACAAGCGGGGGCGAAACCTTGAGGTATCTGTCAGTCTGCACGCAGTCCCAGCAGATGCGGGGGACTGTCGAATATCTCGGCACCGTTGAGTCGAACAGCGATACCGAATGTCGTATTTCCGCCGGGAGCCTGCAGCATGCACAGGAAAATGAGATGAGTTCGTCATCCCGGCCGTTCCACGGGGATTTTGCCGCCGAGAACTCATTACCGAGTACTTCAGACAGTTTTTTCGCGCGGGCGTTGGCAGGAATACGGATCGGGCGGCCGCCGAAAATTTTCTCCGCCCACCGATCGAAGCGATAGAGCCACCAGCGAGGCCAGCCTTCGGAAAGAAGACCCTTGTAGCGAGCACCGGAGTCGTCAAGGGCATCCAATGCAAGTTGTACCGAGTCAGTGGAAACACCAAGCCTCGCGGCAACGTCATCCATCGAGAGGAGAGGGCCAACCCGCTTGATCAACTGCCGATAGAACGACTTCACGACCAGATGAGGAGCCTTCGATGTCTCGACCAACTCTCTGAATTCTTGGAAATTGATCTGGTCGGCGTCGTCGACATCGATTCCCGTAAGGTCGACGACCTCGTACTTACCCTCAAGGTTGCGGAGGCGAGCATACGCCGCGCAGAGGTCGATGCTCTCGGCTTGGACCCGTTCGGACTCGGTCAGGATCTCGGCCTTGGTATAGACACGGTCGAAAAGATCGTGGGCGGTCCGGTCCGGTCGGTAAAGCTTCTGCAGCTTTTCTTCGGACGATACCAGGATAAGTGGGAAATCTCGCTCCGGGTGGTCTATGGCAACATCGCGGAGGTGCTGGGCGAGCGCGCTGCCCTTGTATGTCTGGTCAGGTTTGATCTTCGTCAGCTTCTCATCGAGGCGGTAGTCCAGGGCCACGATGTCCGGCTTCTTTTCGAGCAACTCCTTCGCAAGTACGATTAGCTCGGACACTTCGACATGCTCGACCTTCAGTATACCGTCACGGCTCAGCAACTCAGCGTAGACCTTGTCCTGATCGTCGACGAAATATCCGTTGAACATTCTACGAATCCTTGCCCGTGTCGGAGTTCACCCGGAATTCAAGTCGGGCCGAGTACCCGTCACTCGGAGTCGCAACTTCTGTCCAGCCGCCATAGCTTTCCGAGATGTCCGAAACGATCTTCAGCCCGAGACCTGTTCCCGGTCCCATGATGCTGTCATCGTCGCTTCCAACGGTGGTCGTGAAGAACGCATTGAATATCCGAGTTCTGATTTCTTGGGGAATGCCAGCCCCATTGTCCTCGAAGCCTATTACCACGTGCCGACCCTCGGCCCTGGCGTCGATCTTGACCTTGCGGTTGGCCACCCTCGCGCGCTTCATCGATTTCACCGAGTTGGTCAGGAAGTTCAGCAGCACCGCGTCGAGTTCGCTTGTGTGCATGGGCATCGTACGCAGATACGGAGGGTATACGTCCACGGTGAACTCGACCTGTTGCTTCGACATGTACTCGGCGAACTGATCGGTGAAACGCTCAACAGACCCCAGGATCGACTGCGTGTGCAGTTCGCGGCTCTCAGTGCTCGAGGTTAGGCCAGAGATGTAGGCTCCGATGTCGAACAGACGGTTGATCGACTGCTCGAGATCCGCATTCAGCCGCGAGAGGGACGCCCTGAATTCGTCCGGAAGGGACTGGATGCGTTTGCCGAGGACCATGAGGTAGGCCGCCGCCGCTTCCCTGGCTCCCGTGACCTCATGACCGAATACGCTTATCGAGAGGCCAAGGGAAGCCAGCAGGCGCAGCATGTTCTCGTATTCGAGTGAGGCTGCCCGCTCCGCGTCCACAGTCGTCTCGAAGGCGATCATCTGCGCTTCCGCCTGTTCGAGCGCCTTGACCACCTTGGGGACGACATGGGTCTCGTCTTGGCTTGATCCCTTCAGGTCATCCTTGATGTCTCTCACGAGTTCGGACGGCCTGACCAAGGACCGGAAGTCACGCTGATCGGCGCGGGTCTTCCTATGCCGAACCTCCGCTATCCGCTGCGCGGCCCATTCCACTGCCTCACGTGCAAAGTTCGTCAGTTCGAGAAATACCGCGTTTTCAAGAAGACCCTCGCGACTGCTCGTTTCCTCAAACAGCGGGTTGTTGACCGAGTTGATATCGATCTGCCCGAAGAAGTTTCGGTTGTTGGCCGGGAACAGGAAATCCCTGCGGGACACGTCAATATCGAGGCTCAGCCAGTCGTTCGATTCTTCACCGTATGGAAGAACCCTGAACCCGTTCCTATAGATGCGGATGCCGCCGTGTCGGCGACCCATCTCGGCTGCATCCTTCATGTTCATTCCGGACAGCGTGTTCGCCGAATAGATAAAATAATATGACGAGAAACGCACTTTGCCCGTCGTCAGGAATTTCTCCTGGTACTCGTGACGCTCGTCCAAGTTGAGCTTTTTCGAGGTGACTCGCGCCCATGCGCTTCCGTCCTCCTCAATCCCCGCTTCTATGAACGCTAGCGCCTGCGAGATGAACGTAGATTCTACTGATAGATGCTTCGACTTCTCGGCACGCGTCGTGCCGTTCAAGTGTACCTGGAAGCCGGGGTCGGAAACCAAGCCCTGCACGGGTGCGACGCGGTGCGGAGACTGGAGCAGGACGACGGAACGCCAGATCTTGTCCAACGAGGCCGCCGTATAGGCATCCCGAAGGGACCCGATCGTCAGCGTGGTTCCGAAGACCTCAGGCTTTTTGGGGAAGCGGGTGATGGACGAGAATACGTCGCTGAGATCCGTACCCTCACCAAAATCCTCGTCCCAATGGAACTCGACGCGCAACCCCTCGTCTAGACCTTGCGGATTGCTTTCTAGGGTCAGCGTCGCGCCGAGCCGCTGTGCCGAGAAGCGGCCTATACCCTTACGTCCGGCCCGCCTCCGACCATAAAGGGGCGAGGTTGGCTCGACAGACTTTGCGTCGGTCGAAATTCTCATCCATGAAGACCTGATAGTCTCCTCGGTCATTCCCACGCCGTCATCCTTGATGATAAGCGTACCGCCTTCCTTGGTCGAGTTTAGGAAGTCCAGCGAGACCGAGGTCGCGTCTGCGTCGTAAGCGTTCTTGATCAGTTCGGAAACCGCAGTCTCCTGCTTGCCGACGAGCTCCATTCCGAGGCGCTGGATGTGACCGGCGTCGACGGTGAAGCGAACCCTCGACTCGTCCGTGGCGACAATCTGCCTGGTGAGGCGCTCGATGGCCAGCCAATCCGGATCTTCTTTCATGAGTTCCGTCACAATGAGCTTGCGCGGATCAGATTCTTTCGCCGGTGAATCCATTAATCTGGGGTCCTGTCACGTAGCCGGCATGAATCATGAAACCGTCGGCAATGTAAACACTTGCGCTGGGAAGTGTTGTCTGCCGGTTGCTGTTAACGGACGCGTTCATACGCGTACCAAGGCGAGCATCGGTCGAGCCCCGCCGTTCCACCTGATGCCCTTGCCCGTCGCCCTACCGCTCTCCCGCCTCAAACAAAAACACCCCGCTCGCCCTCCTCGCACCCCCTATCCCATCTCCAAAATCCGGCACCTCATACTCAGCAATCAATCGCAGCCGCGAGAGCGGCAAATCGTTGCGGCCGGGGTCGCCGACCAGCACTTCCATGCCCGATGCCAGGCAGCGATCGAGGAACGGGATGACCCGCAGGGCAACCTCGCTGGAGTAAAACACGTCGCCCGCCAGCACGAGGTCGACGGGCGGTGGCGGGCCTTTGGTGATATCCTTTTCGATAATGGCGACCGCGACGCCGTTGGCCGCGGCATTGAGGCCGATGGCGGCGATGCCGTTGCGGTCGACCTCGGCGGCGATCACTTCGGCTGCCCCGGCTTTCGCGGCGGCGATGCCGACAAGGCCCGAGCCGGCGCCGAGGTCGAGCACGCGGCGACCAGCCACGGCCTCAGGCTTGTCGAAGACGTAACGTGCCAGCACAGCGCCGCCGGCCCAGGCATAGGCCCAGTAGGGCGGCTGCGGCTCCGGCGCATCCTCGTCAGCTTCCTCGTGCGGCTCGACAAGCCGCCTCAACCCTGTGCCTGGATGGGGTGCGTAGAGCCGGATCTCGGGAAGCGCGGGAACAGGCACGAGGCGCATGTTGGCCTTGATGAACTCGGCCGGATCGAGGCGTTGGCACCGGTCCGGCGCATGGTCGCCGGCAAGGTCGTGGTCCAAGCCGGCTCCTATTCGCGCAATGCGCGCCGCAGGATCTTTCCGACCGGCGTCTTCGGCAGTTCCGTCCTGAATTCTATGTATCTGGGCCGCTTGTAGCCGGTCAGGTTCTCACGGCAATAGGCGGTGATGGCCTCTGCGGTCAGCGCCTGGTCCTTCCTGACGATGAACAGTTTCGGCACTTCGCCCGAATGCTCGTCCGGCACGCCGATCGCCGCCACTTCGAGCACGCCGGGATGCAGCGCCACGACCTCCTCGAGCTCGGTAGGATAGACGTTGAAGCCGGAAACGAGGATCATGTCCTTCTTGCGGTCGACGATCTTGGTGTAGCCGCGCTCGTCCATGAAGCCCATGTCGCCCGACTTGAAGAAGCCGTCCTTGGTCATCACCTTGGCGGTCTCATCGGGCCGGTTCCAGTAGCCCGCCATCACCTGCGGTCCTTTGATGCAGATTTCGCCGACCTCGCCGAGCGGCAAATTGTTGTCGTCCTCGTCGCGGATGGCGATCTCGGTCGACGGCAGCGGCAGGCCGATCGTGCCGGTGAAGTCGCCGGAGCTGAACTTGTTGGCCGTTGCCACGGGCGATGTCTCAGACAGGCCGTAGCCTTCGCTGACCGGGCAGCCTGTCAGCGCCTTCCAGCGCTCGGCGACGCCCTTCTGCACCGCCATGCCGCCGCCCAGCGTCAGGAGCAGCGGCTTGAAGTCGAGCTTGCGGAAATCCTCATTGTTGAGCAGCGCGTTGAACAGCGTGTTGAGGCCTGGAAAGATATGGAAGGGATACTTGCCCATTTCCTTGACGAAGCCGGGGATGTCGCGGGGATTGGGGATCAGTATGTTTTGACCGCCCATTTGCATGCCCATCAGCGCATTCACGGTCAGCGCGAAGATATGGTAGAGCGGCAGTGCGCAGATGAGGTTGAGATGCGCGGGTTTTGGCTTGACCGTGTAGGCGTCCTGCAGCCACAGCGAATTCTGCGCGACATTGGCCAGCACGTTGCTGTGCAGGAGGGTAGCACCCTTCGAGATTCCCGTGGTGCCGCCGGTATATTGCAGGAACGCGATATCGTCGGCCGCCACCTTGGCCGGCTTGAAATCCATGCCGCTGCCCGCCTTCAGCGCCGCATTGAACTTGACGTGGCCGGGCAATGACCAGGCCGGCACCATCTTCTTGACGCGGCGCACCACCAGATTGACGATGCTTCCCTTGAGCCCGCCGAGCATGTCGCCCATGGCGGCGACGACGACGTGCTTGACCGACGTCCTGGCGATCACCGCTTGCAAGGTGCTGGCGAAGTTTTCCAGGATGACGATCGCTTGCGCCCCAGAATCCTTGAGCTGGTGCTCCAGCTCGCGCGGCGTGTAGAGAGGGTTGACGTTGACCACCGTGTAGCCGGCGCGCGCCACCGCCATCATCGCTACCGGATATTGCAGCACGTTCGGCATCATCAGGGCGACGCGTGCGCCTTTGGGCAAGCCGGTCGATTGCAGATAGGCGCCGAACCACGCCGAAAGCCGTTCGAGTTCCGCATAGGTGATCGACTTGCCCATGCAGGTGAAGGCCGGCTGGCCGGCGAATTGCTTGCAGGCGGCAACGAGGAAATCGCCGATGGAGCTGTAGGGCAGGGCGCCGATCTCGGCCGGCATGTTCTTCGGGTAGCTTTCCAGCCAGGGCTTTTCCGGCAAGCCTGCGGCAAGGGCGGTGAGCGCTTTCGGCAATCGCTTGGCGGCCGCTGGTCTCGAGGCCGCCGGTGCCGGCTTGGCCACGGATGGAGCCTGTGCAGCCCCGGCCTTGCTCGCGCCGGCCTTCGTCGTCCCGGCCTTGGCCGAACTGGTCTTTGTCGCCCCGGTCCTAGCAGTTCCGGCCCTCGCCGACGTCTTTGCGGGGACGGCTTTGGCCGCCGGCTTCCCGGCCGGTTTGACAACAGCGTCCGCTTTGCCCGCGGAAGGTTTCCCTGCGCCCTTTGCGTTCTTGGCGGAGGGCGTTGACTGCTTGTCGCCGCCCGCGGCCGGCTTCAGGGTCGCCTTGGCCGTCTTCGGCGGAGCCGTCCTGTTCGATGCTTTTGCCAACCGTCCCTCCCTGTTTTGTTCGCCCCTGCCGCGATCGCCTCCGAGTAACAGGGGCGTCCCCCGCTGCCGCCGGTGCCTTGTCTATGTATGGCCTCTATCGGCGGGCGTGCAAGCCTTGCCCCAGCGGCAAGCCGTCGAAAGATTGGCCGCCGAAAATCTTTGTCACCACGGGGCGCAGCGGCCCTGCATCGTCCGGCATTCCCGCTCATATGAAAGCGGGCGCGACGTCGATCTCGCCAGATTGGCGATCAATAAAAAAATGCGGTCGTTAATAATGTTGTGAATAGAAAAAAATACTGAATTTTTCCATTTTTCCGAGAGGGAGAGGATTTTTTTCCCGCTTACCATGGGGTAGGCAAACTGGGTGTTCCAAAGCCGGAGAAACGGTGCTTATATGCGCGCTTCGCGAGCCTGATAGAGGGGCTTGGAAAAACATCAGGGAGTGCTCAATGAGGAAGAAACTGACTTTTGCAGCCGCGTTGCTGGCTGCAAGCGTCCTGGGCGGCGTGGCCAACGCAAAAACCTTGGTCTACTGCGCCGAAGCTTCGCCGGAAGGCTTTGACCCGGCGCCCTACACCGCGGGACAGACGTTCGATGCGTCTTCGCGTACGGTCTTCAACCGCCTCGTCGAATTCGATCATGGCAAGACGACGGTCTCGCCGGGCCTGGCCGAAAGCTGGTCCATTTCCGACGATGGCAAGGAATACACGTTCAAGCTTCGCAAGGGCGTGAAGTTCGCCGCCACTGACTATTTCACCCCGACGCGCGACTTCAACGCCGACGACGTGGTGTTCTCGTTCGAGCGTCAGGTCGACAAGAACGGCCCCTGGTTCCAGTACATACCGGGCATTGCCTACCAGTATTACAATGACCAGTTCGGCGACAACATCACCAAGGTCGAGAAGGTCGACGACCTGACGGTGAAGTTCACCCTCAAGGAGCCGGCGATCACGTTGATCCCGACGCTTGGCATGGACTTCGCCTCGATCGTTTCCAAGGAATATGCCGACAAGCTGCAGGCGGACAAGACGCCTGAACTGTTCAACCAGAAGCCGATCGGCACCGGCCCGTTCATCTTCGTCGACTATCAGACCGACGCCGCCATCCGCTACAAGGCCAACCCCGACTATTGGGGCGGCAAGCAGAAGATCGACGACCTTGTCTTCGCCATCACCACCGATCCGGCGGTCCGTGCGCAGAAGCTGAAGGCTGGCGAATGCAACATCATGTCCTACCCGGCGCCGGCCGACATCGCCGGCCTGCAGGCCGATCCGAACCTGAAGGTCGACGAGCAGGAAGGCCTCAATGTCGGTGCG
Organism: Mesorhizobium sp. BR1-1-2; assembly: GCF_020165435.1. NCBI lineage: Bacteria > Pseudomonadati > Pseudomonadota > Alphaproteobacteria > Hyphomicrobiales > Phyllobacteriaceae > Mesorhizobium > Mesorhizobium sp. BR1-1-2. Next base: position 181,829 of record NZ_JAIUID010000008.1, read on the forward strand.
CTGATGTACAATACCCAGCAGAAGCCGTTCGACGACGTGCGCGTGCGCAAGGCGCTCAACATGGCCATCAACAAGAAGGCCATCATCGACGCGGTCTTCCAGGGCGCCGGCCAGGTGGCCGTCAACCCGATCCCGCCGACCATGTGGTCCTACAACAAGGACGTGAAGGACGATCCGTACGATCCGGATGCGGCCAAGAAGATGCTCGAAGAGGCCGGCGTCAAGGACCTCAAGATGAATGTCTGGGCCATGCCTGTGTCGCGCCCCTACATGCCGAACGCACGCCGCACCGCGGAACTGATCCAGGCCGACTTCGCCAAGGTCGGCGTCACCGTCAACATCGTCAGCTACGATTGGGGCGAATACCTCAAGCGCGCTTCGGCGGTCGATCACGACGGTGCCGTCATCGTCGGCTGGACCGGCGACAATGGCGATCCGGACAACTTCCTCGGCGTGCTCCTGAGCTGCGCTTCCGTCGGTTCGAACAACCGCGCGGAATGGTGCAACAAGGACTTCGACGCGCTCATCAACAAGGCCAAGACGGTTTCCGACCAGGCCGAGCGCACCAAGCTCTACGAACAGGCGCAGGTCATCTTCAAGGAGCAGGCACCGTGGGCGACGCTTGCCCACTCCAAGGTGTTCATGCCCATGCAGAAGACCGTCTCCGGCTTTGCGATGGATCCACTCGGCATCCATCGCTTCGACGGCGTCGATATCGCCGAATAAGGTTCGCGAAACGGGGCGGCGCCACAGCGCCGCCCCACCTCGCCCGCCATGCTGCGTTATATCCTCGGCAAGCTCGCCCTCATCGTCCCGACCTTCATTGGGATAACCATCCTCGCTTTCGGCTTCGTGCGCATCCTGCCCGGTGATCCGGTGCTGGTGCTCGCGGGCGAACGCGGCCTGTCGCCCGAACGTCACGCGGCGCTGATGCACCAGTTCGGTTTCGATCTGCCGATCTGGCGACAGTACCTGACCTATCTGGCCAACATCCTCAGCGGTGATTTCGGCACCTCGTTCTCCACCAAGACGCCGGTGCTCAAGGACTTCCTGGTGCGGTTCCCGGCAACCGTCGAACTCGCCATCTTCGCCATGATCTTCGCCATCGTCTTCGGTGTCGCTTTCGGCATCTTCGCCGCGATCCGCCGTGGCTCCTGGTTCGATCAGCTGACCATGGGTACGGCGCTGGCGGGCTATTCCATGCCGATCTTCTGGTGGGGGCTGCTGCTGATCATCGTGTTTTCCGGCATGCTGCACTGGACGCCGGTTTCCGGCCGCATCGACCTTCTCTATTTCTTCAAGCCGGTAACCGGCTTCATGACCATCGATTCCCTGATATCGGGACAGAAGGGCGCATTCCGCTCGGCCCTCTCGCACCTCGTCCTGCCCACCATCGTGCTCGGCACCATTCCGCTTGCCGTCATCGCCAGGCAGACGCGGTCGGCCATGCTCGAGGTGCTCGGCGAGGACTATGTGCGCACTGCGCGCGCCAAGGGCCTGGCGCCGCGCCGCGTCATCGGGCTGCACGCTTTCCGCAATGCGCTGATCCCGGTCGTCACCACCATCGGCCTGCAGGTCGGTACGCTCCTGACCGGCGCCATCCTGACCGAGAGCATTTTTTCGTGGCCGGGCATCGGCAAATGGATGATCGACGCTATTTCCAAGCGCGACTATTTCACCGTGCAAGGCGGGTTGCTTTTGATCGCGCTCATCGTCATGTCGGTGAACCTCATCGTCGACGTGCTCTATGCCGTCATCAACCCGCGTATCCGGGCGAATTGACATGACCAACGAAGGCCCAGCCACAATCGAAGCCGCGACCGTCGTCAGGCCGCAGGACGCCCGGCTGCAGATGTTCGCCGAGTTCTGGCATTATTTCTCGATCAACAAGGGCGCGGTTATCGGTCTCTTCGTCTTCGCGCTGCTGATCCTGATCGCCGTCTTCGCGCCGCTGCTCGCCCCGCATTCGCCCGACGACCAGTTCCGCGACTTCTTCCTGACGCCGCCGGCCTGGCAGGCGGGCGGCAACGCCCAGTTCCTGCTCGGCACCGACGCCGTGGGCCGCGACATCCTCTCGCGCCTGATCTACGGCTCGCGCTTCTCGCTCGCCATCGGCTTCGTCGTCGTCACCACGGCGCTGATCTCCGGCGTCGTCCTCGGCCTGCTTGCCGGTTACTGCCGCGGCTGGGTGGATACGCTCATCATGCGCATCATGGACATCATCCTGGCCTTCCCGTCGCTGCTGCTGGCGCTGGTGCTGGTCGCCGTGCTTGGCCCGGGGCTGGTCAACGCCATGATCGCCATCGCCTTCGTGCTGCAGCCGCACTTCGCCCGCCTCACCCGCGCCGCCGTGATGGCGGAAAAGAACCGCGAATATGTCATCTCGGCCAAGGTTGCCGGCGCCAGCCATCTCAGGCTGATGCTGGTCACCATCCTGCCCAACTGCATCGCGCCGCTGATCGTGCAGGCGACCTTGTCCTTCTCCAACGCCATTCTCGAGGCGGCGGCGCTGGGCTTCCTCGGCATGGGCGCGCAGCCGCCGACGCCGGAATGGGGCACGATGCTGGCCGAAGCGCGCGAGTTCATCCTGCGCGCCTGGTGGGTGGTGACCTTCCCGGGCCTTGCCATCCTGATCACCGTCTTTGCCATCAACCTGATCGGCGACGGCCTGCGCGACGCGCTCGACCCAAAGCTGAAGAGGTCGTGAGCATGTCCCTGCTCGAGATCAAGAACCTCACCGTTTCCTTCGACACCGCCGCCGGTCCGTTCATGGCCGTGCAAGGCATAGACCTGTCGATCGAGCCGCGCGAGGTGCTGGCCATCGTCGGCGAATCCGGTTCCGGCAAGTCGGTGGCGATGCTTGCGGTGATGGGGCTGCTGCCCAACACCGCGACCGTCAAGGCCGACCGCATGGCCTTCGACGGCGTCGATCTTCTGAAGCTCAGCCCGTCCGAGCGGCGCAAGATCGTCGGCAAGGATATCTCCATGATCTTCCAGGAGCCGATCGCCAGCCTCAACCCGTGCTTCACCGTCGGCTTCCAGATCGAGGAAGTGCTGCGCTTCCACATGGGCATGGACCGCGCCCAGCGCCGCGCGCGCGCCATCGAATTGATGAAGCTTGTCGGCATTGCCGATCCCGAAGAACGGCTGAGCTCGTTTCCGCACCAGATGTCGGGCGGCCAGTGCCAGCGCGTCATGATCGCCATCGCCATTGCCTGCAATCCGAAGCTCTTGATCGCGGACGAGCCGACCACCGCGCTCGACGTCACCATCCAGAAGCAGATCCTTGATCTCCTGGTTTCGCTGCAGGCCAAATACGGCATGGGCCTGATCATGATCACCCACAATATGGGCGTGGTGGCAGAGACCGCCGATCGCGTCATCGTCCAGTACAAGGGCCGCAAGATGGAAGAGGCCGACGTGCTGTCGCTGTTCGAGAACCCGAAGAGCAACTACACGCGCGCGCTGCTGTCGGCGCTGCCGGAGAACGCCGTCGGCGACCGGCTGCCGACCGTTTCCGACATGCTGTTCGAGCCGGCGCCTTCGGCCGCGGGAGCCTCCGCATGAGCACCACGGTTCTGGAAGGCAAGAACATCGTTCGCGACTACCATATCGGCGGCGGCCTGTTCAGCGGGCCGCGCACCGTGCACGCGGTCAAGGGTGTCTCGTTCACAGTGGACAAGGGCAAGACGCTCGCCATCGTCGGCGAAAGCGGCTGCGGCAAGTCCACGCTCGCCCGCATCATCACGCTCATCGATCCGGCGACATCGGGCGAACTGTTCATCGACGGCAACAAGGTCGACATCGCCAGGAACGCGCTGTCGAAAGAGATGCGCCGCAAGGTGCAGATCGTCTTCCAGAACCCTTACGGGTCGCTCAACCCGCGCCAGAAGATCGGCGACGTGCTGGGCGAGCCGCTGCTGATCAACACCGACAAGACGGCCGCCGAGCGGCGCGACCTCGCCATGAAGATGCTGAAGAAGGTCGGCCTCGGTCACGAGCACTACAACCGCTATCCGCACATGTTCTCGGGCGGCCAGCGCCAGCGCATCGCCATCGCCCGTGCATTGATGCTGAACCCGAGCCTTCTGGTGCTGGACGAGCCGGTCTCGGCGCTCGATCTTTCGGTGCAGGCGCAGGTGCTCAACCTGCTCGCCGACCTGCAGGACGAATTCCAGCTGACCTATGTCTTCATCAGCCACGATCTCTCCGTGGTGCGCTACATCGCCGACGACGTGATGGTGATGTATTTCGGCGAGGCGGTCGAATACGGCTCGCGCGACGAGGTCTTTTCAGACCCCAAGCACAGCTACACTAGGACGCTGTTCGCAGCGACGCCGCGCGCCGATGTGGCCAGCATCAAAGCGAGGTTGGCGAAGAAGAAGGCGGCCTAGAGTCGGAGGATTTCAGGTCGAATCGACCTGAAATCTGAATCCGCCGCTAAATCAAAACTCTAGGGTCAAAACCCCACTACTCTGAACGACCGAGTTTTACCCAAAGACGGCTTACGTCTGCCAAGACCTGGACGACCGCTTTGCGCCCGGAGCGGTCATCGTGGCCTTGTAGGCGTCAACGGTTCAGACTTCAGTAATGGGTCAACGCGCCTTCGCTTGAAAATACCAGAACCACACTGAACAATTTCGGGTACACGGAATCCATCGAGAAGCGATCGCGACGCTGTCCGCGTCGCGATCGCTTGGGCCCCGGTGGTGTCGGCGGCACTTACACAAGCTGGGAAACCCAAACATCCCTGAACAAAGAAGTTGCGGCCCGGTGAGCAGACCGCCCTCTGGCCCTCCGATCAGGCGAAGCCTTCGAGCACCACCTTTCCGATGGTCGATCCGCTTTCGAGCTGCGCATGCGCCTTTTTGAGATTCTCCGCGTTGATCGCACCGAGGTTCTGTGTGGCGGTCGATCGAATCCGTCCATCGTCTACGGCGGCGGACATCGCGTCGAGAATTTTGCCCTGCTCGTCCATGTCCGGCGTTTCGTAAATGGCTCGTGTGAACATGAGTTCGTGATGGATCGACACCGCCTTGCGCTTGAACTTCATGATGTCGAATCCCGACGGATCGTCAATCAGGCCGAAGCGGCCCTGCGGTGCGATTAGTTCAGCGATATCGTCGATATGCTGGGCGGTTTGCGTCGTCGAAAATACGAACGCCGGAGCGCCGATGCCCAGTGCCGCGATCTCGCCGGCAAGCGGCTTCGAGTGATCGACCACATGGTGGGCTCCCAACGACTTGACGAAGTCCTTGGTCTCGGGACGTGAAGCCGTCGCGATAACGGTCAGGTCGGTAAATTGCCGGGCGATCTGGATTGCGATCGGTCCGACCCCGCCGGCACCGCCAATGATCAGGATGGCGGCAGCAGCACCGGGAACCGGCTTCTTCACGTCCATGCGGTCGAAGAATGCCTCCCAGGCGGTCAGCGATGTAAGCGGGAGCGCCGCGGCATCGGCCCATCCGAGTTTTGACGGCTTCCTGCCGACGATACGCTCGTCGACGAGATGGAATTCGGCGTTTGCGCCCGGACGAGTGATGGAGCCTGCATACCAGACCTCGTCTCCCGCCTTGAAACCGCTGACGTCAGGCCCGACGGCGGCGACGATGCCTGCCGCGTCCCAGCCGACCACCTTCCATTCGACGCCGGCAGCCGGCGGCGTGCTGTGCCGGATTTTATAGTCGACCGGGTTGACTGAAATGGCCTTCACTTCGACAAGGATGTCGCGGCCTTTCGGTTCTGGCCGTGGCAACTCGATGTCGATGAGAGAATCCGCGGCGTCGATGGGCGAAGGGGTCTTGTATCCGATGGCTTTCATAGGTGTCTCCCGTTGGCCGTTTTTCGATGTCACTTGGAAAAATTGCGAAGAGCTTCTTCGCCGGCTTCCTGGTCCTGCGTCCAGCTTCCGCCGGAAATACCGATCCCGCCGATGATCGCGCCATCCTCCATGATCGGAAAGCCGCCGGCGGCGGCCATGACGCGCGGAACATGCCTTAAGTTCGAAGCGCCACGATCTTCCAGCAGGTCGACCCACTGGGCCGTCGACAGACCGAAAGAGGCCGCGGTGTAGGCCTTGTCGATGGCAATGTTGACGGCAAGATAGGAACTGCGATCGCTGCGTTCGAATGCCTTCAGGTTGCCGGCAGCGTCGACGATCGCGATGACCGCTTCGAACCTGATGCGTTTGGAAGCGGCGATGGCCTCGGCGATGAGGCGGGTTGCGGCGTCTCGCGTGATCGAGCGGGCAGTGAAGCTGTTTGCAGACATGGTCGGTCCTATCGGCTGGTTGCGATGGTGACGGGGTTCGATTGCAGCCGCGACTGGTTCGCCCCTCAGTGGCTTCAATGTAGCGATGCGCTCTCAGGCCTGGGATACGCACAACGTTTGCCAATAGTATCCAATTGGATACCGGGCGGGGCCTGCGAGGATCTCGCCCAACGCCTTGCCAGTCCAGGCTGAACCCGATAACGAACAGATTATGTTGTACATGCGGATTTGCATGTAAATATCTGAAGGATACCGCCATGGCCAAGGCCCGCCATTCTCGCTTCGACTGCAATCCCGGCTGTTCCGTGGAAGCGGCCATCAGTCTGATCGACGGTAAGTGGAAGTGCGTGGTGCTGTTCCACCTTTTGCGCGGTACGATGCGCTTCAACGAGATACAGCGTCAGATCGGCGGCGTCACACAGCGCACTTTGACGAACCAGTTGCGCGAGCTTGAAGAAGACGGCCTGATAGAGAGAAAGGTTTATGCGCAGGTGCCGCCGAAGGTGGAATACACCATCTCACCGCTCGGCCGCAGTCTCGAACCCATCCTCGTTGCCCTGAAGGGGTGGGGCGATGACAATATTGGTCGGTTTGGCAAACCTGTGGCGGCAAACGCCGCTTGATCCAAAATGCTGTGCAACGATTTAAACGCTGTAATATCAGTTGGTCGCGGTGCGACCGAGCCATTGGCGTTTGCAGGCGACATGTCAAATTGCGAAGCTTCGAATATTAGAGCGGTCCTTGCCTAGCGATAAATCGGCTTGCCCGTCGACTCTGTCCAATGGCTGTCATGGCCGGAATCGCCTCTAAGCGGCCCTTCCGCGCCAGATCAGTCGATGCTTGAAACTGCCATTCGCTGCATGAAAGCGGCGTCGAGCATGGTCAGAAAGGCGCGCACCGCGGGGTTGGCGCGTCGGCTTGCCGGCCAGAGCACGGTGACGTTATTTCGCTCGACGGCGAACGTGGACAGCACGGGGACCAGATCGCCGCGCTTCACATAGGGAGCCGCCATGAAGGAGGCGCCTACGCCTATCCCGCCACCGGCTGCCAGCATGATGAGCACGGCATCGCTGGCATCGGCGACCACACCAGCATTGGGCACGATCTCGATTTCGCGGCCGCCAATCCGGAAGGGCCAGCGAAAGGTCTGGCCTGTGCTCTGATATCGAAGATTGACGGTGTCGTGCCCTACCAGGTCATCGGGATGGGTCGGGGCGCCGCGTTCCTCGAGATAGGCTGGCGAGGCGAAGCAGCAAAGCCGATGGGGTGCGAGCTTGCGTGATAGTAGCCGGGTGTCAGCCAGATCACCGATGCGTATGGCGACATCGATCCCTTCCTCAATCATGTCCACTATCTGGTCACCCAGCCTGAGATCGACGACCAGGTTCGGGTGGAGCCGACGGAAAGCCGGTAAAGCCGGAGCGATCAGGTGGAGTCCAATCGGCAGCGACGCGGCCACGCGCAACGTGCCCGATGGTTCGGAGCGCGCGGTCATTGCCGCCTGCTCGATTTCCTCCGCCTCGCGTAACAGACGCAGCGCGCGCTCATGCAGGTCGCGCCCTTCGGGCGTGAAGGTGAGCGAGCGCGTCGTACGGGTAAACAGCGACAATCCTAAATGCCGCTCGAGCCGCTGGATGCTCTTGCTGACCGCCGACGGGGAAATCGACAGCGCCCGGGCCGCTGCCGTGTAGCTGCCCAGCGATCCGGCACGCGCGAAGGCGATGATACCAGTGAGCCTATCCAGAGCGATATGTTCCACCATGGCATTACTTAAGCGCCATCTGCGCCGATTATCAACCAGGGGTCATGCCACTAAATCTGCTCCAACGACATGATGAGCGGAGATTTGACCAATGAGCGACAAGATGAAGGCAGTCCGTCTGCATGCATTCGGTGGTCCCGAAGTGCTGGTGTACGAAGACGCGCCGAGGCCGGATGTGAAGCCCCGTGAGGTCCTCGTCCGCGTTCAGGCGGCGGGGCTTAATCCGCCCGACTGGTATCTGCGGGACGGCTATCGCGCCCTGCCGCCAGAATGGCGACCCAACGCATCCTTCCCACTGATTCTCGGCACGGACGTGTCGGGCGTCATTGAAGCGGTTGGCGCCGACGTCGCTGAGTTCAGCATCGGCGACGAGGTCTATGCAATGGTTCGCTTTCCCCATGACCTAATGACGGGTAGCAATGCCTACGCGCATTATGTCAGTGTGCCGGCATCGCAGCTTGCGTTGAAACCAGCCGGCATCGACCATATTCATGCGGCCGGCGCGCCGATGTCGCTTCTGACGGCATGGCAGTTCTTGGTCGAACTTGGCCACGACGAGCCGAATCCATTCCAGCCCTTCCGGCATGAGCCGCGGCCGCTCAACGGCAAGACGGTGCTGATCAACGGCGCCGGAGGCGGTGTCGGGCATCTGGCTGTCCAGTTGGCGAAATGGCGGGGCGCTCGCGTCATCGCGGTGGCATCGGCCAAGAACGAGGGGCTGATGCGAGATCTCGGCGTAGATCAGTTCGTCGACTACAAGACGACCGCGACCGAAGAAGTCGTCCGAGATGTCGACCTTGTCCTCGACTCGGTAGGCGGCGCGGACATGGGGCGCTTCTTCCATGTTCTGAAGCCGGGCGGCGCGCTGTTCCTGATCAACCCGCTGGGCTTCACGGGTCACGAGGAGGCAGAGAAGCTGGGAATCACGGTCTCATCCACACAGGTTCGATCCAATGGCGCACAGTTGGCAAAAGTCGCCCGCCTGCTCGACGACGGCATTGTGCGTGTCGTCATCGACAGCACATTCCCGCTGGCCGAGGCATCGCGCGCGCACCAGCGCGCCGCCGACGGCAGTATTCAAGGCAAGATCGTGCTGGCCGTCTGATTTGTTGCTTTCAGCCGCCCGATCGTCGGAAGTGCAGACGGCGAGCGGGATCCACCAAGGTAAGCCATGATGCTGATTGTTACCGGCTATATGTACGTCGAGCCCTCGTCGGTCGCCGAGTTTGTCCAGGATCTCCAGAACCTCGCGATAGCTACGCGGCAGCGGGACGGAAATCTTTCCTATGACGCGGCTGTGGACGATCCGCTTGCCGGCCGCCTCCTGGTCGCCGAGCGGTGGAGAGACCAGGCCGCACTCACTGCACATCTCCATGCTACCGACACGATGGAGTTCGTTGGTCGATGGGGCGACACCATCAGGGGTGAAATTCTCAAGTACGACGTCCTGCGCGAACGTGGCTTGGTGGACGAGTAGCAAAGTACGCCGGTGAGCGTAGCGTGGCAGTCGGATCGTCTGCATATCTGCGCTCGCAACCGGCGCAGTGGACGGCAGTTGTCGACAGTTTCCGCCGTTCCGAACCGCATATCCGACTGGACGCTTACGGCCCCTTCCTAGACCGACCGCCGCTCACGACAGCTTGGCGATAATCGCGCGCAGCGCCTCGCCGAAGCGGTGCACCTCCTCCACCGTGTTGTAGTGCACCAGCGAGGCGCGGATGGCGCCGCTGTCCATCGACAGGTTGAGGCGCTTCATCAGGCGCGGGGCGTACATGTGGCCGTCGCGGATGCCGATCTGCAATTCAGCCATTTCCTCGACGATCCGCTGCGGCGACAATTTGCCGATGTTGAAACAGAAGGTCGGCACGCGTTCGTTGATCCGGGCCTCCTCGGAAACGCCGTAGATCGTCGCGCCGCAGCTCTTCAGCACAGCCAGCATCTCGCGCGCCAGCACCAGCTCGTAGTCGCGGATGGCGCCCATGCCGGCGACGATGTTTTCGCGCCGCGAGCGGTTGTTGGACGGGGCAAGGTTGCGGCCGATGAGTTCCAGATACTGGACCGCTGCGTCCATGCCCGACACGTTCTCGTAAATGAAGGTGCCGGCCTCGACCTTGTAGGGCGGCTCGTCGGGGATGAAGTCCTCACGGAAAGTCGGCAGCCGCTTCAGCGTTTCGAAGCGGCCCCACAGGAAACCCATATGCGGCGAGAAATTCTTGTAGCCGGAACAGACGAGATAGTCGCAATCCCAGGCCTGTACGTCGATCAGCCCATGCGGCCCGTAATGCACGCAGTCGAGGAACACTTCGGCGCCGGCGGCGTGCGCGATCCCTGCCACCGAAGCCACGTCGACGATCGAGCCGATGGAATGCGCCGTCACCGTGCAGGCGACAAGCCGGGTACGATCGGAAACAAGCGGGCGCAGATCGTCGACATGCAAATTGCCGTCTTCGCGCATGCGCCACCACTTGAACTTGGCGCCAGCGGATTCGAGCGCCAGCCATGTCGCGATGTTGGCGTCATGGTCCATGTCGGTGACGACGATCTCGTCGCGCTCTCCAAGCATCTGGCCGATGCCGAGGCTGACCAGGCGGATGAACGAGGTGGCGTTCATGCCGAAACAGATCTCGGATGGGCTGTAGGCATTGATCAGCAGTGCCACGCTCTCGCGCGCATCGGCGACCGACTGATCGACAGTGACGCTGCGGCCATAGCGGCCGCCGCGCTGCACATTGTGCGAAACCAGATGGTTGGTCACCGCATCGAGCACGCTCTGCGGAATCTGCGCGCCGGCGGCGTTGTCGAGGAAGATGAAGTCGCCTGCCCGCTGCAAGGCCGGAAACATCGCCCGGATTCTTTCAACAGGGAACGCGCCGGAAGTGCCGGTCGCATTGGCGGCTTGATGCTTGTTCATGGTCGTCTCCTGCGAAGTGCTCGGTAGATGGGAAATTGTAGGCGCGGTCAGCGCGTCTTCTCGGTTTTGAAACGGTCTTCAAGCAGGCTGACGAGGCGAACCATCGGCCACAGGAAGATGAGATAGACCAGCGCCGCGCCGATCAGCGGCGAGGGATTGGCGTAGAGCGACTGCGCATTGGTCGCTTCCTTCAGGAGTTCCGGCAGCGCCACGGTGGAGGCGAGCGAGGTGTCCTTGAACATCGAGACGCAGTTGCTGGTCATCGGTGGGATGACCACGCGCACCGCCTGCGGCAGCACCACCTTGCGCAAGGTCAAAAGGAAGGGCAGACCGAGGGCCTGCGACGCCTCGAACTGGCCGCGCGGAATGCTCTCGATGCCGGAGCGGAACACTTCCGCCGAATAGGCCGACATGATGATGGCGAAGGCCGTCACGGCGGAAGCCCAGGACGACAGGCGGATGCCGAGGAAGGGCAGCGCATAATAGATCAGGATCAGCACCACCAGCACCGGCAGCGCACGGAAGATGTCGGTGTAGCCGACCGCCAGCCACCTGAGCGGCTTCGGCGCATAGAGCCGCAACAGGCTGATCACCAGGCCGATGGGGATGCCGATGCCGATGCTGAGTAGGCCGAGCAGCAGCGTGTTGAGAAAGCCGCGCAGCAGCGCCGGCAGGCTGGACGCGATGACGTCGGCGTTGAAGAAGGTATCGAGCAGCGACATGGGAGGCTTTCCCGAACCGTTTGGCGTCCCGTGACGCCGGAGCAGAAGCCGGAACAGCGAAAGCGGTTTTGCCGCGCCGAGCTGGTTCCGGGAGGGGTTATATATCAAACGAAACGTGCCGGCCTTTCGAACCGGCACGTTCTCCTTGGCGGCCGCCGCTCAGGCCTTCGGAACCGGCATTTCCTTGGCGGTCGAGGAATCGGCGGGCGCGTCGCTGCCGAACCACTTCTTGTGGATCGCGGCCAGCGTGCCGTCCTTCTTCATCGCCGTCAGCGCGTCGTTCAGCTTGCCGAGCAGCGGGTGGTCCTTGGTCATCATCAGCCCGTACTGTTCGCCGGTCTTGATGCGTTCCTTGACGGTGAGATCCTTCATCTTGGTGAAGGAGTACTGCATGCCCGGAATGTCGCTGACAGCCGCGTCGATGCGCCCGGCGCTGAGATCGAGCAAAAGGTTCTGCTGCGTGTCATAGCCCTTCACGTCGCTGAAGCCATCGGCCTCCTGGTGCGCCTTGACCCAGGTCTCGCCGGTCGAGCCGGACAGCACGCCGACGATCTTGCCCTTGAGGTCTGCCTCGGCCTTGATCGGGCTGTCCGTCTTGGTTGCGATGCCCATGTCGGAATCATAGTAAGGCTGCGTGAACGACTGCGACTTCAGCCGCTCCGGCGTGATGGTGATCGACGAGATGGCGACATCGATGCGCTTCGAGGTGGTGGCGGCGAACAGCGCCTGGAAGCCGAGATCGGCGATGTCTGTGGTCATGCCGACGCGCTTTGCCGCTTCGTTGACGATGTCGACTTCAAAGCCCTCGAAAGTGCCGCTCTCGTTCTTGTACTCGAACGGCGGATTGGTCGGATAGGCGCCGACATTAAGCACATCGGCGGCATAGGCGGTTGCCGGTCCGGCGGCGATGCCGATGGCGGCCGCGAGAAGGATGAGATTGCGACGGGTCAGGCTCATTGTTGGTCCCTCTGGGTGTTCCCTCTGGTTGTTGATCGGGCGGGCTGATGCCCGCACGGTTTCTTGCCGCCCCACCTCCCAGCGGGGCGTCAATTCATGCTCGCGCCATGCGGTCGGGCGCTGTCCGGTCGCGGCAGACGCACATGGGCCGGAAGGCGAGATTGGCGATGCTCTCGGTATGCGGATCGTGGAACTGGCGCGTGCACGCCATCGCAGGCATAGCGTGCTGGAGGATGACTGGGGGCAGCATGAACGACAAGGACTGAAACCCTTTGATCCCACCCGATGCACCACGATGGATATCCGGCAAGCCCGTCCGGAACGGCAGTCACATCGATCGAGGAATGCTTATCCAAACCGCGGCAGTTTTCAAGGCAAAAGTTTTAAGCTTAAAAAGTTGGCGGCGACGGCGCCTGGCATACCTTTCGATAGCGCTAGCCGCGGCCGCTACCGCCCAGCTCGGCATCCGCGCCGGCTTTTCCGGCGGCAGCGCCAGTTCCCAGAAACATCGTGTCGCTGGCCAGGATGAAGAAACTGGCGCCGAGTGCCGCCCATTGGGCGACATCCTGCGGCTTCGCGCAGAAGATCCCGGATGTCCTACCATGCGCGACTGTCGCACCGATGATCCTGCGGATCGCTTGCGTGAGCCTGTCGGCGCCTTCCGGGCCGATCGCATCGATCGATACGGAGAGATCGCCGGGCCCGACGAAAATCACGTCGACGCCCTCGACGGCGGCGATCGCCTCGATATTGGCCAGCCCTTCCGATGTCTCGACCTGAACCGCCACGACGATGCTGTCATTGGCCTCAGCGAGATATTCGGAGATGCGGTAGCCATAGCCGGCGGCCCGTCCGGGCCCGACGCCGCGCTCGCCGGTCGGCGGATAACGCGAGGCCTTCACCGCCGCCTGCGCCTGGGCTGATGTCGAGACGCGCGGGATGAGCACGCCTTGCGCGCCGCTGTCCAATGCCGCCGCGATCGCTTCCGGTGCATGGCCGGGCACGCGCACAATGGCCGGCACGCGATGGATGTCGGCCGCGCGCACCATTGCCTCGATCATATCGCGCGAAATCTGGGCATGTTCCCAATCGATGCAGAGAAAATCGAAACCGGACTGCGCCATCACCTCGACCGCAACGGGATGCGGAATGGCGGCAAAGGAACCGACGAGGCTTTCCCTGCCGATGCATTTGTGGCGAAACGCGCTCATCGTTCCATCCCTTTGTTGTCGTGCCGGAATTCATATCCGCAAACAGCGGCGAGGCGAAGCTATTTCAGGCTTGAAATATTTTCGCGCGGGCCTAGCGTGTCGATCTCCCGCCGCGAGTTCCGGACATGATCAAAGCCCATCCCCTGCACGGCCCAAACAGACTGAAGCTCGGCGTCTTCTCGACCAATGCCGATGGTGGCCTTGCCATATCGGATGTGCCTGAACGCTGGACGGCAAGCTGGCACGACAATCTGACGGCGGCGCAGATCGCCGACCGCGCCGGGCTGGAATTCCTGCTGCCGATCGCGCGCTGGCGCGGCTTTGGCGGCCGCAACAAGGTGCGCGAATGGTCGTTCGAGACCTTCACCTGGGCGGCGGCGCTCAGTGTGGCCACCCAGCAGATCGGCCTGTTCATGACCGTGCATGTGCCGCTGGTGCATCCGCTCTATGCCGCCAAGGCGCTGGCGACGGTCGACCATATCAGCCAGGGCCGCGCCGGCCTCAACATCGTCTGCGGCTGGAACCCGAAGGAATTCGGCATGTTCGGCACGCCGCTCGTCGAGAAGGGCTACGATCAGGCCGCCGAATGGATCGAGATCCTCGAAAGGCTTTACGCATCTGCCGAGCCTCTCGACTATGAGGGCACTTATTACCATCTCAAGGAAGCCGTGAGCCGGCCGGCCAGCCTGCAAGTTCCGCGCCCGGTGACGATGAACGCGGCTTTCGGCGGACCGGGCCGCGATTTCGCTGCCGCCAGATGCGACTACCTGTTCACGACCTTTTCCGAGATGGCCGATGCCGGCAAACATGTCGCCGATATCAGCGAACGAGCCGACAAGGCTGGCCGGAATGTCGGCGTCTACACCGTGGCGCACGTCGTCTGCCGCCCGACGATGGAGGAGGCGCAGGCCTATTACACGCGCTATGCGGTCGATCTGGCCGACCGTGAGGCGGTCGATGCCCATATGGCCGGCAAGAAGGAATTCTCGCGATCGCACGACCCGCATGCCTATGACCGCTACCGCCAGCGTTTCGCCGGCGGCGCCGGCACCTATCCCTTGGTCGGAACGCCCGAAACGATCGCCGCCGACATGGCCGCCATTGCCGGGCATGGCTACCAGGGCATTGCGCTGTCCTTCGTCAACTATACGCAGGAATTGCCTTATTTCTGCGATCACGTGCTCCCGCTGCTGAGGCAGGCTGGCCTTCGCGGATAAATTATTCCAGGAGCGACGAAGTCTTTATTCCGGGATGACGGCGGTGGCCTGGATCTCCACCTTGGCGCGGTCCTCGACCAGCGCCACCACCTGCATGGCGGCCATCGCCGGGAAATGCCTGCCGATCACCTCGCGATAGGCTTCTCCAATGCCCCTGAGATTGGCCAGATATTCGCGCTTGTCGGTGAAATACCAGGTCATCGATGTGATGTGCCGCGGCTCCGCGCCGGCCTCCGCCAGAACCGCCACGATGTTCTGAAGCGTCTGCCGCACCTGTCCGACGAAATCGTCGGTCTCGAACTGGCACTGGCCATTCCAGCCGACCTGTCCGCCGACGAAGACAAGCCGCCCGTGGGCCGCTACGCCATTGGCGTAACCGACCGGCTTGGCCCAGCCATCCGGCTGCAGAATCTCGTGCATTTCAAACTCTCCGCAATATCCGCGTTCGAAACAGTCCAAACCTTGACGCGACCGGGTTCAGGCAGCGCCCATCACTTGCCGCGCGATCACCACCTTCTGCACGTCGGAAGCACCCTCGTAGATGCGCAGCGCGCGGATCTCGCGATACAGGCTTTCGACGATGTGACCCTTGCGGACGCCGTCGCCGCCATGCAGTTGCACCGCTTTGTCGATCACCTCCTGCGCCTTGTCGGTGGCGAACAGTTTGGCCATCGCCGCCTCGCGTGTTACCCGCGCCGCGCCCATGTCCTTGGTCCAGGCGGCGCGGTAGACCAGGAGCGCCGCGGCATCGACGTCGAGCGCCATGTCGGCGATATGGCCCTGCACCATCTGCAGCTCGGTCATCGGCGCGCCGAACAGTTTGCGTTCGGCCACCCGCTTGATGCTTTCATAGAGTGCGCGGCGCGCAAAGCCGAGTGCCGCCGCGCCGACGGTCGAGCGGAACACGTCGAGCACCGACATGGCGATGCGAAAGCCGTCGCCCGGTTTGCCGATCAGTGCCGAGGCGGGCAGCCGGACCTGATCGAAAGACAGTCGTGCCAGCGGATGCGGCGCGATGACTTCCAGGCGCTCCGCGATGCCGAGGCCCTTGCTGTCCCCCGGCACGATGAAGGCTGATAGTCCCTTGGCGCCGGGCGCCTCGCCTGTGCGGGCAAAGACGACATAGAGATCGGCGATGCCGCCATTGGAGATCCAGGTCTTTTCGCCCGACAGAACATAGCCGTCACCATCGCGGGCCGCGGTCATCTCCATATTGGCGACATCCGATCCCGAGCGCGGTTCCGACAGTGCAAAGGCGGAAATGACCTTGCCGGCGCGCGTCTTCGCCAGCCATTGCTGCTGATCCGGCGTACCGAACAGGCTGAGCGCTCCGGTGCCGAGCCCCTGCATGGCGAAGGCGAAATCGGCGAGCCCGTCATGCCGCGCCAGCGTCTCGCGCGTGATGCACAAGGTGCGCACATCGAGCGGCCCGGGATTGTCGGTGTCGAGCGCCGTCGGTTTCAGCCAGCCGTCGCGGCCGAGTTTTTGCACCAGCTCGCGGCAGGCGGCGTCGACGTCATGATGATCGACAGGCAGGTTCTTCGCGCACCATGCTTCCAGGCTTTCGGCCAGCTGGCGATGGCGGTCCTCGAAGAACGGCCAACCGAGGAAGGAACGGTCAGGCATGTTGGCCTCCGCTGTGCTTCGAGCGTTGCGCCCTACGGCGCCCCCCTCTGTCCTGCCGGACATCTCCCCCACGAGGGGGGAGATCGGCTGTCGCGCACGCTTTCGCCAATCTCCGACGTTGCAGGAAGGGTGCCGATGCGGACGCTGCCAATCTCCCCCCGAGAGCGGGAGATGTCCGGCAGGACAGAGGGGGGCGTTGGCCCGCCAACGTCTCCAGCAAAGCGACCATCTCAATCCCCCTCGAACACCGGCTTTTCCTTGGCGACAAACGCCTTGTACGCCCGCTCGAAATCGCGCGTCTGCATGCAGATCGCCTGCGCCTGCGCTTCCGCCTCGATCGCCTGGTCGAGCCCCATCGACCATTCCTGGTTCAACTGCGTCTTGGTGATGCCGTGGGCGAAGGTCGGGCCGGAGACGATGCGCGCGGCCATGTCGAGCGCTTCTGCTTCCAAGGAAGCCGCCTCTACAAGCCTGTTGTAGAACCCCCAGCGCTCGCCTTCGGCAGCCGTCATGGTGCGGCCGGTGTAGAGCAGTTCGGCGGCGCGGCCCTGGCCGATGATGCGCGGCAGGATCGCGCAGGCGCCCATGTCGCAGCCGGCGAGGCCGACGCGGGTGAACAGGAACGCGGTCTTGGCTTCCGGCGTGGCGATGCGGATGTCGGAGCTCATGGCGATGATGGCGCCGGCGCCGACCGCCACGCCATCCACCGCCGCGATGATCGGCTTGCCGCAGTTCAGCATCGCCTTGACGAAATCGCCGGTCATGCGGGTGAAGGCCAGGAGCTGCTTCATGTCCATCTTGACCAGCGGCCCGATAATGTCGTGGACATCGCCGCCGGAGCAGAAATTGCCGCCATTGGACAGGAACACAACGGCGTCGACATCGTCGGCATAGACGAGGTCGCGAAACGTATCGCGCAGTTCGGCATAGCTGTCGAAGGTCAACGGGTTCTTGCGCTCCGGCCGGTCGAGCCGGACCTTGGCGATCCTGCCTTCGACCTCCCAGAGGAAATGCTTCGGCTTGAAGCCGGCCATCTTGCTCATTCGCGTCCCTCCCAGTTGCTGCGGAACGAGGTCAGCATGCCGGTCAGCCGGCGCGCGTCGTCCTCGCTCACCTTGCCCAGCAATTCGCCGACCCAGCCCTCGTGAGCGGCAGCGATGACGGCGAAGGACTTGGAGCCTTCATCCGTCAGCCGCACCATCGAGGTGCGGCGATCGCCATTGCGGCGGGCGCGGGCGACCAGCCCCTCGGACACGAGCCGGTCGACGATCCCCGTCACATTGCCGTTGGACACCAGCAGGAAGCGCGACAGGTCGCTCATCAGCATGCCTTCGGGCGCGCGGTAGAGCGCGGCCATCACGTCGAAGCGCGGCAGCGTCGTGTTGAATTCCTTCTTCAGGCGCTCGCGCAGTTCGGCCTCGATCGTGCGCGAGGCGCGCAGCAGCCTGATCCACAGCCGCAAGCGATCCTTGCCGGGTCCCGACGGCGCGGGCAGGGGGCCGGCTACCATGTTTCGCCTCCTGAGATCGAAATTGCCTGTCCGGTGATCGACGCCGCCGCATCGCCGCACAGCCACAGCACGGCTGCGGCAATTTCCTGCGGCTGGATGAAGCGGCCTTGCGGATTGGTCGCGGCAAGGCTCGCCCGCGCCTGTTCAGTCGAGCGGCCGGTTTTTTCGACGATACGCTGGATGGACTGCTCCAGCATTTCGGTTTCCACGAAACCCGGGCACACCGCATTGACGGTCACGCCGGACTTCGCCGTCTCTGCGGCAAGCGCCCGCATCAGGCCGACGACGCCATGCTTGGCCGCCACGTAAGGCGCGACGTAGGCGTAGCCCTTCAGTCCCGCCGTTGAGGCAATGAACACGATCCGCCCCGCCTTGCGCGCGGCCATGCCGGCGAGCGCCGGCTTCACCGTCAGGAAGGCGCCGGTCAGGTTGACGTCGAGCGTCCGCTGCCAGTCGGCCAGCGCGGTCTTTTGCGCCGGCGTGCTGCCCGCCATGCCGGCATTGGCGACGACGATGTCGAACGGCCCGCGCGCGGCCTCCGCCGTCTCGTAAAGCGATGCCATCGCCGCCTCATTGGTGACATCGGCAGTGATGGCGAAAATGCCTTTGCTTTCGCCGGCCACCTTGGCCAGCTCCGTCTCGCGCCGGCCGCATATGGTGACGTCGATGCCGGCACCGGCCAGCGCCAGCGCGATGGCGCGGCCGACACCGGACCCGCCGCCGGTGACAAGGGCGTGGCTGCCGGCGATCATCGCGGCGGCCGTCATACTTTCAGCCCCGCCGCGGCGTCGCGTTCGGCCAGCCGGTAGGTCTGGTCGCGCCCCGGCAGATAGGGATCCGGCCATTTGACGCCACGGTCGCCGAGCGTCACCGCCGCATGCAGCGTCCAGTAGGGATCGGCGAGATGCGGCCGTGCCAGCGCCACCAGGTCGGCGCGGCCGGCCATCAGGATCGAATTGACATGGTCCGGCTCATAGATGTTGCCGACCGCCATCGTCGCCATGCCGACCTCGTTGCGGATGCGGTCGGAAAACGGCGTCTGGAACATGCGGCCATAGACCGGCTTGGCCAGCACCGAAGTTTGTCCTGCCGAGACGTCGCAAATGTCGACGCCGGCCTCATGCAACAGCCGCGCGATCTCGACGGCGTCGGCAGGTGTCACGCCTTCGATGCCGACCCAGTCATTGGCCGAAATGCGCATCGAGATCGGCTTCTGCGCCGGCCAGGCGGCGCGCACGGCGCGGAAGATTTCGAGAGGATAGCGCATGCGGTTGTCAAGCGAACCGCCATAGTCGTCGGTGCGCCGGTTGGTGACCGGCGTGATGAAGGACGACAGGAGATAGCCATGCGCGGCGTGGATCTCCAGCATGTCGAAGCCGCAGCGGTCGGCCATCTGCGCCGAAGCCACGAATTCGTCGCGCACTCTGTCCATGTCGGCGCGGTCCATCGCCTTCGGCACCTGATTCTCAGGTGACCACGCGACCGCCGATGCCGCCATGACGGGCCAGTTGCCGGAGGCCAGCGGCACGTCGGTGCCTTCCCAACCAACCCGTGTCGAGCCCTTGGCGCCGGAATGGCCGATCTGTGCGCAGATCTTCGCTTCGGTCTCGGTATGGACGAAATCGACCAGCCGTTTCCACGCCACCTCATGTTCGGGCGCATAGAAGCCCGGGCAGCCGGGCGTGATCCGCCCTTCCGGGCTGACGCAGGTCATCTCGATGTAGATGAGCCCGGCGCCGCCCTTGGCGCGCTCGGCATAGTGGGTGAAATGCCAGTCCGTCGGGCACCCGCCGACAGCCTTGTATTGCGCCATCGGCGAGACGACGACGCGGTTGTTGAGCCGCATGTCGCGCAGCTTGAAGGGCGCGAACATCGGTGCGCGGCGGAGCCTGTTGGCGCCGGCGCCCGCCTGGCGCTGGAACCATTCCTCCGCGCTTTCAAGCCATTCGGCGTCGCGCAGCCGCAAATTCTCGTGGCTGATGCGCTGCGAGCGGGTCAGCAGCGAATAGTTGAACTGCACCGGATCGAGACCGAGATAGCGCTCCACCTCCTCGAACCATTCGAGCGAATTGCGCGCCGCCGACTGCAGCTTCAGCACCTCGGTGCGGCGCGCATCCTCATATTTGCGGAAGGCGGCGTCGAGGTCCGGTTCGGTTTCGACATACTCGGCCAGCGCCACCGCGCTTTCCAGCGCCAGCTTGGTGCCGGAACCGATCGAGAAATGCGCCGATGCCGCAGCATCGCCCATCAGCGCCAGATTCTCGAACGACCAGCGTTCGCACAGCACGCGCGGGAAATTGATCCAGGCCGAACCCCTGATATGGTTGGCATTGGTCATCAGCGCATGGCCGCCAAGATATTTTTCGAAGATGCGTTCGCAGACGGCGATGGATTCCTGCTGCGTCATCGCGCCGAAGCCGAAGGCGGCCCAGGTCTGTTCGCTGCACTCGACGATGAAGGTCGCGGTGTCGCTGTCGAACTGGTAGGCGTGCGCCCACACCCAGCCATGCTCGGTCTTTTCGAAAATGAACGTAAACGCGTCGTCGAATTTCTGGTGGGTGCCGAGCCACACGAACTTGCATTTGCGCGTATCGATGTCGGGCTTGAAGATATCGACGAAACTGTTACGCGCCTTGGAGTTCAGTCCGTCTGCGGCGACGACCAGGTCATGCGTCTCCATATAGGGCTTCGGATCGGCGATGTCGGTCTCGAACATCAGCTTGACGCCGAGCTCGCGTGCGCGCCGCTGCAACAGGATCAAGAGCCGCTTGCGGCCGATGCCGCAGAAGCCGTGGCCTGAGGACACAGTGCGCACGCCGTCATGGACCACGGCGATGTCGTCCCAATACGCGAAATGCTTCTTGATCCAGACGGCGCTGACCGGATCGTTCCTGGCCAGATTCTCGAGCGTTTCGGCTGACAGAACGACGCCCCAGCCGAACGTGTCGTCGGCGCGATTACGCTCGAACACCGTCACATCATGCGCGGCGTCCCTCAGCTTCATCGAAATGGCGAAGTAAAGGCCGGCTGGTCCGCCGCCGAGAACCGCAACCTTCATCTGTGCGATCTCCTCTTCGCTTGCTGGATTTCAGTATCGCGCCCGGGCTGAGATATTTCAAGCTTAAAGTTTTATACCGAAATGATTATGCGAAATAGCGGGCCACGCGCTCGCGCATCACCGCGAGCGCGCGGGCCCGTGGGTCACTTTTCCGGGTTCTTCGGGCTCCACAGCACCGTTTCGGCACCCTTCTCGTAAGCCATGCCGTCGGGATAGCTGATCGCCTCCAGTTGCAATCCCCAGGGCGCCTGGAAGTAGAGGATGGTCTGGCCGGCAGCCGGTCCTTCCTTGACCGGCAGCGGCCCCAACCTGGTCTTGACGCCCTTAGCCTCGAGATAGGCTTTCGCCGCCGCGACGTCGTCGACATAGAAGGCGATGTGAAAACCGCCAATGTCGCTGTTCTTCGGTGTCAGGTCCTTCTGGTCCGGCGCGGTGTATTTGAACAGCTCTATGTTCGAGCCATAGCCGCAGCGAACCATGGTGACCTGCTCGATGACAGCCTTCGGATCGACGCCGAGAAGATCCTGCATGAAGGTGCCTTTGTCGTCGGCGAACGGGCCGAACGACATCGCCTTCTTGCAGCCGACCACGTCGGTGAAGAAGTCGACCGCCTGCTTCATGTCGGGAACCGTGATGCCGGTGTGGTCGTGCCCGCGCATGCCGGGGATCGAGCTGGCTGCCGCCATACCGGTGCTGCCGAGGATGGCGGCAGCGAGCGCGGCATTTCGAATTATTGTCTTCATGTCAGTTTCTCCTCCATTTGGCGGGGATTTGTCATTGGCCGGCCGCACATCCGAGCCCGCTTTTCGGCGTGCGTATGTATTCATGTCGGAACCTTGGCGGCGGCAGGAATGTCCAGCCACCCCTCGTCGATTTCGGGCAGCGGGATGGCCGCGATCAGGTGGCGCGTGTAGTTCTGTCGGGGATTTTCGAACAGGGCGTCCGTTGCGCTCGCTTCGACGATCCTGCCTTCGCGCATGACGATGACCTGCCGGCACAGCCGGCGGATGACCGACAGATCGTGGCTGATGAAGGCGACCGTCAGCCCCATCTCCGCCGCCAGTTTCTCCAGAAGGGTGAGGATCTGCGCCTGCGTCGAGACGTCGAGGCCGGAGACGATCTCGTCGGCCAGCACGAATTTCGGCGACAGCGCCAGGGCGCGCGCTATGCCGACGCGCTGGCGCTGGCCGCCTGACAGTTCGTGGCGGTAGCGGCCGGCGAAGCTCTGCGGCAGGCCGACGCGCTGCAATGCCTCGGCCACGCGGTCCCTGAGATTGTCGGCAAGCCCGTTCTGCTTCAGCGGCGCGGCGATGATGCTGGCAATGGTGCGACGCGGGTTGAGCGACGACATCGGATCCTGGAAGATCATCTGCAGATCGCGGCGCAGCGGCCGCAACTCCGCCTCCGGCAGATGCGTGATGTCGCGGTCCTCGAAACTGATGCTGCCGGCGCTGGGCTCCAGCAGTCGCACCAGGGCACGGCCGAGCGTCGACTTGCCGGATCCGGACTCGCCGACGATGCCGGTCACCGATCCCCTGGGCAGGTCGAAGTCTAGGCCTTTTAGGATTTCCGCCAGCGGCGCGCGGCCGATCAGCGGCTTGCGCGTCATGTCGGGCAGCGCAATCTTCAGGCCGCGCACGGAAAGCAGCGGCTCAACCATGCGGCCGCCTCCAGGATTGATCGACGGCGGCGATCTCGGCAGCAAGCCCGGCCAGCACTGCCTCGTCGACCGGCTTTAGCGAGGCGAAGGGATCGGTGTAGCGCGGCGTGGCGGCCATCAGCGCCCGCGTATAGGGGTGCTGCGGTGCCGCGAAGAGGGTAGCTGTCTCGGCCTCTTCCACCACCTTGCCGGCATAGAGCACAGAGACCTTCTGGCTGATCTTGGCGACGACGCCGAGATCGTGGGTGACGAACAGGATTGCCGTGCCGTGCTCGCGCTGCAATGCAGCGATGAGCCGCAGGATCTGCTTCTGCACGGTGACGTCGAGCGCCGTGGTCGGCTCGTCGGCGACGATCAGCCGGGGCTCGGCGGCGAAGGCTGCGGCGATCAGCACGCGCTGGCGCATGCCGCCGGAAAGCTCGTGCGGATAGCTTTTCAGTACCCGGTCGGGGTCACGGATCTGCACCTCGTCCAGCAATTGCCGGATGCGGGTTTCGGCCCTCCCGCCGCTCCAGCCCAGGATGCGCACCAGCCGGTCGGTCATCTGCGGGCCGATGCGGCGCGACGGGTTGAGCGCGGTCAGCGGATCCTGCGGGATGAGTGCGGTGCGCGCGCCGATCAGCGTGCGCCGTGCCTTCGGGGTGAGCTTGCCGAGGTCTTCGCCCTCGAGCTGCATATCGCCCTCGACGACACGCACGCTCGACGGCAAGACGCCAAGCACCGCCTTGCCGATCATCGTCTTGCCGGCGCCGCTTTCACCGACCAGTGCGCGGACTTCGCCGGGCTGCACGGCAAGCGACACCGAGCGCAGCACGCGCTGGCCGTTCGGCAGCACGGCGCTCAACTCCTTGATGTCGAGACAGGCGCTCATCGCAGCACCGGATCGAAACGCGTCTTCAGCGCTTCGCCGAACTGGCTGAACGACAGCACGGTCAGGATCAGCGTGATCAGCGG
Source organism: Mesorhizobium sp. BR1-1-2 (assembly GCF_020165435.1). Classification (NCBI taxonomy): domain Bacteria; kingdom Pseudomonadati; phylum Pseudomonadota; class Alphaproteobacteria; order Hyphomicrobiales; family Phyllobacteriaceae; genus Mesorhizobium; species Mesorhizobium sp. BR1-1-2. Next base: position 205,687 of record NZ_JAIUID010000008.1, read on the forward strand.
GAATACCAGCACCCACCAGGCCTGGTGGATCGACAGCCGGCCCTCGGCGATGATGCCGCCCCAGGTCGGGTCGTCGGTCGAGATCGACAGGTTGACGAAGGACAGGATCGCCTCGACGATGACGGCGATGCCCATTTCCAGCGACAGCAGCGCCACGATCGACGGCACCACATTGGGCAGCACTTCGCGCAGCATGATGCCGATGCGGCCATAGCCGGCGATGCGGGCGTTCTCGACATAGTCCATGCGCGACTGACCCATCGCCTCGGCGCGGATCACCCGGCAGAAACGCGTCCAGTCGATGATGGCGATGGCGAGGATGACGGAGCTGAGGCCCGTCCCCAGCACCGCGACCAGCAGGATGGCGAACAGCACCGGCGGGAAGGCCATCCAGACATCGACGATGCGCGAGATGATGCGGTCGGCCCAGCCGCCGAAATAGCCGGCGATCAGCCCAAGGGTCGAGCCGACCAGGCAGGCGGCGACGGCGGCGGCGAAGGCAACGATGAAGGCGATGCGCCCGCCGAAGATCAGGCGTGACAAGAGATCCCGCCCGAGGCTGTCGGTGCCCAGCCAATAGCCGGGCTCGGCGCCATCGAGCCAGAACGGCGGCAGCCGTTCCAGCATCAGATCCTGCGCCAACGGATCCTGTGGCGCGACCAGCGGCGCCAGGATGGCCGCCACCAGCGCCAGCAGCAGCCAGCCGCCGGCCAGCCAAAGCTTGGCGCTTGAGCCGTGTCTCGAGATGCGGCCGTCATCCATGGCGCAGCCTCGGATTGAGCAGCGCATACATCACGTCCACCGCGAGATTGATCAGCACGAACAGCAGCGCGAAGACCAGCACGATGCCCTGGATCAGCGGCAGGTCGCGGTTGATGACGGCGTCGATCGCCATGTTGCCGAGGCCTTCATAGGAAAACAGCCGCTCGACGATGACCGTGCCGCCGATCAGGAAGGTGAACTGCACGCCGACCAGCGTCAGCGTCGGCAGTGCGGCATTCTTCAGCGCCTCGCGCAGGATGACCTGCGTTTCCGAAAAACCCTTCACCCGCGCAAGCACGACATAGTCGAGGTCGAGCACTTCCTTCAGCGACTGTTTCAACAACTGCGAGATGATCGCCGCCAGCGGCAATGCCAACGCCACTGCCGGCATAAGCATGTGCTTCAGGAGGTCCCATGTGAGATCGAGGCGCAGCCGAAGCAAGCTTTCGAACAGATAGAACTGGCTGACGAAGGGCAGGTCTAGCTGCGGCGAGACCCGCCCGGAAATGTCGAAGATCGGCACCAGCACCCCGAACAGCAGGATCAGCACCAGGCCCCAGAGGAAGTCGGGAATGGAAAGTGCCGCCCCGCTGGCGATGTCGATGCCGGCTTCGACCGCCGTGCCTCGTTCGCGGGCGCCGAGGATGGCCGTCGTCCCCCCGATAGCCACCGCCATGACAAGTGCGACGATGGCAAGCTCCAGCGTCGCCGGCAGCCGGTTGAAGACCAGTCCCAGCACATCCTGGCGCAGCGAGATCGAGGTGCCGAAATCGCCCCTGACGACGCCGGACAGCCAGATGAAGAACTGCTCGATGATCGTCTTGTCGAGGCCGTAGAGCGCCCGCAGCCGAGCGATGTCGGCATCGGTCGCGCCGGGCGGCAGCATCATGGCGATCGGATCGCCGGGCGCGATGCGGATCACGACGAAGACGACGACGGCCACGCCGAACAGCGTGATCAGCATCGTCAAAAGACGGATCAGGAATCGTTGCAGGAGCATTCTAGCGTAGGCCTACGCATTCCATTGACTGTTGGAGTGAAACAGCCCCCTCATCCGGCCCTTCGGGCCACCTTCTCCCCGAGAGGAGAAGAGACTGGCTCAGCCGTGCGCGACCTCTTCTCCCCCTGGGGAGAAGGTGGCCGCGAAGCGGCCGGATAAGGGGGCTGCGACGTTGGAGGAGGCACGCCGTATCGCGACAGCGTGCCTCCCGCCACAAATCAAGCCGGGGTCATCAGGGCCGGCAACAGCGCGCCGGACACGTGCTGGACGACGTTGACGCCCTTGGCATGCACGATCGGCTGCGCGTACTGCATCAGCGGCAGCACATAGGCCTGCTCGGCGATGTATTTGTCGACCGCCTTCCAGCCGGCGATGCGCTTGGCCTCATCCTTCTCGCCCCACAGCGGGTTGATCATGTCGATCAGGTCCTGGCTGTCCCACACCGAGTGCGGGCTCGGCCCATACATGGCGAAACCGGTCGAGGTGGTCGGGTCGCCGATGGCATTGCCCCAGTTGTAGAAGGCCGCCGGCGCCAGCTTGTCGGCGGCGCGCAGTTCGTAGTGCTTGGCGATCTCGTAGACCTCGATCGTCGCCTCGATGCCGACCTTGCGCCACATGCCGACGATCGCCTGGATCATCTCATAGTCCTTGGGCTTGAAGCCCTTGGTCGTCTGGATGGTGAACTTGACCGGCTTCTCCGGCGAGTAGCCGGAAGCGGCCAGCAATTCCTTGGCCTTTTCCGGATTGTGCTCGACCTTGATCGAGGCATCGTAGGCCGCGTATTCCGGCGTTTCCAGCGTGGCGAGCGGCTGGCCGTAGCCGCGCAGCAGCCGCTTGACCAGAAGCTCCTTGTCGACCGCCATGACGGCTGCCTGGCGCACGTTCTTGTCCAGCATCGCCTCGATGTCGTTGAAGAAGATCATGCCGATGTCGGAAACATTCTTGATCGAGCCGGCAAGGCCGTCCTTGGCGATCAGGCGGTCATACTCCTCATAGGGGATCTCGAGCGTCACCTGCGAGGAGCCGGATTCGATCTCGGCGACACGGCTCGCCGCGTCGGTGACGAATTTGATCGTCACATTCTCGAAGGCCGGCTTGCCGCCCCAGTATTTCGGATTGGCCTTGAGCCGCAGGAAGGCGTTGCGTTCGAACTTCTCGACCATGTAGGGGCCGGTGCCGATCGGAGCCTTTTCGAAGCCTTCGGCGCCGACCTTCTCGTAATAGGCCTTCGGCATGATGTAGCCGGTGAGGAACGACATCCACTTGAAATAGACCGGGTCGAACTGCACGACATCGCCCGTGATCTTGTTGCCGTCGATCTTGAAGTTGTTGACGTTCTTCCACACGAACTGGATCGGGTTGCCGGTCTTCTCATCGCCCGCCCGCTGCAGCGACCAGACCACGTCCTCGGGCGTGAACGGCGAGCCGTCATGCCAGGTCACGCCTTCGCGGACCGTCATCATGATCTTGGTGCGGTCGTCGTTCCAGCCCCATTCGGTGAGCAGGCCCGGCGCGAAGGACAGGTCCGGCTTCTGCGGGATGAACTGGTCGAACACCGACTGGTAGAGGCCCTGGATGGTCGGATTGACCGCCGAAGGTCCGGTGGTCGGATCCCAGGACGGCAGGTTGACATTGTAGGCGATGGTCAGTTCGCCGGCGGCCGCCCTGGCGACCTTCGGCAGGCCGATGGCAGTGGCTCCCAGTGCGGCGGCACCGTATCCGAGCAATTCGCGTCTGTTGATTGTCATGGTCGTTCCCCTTGTTGGTTTTCTGTTTTCTGCGCGTGGCTTCATTGTCTGATCAGTGGGTTTGCTGGGCAACCGCGCCTCGCCTTGCTTCACCCCAATCCGTTTCGGCTCCTACCTCCCGCCAAGCTGTTGCGCGAGCATGAAGCCCGAGGCGGCACCCGTTCCGGCGCCCGGCCAGGTCGCGGCACCGGTGAGATGCAGATTGGCCACCGGCGTGTTCCAGCCGGCGTAGCCGCGTGCCGGGCGAAAAAGGAAGTTCTGCGCCAGGTGGTGGCTGCCGCAAAGCTGGTCGCCGCCGACGAGGTTCGGGTTCTCGCGCTCGAGGTCGATGGGCGAGAACACGGCCTGGCCAAGGATCTTGGCTCGCAGGCCGGGCGCGTAGGTCTCGATGATGTCGAGCACGCGCCCGGCATAGCGATCCTTGACCTGATCCCAATGCACGGGCGCGATCTTGCCGGCGGCATCGCCGAGGATTTCTGCCGGCAACATGCGCACTTGCACCCACAGAACATGCTTGCCTTGAGGCGCGCGCGACGGATCGACCGCCGTCGGTTGGCCGACGACCAGCACCGGCTCGTCCGGCAGCATGCCGGCCATCGCCTGCTGATAGGTGCGCGACATGGCGTCCAGCGACGGTGACAGATGCACATAGGCGAACTGCCGTAACTCGGCGCCGGCGCGCCAGTCCGGCAGGTCGTCCAGCGCCAGATGGATCATCATGGTGCCCGGCGCGTGGCGGAATTTCTGCATCGCCGTGTCGAAGCCAGCGTCGCCGGAACCGTTGGGCAAAAGCGTGCCGGCCAATGCCTTGGGTGCAACGCCGGCAATGACCGCCCTTGTGGCCGTGTGCGTCTCACCGGACGCGAGCCGCACACCCGTCGCCTTGCCGGCCGAAACCGTGATTTCGGCTACCTCGGCGTTGGTGAAGATCTTGCCGCCGGCTGCCGTGACCATGCCCGACAAGGCACGGATGATGGTGTCTGCGCCGCCCTTGCCCAGCACCATGCCGAAGCTCTGGTTGGCCATCGATTCCAGATAAGGGAACACGGCGCCGCCGGCGATGTCGGGCGCAAAGTCGAGATGCATGCCCCAGGTGGCGAGCGTCGCCCGCACATGGGGCGACTCGAAAGTCTCCTCCAGCCACGCGCGAGGCGATGACAGCAGCAGGCGCCCAGTGTCGAGCGCCCCGGCAAGGCCCTTCTTGCGCCACAGCTTCCACGCCGTGCCGGCAAGCGCGCGGGCGCCCATCGGCGATCCCAAGAGGCGGAACAGATGCTCGGCCTCCGCCGGGAAGGCGGCGACCAGCTTGCGCCATGTGGCGGCGTCGGCGGCGGAGAAGGCAGCCATACGCGAGGCCGTTTTTTCCAGATCGTTGCTGACGCCGAACCAGCGTCCGTCCGGGAAGGCGCTGGCGAAACAGTCGGCGACCGGCGCGAACTCCAACCCGTGGGCTTTCAATTCATTTGCATATTTCCGGTGGAAGGCCGAGCCGGCGAACAGGCTCAGATTCATCGCGCCGAAATCGTGGCGGAACCCCGGCAGCGTGAATTCGCGGGTCTGGACGGCGCCGCCGATCGTTGCGCTGCACTCGAAAACCGCGGTTTTCCAGCCTTTGAGCGCCAGATGCGCGGCGCAAGCCAGACTGTTGTGGCCCGCCCCGACAAAGATGGCGTCGAACTCGCTCACGCCCCGCACCCATTTCCTTTATGCTTAAAGATAATTGCAGATGCATATGTTTTCGTCTAGTAGGATATTAAGGGCCGAGACGAGCCTTCAGCACCATCAGACAAGAGGGAACAGAGACCATGGACACGCAAAAACTCCTCGGCGAGGTCGCCGGCCAGCTTCTTTCAGGCGCCATCAAGGTGGTCGACCTGTCGGCGCCGCTGGGTCCCGACACGCCGCTGATCAAACTGCCGCCCGAACTCGCCGTCGACACGCCGAAGGTCGAGATCCATAACATCTCCCGTTACGACAAGAATGGTCCCTGGTGGGCCTGGAACTGGCTGAAGCTCGGCGAGCATTCCGGCACGCATTTCGACGCGCCGCAGCACTGGATCAGCGGCAAGGATTATCCCGACGGCGCCACCGACACCATTCCGGCGCAGAACTTCATCGGTCCGGTGAATGTCATCGACTGCTCGAAGGAAGCCGCCGCAGACCATGATTTCCTGCTCACCGTCGACCACATCAAGGCGTGGGAAGCCAAGCATGGCGCCATCAAATCAGGCGAATGGGTGGTGATGCGCACCGACTGGTACAAGCGCAACGGCTCGGAAGCCGAATTCCTCAACGCCAACGAGACCGGCCCGCACACGCCCGGCCCCACGGCGGAAGCAATCCAGTTCCTGATCAGCAAGGACATCAAGGGCTGGGGCTCGGAGACGATCGGCACCGATGCCGGCAAGGCCGGCGGCATGGAGCCGCCATTCCCGGCCCACACGCTGATGCACAAGGCCAACCGCTACGGCCTGGCCAGCCTGTGCAATCTCGACCAATTGCCGCCGAAGGGCGCCATCCTGATCGCCGCGCCGCTCAAGATCGAGCACGGCACCGGCAGCCCGATCCGCGCACTGGCGCTGGTGCCGGGCAAATAGGGCGAAGTGGATCTTCGGGAGAAGATCATGGGCGCGGGCGATGATGCAGTGACGAGGTGGGAGAAGGGCAACGCTGGAGCTCTACGGCGCCCCCCTCTGTCCTGCCGGACATCTCCCCCACGAGGGGGGAGATTGGCTGGCGGCTTAGTCTTCGATACTCGCCGACGTTGCAGAACGAGCGGGGCATCAATGACGGCCGATCTCCCCCCTCGTGGGGGAGATGTCCGGCAGGACAGAGGGGGGCGCGACGGAACTCGACATCGCGTGTTTGAACCCTACCCTCGGCCGGCCGGGGGCAGCCACTCATGAACGCCCCCGACCACATCATCGTCGGCAGTGGCATCAACGCGCTGGTCTGCGCGGCGATGCTGGGCGGCAAGGGCGCCAAGGTGCTCGTGCTCGAGCGCAACGACCGCATCGGCGGCTGCATGCGCACCGAGGAAATCACCGCGCCCGGCTTCATCCATGATGTGATGGCGACGACCTTCGTGCTGTTCATCACCTCGCCGGCCTATGCGGCGCTGGGCAAGGACCTCGCCCGCCATGGCCTGGAATTCTGCCACACGACCACGCCGACCGGCGTGCTGCGCCCGGACGGCAGCCATGCGGTGCTCGGCACCGACCGCGCCGACAACATCGCCGCCTTCAATGCGATCGCGGCAGGCGACGGCGACCGGCATGCCGAGGACGTCGGCGGCATCGAGCGCAATGCCGGGCTGCTGTTCGGCCTGCTCGGCGGCAGCCTGTGGTCCTATCCGACAATGAAGCTGCTGGCCGGTGATGCCTGGCGGCGGAGTCCGCGCGGGCTGGCCGCCTTTCTCGGCGACGCGCTGGTGCCGGCGCGCGGATGGCTGGAAAGCACCTATCGGTCCGAGACCATTCGCGCGCTGTGGGCGCCTTGGGTGCTGCATGCCGGACTTGGGCCGGAAGATGCTTTCTCCGGCCAGATCGCCAAGGTCATCGCCTTCGCGCTGGAGGCTGCGGGCGCACCGGTCGTCAAGGGCGGGGCGAAGAACCTGCTGTCGGCCTTCGAGGCGCTCATCAAGGAGCGCGGCGGGGTCATCTCCACCAACGCCGACGTTGCCTCGATCATCCTGACCGAAGGTCGCGCTACCGGCGTGCGACTGGCCTCGGGCGAGACCGTTAATGCGAAGAAGAGCGTCATCTGCTCGGTCACGCCGACGCAGCTTTACGGCCGGCTGCTCGGCAACGACAGCCCCAGGGGTGACATCGAGGCGACGCAAAAATACCGCTACGGCAAAGGCAATTTCCAGATCCACTATGCCCTCGACAAGCCGCCGTCCTGGCGGGGCCAGGGGTTGGACAAGGTGGCGCTGCTGCATCTGACGCCTGGGTTGGACGGTGTGTCGAAGGCCTGCAACGAGGCGGTGCGGGGCATGCTGCCCCAAGTGCCGACCATCTGTGTCGGCCAGCCGCACGCGCTCGATCCCTCGCGTTGCCCGCAAGGCAAGGCGATCCTGTGGCTGCAACTGCCCGAGGCGCCCCGTCACATCAGGGGTGATGCCGCCGGCAAGCTGCAGGCGCCGGCGGACGGGCAATGGACCGACGGCCTGCGCGAGGCCTATGCCGATCGCGCCGAAGCGATCCTTGCCAGCCATATCGATGGCTTCAAGGACAGCGTCATCGCGCGCCGCGCCTATTCGCCGGCCGATCTCGAAGCGATGAACATCAACCTGGTCGGCGGCGACCCCTATGGCGGTTCCTCGACTATCGACCAGTCCTTCCTGTGGCGGCCGTTCAAGACCAGCCGCAACCACCAGACCGGCATCAAGAACCTCTATCACGTCGGCGCCTCTACCCATCCCGGCGCGGGCCTCGGCGGCGGCTCCGGCTTTCTCCTGGCGGGGAGACTGTGATGGAGCAAAAAATCGCGGAAAAGCGCCAGCGCATTTCGACCTTGGGTCAGATCGGCCTGCAGCAATTCGCGCCCTATCTGATGAACCGCATCATGGGCCGCTACAACGCCACCTTGCGCGACGATTTCCGCAAGCAGGGCCTGACCATTTCGCAGGTGCGGGCGCTTGCCGTGCTGTCGGTCACCGACGGCGTCACCGTCAACGACCTCTCGGTCTACACGGTGATCGAGCAGTCCACCTTGAGCCGCACGCTCGACACGCTTGAGGGGCAGGGGCTTGTGCGGCGCGAGCAGGGGGTTAGCGACAGTCGCATCCGCCATGTGTTCCTGACCGACGAAGGCCGCGCCGAGTTCACCCGCGCCTGGCCGGCCATGCATGACGCTTTCGAGGCCATGTTCGACGATGTCGACGACGCCGAATACGCTGCGCTGATCGCGACATTGCAGAAGATGCTGAAGAACATTCGCAAGCACGACATCTAGAGCTACGCGCCGCCGAAGCCGGGCGGCAACGGAAGGAGGCCAAAAATGGCCGAACGGTCTTTTGCCAAGGAAGTCGAAAAGCTGAGGCTCGGCGCCGGCGAAGAATTTGCCGGCGAAGGCATCCTCGCCATCACCAAGGCGCTGCTGCAATGCGGCGTCGGCTATGTCGGCGGCTACCAGGGTGCGCCGATCAGCCATCTGATGGACGTGCTGGCTGACGCGCAGGACATTCTGGGCGAACTCGGCGTGCATTTCGAGGCGAGCGCCTCGGAAGCCACCGCCACCGCCATGCTGGCTGCCTCGGTGCATTATCCGATCCGCGGCGCGGCGACCTTCAAGTCGACGGTCGGCACCAACGTCGCCTCCGATGCGCTCGCCAATCTGGCCTCCGGGGGCGTCACCGGCGGCGCGCTGATCATCGTCGGCGAGGACTATGGCGAGGGCTCCTCGATCATGCAGGAGCGCAGCCATGCCTTCGCCATGAAGAGCCAGGTCTGGCTGCTCGACCCGCGCCCGAACCTGCCCTCGATCGTCAAGGCGGTGGAGGACGGCTTCGAACTGTCCGAGATTTCCAACACGCCCGTCATGCTGCAGGTGCGCATCCGCTGCTGCCATGTCCACGGCCATTTCATCGCCAAGGACAACAAGCGGCCGCCGATGACGGTGGCCGATGCGCTTGCAGCGCCGCGCCGCGACACCGGCCGCATCGTGCTGCCGCCAGCTTCCTTCCTGCACGAGAAGGAGAAGGTCGCGAAGCGCTGGCCGGCGGCGGTGGATTTCATCAAGAGCCGCAAGATCAACGAGATCTTCGGTTCCGATCACGGCTCCATCGGCATCGTCATGCAGGGCGGCATGTACAATTCCGTCATCCGCGCTTTGCAGCGGCTCGGCCTTGCCGACACCTATGGCGGGACCGACGTGCCGCTCTACGTGCTCAATGCCGTGTATCCGTTGATCGACGACGAATTCCTGTCCTTCTGCGAAGGCAAGCAGGCGGTGCTGGTCGTCGAGGAAGGCCAGCCCAATTACATCGAGCAGGCCTTTGCCGCCATGCTGCACAAGGCCGGGCGTGGCACCCGCCTGGTCGGCAAGGAGCACCTGCCGATGGCCGGCGAATATACCGGGCAGGTCATGCTCGACGGCATCGGCGCCTTCCTGCGCGCCGAGGCGCCGCACCTACTGCCCGGCGAAGTGCGGGCGCCCAACAAGGTCGGCGAGGGCGTTGATACGGCGGACCTGATCAATGTCGTTCCAGGACGACCGCCCGGTTTTTGCATCGGCTGCCCGGAGCGGCCGATCTTTGCCGCGACAAAACTGGTCGAACAGGAACTCGGCAAGCACCACATCGCGTCCGACATCGGCTGCCATCTGTTCTCGATCATGCCGCCCTTCGAACTCGGCGCCACCACAATGGGCTATGGGCTCGGCCCGGCCTCGGCCTCGGCGTTCAATTCGCCCGATGCAAAACGCCGCTCGATCTCCTTCGTCGGCGATGGCGGCTTCTGGCACAACGGCCTGACCTCCTCGATCGGCAATGCGGTGTTCAACAAGAACGACGGCGTCATCGTCATCGTCGATAATTTCTACTCGGCCGCGACGGGAGGGCAGGACATCCTGTCGTCCCGCGCCGGCAACAAGACCAAGTCGACCAAGCATCCCATCACCGAGGCGGTGAAAGGCATGGGCGTCAAGTGGCTGCGCCATGTCGACCGCACCTATGATGTCGGCAAGATGCAGGACACGCTGCGTGAAGCGCTGACGACAGACGAGAAAGGGCCGAAGGTCATCGTCGCCTCGTCTGAATGCATGCTCAACCGCCAGCGCCGCGAAAAGCCTCTGGTCGACAAGGCGATCAAGGGTGGGACCCGCGTCGTCAAACCGAAGTTCGGCGTCGATGAGGATATCTGTACCGGCGACCATGCCTGCATGCGGCTGTCCGGCTGCCCGTCGCTGTCGGTGAAGTCGCTCGACGATCCGCTGCGCGACGATCCCGTCGCGAGCATCGACCAGAACTGCGTCGGCTGCGGCAATTGCGGCGAGGTCGCCGATGCGGCCGTGCTGTGCCCGTCCTTCTATCGCGCCGATGTCGTGCACAATCCGAGCCGCTGGGACCGCTTCCTCGAGAGCGCCCGGCGCGCTGTCATCGGCCTTTTGCAGCGTCGCCGCGAAGGCCGCCGCCTGGTGTTCGCCGATGCTTGATCACAACGCCTCACTGCGCCCGAAGACAGGCGCCGCCGACGATGAACGCGTTATCAAGCTTGCGGTGCTCGCCGTCGGCGGCCAGGGCGGCGGCGTGCTTGCCGACTGGATCACCGATGTCGCCGAGCGCAACGGTTACGTCGCGCAATCGACCTCGGTGGCCGGCGTCGCCCAGCGCACCGGCGCCACGATTTATTACGTCGAGATGGCCCGTGACACCGGCCGCCTGCCGGTCTTCGCGCTGTCGCCCTCGCAAGGCGACGTCGACATATTGATCGCCGCCGAACTGATGGAAGCCGGCCGCGCCATTATCCGCGGCTTCGTCACCCCCGAGCGCACGACGCTGATCACCTCTTCGCACCGCATCGCCGCCGTGTCGGAAAAGATCGAGCCCGGCGACGGCAGGGCGTCATCGTCGAAGGTGCACGCGACGGCGCAAGCCGCATCGAAGCGCTTCATCGCCTTCGACATGGAAAAGATCGCCGCCGACAACGGGTCGATGATCTCGGCCAGCCTGCTTGGCGCGCTGGCGGGCTCCGACGCCCTGCCGTTCACGCGCGAAAGCTACCAGGAGGCGATCGGCGCCGGCGGCCGCGGCGTCAAGGCCAGCCTCGCCGCCTTCGATGCCGCCTATGATCGCGCGCGCGGCACGGCGTCATCCGCTGCACCAAGACCGGTGAAAGCAGCTGTCGTCGGCTCCGCCCTTGCTGCCGGACAGGTGCGTGGCCCGCAAAACCTCCTGCAAGGCTGGCAGGCCCTGGCCGCCCGCATCGACGTGATGCCCGTGGCGGTGCGCGACATGGCGTTGCGCGGTCTGCGAAAGGTCGTGGACTATCAGGACATTGCCTATGGGCGCGAATATCTCGACCGCCTGGACAAAGCCGTCGTGCTGGATGGGCCTGATCGGGCCTATGCCCTCTCGATCGCCGCCGCCAAGCATCTGGCGAACGCCCTATGCTACGACGACATGATCCGGGTCGCCGATCTCAAAACGCGCTCGACCCGCGACAAACGCGTGCGCAAGGAGGTCGGCGTCAAGGATGGCTCGGTCCTGCAGGTGACCGAGTATTTCCATCCGCGCATCGAGGAGTTCTGCGGCACGCTGCCGGCGGCGCTGGGCAGCTACATCGAGAACCGGCCGAAGCTCGCCGCCTTCCTTGACCGTCGCATCAATCGCGGCCGGCGCATCCGTACCGATAGTTTTGCCGGCTTCACCGCGCTGTGGTTCATCGGCGGCCTGCGCCGCTGGCGCCGCCGGCTGCTGCGCCACAAGGTGGAAGCCGCGCATCTGGAGCGCTGGTACGCGCTGGCGCTGGGCCATGCGCGTGACGACTATGCGTTGGCCGTCGAGATCCTCAACTGCCGCCGGCTGATCAAGGGCTACAGCGACACCCATGTCCGTGCCCAGTCGAAATTCGACCGCGTGCTGTCGGCGCTCGACCTGCTCAAGGGGCGCGAAGATGCCGCCGACTGGATCCGCCGGCTGCGCGAGGCGGCGCTGAAGGACGAGAAGGGCGACATGCTCGATGGCGCCCTCAAGACGGTGGCGACGTTGGGGGCCGGGCCGACACGCTGAGGCCGCGTCGCGACGTCACTGTGTTTCGACTTGTGAATGAAGCGGCGCAGCTTGCGGGAAAAGATGCAGCAGTCCTGAATCGGCGCGGCGGCGCAGATGTGCATCCACCTCGGCCCGGTCAGCACAGCCATGGAACCTGCCGCCGCAATGGTCACGCAAACGCACCAGATCAGACATGAGGGGTGACATCGGCAGGCTGGCGGCATCGAGCAGGCTTGCGCTGAGAAAGGCAATATCGAGCGACGCCATATCAGGCATCGGATGACGCAGTGGATGATGGAAGGTCGTGAGGGTGTAGAAGGTGCGATAGGCGAGCGAGTCAAGCTTGGCCAGCGCGTCACTGCCTGCGGTCGCATCGACAAATGGTTTTGTCGCCGAGGACTGGTGGTCGCCAAATTCGAGCACCACGGCGCCGCGCGTGCCGGCCTCCGCTTCCCGCTGCTTGAGAAAATCCTGAAAGTCGCCGCGCGCGATCGCCATGCGGCGCAGATATTCGCCGGCCTGGAAATCGTCCGCGAAGGGCTCGCCTTCCATCTTCAATCCCGGCTCCATCCGCCCCTCATAGGGCGAGTGCGGAAACATGGTCTGGATTTCGAGGAACAGTGGCCGGCCGTCTTCCCGGCGGTGCCTGCCGATGAATGCCTCCGCCGCCTGATAATAGAAACTGTCGCGCAGATGGTAGAAGGGCGCGGCGATATCCCTGATGTCGAGGACGTTCTCGAACCCGATCGACTTCAAAAAAGGTCCCTCGTTGACGAAGGTAAAGTCCATCGGCGTCATGACGGCCGTTCGATAGCCGCAGCGCGCCAGCAACTCCGGCAATGCTCCGGCGACCTTATCCTGTAGCGTGATCGTCAGATAGGGACTTCGCCAGCCGAAGTCGGTGGCCGAAACCCCGGTCATCAACGACAAATTGCTGATCCAGGTGCCGCCGCCGAACGTCTCGACCTGCATCGGGTGAGGCTCGCCGGCGGCAGGTGCAAATCGCTGCAGGAATCCCGCGCCACTGGCGATCTGCGGAAAATAGCTTGGATCGGACTGGCTTTCGCTCAACACGAAGAAAATATCGGGAAGCGCTGCCCGGTCGCCGCAGTCGACCGTGTCGGCGAAGGGTGGCTGTGGCGCGACGGCCTGCAGCCGCTTCTCGAACGCCGGCTCGACGACCAGGTTGCGCAGATCCATCAGTGAGATGAAGAAGGCCGACATGTGCCGGCCCTGCATATAGTAGAAGTACCGGTCCTTCGAAGCCTCGGCTGGAAAGGTCAGCGGCACCAGTGTGACGAGGACGGCCAGAAGCAGGGCGCGCGCCGATGCGGGCCAGCCAAGCTTCCGGTCGGCGCGAAAGATCAGGATCGCTGCGGCGATGCCAAGTACCAATGCCGCGGCGACAGGCAGGATGAGGTGGAGATAGGAGCCGAGCAGGAAGCGATACACTCCCGGATCCGTTGACACGAAGATCGTGTCGTAGAAGTGCAGCGAGAATCCCTTCATCCGGAATTTCACCGCCGAGATCAGCGTCACCAGGGCAACGGCCATCCAGGCAAGATAGACGGAAAAGGCGAGGCGCCCCGATGTCAGGAACACGGCTCCCGCGAGCGCCGCCACCAATGTCAGCGAGAACGGCACCGACAGCCATTCATGCTCGGCCCGGCCGGCACCAAAAACGCCCGCAAGGCTGATCAGCACCAACGCCAGCGGATGGCAGAAGCCCCGCAAAGGCCCTTGAAGCCGAGATATTGCTTTCCCCACGAACATGTCTGTGCGTTCCTTTTGGGGAGCTTTGTGTCATTTGCCGCTTTCGAACAATTTCATAGTAAATTTAACCTTAATCGCCGTATGCAACGGGAATTCAGACGACCAGATCGCGCATCGGCTTCACCGCCGCGGACCCCGGGAACACCTTGTCGCCGAGCACCGCTGCCGAAAGCCCGAACTGGTCGGCGAGCAGGCCTTTCAGCAGCGCCCTGACATCGCTGGTCGGCGCCAGATCGCGCTGTTCGTAGAGCTGGGCTGGCTTCAGGCCCGGCCAGTCGGCTATGACGCGGCCGCCCTTGATCGCGCCGCCGGCGAGCAGCACCACCGTGCCGGTGCCGTGATCGGTGCCGATGGTGCCGTTGATGCGGGCGGTGCGGCCGAACTCGGTGACCGCGACGATCGCCGTGTCCTTCCAGCGCTCGCCGAGGCCTGTCTCGAATTCCTCGAAGGCGCCGTCGAGGCCGCCGAGCAGGGAGGCGAGCCGGCCCGTCGCGCCGCCTTCGTTGACATGCGTGTCCCAGCCGTCGAAGGCAAGTGCTGCGACACGAGGCCCGTCGTCGGCGCTCATCAGCCTGGCCGCGCCCTTTGCCGCCTGCCGAATGCCGGCCGCGCTGTCGAGGCCGGCATGTGGCCTCATCGCCTTGGCGCCCATCTGTCCCTCGAGCGCCATGCGCTCGGCATCGAGCCCCTTTTGCAGAGCCACCGCCAGGACCGGGTCGCGATGCCGATAGAGATCGAGCACCCGTGCGGCGAGGCCGTCGCCGGGCGGAGGCAGGGATTGCGGCGCCCAGCCGAGCACCGGCGCCGCTCCGCGCATCACAAGCGGCGTCGACGGCCCGACGGCCAGCCCGCCGAGCGTTGCCACGCGCTCGCCCGGCGGCAGGCTCGCCAGCGCCCGGTTGAGCCAGCCGGTGGCGACATGGCCGGGGCCGGCATAGCCGCTTTCCAGCACATCCTGGCCGTCGAAATGCGACCGGTCGCGATAGGCGGTCGCGGCCGCGTGCACGACCGCCGCCTGCTTGTTCCCGAACAGCCGCGCGAACACCGGCATGGCCGGGTTGAGCGCAAAGAAGCCGTCGAGCGGCAGCGCCGCGTGCGGACCGGCGAGCGACAGCGCGATGTCGCCGTGCAGCCCGGCATAATCGGGATCACCGACCGGCCCGACCGTCGAAAGCCCGTCCAGCGCGCCGCGCAGGACGATGACGATGAGGCGCGGGTCGCGATTGTCGGCGGCACGGGCAAAGCGGGGCAGATAGGCCCAGGCAAACAGGGCGCCGCTTGCCTTCAGCATGGAGCGACGGGAAGGGTGAGGCACTTCGCACAGCAGGGTCATGGCATTGTCTCCGCCGGGATCATTTTCCCTATCTTCGCTGAAATTCGGGCGCCATCAGCAGCAGCGCCAGCCCTTGCTGCCTGGACTCGGCGCGGGCGACCGCGTGCCGCGTATCCGGCGAGGCGGAGGGGCCGATGATCGCGTCGAGCATGTCGTTGGGGTTGCCGATCTCCTTGATCTGGCGGGCCGCCTGCCAGGCGATGTCGAGCCGGGTCTTCATGCCCGCTGCCGATGCCCAACTGTCCGCCCGGTCGGGAAAGCCGTTCGGCCCCGGCGGCTGCCACAGCGGCTCGCCCAGCGCGGCGAGCCAGCCAAGCGATTGGCCGGGATCGCTCGCCGGGCCTGGGCCGGCCGCCCTTCTGACGGCGACGACGTAATCAAACGGCGAGCGCATCTTGGCCAGTGGCGTCGACCAGGCCTCCGGCATGTCGATGAGGCCGAGGCCAGCGCCCGCAGATCGCCGTCGCGCTTGGCGAAGACCGTGGCGAGGCGGGCGACCGCAGCCTGCGGGGGATCGTCCGATATGAAATGGCGGGCGAGCTTGGCGGCGATATGCTGCGCCGTCGCCGGATGCCGGGCGATATCGTTGAGCGCGGCCTCGGCCTGGCCCATGCCGCCGGCCGGATAGGTCTTGCCGAGCAGCATCGCATCGCCGGGCTCATGCGCATTGGCGTTGAAGACGAAATTGCCGGGTTCGCCCAGCCGTCCTTCCCGCCCGGCCATGGTCCAGCCGGTAAGGATGCGCGCGAAGCTGGTGACGTCCGCCTGGGTGTAGCCGCCGCCGACGCCGAGCGTGTGCAGTTCGAGGATTTCGCGGGCGAGGTTCTCGTTGAGGCCACGCTTGCGGTTCCTGCCGGCGCGCGAATCCGGACCGACCGATTGCTGGTTGTCGAGATAGAACAGCATCGCCGGGTGACGCTCCACCGCGAGAAGCATGTCGGCGAAGCGGCCAAGCACGAAAGGGCGGATGGCTTCGCGCTCGAAGGCGCCGGCGCTGGCCCGCACGATGGCGCCCTTCGCCGCCGAGACGCAGAAATGGTTCGACCAGAAATAGACCAGGCGTTCGATGAAACCGGCCTCGGCCCGCAAGGCCTTGTCGAAGCGTGCCTGTGCTTCGGCCCGGAACAGCGTGCCCTCGCTGCGCGGCATGGCGGGTTTGGCCGGAACCGCGGGCGATGCTGCCGGGGCGCCATCCACCGCCGCCATCCGCTTTCGGTCCAGCTTGCGCTGGAGATTTTCCGCCATGCTCGCCTGGATGGCGAACGTGCTGCCCTTGAGATCCGCATAGACCGGATCGTCGAGCGAAATCAGGGCGATGTCGGGCCGTCTGAGTTCCGCCTTGAGATAGCCGCGCGGATCGCCGAGCAGCATGTCTCGATCGCCCGGCCGCGCCCCAAGCCCGAAGCGGTTGAACGCCACCAGGGCGGCATCTGGCGGCATGGAGCCTTTGGCCGGGATAGCCACGTCAGCTCTCCTTGTTCAGGCCCAGCGCGGCGCATCAACCCGTTTTCGGCGCGATGCGCTCAGGTCGGATCGGCTGCTGCGGTTGAGCGGGCCGGTCGGTGAAGCGCGCCCGGCCCGCCTACACTTATCAGTGATGCCAGCGGTGCCAGACCCGATGTGGGTGCCAGACACGATGCGGGTGCCAGACGTGGAATACTGGCCCGGGCCGGTAATAACGCGGGTACACCACCACCCGGTTAGGCACGCAGCGCCCCCAGCGATTGGGATGCCAGCCGGGGCCGCAACCCCACGCCACATGCTCGATCAGCGCCGGGGCGTTTGGCTGGGCCATCATCGGCGTGGCGGATGCCGCCGCAACCGTTGCGGCCGTTCCTGTCAAGGCAAGCGCGGCGGCGGCCGCGTATTGTGTCAGACGGTTCATGACGATACTCCAATGGTCTCGAAGCTGAAAACCTGTTCGTACCATGCGGTCCGGCAGGTGTGCCCTTCTTGCCTTAAACGGCGGCTTCGGCGCATTCCGTCGGTGCTTATGGCGATTTTTTTGCCGCCGGCGGCAACCCCGCGCGTCTTGTCAGCCCCTCCGCCAGCACGCCGCGATCCTCGGCGGAACTCGCCGCGGCGAACTCGACGATGCGCTGTTCCAGCCGCGCGCGCATGGTGACATCGGCGTTGCGGGCCCGCTCGAGCGCAGCTGTCAGGGCTGCCGTGTCGAGGGTGGGCTGACGCAGCAGGTCGGCGGCCTCGCGCCTGGCCTGCTGGCCGTCGAGAATGACCTGGCGGGATTCGCGCCGGACCTCACGCAGCGCCTTGCGGAATATCCTGCGTTCCTGGTCCGGAAGCCGGCCTCCGGCCGCTTCCAGCGAATAGCCCTGGCCCGCTTTGCCGCTTCTCAGCCAGACGGCCCCGCCGGCAAGGGCTCCGGCCAGGAAGACGTTGAGCGCCACGGACGCGATGAGGAGCTTGCGGCCCGTGCTCATAGGTTTTCCTCGATCGTGT
Source organism: Mesorhizobium sp. BR1-1-2 (assembly GCF_020165435.1). Taxonomy (NCBI): domain Bacteria; kingdom Pseudomonadati; phylum Pseudomonadota; class Alphaproteobacteria; order Hyphomicrobiales; family Phyllobacteriaceae; genus Mesorhizobium; species Mesorhizobium sp. BR1-1-2. Next base: position 223,476 of record NZ_JAIUID010000008.1, read on the forward strand.
CGCCGTCGGGACCGGCATCGCCGAACGCCGTCGCATTGGCGTCCAGCACATACTGATCGGGCTGAACCTGGGGAGTGGCGACGATCACCAAAGCCGATCCGGCAACCGCGCCGGCCAGGCCGATGCCGGCAAGTCCGAGCCCCAGCCACCACAGACGCTGGCGCCAGCGTTGGGCAAGATGACCGTCGGCAGCCCTCAGTATGCCGCCGTGCAGCGCCCTGCCGGGCGCTTCGACGCGATAGCTGTCAAGAAGGGCGTCGAGCTTGCCGGCGTCCCTCAGAATGGCCGCGCCCGTGACGCTTGCGGCAAGGGTGCTGCCCGCCGCGCGTTCGGCCTGTGGCCATCGCCGCAAATCGCCGCCATAGGCTGCCGCCAGCGCGGCAAAGCGTTCGGCATCCATCGTCGGTGCGTCCCTGGATCGGTCAGACATCGGTCTTTCCCTTGCCTGTTGGCCCTTTGCCCGCTGGCATCGCGTGCCCGCACGGCGGGGCGATTATCGGAGCCGGCCGCCAGGCGGTGTCGGCAAGGCGCGAACGCTGCGCCTTCATGCCGGCGCGGTTCTCATTCATGGACACCGTCCCTGGCCAGGATCGCCTGCAGCGCCCTGCGGCCGCGCGAAAGCAGGCTCTCCAGGGCATCGACGCTGATCTCCAGGGTCGTGGCCGCCTCGATGTTCGACATGCCCTGATAGTAGACCAGGATGATGGCTTCGCGCTGGCGCGGCGCGATGGCTTGCAAGGCATGTTCGACGCGCTGCGTGTCTTCCCGCGGCTGGGCATCCGGAAGCGGCGCCGGGTCTGTCACCTCGGGCAAATCGTCTGTCACCCATTCGCGGCGGCGGCGCAGCCGGTCGTAGCAAAGGTTCAGCGTCACCCGGTGGATCCAGCTGTCGAAACGGGCATTGCCGCGCCGCCAGCTCGAAGCATGGCGCCAGATTCGGACGAAAGTCTCCTGCGCGACATCCTCGGCCTCCGCCGCGTCGCCCAGCATGCGCACGGCAAGCGCCAGGATACGCGGCAGTTTGCGCGCGACGAGCGTTTGCACGGCCGCCGGATCGCCGGCGCCGACACGGCGAACCAGCTCCTCGTCCGGATCCGCGCTCATCGGCTGGCGCACTCCTGATGGTCATCGCGTGCCATTACCCCCGTTCATTGCTCCGCCTTGGGAGCGGTTTTGTGGCCTGGCATTTCGTCGACGCTCAGAACGCCGTCGCCGTTCTTGTCCAGCCTGGCAAAGCGCTTGGCGAAGAGGGCATCGAGTTCGGCGCGGTCGATGAAGCCGTCATGGTTCGAGTCCGCGCGCGCGAAGGACTGTGTCGGGTCGCCCTTGGTGCCGCGCTTTGCCTGGAAGGCCTCCCATTCCAGCAGGCTGATCTTGCCGTCGCCATCCGTGTCGGCGGCCATGATCGCCTTCTCGCGCCGCTTCTGGAACTTGGCCAGCGTGATGTCGGGCCTGGTCTTTGACGTGGCTGGCGCGGCAGCGGGGGGCGGTGCAGAAGGTGGCGTCGCGGCCGGAGGCTTTGTCGCCGTCTGGGCGAACGCCGTGGCGGTCAGCAGGCTCAAGGCAGCGGCAAGGATCGAACGGCGTATCATGCTGGCGTCTCCGGTTGGCGCGCTGCCACGTTGTGCCGTTGGCGACGCTTCTCCCGTTAAACGCAGCGGCGGGAAAAATCCGTCGGTGACTTTTGTGCCGGCGGGCGAATGCCGCAACAATGCGCCCGATCGGGCGCTGCTTGCGCCATATTCGAACCCTTCAGCCGAAGGGCAGGAATTATGTCGATTGGTCCGCCATCACCAACTGGTCCGGCTTGAAGCCGGCATGCTGCGGGGTCCACACATCGCCCTCGCGATTGAACCAATGGCACATATATGTGCCGGAGGCGGCACCGTCGCTTATCGTCATCTTCGGGCCTCCGGACTTCAGCTTGACGACGTCTCCGGTCTTGAAACTGTTGGGCATTTTGGCCTCCCATGCTGACGCCGGGAGTTTCACATCAAACCTCGGTCTCGACAATGGCGGATGCGTTCGGCCAGCATCGCGATCCACAGTACCAGGCGGCGTTTTGGGGCCCGGTCGGGTTGTAGACCCGGCGGCATATGCAGCAATGTGTCTTGCCGTTGGTTGTCGAAATTGGATGTTGAATTTTCCGTTCGGCTGGCCGAGATTGGCATCTGCCGAGTATTGAGCGCGGCAATCGCTTCTGCGATGCTGCGGATCCGGCACTGTGAGTTTCGAACGGGATCTTATTGCGCCGTGATCAGAAGCAACAAACAAAAGCAACCCGTATGCATCCTGATTCCGAATACAGTAGAGTTGCGACATTGACTGAAAGAGACTTGAAGCGCTGGGGGAAAGGCGAGGGGTTCCCATCAGAGCGCCGGAGGAAATGATTCGTCGCGTCATGGTTGCTGCCTGTCCCAACGATCAGGCCGCTGATCAACGAGGGCTGGCAGGCGAGTACATGCCCGGGAAGCATTGAGAGGAGGACAGTTTTGGCGAAGGCCAAGGGGATCGCTCTGGAGATTGCAGAGCATAGCGCAGCGAATCCCGATGCACAGAAGCCGCTGCGCAAGCGCTTGTTCGACCACCCGCTTCTCGTGGTTAAGCGGAAACTGTTATATCGCCTGCTGCACCCCCAGGCGCCACGGCACCCTGTGCCGCTTACAAAGCCGGTCCTCGTCGTGGGCTCCGCGCCGGTCTCAAACCCGCCGGTGGGTTTTCAGCGCGATGCTTTCACACTCTTTACCGTGAATGGCTCGCAGACCGTCACGGCCCGCTGGGGGATGGGGACCCCTGACGCAACATTTCTTTACGTCAACCAGCTTGACGCGACCAAGCCGAACGCTTTGGCCGTGCGCGCCGTCTTGACCGGCCAGGAAACCGATCTGCTCTGGATTGTGCGCGCACACCGCACGATGGAGGAATTGCGCTGCAACATCGCGGCCTTCAACTACCGCTGCCGCGACCTGCGTACGATGACCCGTCACCAGCGCATGGCGCTCTACGAAGCAGTGATGGGTGTGCCCAATTTCGAGATGCATCTGGAGGAGAAGTTTTCGACCGGGATCACAGCGGTCCTTTACGCCTTGCATAACGGCGCGCCGGCCGTGATCATCACGGGTATTGACCCGGGTTCGCACGGCCATGTGTACAACAAGCTGAACATCGACCGGATGCACGTCGGCTCCGACCGTGCCACCCTGCTAGCGCTGTTGGCGCTCGGTTTCCCCCTTTATACGAGCGATCCGCATGTGGCGGACTCACTCGGTCTGCCACTCTGGACGGGCCAGGCCAGGAGATGTGAGGTCCAATGACAACGGTCGATGTGGCTTGCTGGTGAGCTGTCTGAAATGTGAGTGCGACGATCTGATGGACAGCTCCGTCGTGAAGAGGCGCGATGCGGTGGCTGGCTCTTGTCGCGCAAAACACCATCCACACCTTTCGAGATGAAACGGTCCTGGCAACCAGACGCACGGCATTGGCGAATGTGCTTCTGGTCTTCCGCGTGCAGTGCTGCCATGCTAGATTCGTGTAAATTCACATCAGATTGTAGAACTGCCACATGATACCAATCTACATTGGCTATGATCCGCGCGAATCCCGAGTTCTAGACGTGGCGCGATGGAGCGCCTACCGGCGGACAAGCACCCCGTTGCAGATACAGCCGCTCGTGCTCAAGGACCTTGTAGCCCAAGGAATCATGACGCGACCGATGGAAGTCCGTGACGGTAAGCTCTGGTGCCCGATTTCCGAGGCACCGATGGCGACCGAGTTCGCCATATCGCGCTTTGCCGTTCCGTTCATGAGGCAGAGCGGCTGGGCCATGTTCTGCGATTGCGACGTCCTGTTCCTGAAGGATCCGGTCAAGCTGCTCGATCTACTCGATCCTTCCTACGCGATCATGGCGGTCAAGCACCAGCAACGCGAATCCGAAGCGGTCAAGATGGACGGACAAACGCAGACGTTCTATCGCCGCAAAAACTGGTCGTCGGTCGTTTTATGGAATCTGGATCATCCCGCCAACAAGCGGTTGACCAAGGAGATGCTCAATACGTGGCCCGGACGTGACCTCCACGCCTTCAAATGGCTTGAGGATCATGAGATCGGCGAATTGCCCCTGGCGTGGAACTACCTCGTCGGGGCTTCGGCTTCCGAACTCGATCCCGCCGATGTCTCTCTGGCGCACTACACGCTCGGCGGCCCTTGGTTTGCGGGCTGGTCCGGGACCACGCAATGGGACGAATTGTGGAGCCGGGAAGAGAGCATCCTGCGCGCGTTTGAGGAACAGGCGGTCCAGATTCCCGGATGAAAACTCCGCTTTCGGATCTCTTGCCAGCCTTCTCAAAGCCAATTCTTCGCCTGCCCAGGGCCACGGGGCCCGCCTTGGTGATGGGGTCGGCGCCGAATTTTCGCCTCCCGCAGGGATATGATGCCGATTGGGCACTTGTGACCGTCAATGCTTCCCAGCTTTTGGCGGAAACCGTCGGCCTCCCCGTTCCCGATATCGCCGTGATCCGCCGCGGCATTTTCGTCGATGCCAGCGAGCAGGATTTCTACAAGCGTGATTTGTTAAACGGACGGCAGGCAAAGCACCTGATCATCCCGGTTTGGCCTGATGTCGAGGACAAGCTGAAAGCCGGTTGTCGCACCTTCAACTATCGTTATGAAACCTTGCAGGCGCTTACCAAATGGCAGCTTGCCAACGTCGTCTGGCAGCTTAGCGGCAAGTATCATATGTTCCGCGGCTGGCACCGGAAAATCTCCACCGGAGCCTTCGCGATCATACTGGCGCGTTTCGCCGGTTTCGCCCCTGTGGTGGTCAGCGGGTTTTCCCTGTCCCAGGCCGGGCATGGATACGACACCCGAAATGCCTTTCGATATCACGCCAACGAAGATGCGGATCTGCTTCGACGGGTGGTGAGAAGAGGCGAACCGATCTACGCCGAGGACAAAGAATTCGCTACGGAAAGTGGATTGCCCTTGTGGCAGGGACAGATGCCGTAAGGACGGCAGCGGACGGGAAGTGGTGCCGCTTGCGTGACTCGAACACGCGACCCCATCATTACGAATGATGTGCTCTACCAACTGAGCTAAAGCGGCCCGGGAAGCGTTAGGCCTCCAAGATGGGCTGGGTGATAGACTCAACCGACGGCGAATTCAAGATGGGCGATCGCGAATTCAGGATGCGGCCCGGCAATTCGTGTTGCGCGTCGTCCCGCCCCGACACATCGCCGACAAAGCCGGCTGCCACGCCCTTTACCGATCGGCCGGGACATGGCGCCTGGCCCTGTGCCTCCGTGCCGGCAAAGATCAATGAAGCATGTTGATTTCGTTGCCGGAATACCGCCAAGATGGACTTTGGACAGTCCAACGAGGCAGAATGCGGACGCTCGCCCGTTGATTGATTGGTCGGCTGCGGCTAACGATCATGCCGAGGTTTGGGCAACGCACAGAGGGATCTCGCTTGGACGCAATCGAAAAAGCGATCCGGAATGCCCTCGAAAGAGGCAATGCCGAGGACCGCGCGTACCGCGAGAAGGTCTATCGCTCGGCTTTCGCCGCGCTCGACCGTGCGCTCCAGGCCAATCCCGGCGTGACGGTGGAACTCGCCATCAAGCGCCGTAAGGCGATACAGGCCAAGATCACCGAAATCGAATCCGAATTCCTGCCGGCGGTGCCGGATGCCGCTCCCCAGGCTGAGTCGGACGCACCGGCGGTCGAGCTTCCGGCGAGCCCGGTCGCACCCGCCGTAACCGGCGAGGGCGCGGCACCGCCCGCAGTTTCCCTCGACGAGCCTGCACAGCCGGCCGCCGATGCGCCGCGCTCGCGCGTCTTGCCGGTCGTTCCAGACATCATGCCCGATGCGACCCTTCCCGGCGTGCCGTCCATCGATATGTCGGCTCCTGCTTCGTCCGAAGCCACGGCTGAAGTGGCGCCCGATCGCGACGAGAGGCGCATCAGGGGCCGGCGCCTGCCACTGACCGCCATCTTCCTCACCGTGACGCTGCTCGCCGCGGTCGGTATCGGCCTGTTTTTCGCCATGCAGACCGGCGTGTTCAAGACCCAGGCCCAGCTCGACACCGCGCCGCCCGAAGCGCCACCGACCGTCGAGGACGACGATTTCACGCCGGCGGATGGCGAGACCGGGCCGGAAAAGCCTGGCGCTGCCGATCAGGCGCGCAACTGGATCAACGTGTTTTCGCCCACCGACCCGGCGCATGTCAGCGCCCCGTCGGATGCCAAGGCGGAAGCGATGAAGGACGATTCAGGGCCATTCCTGCGCATCCAGTCCGGCGCTTCCGGTTCGGCGATCAGCTTCGATGTGGGGCAAGGCGTGCTGGAGAAGCTCGCCGGCAAGCATGCCGTGTTCGATATCGTCGCCCGCGCCGAGGATGGCAAGGACACACAGATCTCCATCGACTGCAATTTCGGCGAGCTCGGTGATTGCGGCCGCAAACGCTATGCGGTCGGCCAGCAGCGCAACGAATATCTGTTCGACGTGAAATTCCCCGACAAGCGGCCCGGCTCGGCCGGAACGATCGCCATCAACTCCGATTTCGACAAGCAGGGCAAGGCGGTCAACATCTACGAGATCCGCGTCTCCATCGAGCCTTGAGCGCCGGCACCGGAGAGGGTGCGATCAACGATCGAGCAGCGCCTGCAGCGTTTCGATGCGGTCGGCCTCGTTGGCAGGCTTGTCCCAGCGCAGCCGCGAGATGCGGGGGAAACGCATGGCGACGCCGGATTTGTGGCGCGTCGAACGGTTGAGCCCTTCGAAGGCGACTTCCAGCACCAGCCCGTTGTCGCGGTCGGCGCGCACCGAGCGCACAGGCCCGAAACGCTCGATCGTGTTGTCGCGGACATATTTGTCGATCTGCCTCAATTCCTCGTCGGTGAAGCCGAAATAGGCCTTGCCGACCGGCACCAGTTCCTCCTCGCCTTCCGCCCCCGACCAGACGCCGAACGTATAGTCGGAGTAGAAGCTCGAGCGCTTGCCGTGGCCGCGCTGGGCGTACATGAGCACGGCGTCCACCGTGTGCGGGTCGCGTTTCCATTTGAACCACGGGCCCTTCGGCCGGCCGGCGACATAGGGCGAATCCCAGCGCTTCAGCATCACGCCTTCGATGATCGGGTGCGGCGGCGCCCGGCGCAGGTCCTCCAGCGCCTGCCAGTCCGAGAACGCGACGAATGGCGAAAGATCGAAGCGGCTCGGATCGAGCGTTTTCACGAAGCTTTCGAGGCGGTCACGCCGCTCCCGGAAGGGCAACCCCCGCAAATCCTCTGCGCCGACCTGCAAAAGGTCATAGCAACGCATGAAAGCCGGATATTGCTGCTGCATCTTCAGTGACACCGTCTTGCGGTTCAACCGCTGCTGAAGATCCGAGAACGTCCCTGTCGCTTCCCGGGGATCGCCGACCAGCAATTCCCCGTCGAGCGTGGCCGAGAAAACCATCGCCTCGGCGAGGTCCGGAAAGGCGCCGGAGACGTCGTCGCCGGTGCGCGAATAGAGCCGGCGGATGCCGCCTTCCGACACCGCCTGGACGCGGATGCCGTCCCATTTCCACTCGGCCGCATAGTCGGCGGGGTCGAGCCTGTCGAGATCGCCGTCACCGACCGGATTGGACAGCATCACCGGCCGGAACAGTGCCCGCGCCGCCCTCTCGGGCTTTGCGGCCTTGCCTTCCAGCCATGCGAACAAGGCTGGGTAAGGCGGCGACAGCCCGTGCCAGAGTTCCTCGATCTCGGCGACGTCGACCTTGCCGAAATCCGCCAATGCCTGCTTGGCCAGCCGCGCCGACACGCCGATGCGCAACCCGCCGGTGACCAGCTTGATGATGGCGAAGCGGGCCGAGATGCCGGCACTGTCGAGCAGGTTTGACAGCACTTTCGGGCCGTCGGAGCGGCTCGCCGCCTGCAGCTTCGCGACCACCTCGCCGAGCGTCGGCTCACGGGTCGGTATGGTTCCGGGCACCTGCGGCCAGACCAGCGACACGGTCTCGGCGAGATCGCCGACATAGTCGTAGGAATAGCCGAACAGCACCGGGTCCATGCGTTCGGTCACCAGGGTGCGCAGCATCGCCGGCTTGATCGCGGCAATGTTGAGATCGCCGGTGATGGCAGCCAGCGCCAGCCCGCGATCAGGATCCTCGACGCTGCGGAAATAATCGATCAGCAGCGTCAGCTTGCCGTTGCGCGACGGCGTCAGCACAAGGCGGTCGAGAAGTTCGGCGAAGCGGTTCATGGCGAGGTGCAACTCGCCAATAGCGGAACCCGGCGCGAGGCGCCCCCCTCCGGCCTGCCGGCCATCTCCCCCTCAAGGGGGGAGATCGGATATCGTATCTGCTTTCGCCAATCGCTAACGCTGCACAAAGAGCGGAGCCAATGAAGCTGCCAATCTCCCCCCTTGAGGGGGAGATGTCCGGCAGGCCAGAGGGGGGCGCCGTAGAGCTCGGCTGTGACGGTTGGCGAGCACTCCATCATCAATCACCCTCGTCCTCATACCCCACCAGATGCAGGGGCCGCGCCGCGATGCCTTCAAGTTCGCACCAGCGCACCAGCGCCTCCTCGCGGCCATGTGTCACCCAGATTTCCTCTGCCCCGGTTTCCCTGATCGTGGCGGTCAGTTCGTCCCAGTCGGCATGATCCGAAATGATCAGCGGCAGCTCGACGCCACCCTGCTTGGCGCGCTGGCGGATGCGCATCCAGCCCGAGGCGAAGCAGGAGATCGGATCGGGAAAGCGCCGCGCCCAGCGATCGGCGAAGGCGGCCGGCGGGCCGACGACGATGGCGCCGGTGAAATCATCCTTGCTGGCGCTCTCCACCGTCGCCGGCTCCAGCGTGCCGAGATCGATGCCCTGGCTCTGGTAATAGTCGCTGAGCTTGGCCAGCGCGCCGTGGATATAGATAGGCCTGTCGTAGCCGGCGTCGCGCAACAGCCGCATCACCCGTTGCGCCTTGCCCAGCGCGTAGGCGCCGATGAGATGCGAGCGTTCGGGGAACTGCGCCGCCGATTTCAGGAGCCGGGCGATCTCCTCCCCGTCTGGCGGGTGGCGAAACACCGGCAGGCCGAAGGTCGCTTCGGTGATGAACACGTCGCATGCGATCGGTTCGAACGGCAGGCATGTCGCGTCCTGCTGCCGCTTGTAGTCGCCGGAGGCGACGATGCGTATACCCTGATGCTCGACCGCGATCTGCGCCGAGCCCAGAACATGGCCGGCCGGATGAAAACTGATGTCGACGCCGTTGAAGGCAATTCGCTCGCCCAGTCCTGCCGCCTGTGTCGTGCCTGCGAAGCCCTCGCCATAGCGAAGCCCCATAATGTCCAGCGTCTGCTGCGTCGCCAGCACCGAGCCGTGGCCGGAGCGTGCGTGGTCGGAATGGCCATGCGTGATCAGCGCCCGTTTGACCGGCCGCACCGGGTCGATGAAGAAGTCGCCCGGCGGGCAGTAAAGGCCCTCGGGCCGGGGATGGAGCAGGTCGCTGGCACGCATTGTTCCAAGATAGTGGCTAATTCGGGCGCGGGAAGCCTGTTGCGAGAGACTGCTGACTCGTCCTACAGCCAGCCGCCGGGCAGCAGTCAGGCTACGCGGTCTGAGGCTTCCGGGTGCCTCTGCTGCGAAAAAGCCCCAATCGCGTGTCGGATTATACCAGTGTGGTGCCGTACGGAGGGATTTCCATGCGCTGGAACATGATGGCCTTGGCATCTTGCCTCGTTATGGCCGGCTGTGTCGGCAACTCCATGTCCGAGCGCCAGGACGAAAACGTCCAGTCCTCATTGCAGTATGACAGCGTGCCTTGCGGGCAGTTGCTGGCGCAACGCAACGCCCTGGCGCAGCAACACAACCTTTCACAGCAGGCCAAGCCGACCTTCTCCAATCCGGCGATGGGTTTTGGCCCGTTCATCCCGGACATGCGCTCCAAGGCCAAGCGCGATGCCGACAAGGCAAGCGGCGAGATCGACGCCATGAACCGGTCGATCGAGCGCCGCGATTGCGGCAAGCCGGACAAGCAGAAGAAGTTCGCACTGCCCGGCTAAGCTGGCCTCTGCGAGACGCTCACCTCCACGTCCCCGCCGGACGGGAGGAAGCGTGAGCCGCGTCGAGGTTCCTTAATATCCCGCTTTGCGGTCCACCAGGTTCTCCAGCTTTTCGCCCCGCTCGAAGGCGTCCATCTGGCGCAGCATGATCGGCGCCAGGTGGACGGGATCGGACGTGGCCGCGGCATGCGGCGTCACGAATACTTTCGGATGGGCCCAGAGCGGGCTGGTCTTCGGCAGCGGTTCGACCTCGAAGACGTCGAGGCTCGCTTCCTTCAGCGTGCCGTCGTCGAGCGCGCGCACGATGTCGGCGTCCTTCTGCAGGCGGCCGCGACCGGCATTGATCAGCACCGAGCCGCCAAGACCGTTGCGCTTGCGCAATTCCTTCAGCACGCCGTAATTGATGATACCCTTGGTATCCGGCGTCAGCGGCAGCAGCACGACCAGTATGTCTGTCGCATTGAGGAACGGGATCAGCCCGGCCTCGCCGCAATAGGTCGCGACACCTTCCATCGGCCGGTCGGTGCGCGACCAGCCATTGACCGCGAAGCCGAGCGACAATAGCGCCGACGCCGCAGCGCGGCCGAGACTGCCGAGCCCCATGATGCCGACAGAGATGTCTTCAGCGGTGCGCTGCGCCGGCTCGCGCCATATCTTCTTCGGCTGCTGCGACCGATAGAGCAGGCCTTGGCGGTGATGATCGAGCACCCGCCAGACGACATATTCGGTCATGTGCTGGGCCAAATTGCCGGCGACGACCTTGACGATCGGCACGTCCGGCAGGCTGGGATCGGAGAAGATGTGGTCGACTCCGGCACCGATCGAGAAGATGGCGCGCAGATTGGGCAGCGACCCCAACAGGTTCGGCCGCTGCTTCCACACCACCGCATAGGTGATGGAAGGATCGCTGGCGCCGTCCGGCTCGAGCACCACCTCGCGCTCTGCGGACAGCAGTTCACGCCAGCGCTGCGGGTGAAAGCCGGTGACGGCAAGCAGGATTTTGCCTTTTTCCATTTATGGATTTTGTCCTGTTGTTCGGTTTGGAGCAATTGCGGGAAAGGCGCGCGGCGGCTTTCCGCCCGGAATTGCCAAGGAAGGAGTCACTCGCTGACGACCCCCGTCGGGGCGGTTTCTATCTTGAAGGCGGCCGAAATCAGCGCCCGAGTATAGTCGGTTTGCGGCTTTTCAAAAATCTGTTCGGAAGGACCGGCTTCGACGATCTGGCCATTGCGCATGACGATGACATCGTTGGCCAGGGCCCGGATGACCTTGAGGTCGTGGCTGATGAAGAGATAGGCCAGGTCATGCTTGGCCTGCAGGCTGCGCAGGAGGTCGACCACCTGCGCCTGCACGCTCATGTCGAGCGCCGAGGTCGGCTCGTCCAGCATGACGAAACGCGGGTTGAGCACCATGGCGCGTGCAATGGCAACGCGCTGGCGCTGGCCGCCCGAGAATTCGTGCGGATAGCGGTTGCGCGTGGCCGGATCGAGCCCGACTTCCTTCAGCACGTCGACCACCTTGTCGTCGCGCTCGTCGAGCGACAGCTTCGGCTCGTGGATCTTCAAGCCTTCTTCGATAATCTCGGCGATGGACATGCGGGGGCTCAGCGAGCCGAAAGGATCCTGGAAGACGATCTGCAATTCGCGCCTGAGCGGGCGCATGGCGTTGAACGAGAGCTGGTTGATGTCGCGCCCGTTGAACTGGATGGTTCCGCTTGACGAGATCATCCGCGCCAGCGCCAGGCCGAGCGTGGTCTTGCCCGACCCGGACTCTCCAACCACACCCAGCGTCTGGCCGGCCCGCACGGTGACATCGATGCCGTCGACCGCCTTCACATGGTCGACGGTGCGCCGGAAGAAGCCCTGCTTGATCGGAAACCAGACTTTGATGTCCTTGCCGGTCATCACGGGTGCCGCGGCGCTGTTGGCCGCGGGTGGCTTGCCCTTGGGCTCGGCCGCCAGGAGATGGCGCGTATAGGCGTGCTGCGGATTGGCGAAGATGTCCTTGGTAGGCCCCATCTCGACGATCTTGCCCTTGGTCATCACGCACACCCGGTCGGCGATCTTGCGCACGATGCCGAGATCATGGGTGATGAACAGCATCGACATGCCCTTGCGGCTTTTCAAGCCGGCCAGCAGCTCGAGGATCTGCGCCTGCACGGTGACGTCGAGCGCCGTCGTCGGCTCGTCGGCGATCAGGAGTTCCGGCTCGTTGGCCAGCGCCATGGCGATCATGACGCGCTGGCGCTGGCCGCCGGAGAGCTGGTGCGGATAGGCGTCGAGCCGCTTCTGCGGCTCGCGAATGCCGACCTCGTTGAGCAGGGCCAGCGTGCGCGCCTTGGCCGCGCGGTCGGCCATCCCCTGGTGCAGCTTCAGGATCTCGACGATCTGCTGCTCGATCGTGTGCAGCGGATTGAGCGAGGTCATCGGCTCCTGGAAGATCATGGTGATCTTGTTGCCGCGCACCTGCCGCAATTGCTTCTCGTTCATGGCGAGCAGGTCGGCGCCCTGGAACAGGATCCTGCCCGAGGGGTGGCTGGCGCTGGGATAGGGCAAGAGCTTCAGCACCGACAGCGCCGAGACCGATTTGCCGGAGCCGGATTCGCCGACCAGCGCCACCGTCTCGCCCTTGGCGATGTCGAAGGAGATGTGATCGACGGCCAGCGACTGCTGTCCGCCTTGCGCAAAAGCGACGCTGAGGTCGCCAACGGAGAGCAAAGAAGCAGTCATGTGTCAATTTCCGCTATGACTTTATCAAGGGCAGAAATCTCCGGTCGTATGACCGAAATTTGCGCTGTCAGTTGCGGAGGGACAAGCCGACTTGGCGTGACAGAATAGGAATCCTTCAGCCTGACGTCGGCAGTCAGAAATTGTGTGCATCCGAAATGCATCGCCGTCGAAAGGTGAATAGCATCCGGTAGCCTGAGAGAAATGAATTGCGAGCGAAGCTGTGCCGCGTGCCAGAGAACCTCGCGAGTTACCGTTCCAACAGAGACAAACGTATTACCAATCGAGATATTGTCATAGAGCTCAACAAGCGGCTCATTGTTCTTTTTCAGAGGGTCAACCATCAACTCTGCCAGCACGAGTTCGCTTGTCGCGAGGAAAGGCTGCTTTCTGCCCTCGTTCAGTGAAATGAGCTGAAGCAGTTTTTTTGCCAGAGCATCGTTGTTTTCGAAAGCGTAGATGAAAATGTTCGTATCGACATAAAGCCGGAAGGCGGCCATCAATCCTCCCACTCATCGCGGAGGGCACGAACACGCGCAACAGCCTCTTCGAGACTTGTTCCCGACGCGTTGGCCTGCGCATTCCGCATAAGTTCAAGCAATTGTTTGTGGCCGAGAGGCCGCTTGGCTTCCTCTTCTACCGTCACCTTGACCGAGGCACTCAAAGCTATGCCCTCTCGCAGTTCATCCGGGAGTTTGGATGCGGGGTAATGCTCAAGGATGACCTTATTCACAATTCTGTCCTTCCGTGGGGCACGATGAGGAACTGCCGTGACTGACCGCGGCCATCAGTCGTTTCGACAATTGATGCGCACGCTCATTTCGCTCAAGCTGCCACACTGGGAATATATCATGCTGAATGCCGGTCCGCATCGTTGTCATCGGAACGTCTTGCGCGGATCGAAGGCGTCGCGTGTAGCCTCGCCGACGAAGACCAGCAGCGACAGCATCAGCGAGATGACGACGAAACCGGAAATGCCGAGCCACGGCGCGTTGAGATTGCGCTGCGCCTGCTTGAGCAATTCGCCAAGCGAGGCCGAGCCCGGCGGCAGGCCGAAACCGAGATAGTCGAGCGAGGTCAGCGTCGAGATCGAGCCTGAGAGCAGGAACGGCAGAAAGGTCAGTGTCGCCACCATGGCATTGGGCAACAGGTGCCGGAACATGATGGTGCGGTTGCGCACGCCGAGCGCGCGCGCCGCGTTGACATACTCGAAATTGCGCGCGCGCAGGAATTCGGCCCGCACCACGCCGACCAGCGCCACCCAGGAGAACAGCAGCATCAGCCCGAGCAGGATGAAGAAGCCCGGCGGCAGTATGGCCGCGACGATGAGCAGGAGATAGAGCACGGGAATAGCCGACCAGATCTCGATGAAGCGCTGGAACAGCAGGTCCGTCCAGCCGCCGAAATAGCCCTGCAGGGCTCCAGCCGCGACGCCGATCAGAGCCGAGCCGGCGGTCAGGATCAGTCCGAACAGCACCGAGATGCGGAAGCCGTAGATGACCCGCGCCAGCACGTCGCGCGCCTGGTCGTCGGTGCCCAGCCAGTTCCAGTTACCGACGCTGCAGGCCGGATCGGCAGCCCCTTGCGGGTACTGGTTGCAGCGCGTCTTGGCGTCATACTGCCAGGACGGCTTGGCCGGGGCTGCTTCGGGAATGGCATTGTTGACGGTCTGGTAGGAATAGCGGATCGGCGGCCAGATCATCCAGCCATTGGCGTTGATCTCGTCCTGGATGACCGGGTCGCGATAGTCGGTGACGGCATAGAAGCCGCCGAACTTCTCTTCGGGATAGGCGACCAGCACTGGAAACAGGATCTCGCCCTTGTAGGAGGCGATGATCGGCTTGTCATTGGCGATGAATTCGGCGAACAGCGACAGCACGAACAGGACAAGGAAAATCCACAGCGACCAGTAGCCGCGCCGGTTGGCCTTGAAGTTCTCCAGGCGGCGCTTGTTGAGCGGCGACAGAAACGGCCGCGGCATCCGCTCCGGCACGACCCCGGCGGTAACGCTTGCCTCCGACATCAAACGTCTCTCCGTTCGAAATCGATGCGCGGATCGACCCAGGTGTAGATGAGGTCCGACAGCAATCCGACGAACAGGCCGAGAAGCGAGAAGATGTAGAGGTTGGCGAACACCACGGGATAGTCGCGTTCGACCACCGACCGGAAGCCGAGCAGGCCGAGCCCATCGAGCGAGAAGATGTTTTCGATCAGCAGCGAACCGGTGAAGAAGGCCGAGATGAAGGCGCCGGGAAAACCGGCGATGACGATCAGCATGGCGTTGCGGAAGACATGGCCGTAGAGCACCTGCCGTTCCGACAGGCCCTTGGCGCGGGCAGTCACCACATACTGCTTGCGGATTTCCTCCAGGAAGGAATTCTTGGTCAGCAGCGTCGTCGTGGCGAAGGCCGACAGCACCAGCGCCGTCAGCGGCAAGGTCATGTGCCAGAGATAGTCCGCGATCTTGGCCGGCCACGACAACTGGTCCCAATTGTCCGAGACGATGCCGCGCAGCGGGAACCAGTCCCAGAACGAGCCGCCGGCAAACAGCACCATCAGCATGATGCCGAACAGGAAGCCCGGAATGGCATAGCCGACGATGACGACGCCGCTGGTCCAGATGTCGAAGGGGCTGCCGTCCTTCACCGCCTTGCGGATGCCGAGCGGGATCGAGATCAGATAGGACAGAAGCGTGATCCACAGCCCGATCGAGATCGACACCGGCATCTTTTCCAGGATCAGGTTGAGCACCGAAATGTCGCGGAAATAGCTGTCGCCGAAATCGAACCTGATATAATTCCACAGCATCAGGCCGAAGCGCTCCAGCGGCGGCTTGTCGAAGCCGAACTGCTTCTCCAGCTTCTTGATGAATTCCGGATCGAGCCCCTGCGCGCCGCGATATTTTGAGCCGACGTCGCCGGCGGCATCGAAATTGCCGCCGCCCGCATCGCCGCCGCCACCGCCGAGACGGTCGCTGCCTCCCTGGTTTGTCAGCTTGGCGATCACCTGCTCGACCGGGCCGCCCGGCGCAAACTGGATGACGGCGAACGAGATCGCCATGATGCCGAACAGGGTCGGGATCATCAAAAGGATGCGGCGCAGGATGTAGGCGCCCATCAGGCTTCCTGCCCTCTGCGGAGCGATATCTCAGCCTTTGCCAATTCTTGCCGCCTTGCCCTTATCAAACCACCACAGCGTCTCGACCGGAAAGCCGAAATCGGGCTTTTGCTCGACAAAGCCGAACATGTCCCAATAGGAGACGCGGTGATTCGCCAGATAGTATGTTGGAATCCAGTCCAGCCGCGCGCGCAAGACCCGATCGAGCGCTCTGAGCGCGGTGACGAGTTCGGACCGGCTTTGCGCTTTGCCGGCTGCCGCGATCAACGCGTCTATGGCCTTGCTTTCCGTCCCGGGATAGTTGCGCTGCCCTGGGATTTTGGCCATTCGGGAGGCATAAAGCATCTCCAGGCTGTCGTCAGTCGGCGTCGCCCCGATCGACCAATGCAGCAGGGTAAGATCAAAGTCGAAATCGTTCTGCCGCTGTTCATATTGCGCCGAATCGACCTGTCGGATCGAAGCGTCGATCCCGATCGCCTTCATATTCTCCGACCATGGGGTAAAGATGCGGACGATGCCATCCTCTTGCGCCAGCATCTCCACCCGCAGTCGCTCGCCCTTGTCGTTGACGACGAAATTGCCCGCTCGCTTCCAGCCGGCGTCGGCAAGCAGCCTCGAAGCTTCGCCCAGCAGCTTGCGGTCATGGCCCGAACCGTCGGACGCACGCTGCATCACCGGCTCGCCAAACGCCTCCGGCGGCAACTCGGCTCGAAACGGCTCCAGCAGGGCCAGTTCCGCGGGCGAAGGCAGGCCTTCGGCCTTGTACAGCGACCGTTCGAAGTTCGATTGCGAGCGCTCATAGGAGCCGTAGAACAGGGCCCGCTTCATCCATTCGAAATCGAAGCATCTGGCGATCGCCCGCCGCACCCGCTCGTCGCGGAATTGCGCGCGACGCTGGTTCAGCGCGACAGCCTGCATGTCCGGCGATTTCTCGCCGGGAAATTCCCGCTTGACGACCTTGCCGTCCTTGAGCGCGGGAAAATCGTAACCGGTCGCCCAGACACGTGCGGTAAATTCCTCGCGAAAATGCGTGTCGCCCTTCTTGAAGGCTTCGAACGCCGCCTGCCGGTCAAGATAGAAGTCGATGCGGATACGGTCGAAATTGTACTGGCCGCGGTTTACCGGGAGGTCGCGGCCCCAATAGTCGGCCACGCGCTCATATTCGACTGTCTGTCCCGCGGCCACTCGCCCGATTTTGTACGGTCCCGAGCCGAGCGGCGGCGTCATCGTCGAGGCATTGAAATCATTGACCGCATAAAAGGCCTTGGACACGATCGGCATCGCCACGATCCTGAGGATGTTTTGCGCGGACTGTTCGCCGTTGAAGGTAAGGTTGAGGGTGAGCGGATCCAGCGCGACCGCGTCGGTCATATACCGCAACGCCTGGGAAAGGTTCGGATGCCCTTGCTCTTTGTAAAGCTTCAACGCGAAGACGACGTCCTCGGCGGTCAGCGGCGAGCCGTCGTGGAAACGCGCTTGCGGTCGAAGCGCGAAGCGGAAGCCGTTGCGGTCCTGCGACAAGGTGACGGACTCTGCAAGCAGGCCGTAGACCGCATCCGGCTCATCGAGCGCGCTTGCCATCAGTGAATCGAAACAGAGTTCGGTACGCGGCGGCGCATCTCCTTTCAACACCAGGGAATTCAATGTGTTGAAGGTCAGGAAGCTCTGGTTGAACGTGGCGTTCGGCGGCGCGAAATTCATCTGGCCGCCCTTGGGGGCGTCCGGATTGACGTAGTCGAAATGTGCGAAATCCGGTTTGTATTTGAGGTCGCCGAAGGCCGACAGGCCGTGCAGTCTGGTTCCGGTCGCAATGTCGGCGAAGGCTTTTGCGGGCAGCAGGGCGGTGGCTGCGGCGGCACTGCCCAGGGCCAGGAAATCGCGACGGAGCAGCACCGCCATCAATTGTTGCCCTTGTATTTGGCCGCCAGCGCCTTTTCCTTCTCGGGATCGATCCACCAGGAATTCTGGTCGGCGCCGATATAGCTCGGCTGTTTGGCGGGAATGCCGAACTTGTTCCAGTAAGCCAGCCAGACCACGGCGCGATAGTACTGCGGCACGACGTAGTAATTCCACAGCAGCACGCGGTCGAGTGCATGGGTGGCGGCAACCAGATCCTCGCGGTCGGTGGCGAAGATGATGCGGTCGACCAGGGCATCGACGACCGGGTTCTTGATGCCGGCGTAGTTGCGCGACCCCGGGCGGTCGGCTGCCTTGGAACTCCAGAAGTCGCGCTGCTCATTGCCAGGCGATTCCGACTGGCCGAGTTGCCCGATAATGACATCGTAGTCGAAATTGTTGACCCGGTTGACATATTGGGTCTGGTCTATGATGCGCAATGTGGCATCGACGCCGATCTTGCGCAGATTGGCGATATAGGGGCTGGAGATGACCTGGTCGGTATCGTTCCAGCCGAGTATCTCGAACTTGAACGGCTCGCCGGTCTTGGCATTGACCATCTTGCCGCCCTTGATCACCCATCCAGCCTTGGCGAAGAGGTCGACTGCCTGCTTCAGGTATTTGCGCTCGGCCTGCGGTGAATCATAGACCGGCAGCTTGAATTCCTGTGTGAACAGTTCGGGCGGCAGCTTGTCGCGATACTGTTCCAGGATTTCCAGTTCCTTGCCTTGCGGCAAGCCGCTGGAGGCCAGTTCGGTTCCCTGGAAATAGCTGCTGGTGCGGGTGTTGAAGCCGTAGAACAGCGTACGGTTCATCGTCTCGAAGTCGAAAGGGTAGGTCAGAGCGGCCCGCACCAGGCGGTCCTGGAACAGCGGGCGCCTCTGGTTGAGCATGAAAGCCTGCATCGGCTCTGGCGAGGTGGTCTTGAATTCCTGCTTGATGACATCGCCGGCCTTGACCGCCGGGAAATCATAGAATGTCTTCCAGCGCTTCGAACTGTTTTCCGGTTTGATGTCGTCAAGTCCGCCCTTGGTGAAGGCCTGCCAGGCGGCGTTGTCATCAAGGATGTAGGTGAAACGCTGCCTGTCGAAATTCTCGCGGCCGATCTTCACCGGCAGCTTGGCGCCCCAATAGTCCGGCACGCGCTGCCAGACGATTTCCGAGCCCGGCTTGAAGCTGGCGATCTTGTAGGCGGCGGAGCCGAGCGGCGGCTCCAGCGTCGGCCTGGTGACGTCGCGCTTCTTGCCGTTGGCATCGGTGCCTTCCCACCAGTGTTTCGGCAGCACGGCGAGATCACCCAGGATTTTAGGCAGCTCGCGATTGCCCTTCTGGCTGAAATGAAACTCGACTTCACGGTCCGAGACGGCCACTGCATCCGTGACGTTCTCGAAATAGCGGCTGTACATCGGGCTGTTCGCCTTCAGCACCTGGAACGACCAGATCACGTCGTCGACGGTGATCGGCTGGCCGTCATGCCATTTCGCGCGCGGATCGAGCCGATAGGTCGCCGAGGAAAAGTCGGCCGGGTATTTGTAAGCGTCGGCGATCAGCGGATGGCTGACACTGCCCTCGTCGGTCGCCTGCTCCATCAGCGTGTCGTAGAGCAGGCCGCCGCCGAAGCCGACCAGGCCGGCGGCCGGCGAACCCTGCACGATATAGGGATTGAAGCTGTCGAACGTGCCCAGCACCACCGAATTCAGCGTACCGCCTTTGGGCGCGTTGGGGTTCACGTAGTCGTAGTGCTGGAAATTGTCGCCATATTTGGATTGGCCGATCAGCGATGATGTGGTGCGCCATTCATCGGCCAGGGCCGCCTGCAACCCCGCGGCCAGCAGGGCGGCCGCCAGCAACGATTTGAGAAGCACTCGGCCAAGCGTCATCCACTGTCCTCTTCGCAATGCGTGCCATCATCCAGAAAGGCAATCTAGATGATTTGCCGCGCGTGAAAACCGCCATGCGCGGCTTTGTCGCCGCATATGCGGTTTCCTAACGAAAAAGCCGGGCTGAACCCGGCTTTTTCAAGGTCGTCGAGACGATATCCGGATTATTGAGCAGGCGCCGGTGCGGGAGCGGCCGGAGCAGGTGCCGCCGGCTTGGCAGGAGCTGCGCCTTCGGCCGGCTTGGCCGGTGCGGTCCCTTCGGCGGGCTTGGCGGGGGCGGATGCATCGGCGGCAGCGCCCGGCGCGGGCAGCGGCTTGGGATTGTCCGACAGCGTGCGCAGATAGGCGATGACGTTGGCGCGGTCTTCTTCCTTCGGCAGGCCGGCAAAGCCCATCGCCGTGCCTTTCACGAATTTTTTCGGCGAGGTGATGAAGTGGTTGATGTTGTCGTAGGTCCACTTCTCGGTGCCGCCCTTGGAAAACTCCTTCATGCCGGCCGAATAGGCGAAGCCCTCATGCGCGGCGACCGGGCGATCGATGAGATCCCACAAATCCGGGCCGACCTTGTTCGGGCCGCCCTTCTCGCCGGAGTGGCAGGCCTGGCATTTCTTGAAGATGGCAGCGCCCTGTTCGGCACTTGCGTTGGCCAGAAGATCCGCGATCGGCTTTTCGGCTGCTGCCGGAGCGGCGGGGCCGCCCTCGGCGGGTTCGGCGGCCTCGATAGCGAAGCCGGGCTTTTCCGGAGCGGGCGAGGCAAACAGCGCGTCCGACACGATGCCGACCGAGAACACCACGAAAACGGTTCCGAGCAATCCGGCGAGCAGCTTGTTGACTTCGTTGGAATCCATACGCCCCTTGCTCCCTTTTCCGGCGGACCGAACCGTCCACTCCGTCCGTCGGTATCGAGACCTGCCCTCCAGAGCCGGTCAAATCGCGCGGAAACTAGGTCTTTTGCTCCGGCGTTGCAACACCTATAAGGGCGCTTCCAGTGAGACCTTTTGCCACTTTCCCCTCCTCGTTTCGAACGCCCGTCAAACCGATGTCCACCTTGATCCTGATCCCCGCCCGCATGGCCTCCACCCGGCTCCCGGGCAAGCCGCTGGCCGACATTGCCGGCGCCCCGATGATCGTCCATGTCGCGCGCCGCGCCGCCGAGGCCGGGCTTGGCCGTGTCGTGGTGGCGACCGACACGCAAGGCGTGGCGGAAGCCGTGCGCGCACACGGTTTCGAGGCGGTGATGACGCGATCGGACCACGAATCGGGTTCGGACCGGATATTCGAGGCCCTGACGGTGCTGGATCCGGCAAACGAGGTCGAAACCATCGTCAATGTGCAGGGAGACCTGCCGACCATCGATCCCGCGATCATCGTGGCCTCGCTCAGGCCGTTCGAGGACAAGGCGGTGGACATCGCAACGCTCGGCGTCGAGATCGAGCGCGACGAGGAAAAGACCAATCCCAACGTGGTCAAGATCGTCGGTTCGCCATTGTCGGCCACCAGGCTGAGGGCGCTTTATTTCACCCGGGCCACCGCGCCCTGGGGCGAGGGCGCGCTCTATCATCACATCGGCCTCTATGCCTATCGCCGCTCGGCGCTCGAGCGCTTCGTGGCGCTCAAGCCGTCGCCGCTGGAACGCCGCGAGCGGCTGGAGCAGTTGCGGGCGCTGGAGGCCGGCATGCGCATCGACGCCGAGATCGTGCGTTCGCTGCCGCTCGGCGTCGACACGCCGCAAGACCTGGAAAGGGCCAGGACGATCCTTTCAAACTGAGCGCCGAACCGGCACTCCCTCAATCGAGAATTGGCCATGCCTGAAAAGACCAACAGAATATCCTTCCAGGGCGAGCCCGGCGCCAATTCCGACACCGCCTGCCGCAACGTCTATCCTTCGATGCAGCCGCTGCCGTGCCCGACCTTCGAGGACGCGTTCAACGCGGTCGAAACCGGCAAGGCCGATCTCGCCATGATCCCGATCGAGAACACCATCGCCGGCCGCGTCGCCGACATCCATCACCTGCTGCCGGAATCGAGGATGCACATCGTCGGTGAGTATTTCCTGCCGATCCATTTCCAGCTGATGGTGCTGCCCGGCGTCAAACGCGACGAGATCAAGACTGTGCACACCCACATCCATGCGCTTGGCCAATGCCGCAAATATATCCGCAAGAATGGATGGAAAGGGATAGTCGCGGGCGACACGGCGGGTGCCGCCAAGATGGTCTCCGAGGTCAAGGACCGCACCATGGCGGCGCTGTCGCCAGCGCTGGCCGCGACGCTCTACGGGCTGGACATCATCGAGGAGAATGTCGAGGATACAGACAGCAACGTCACCCGCTTCGTCGTCCTGAGCAAGAGCAAGCAATGGGCCGAACGCCCGGCGCCTGACGTCAAGATGATGACGACGTTCATCTTCCGCGTCCGCAACGTGCCGGCCGCGCTCTACAAGGCGATGGGCGGTTTCGCCACCAACGGCATCAACATGACCAAGCTGGAGAGCTACCAGCTCGGCGCCTTCACGGCGACACTGTTCTACGCCGACATCGAAGGCCACCCCGACGATCCGCTGGTCAAGCTGGCGCTGGACGAGCTTCGCTTCTTCTCGCGCGAGGTGCGCATCCTCGGCGTCTATCCGGCAAGTGAGTCACGCGAGCAGTGGAAGGTGGCGGACTGAGCTACCAGCCCAGCGGCACGTAATCGATCTCCATGAAGGTTTCTACCTCCGGCACCCAGCGGTCGCGCACGAAGGCGACATGGTCGGGATGGTCGTTGTACCTGGTATAGGCGGCCTGGTCGGCGAATTCCATGGAGAAGCCGAACTGGTAGTCGTTCTTGGGGCTGACCTGACGCAGCTGTTCGAAATGGGTGACGCCCCTGATCGCCGAGAGGATTTTCTTGGCGTCGAGCAGGAACCTTTTTTCCTCCAGCGAGTGCGGCGGATGCTTCAGCGTGAACACGACGGTATGGCGGATCATTTCCCTCTCCTGATTTCCATTATTCGCTGTCGACCCAGGCGCGGATCAGGTGGTGCGCGATGGCGCCCTTCGGCGGCGTGATCAGATCGCCGGGATGCTCCCTGGCCAGCATCAGGCGGACCTCGTCGCGCAAGAACCAGCGGCAGTCTTCCAGCTCGTTGAGGTCGGCCTGGATGTCCTCGTTGAGCGGCTCGCCGAAGCAGCCGATCATCAGCGAATAGGGGAATGGCCAAGGCTGGCTGGCGTGGTAGACGACGCGGCCGAGTCGGATGCCCGCCTCCTCCAGCGTCTCGCGGCGCACCGCCGCCTCTATCGTCTCGCCCGGCTCGATGAAGCCGGCAAGGGCGGAGTACATGCCCGGCGCGAAATGCCGGCCGCGCCCAAGCAGGCATTTCTCGCGCGTCGCCGTCAGCATGATCGCCACCGGATCGGTGCGCGGAAAATGCTCGGTGCCGCAATTCGGGCAATGGCGCTTGTAGCCGCCGGCCCGCATTTGTGACTCGGTCCCGCATTTGCTGCAGAAACGATGGCTGGCGTGCCAGGCGAGCAGCGCGGCGCCCTGCGCCATCGCCCCGGCGGCCGCTTCGTCGATCAGGCCTTGCATATAGACCGAGCGGTAGTCGATGGCCTTGACCGTTTCCGGAAGCTGTTCCGGCTCGATGCCGGCGGTCACCGCCAGCACCGGGCCCTGATCGGAGAATCCGAGCAGCACGCCGCTGCCGGGCAAGGCCTGGAAGGGCAGGCTTTCGGCGACGCCGAACCAGGGGTCGAAGCCGCCGTCACGAACCTTCAGGTAGAGCCGGCCGCCCTGCATCAAAAGCAGCCTGGTTCCAGGATCGGCGAGCGCTTTGTCGACCGAATCGTCGGCGCGGTTCTCGGATTGCCGGTCGATACTGTTGCCGGCGAAGCCGACGAATTGGCTCGGCTCGCGCAAGGGCGCGTCAAACAGGCTAAAGCTCATGCGGACTCTGGGCGTTCGGGATGGACACGTTCGGGATGGACACGGGAAGGCTTATAGCGCCGCCCTTATCGTTTCGGCAAACCGGCGCAGTTCGGAGCGCTGATAGGGCTCGCGCAGGCCGTGCCCCCACACCGGGCCTGGCCAGCCGGGATCGCCTTCCGAACGGGCGATGACATGGATGTGCAGCTGGCGCACGATGTTGCCGAGCGCGCCGGTGTTGATCTTGGTGCAGCCGGTCACCTTCTTCAGCGCCTGCGCCACCATATTGGTCTCGAAGGTCAGCATTGTCTGGTCGAGCGGCGTCATGTCGTGGATTTCCTCGACGCCCGGCCGCTGCGGCACCAGAAGCAGCCATGGCCAGCGGCGGTCGTTCATCACGCGCAATTCACACAGCCCAAGCCACATCAACTGCTCGCTGTCCGCCTCCAGCCGGGCATCCAGCGTGAATCCGGCCTTCAGGCCCGGCAACATCGGCGTTTCCCTTGCTTTTGGTGTTTTCCTCAGAGTTCATGAACGCTAGAGCGGCTGCATCGAGGCTGCAAGCGAATCTCGTGGCTGGTGCAGCCGATTTGCCTGCGCTCTTGCATTTCGTCGCGCAATTGCCGATATGGACGGCGGGAGGTTGGTGGTGGACGATCCACTCGCCAACCGGGTCAGGTCCGGAAGGAAGCAGCCCTAACGAGCCCGGAACGGGTCATTGTTCCAGCCTCCCACCTCATCGGCCCTTCTCGCGACGTTGACGACGCATTGCAGCGCGGGCGAAACTATGCGCAGGAATCGGCCGCCTTTTGGCGCGGCCATTTGGAGTTTTGCGGGCGAATGAGCGAAGCCGGAAATTCGGGACCAAAAAGCCTGGAGATAGGCAAGGCCGGCGCCTATCGCGTGCTGGCGCGCAAGTACCGTCCGGCGAATTTCTCCGAGCTGGTCGGCCAGGAGCCGATGGTGCGCACGCTCACCAACGCTTTCGCCACCGGCCGCATCGCCCAGGCCTGGATGTTGACCGGCGTGCGCGGCGTCGGCAAGACCACGACCGCGCGCATTCTCGCGCGGGCCCTGAACTATAAAACGGCAACAATCGACCAGCCTTCCGTTGACCTTGCCGTGCTCGGCGAGCACTGCCAGGCGATCATGGAAGGCCGCCATGTCGACGTCATCGAGATGGATGCCGCCTCGCACACCGGTATCGACGACATCAGGGACATCATCGAACGGGTGCGCTACGCGCCGGTCTCGGCCCGCTACAAGGTCTACATCATCGACGAAGTGCACATGCTGTCGACGCAGGCCTTCAACGGCCTGTTGAAGACGCTTGAAGAGCCGCCGCCGCACGTCAAGTTCATCTTCGCCACCACCGAAATCCGCAAGGTGCCGATCACCGTGCTGTCGCGCTGCCAGCGCTTTGACCTGAGGCGCATCGATGCGGCTGTCGTGAAGGCTGATCTCGCCCGGATAGCGGGCCTGGAGGGCATCGAGGCGGACGACGACGCGCTGGCAATGATCGCGCGTGCCGCCGAAGGGTCGATGCGCGATGCTCAATCGATTTTCGACCAGGCCATCGCGCATGGCGGCGGTACGGTCAGCGCCGAAGCCGTACGCGCGATGCTGGGCCTCGCCGATCGCGCCCGCGTCGTCGATTTGTTCGAACATGTCATGAAGGGCGATGTGGCGGCGGCACTGGCTGAATTGCGCGCGCAATACGACACCGGCGCCGATCCGGCCGCCGTGCTGACCGACCTTGCCGAATTCAACCATCTCGTCACCCGGCTGCGCTTCGTGCCGACCGCCGCCGACGACGCGGCGCTGTCGCAGGACGAGCGCGAGCGCGGCGCCGATTTCGCTCGGACGCTCTCGATCAAGGTGCTGTCGCGGACGTGGCAGATGCTGCTCAAGGGCATCCCGGAGGTGCAGTCCTCGAACCGGCCGGTAAGTGCGGCCGAGATGGTGCTGATCCGGCTGGCACACGCGGCCGACCTGCCGACGCTGGACGAGGCATTGAGGTCGCTGGAGAACGGCCTGCCGGCGCCGGGCGCCGCGCCGCGTTCGAACGGCGCGCCGGCGAGCCCCGGTAATGGCGGCACGTCCGGCGTCAACGGCGCCAGCGCAGTGGCGCAGACGCGCATGCCCGGCGGGTCGGGCGGCGCGCAGACCATGCGGCTGGTGGAGGCCGCGCCCGCTCCGGCCGCCTTCGTTGCGCCCCCGCAGCCGGCGCCGGAGGCGCAGCCAATACCGCTGAAATCGCTGGCCGATATTGTCGCCCTTGCCGACGCGCAGCGCGATATCGCATTCAAGGTGCTGGTCAAGCGCTGCATCCGCCTCGTGCGCATCGAGCCCGGCCGCATCGACGTCAGCCTGACCGACGATGCGCCCAAAATGCTGCTCAACGATTTGACGACCAAGCTGCGCGCCTGGACCGGTCGCAACTGGCTGGTGTCGCTGTCGAAGGAAGAGGGCGGCCAGACGCTGGCCGAAATGGAATCGACCAGGCGCGAGAACGCTTTGCTCGATGCCAAGAGCGATCCGACGGTCGCCGCTATCCTGGCGCGTTTTCCCGGCGCCAGGATCATCGACGTGCGCATTCCCGACGCGCCGGAAGCCGATGCGGTCGAAGCCGAAGTGCCGGTCGAGCCGCCGGCGGACGACGACGAACCCTGACGAAACCACGACTCTGCAAAGGATCGGACCATGAAAGATCTTCTCGGCCTGATGGGCAAGGCGAAGGAAATGCAGGCCAAGTTCCAGGCCATGCAGGACGAGATCGCCACAGTCGAAGCCGTCGGCCAGGCCGGCGGCGGCCTGGTCATCGTCACGTTGACCGGCAAGTTCGAGATGAAGTCGCTGAAGATCGACCCGTCTCTGTTCAAGGAGGATGAGGTCGAGATCCTCGAAGACCTGCTTCTGGCCGCCCACAATGACGCCAAGGCCAAGGTCGAGCAGATCATGCAGGAAAAGACCAAGGCGCTGACCGCCGGCCTGCCGATTCCGCCGGGAATGAAACTGCCCTTCTAAATGCATGTCGCCCAAGAGTGTGCGAGGGTTTTGGGGATAACGACATGCATAAAGCCAAAGACTAGTTGGCCATGGCCGAAGAGCCGTCCGAAAGGCTGATCGAGCAGCGTATCCGCAACAGGATCTACGAGATCCTGGAAATCCTGGCCGATTCTGATGCCGGCGTCGATCTCGTCGGCATCAAGGGCTATTTCAACCTGTTCGAGGATTTCGTGCATCGCCCCTCGATCGAAGCGGGCACCTCGGCGCTCTCGAAGGAAGAACGCGCCATCGTGCTGGAGATCGCGGATTTCCTGGAGGCTGCCGGGGAGGCCAACCCCGATTTCACCAGGTCCGAGTTCATCGACAGCGACTGGCCGGGAAAGATCGCGCCGGTCGCCCGGAATGCGCGAGCATTGTTCCTGAAGCGCGGGCTGTTCTCGGAGAAATTCGAAGAAATTGAGCCAGGACGGCCGGCTGCGATTTCAGCCGGGCGATAATGCATGCCGCCCAAAAGGGGTCTCGGCATGGACAAGGGCGTGCATAAAACAAAGGCTTGAAGTCCCGATCTTGCCACATAACTGTGCCAGTTTGGCAACAGCATCTCACCAATAACGTTTTAGCCATCATTTTGCCTGAAAGTGTCTCATTCTTGCCGCAGCCTGGGGGCGGGCATCGAAGTGAGAGGGTTACCTGTTGATTTCCACGCGATGGAAGACGCCGCTATTGCTCGGCGTCGTCACGTCTCCCCTGTTCCTGGCCGCTTGCAGCCAGACCGCGTCACACGGCATGTCCAGCCTGACCGACGCCATCACGCCGAGTTTCCTGAGCTCCCGCGGCTACCACACGCCGAAGGACAGGGAATGCCTGGAAAGGGCGATGTTCTTCGAATCCAACCGGTCGAGCCGCGATGGCATGATCGCCGTCGGCACTGTCGTGATGAACCGGCTGCGCTCCGGCAAGCATGGCGACACCATCTGCGCGGTGGTGGGCGAGCGCGGCCAGTTCGCGCCCGGCGTCATGACCAGGCCGATGAATTCGCGTGCCATGCCCGATGTCGAGGAAGCCGCCGAGGCCGTGCTCAAGGGCGAGCGCAAGGCCAAGCTCAAGAACACGATGTATTTCCACACCGCGGGCCTGCGCTTCCCCTACAAGAACATGCATTACACCATGGTCGCCGGCGGCAATGCGTTTTACGAGAAGCGCGGCCGCAACTGGCAGCCGCTGCCGGACGAGCCGACGGTCGCGGTCGCTTCGGCGGAAACGCCGGCAGCCTTGCCCGGAGTAGCCGCGACTCGCGTCGCTTCCGCCGAGCCGGCGCGTTCGGCCGAGAGATCCGATCGCACCGCTGCGGCACAACAGGTCTACATGACTGCCGAGGCGGAGCCGGCACGCTCCAGCAAGACGGCAGCTGTCCGCACTGCCCCTGCTCAGCAGACCTATGTGACCGCATCCGTGGCGCCGGCCGCAAAGTCCGCGCGCGTCCAGGAGAAGCCGACGGTGGTGGCGATGCAGGAGCCGATGGAGGAACCGGATGCCGCTCGCTTTGGCGGGACCTTGAACACGAGGGTCATTTCCTCGGTGCAGGGCGCACCGCAGGAGGCGGCGATGGGGTTCCAGTCGACGCCTGAGAACACCGACGCCATCGGCGCGATGATCGTCAGCCAGAACCGGCCGCTCGAAACCAACTGAGGCGGGCCGCACTTGACGGCCTGCATGCGCTGGTTGGAGATGCTGTCCGGACGCAAAACCGCTTCGCACTTTTCGTGGAATTGCTCTAGATCAGGGCAATGTCCAAGCGAATCGCGGGTCCCGAGATCGAACGCCTGATCCAGCTCCTGGCCAAAGTGCCGGGGCTCGGTCCCCGTTCGGCCAGGCGCGCCGCGCTGCATCTGATCAAGAAGAAGGAACAGCTGCTGTCGCCGCTCGCCGCCGCCATGGCCGAGGCGGCCGACAAGGTGCGCATCTGCTCGACCTGCGGCAATGTCGACACGTCTGACCCCTGCATGATCTGCACCGATCCGCGCCGTGATGCCGGCACGCTGATCGTTGTCGAGGATGTCTCGGATCTCTGGGCGCTGGAGCGGGCGGCGGCGATGAATGTGCGCTACCACGTGCTGGGCGGTACGTTGTCGCCGCTCGACGGTATCGGCCCCGATCAGCTCAACATCCGCTCATTGGTCGACCGCGTCGCCGGCGGCGAGGTCAAGGAGATCATCCTGGCCGTCAATGCCACGGTGGAGGGCCAGACCACAGCCCATTACCTGACCGATCAACTGTCCGGTTTCGAGGTGAAGATAACGCGGCTGGCGCATGGCGTGCCGGTCGGTGGCGAACTCGACTATCTCGACGAAGGCACGCTGGCGGCAGCGCTGCGCTCCAGGACGGCGTTTTGACAGGGTTGGCAGGA
>NZ_JAIUID010000009.1:0-204194 GCF_020165435.1 Mesorhizobium sp. BR1-1-2
GAACTCGACTATCTCGACGAAGGCACGCTGGCGGCAGCGCTGCGCTCCAGGACGGCGTTTTGACAGGGTTGGCAGGAGAGATGCGCGCCGTGATTGTCACGCATCTTTTGAAGCTGGTGGGGCACGCCCCCCTCTGTCCTGCCGGACATCTCCCCCTCAAGGGGGGAGATCGACTGTTGTCTCTGCTTTCGCCAACCGCCACCGCTCAAGAAAAAACGCCAAGCGCGAAACTGCCAATCTCCCCCCTTGAGGGGGAGATGTCCGGCAGGACAGAGGGGGGCAACACAGAACGCGGACTTCGCCAGCTCTGTCTTGCGTGCTTCCTGGCTGCTCTCGCCTTCCTTGTCTTCGCCACACCCGCCTCGGCCGCCCCCATCGACGACCAGTTCCGCTCCTGGCTGCAAACCGACCTCTGGCCGCAGGCCAGGGCCAAAGGCATCTCTCAAAAAACCTTCGCCGCCGCCTTCGACGGGGTCAAACCCAATCTCAAGCTGCCCGATCTGGTCATGCCCGGCGAGAAGCCGAAGACCCCGCAGAAGCAGCATCAGGCCGAGTTCGGCTCGCCCGGCGCCTATTTCGCCGAGAAGACCATCCGCGCCGTCACATCGGGCGGGCGGGCGCGCGAGGCGGCCAACGCCAGGACGCTCGCCGCGATCGAGAAGCGCTATGGCGTGCCGGGCGAGGTCCTTTTGGCGATCTGGGGCCGCGAAACCGGGTTCGGCGCGGCGAAGATGCCTTACGACGCCTTCGAGGTGCTGGGTACCAAGGCGTTCATGTCGACGAGGAAGGACTTCTTCCGCACCGAGCTGCTGGCGGCGCTCGAGATCGTCCAGCGCGGATTGGCCCCGGTGAATGCGATGAAATCGTCCTGGGCCGGCGCGCTCGGCCAGCCGCAGTTCATGCCGACATCGTTCCTCAAGCATGCCGTCGATTTCGATGGCGACGGGCGTGTCGACATCTGGAGCTCGACGCCTGACGTGCTCGCCTCGATCGCCAACTATCTCGTCCATTATGGCTGGGTGAGGGGGCGTGGCTGGGGCTTCGAAGTGACCGTGCCCGAGAGCGTCTCCTGTTCGCTCGAAGGCCCAGACCAGGGCAAGACAATCTCGAAATGGGCCGCAATGGGCATCAGGCGTGTCGGCGGCAAGGCATTCCCGGCGAGCGAACTGAAGGCCGAGGGCTTCCTGCTGATGCCGGCCGGCCGCAGCGGCCCGGCCTTCATCGCCACGCCCAATTTCTACGTGTTGAAGCAATACAACACCAGCGATCTCTATGCGCTGTTCATCGGCCATGGCGCCGACCGCATCGCCCATGGCGATGCCAATTTTTCCGGCAGCTGGGGTGCGGTCGGCGACCTCCACCGCTCCGACATCGCCGCCCTGCAACGGGCGTTGGAGGCCAAGGGCTACGATGTCGGCAGCGCCGACGGACTGCCCGGCTTCAAGACCCGCCGCTCGATCGGCGCCTGGCAGGAAAAGAACGGCAAGTCCGCCACCTGCTTCCCCGATGCCGGGTTGGTTGCCGCGCTGAAGTAACTCCCAAGTCATGGTTTTTTCTCGATTGCCGGCCTCTGTTGGCCTTCGCCTGCTCCGGCTCGCCCGCCTGCCACTATGATCCAGTGAGCCGACGCATAAATGCTCGTTGCCCGCCGCGAGGCCGCCGGATATGCTGTTGACCAACTGGACAAAAACCACGACGGTAAGTGGTCAAAGGGGGCCCTTGTCGGCCTGGAAAACACCGCAACCCTGAGCCGGGAACTCAGGTCAACAAAACAGGGAACAATCACCATGATGATGGAAAAGCTTGCTCTACGATCCCGCATTCTGCTTGCGGGTGCCGCCATGTCGGCGCTGCTTCTGGCGGGAGCGCCGGCTGGCGCGGTCACGCCAGCCGACACGCTGGTCGAAGGCTTCGCCATCGACGACATCATCTCCATGGATCCGGGCGAGGCGTTCGAGCTGTCGACCGCCGAGGTCACCGGCAACACCTATGACCTGCTGGTCCGGCTCGACCTCAGCGACACCTCCAAGGTCAAGGGCGACCTCGCCGAAAGCTGGACCGTCTCGGACGATGGCCTGACCTATACGTTCAAGCTCAAGCCCGGCCTGAAATTCGCCTCGGGCAACCCGATCACCGCGGCCGACGTCGCCTATTCGTTCGAACGCGCCGTCAAGCTGGACAAGAGCCCGGCCTTCATCATCGACCAGTTCGGCATCAGCGGCGATAATGTCGCCGAAAAGGCCAAGGCGGTC
Organism: Mesorhizobium sp. BR1-1-2; assembly: GCF_020165435.1. NCBI lineage: Bacteria > Pseudomonadati > Pseudomonadota > Alphaproteobacteria > Hyphomicrobiales > Phyllobacteriaceae > Mesorhizobium > Mesorhizobium sp. BR1-1-2. The sequence continues at coordinate 2,253 of NZ_JAIUID010000009.1, forward strand.
GACGACACCACCTTCCAGTTCATCGTCGACAAGGCCTATGCGCCGAGCTTCGTGTTGAACTGCCTGTCGGCCACCGTCGCCTCGGTCGTCGACGCCAAGCTGGTCAAGGAACATGTCGCGGCGGTCACGCCGAGCGCCGACTACAAATGGGACAATGATTTCGGCAATGCCTGGCTGAAGACCGGCTATGCCGGCTCGGGCGTCTACAAGCTACGTGAGTGGCGCGCCAACGAGGCCGTCGTGCTCGAGCGGAACGACAATTACTACGGCGAAAAGGCCAAGCTTGCCCGCGTCATCTACCGCAACATGAAGGAAAGCTCGGCACAGCGCCTGGCGCTTGAGGCCGGCGACATCGACGTCGCCCGCAATCTCGAGCCGAACGACCTCGACGCCATTGCCAAGAACGCCGACCTCACCACCACCAGTGCGCCGAAGGGCACTGTCTACTACATCAGCCTCAACCAGAAGAACCAGAACCTCGCCAAGCCCGAAGTCCGCCAGGCCTTCAAATATCTGGTCGACTATGACGCGCTGAGCTCGACCATCCTCAAGGGCATCGGTGAAATCCACCAGACTTTCCTGCCCAAGGGCGTGCTCGGCGAATTGGACAAGAATCCGTTCAAGCTCGACGTCGCCAAGGCCAAGGAACTGCTGGCCAAGGCGGGCCTGCCCGACGGCTTCAGCGTGACCATGGATGTGCGCACCGGCCAGCCGACGACCGGCATGGCGGAATCGATCCAGCAGACGCTTGGCCAGGCCGGCATCAAGCTGGAGATCATTCCCGGCGACGGCAAGCAGACGCTGACCAAGTATCGCGCCCGCAACCACGACATCTATATCGGTCAGTGGGGCCAGGATTATTTCGATCCGAACTCCAATGCCCAGACCTTTGCCTCGAACCCGGACAATTCGGATGAGGGCAAGTCCAAGACGCTGGCCTGGCGCAACGCCTGGGACATTCCGGACCTGACCAAGCAAACCGAAGCGGCTTTGCTGGAGAAGGATTCGGGCAAGCGCGCCGACATGTACAAGGATCTGCAGCAGAAGATCCTCGACACCAGTCCCTTCGTCATCATCCACCAGCAGCTGGAAGTCGCCGGGTTGCGCAAGAACCTCAAGGGCTTCGCTCTCGGCCCGAGCTTCGACACCAATTTCGTCGGGCCGGTTTCCAAGGAATAGCGCCGGCGGATGAGCGTAGCTGAAAATCAGGCGGCGGCAGGGCGCGGCAGCGCCCGTGCCGTCGCCATTTTCTCATCGATCGGCCGCTTCCTGGTGATCGCGATCACGACCTATCTCGGTCTGCTCGCGGTGACCTTTTTCATCGGCCGCGTCATTCCCATCGACCCGGTATTGGCCGTGCTCGGCGACCGGGCGCCGGCCAATGTCGTGGAACGCACGCGCCGCGAGATGGGTCTCGACCTGCCGCTGGTCGAGCAGTTCTACATTTATGTCAAAAATGCCCTCAATGGTGATTTCGGCACCTCGGTGCTGACCACCAATCCGGTCATGACCGACATCCGCCGCGCCCTTCCGGCAACGACGGAACTGGCGACGTTGGGCACGCTGATCGGCGCATTGTTCGGCGTGCCGCTGGGTGTGCTGGCTGCCGTCAGGCGCGGCAGCATCATCGACCAGGTCGTGCGCGTCATCGGCCTGATCGGCTATTCCGTGCCGATCTTCTGGCTTGGCCTGCTCGGGCTCGTCCTGTTCTACGCCAAGCTGCAATGGGTGGCTTTCCCGGCGCGGCTCGACGTCGTCTACGAATACACCTTCACGCCGATCACTGGTTTCTACCTTCTCGACTCTGCGATGCAGGGTCAGTGGGATGTCTTCTGGGATGCCTTCCGCCACATCATCCTGCCGGCCTCGCTGCTCGGCTATTTCTCGCTCGCCTATATCAGCCGCATGACGCGCTCCTTCATGCTCAACGAACTTACCCAGGAATACATCGTCGCCGCGCGCGCCAAGGGCCTGTCGGAAACTCGCATCATCTGGGCTCATGCATTGCGCAATGCCGCCGTGCCGATGGTGACCGTGATCGCGCTCTCCTATGCCGGGCTGCTGGAAGGCTCGGTGTTGACCGAGACGGTCTTCTCCTGGCCTGGCATCGGCCTCTACATCACCAATTCGCTGCAGAATGCCGACATGAACGCGGTGCTCGGCGGCACCATCGTCATCGGCTCGGTGTTCATAGCCATCAATCTCCTCTCCGACCTGCTTTACCGGGTGCTCGACCCGAGGACGAAATCCGCATGAGCGCCGAGGCGATCCAGAGCCGCCGCGACTGGCTGCTCAGCGAGCGGCCGGCCTCGCGCATGCAGGCAAGGCTCGGCCGCGCCTATGTCGCGTGGCGGCGTTTCTCCGCCAACCGGCTGGCCTTTCTCGGCTTGCTCATCATCATAGCCCTGCTGGTCATTGCCGCCCTTGCCGGGGTGCTGGCGCCTTATTCGCCGACCTTCGGCGATCTGAAGAATGCGCGCCTGCTGGCGCCAAGCGCTGAGCACTGGTTCGGCACCGACGATCTCGGCCGCGATATACTCTCGCGCATCCTCTACGGCTCGCGCTGGACGCTCTATGTCGTCATCCTGGTCGCCATCATCGCCGCCCCCATCGGCCTCGTGGTCGGCACCGTCGCCGGCTATGCCGGCGGCTGGACCGATGCCATACTGATGCGCATCACCGACATCTTCCTCGCTTTTCCCAAGCTGATCCTGGCGCTGGCCTTCGTCGCGGCCCTCGGCCCCGGCATCGAGAACGCGGTGCTCGCCATTGCCATCACCTCCTGGCCGCCCTATGCCCGCATCGCGCGTGCCGAAACGCTGACCGTGCGCAATTCCGATTACATCAAGGCGGTGGAGCTGATGGGCGCCTCGCCCTTCCGCATCGTTCTGCGCCACATCATGCCGCTCTGCATCTCCTCGCTGATCATCCGCGTGACGCTCGACATGGCCGGCATCATCCTCACCGCCGCCGGCCTCGGCTTCCTCGGGCTCGGCGCGCAGCCGCCGCTGCCCGAATGGGGCACGATGATCGCGTCGGGCCGCCGTTTCGTGCTCGACCAATGGTGGGTGGCCGGCGCGCCGGGCTTCGCCATCCTCATCGTCAGCCTCGGCTTCAACCTGCTTGGCGACGGCCTGCGCGACGCGCTCGACCCGCGGAGCGGCGACCAATGAACGCTAATAGCAAGACGCTGCTCGAAGTCGAGGATCTGCGCGTCACCTTCCCGACGCGCACCGGGCTGATCGAGGCCGTGCGCGGCGTCTCTTTCTCGCTCGGCCGCGAAAGGCTGGGCATTGTCGGCGAGAGCGGCTCGGGCAAGTCGCAGACCGGCCGCGCGATCATGGGGCTGACGCCGCCACAGGCGCGGATATCAGCCAATAAATTGGCCTTCGACGGCATCGACCTGCTCGGCGTCTCGACGCGCGAGCGCCGCGCGCTGCGGGGCAATCGCATCGCCATGATCCTGCAGGATCCGAAATATTCGCTCGACCCGGTGATGAGCATCGGCCGCCAGATCGTCGAGACGCTGCGCACGCATGAGAAGGTCTCCAAGGCCGAGGCGCGGGAGAGGGCGCTGGCCATGCTGGAGGCGGTGCAGATCCGCGACCCCGGGCGTGTCTTCGACCTGCATCCGCACGAGGTCTCGGGCGGCATGGGCCAGCGCGCCATGATCGCCATGATGCTGATCGCCGGGCCGGAAATGATGATCGCCGACGAGCCGACCTCGGCGCTCGACGTCACCGTGCAACTCGACGTGCTCGGCATTCTCGACCGGCTGGTAGCCGAGCGCGGCATGGGGCTGATCTTCATCTCGCACGATCTGCGCCTGGTCTCGTCCTTCTGCGACCGCGTCATCGTCATGTATGCCGGTAAGGTGGTGGAGCAGCTCAAGGCCTCCGAACTCGGCCGCGCCCAGCATCCCTACACGCGCGGCCTGCTCAACTGCATGCCCAAGATCGGCGCCGATCGTCACCCGCTGCCGGTGCTCGACCGCAAGCCGGAGTGGGCGGCATGACGTCAGCAATCGCCGTCGACGGGCTGGAAGTCATCTTCGACCGCTTTCGCGCGCTGAAGGGCGTCAGCCTGGACGTGCAGCCGGGCGAATCCTTCGGCCTTGTCGGCGAATCCGGTTCCGGCAAATCGACGCTGCTCAGGGCGATCGCCGGCCTTGCGCCGGTAGCTTCGGGCAGCATCACGGTCAACGGCAAGAAGCTCGGCGCGCGTCGCGACAAGGCCTTTTACCGCGAAGTGCAGATGGTCTTCCAGGATCCGTACGGCTCGCTGCACCCGCGCCAGACCATCGACCGCCTGCTGCAGGAGCCGCTCGCCATCCATGGCTTTGGCGACGGCGAAAAGCGCATCCAGCGGGCGCTGGACGAGGTCGGCCTCGGCAACGGCTTCCGCTTCCGCTACTCGCATCAATTGTCCGGCGGCCAGCGCCAGCGCGTCGCCATTGCCCGCGCGTTGATCCTCGAACCTTCGATCCTGCTGCTCGACGAGCCGACTTCGGCGCTCGATGCCTCCGTGCAGGCCGAGGTGCTCAACCTGCTTGAGGAGGTCCGCCGGCGGCGCAAGCTGACCTTCCTGATGGTCAGCCACGACCTCGCCATCATCACCCATATGTGCGAGCGGCTGATGGTGATGCAGGGCGGCGAGGCAGTGGAGAATCTGGCGGCTGGCGATCTTGTAGAACGGCGTGTGACAAAGGATTATACGCGCAATCTGCTGAGGGCATCCGAGGGGTTTGTGAGAACGGCCTGAATTCATGCTTCCTGTGCGCAAACCAACCGTCTTCGGGGAATTCCATGAAGGAATGGAAGTTTGCAGATCCACCCAATGTCGCGGTGTTATCGGACAAGAGTATATTCAAACGTGACGACTGGATCGCATACGTTGTGCATGAAGCTGACGATGACGACATCGATAACGATAACGATGAAGGCGGCAGTTGGCGATTTCACAGCAGCGACACGCGAAATTGGGACGAACGCGAGATAATGCTCGTCGGCCTGCAAGAGGTCGTTCGGCTGGATCAAAGCATCCTTGCGCTGGCCGATTTGCCGAAAGGTTGGCATGCTTGGCGCAGTTCCAAATCGTCACCGTGGCAGCGCGCCAAATCGCTCCCTGTACCCTCCAATGATAACGAGTGATGCGGCAGGGTCTTAAGTCGAACCTCGCGCCGGTTCGCCGCTCTCCAGAACGGACGGCTCTCCCCTGTCTTTCGGCTCCTTGATCCTGAACCACGTCACATACAGCGCTGGCAGGAACAGCAGCGTGATCGCAGTACCCGCGATGATGCCGCCCATCATCGCGTAGGCCATCGGTCCCCAGAACACTTCGCGCGCGATCGGGATCAGCGCCAGGCTGGCGGCGGCGGCCGTCAGCGCAATCGGCCGCATGCGGTGTTCCGTCGCTTCGATGACGGCGGCCCAGCGGTCCTTGCCCTCTGCGACAAGGTCCTCGATCTGCACGATCAGGATGACCGAGTTGCGGATCAGGATGCCGATCAGCGCCAGGACGCCGAGAATGGCGACGAAGCCGAGCGGCGCGCCGCTCGGCACCAGGGCCGCCACCACGCCGATCAGCCCGAGCGGCGCCACCGCAACGACCAGGAACAGGCGCTGGAAGCTCTGCAGCTGGACCATCAGGATGGTTGCCATCACAAACAGCATCAGCGGCACGACGGCCGCGATCGGCCCCTGGCTCTTGGCGCTTTCCTCGACGGAGCCGGCGGTCTCGATCGAATAGCCCGGCGGCAGCTTGGCGATGAAGGCATCGACCGAAGGCTTCAATTCGTTGACCACCGTTGCCGGCAGAACGTCGCCGACCAGGCCGGCCCGCACCGTGATGGTCGGGATGCGGTCGCGTCGCCACACCGTCGGCTGTTCGAGCTCGTAGCGGAAGTTGGCCACCGCCGCGAGCGGGATGGCCTCGCCGGTGCTGGTCGGCAGTTGCATGTTCCGCAAAGTCTCGATCGAGCCGCGTTCGGCCTCGCGCGAGCGCGCCACGACGTTGATCAGGTAGGTGGCGTCACGCACTTGCGTGATGGTGGCGCCGCCGACGGTGCTGTTGAGCGCGCTGGCGATGTCGGAGGAGGTGATGCCGAGCTGCCGCGCCTTGTCCTGCAGCACGTCGACCCTGAGCACGCGCTGCGGCTCGTTCCAGTCGAAGGTCGGCGCGGCGAGTTTGGGATTGGCTGAAATCACGCCGGCGAATTGCTGCGCCAGCGAGCGCACCGTCTGGATGTCGGGCCCGCCGACGCGGTACTGCACGGGGCGGCCGACAGGTGGTCCGAGTTCGAGCAGCTTCACGAAGGCGTCGGTGCCGACGAATTCCTCGCGCAGCAGCTTTTCCAGCGCCGGCTTCACCCGGTTGCGCGCCTCGATGCTCTTGGTGACGATGACCGTCTGGCCGAAATAGGGATTGGCCGGTTGCACGTCATAGGCGAGCACGAACCGCACCGCGCCCTGGCCGATATAGGACGAGAAATGGTCGATGTCGGGATTGCCGACCAGCGCCCGCTGCTCGAACCGCTCCATCTGCTCGCGCGTGTCGGCGATCGAGGAATTCTGCGGCAGGTTCCAGTCGACGATCAGCTCCGGCCGGTCCGAGGGCGGGAAGAACTGCTGCTGGACCAGGCCGAAGCCGGCGATCGAGGCGGCAAACAACAGCACCGTGGCGATGATGGTCAGCCAGTGATGGCGCACCGAGCCGACAAGGACACGCCGGAACAACGAGGTGAAACGGCCGGGCTGGTCGTGGTGCTTCGTCTTCATCGTCGCCGGCAGGATGGTGACGCCGAGCAGCGGCGCGAACAGCACCGCCACGATCCACGACACCAGCAGCGACACGGCGATGACCACGAACAGGGTGAAGGTGTATTCGCCTGCGGCGCTGTTGTTGAGCCCGATCGGGATGAAGCCGGCGACCGTCACCAGCGTGCCGGTCAGCATCGGGAATGCGGTCGATGTGTAGACATAGGTCGCCGCCTTGCGCAGATTGTCGCCGACCTCCAGCCGCGCCACCATCATCTCGACCGCGATCATGGCGTCGTCGACCAGAAGCCCGAGCGCGATGATCAGCGCTCCGAGCGAGATGCGCTGCAACGAAATGCCGAGATAGGCCATGACCGTGAAGGTGATGGCCAGCACCAGCGGGATCGACAGCGCGACGACGAAGCCGGCGCGCATGCCGAGACTGATGAAGGACACGGCCAGCACGATGGCCACCGCCTCGAACAGGGCGCGCGTGAAGCCCGAGACCGCCTCCTCGACGATGACCGGCTGGTCGGCGACCAGATGCACGCCGACGCCTACCGGCAGGTCGGCCAGCACCTTGTTCATCGCCTCATGCAGCGCCTCGCCGAATTTGAGCAGGTTGGCGTTGGGCTTCATGCCGATGGCGAGCCCGATCGCGTCCTGGCCGTTGAAGCGGAACAGTGCCGTTGGCGGATCGACATAGCCGCGCGTGATCGTCGCCACGTCGCTCAGCCGGAAGAAGCGGTCGTTGACGCGAAGGTTGATGGCGCGCAGGCTGTCTTCGGAGGTGAACTGGCCGCCGACGCGCACGCTGATGCGTTCCGGGCCGGACTGGATAACGCCGGACGGCGTGATCGCGTTCTGCGCCTGCAGGCTGGCCACGATCGCCTGCTGGTTGAGGCCGAGCGCCGCGATCTGCCGGGTCGAGAATTCAAGGTAGATCGCCTCGTCCTGGGCACCGACCAGATCCACCTTGCCGGCATTCGGCACGGTCAGGATTTTTGTCCTGACATCCTCGACATAGTCGCGCAGCTGGCGCGGCGTCAGTCCGTCCGAGGTGAAGGCATAGATGTTGCCGTAGACGTCGCCGAAGCGGTCGTTGAAGAACGGTCCCTGGACGCCTTGCGGGAACTGCGCCTTGATATCGTTGACCATGTTGCGCACCTGAATCCAGTTCGGCACGACATCGCGCGCCTTGGTGGTGTCCTTCAGGTTGACGAAGATGACGGTCTGGCCGGCTGTGGTGATGGATTTCGTGTAGTCGAGGCTGTCGAGTTCCTCGAGCTTCTTCTCGATGCGGTCGGTCACCTGCTGCACCGTCTCCTTGACCGAAGCACCGGGCCAATTGGCCTGGATGATCATGGTCTTGATGGTGAAGGCGGGGTCTTCCTCGCGGCCGAGGTTGAGGTAGGAGAAGATGCCGGCCGCAACGAAGACCAGCATGAAATACCAGACCATCGAGCGGTGGTTGAGCGCCCAGTCGGAGAGGTTGAAGCCCTTCACGAGGCCCCTCCCGTGGGCAGTTTGACCTTCTGGCCTTCGGTCAGGCTGTGGACGCCGGCGGTGACGACGCGCATTCCCGCTTCCAGTCCCTGAGCCACCGTGAAGGTTCCGCCGTTTCTGGAGGCAACCTTGATCTCGCGCGTGCTCACGCTCGATGTCTGCGCATCGACGATCCACACCCTGTCGGAGCCGTTCCTCTGGAGCAGCGCCGAGAGCGGCAGTTCGATCGTCGGCTCCACCGTGGTCATGCGCGTTGCCGTCACGGTCGAGCCGAGCCGGAAGGCCTGCGGCGGATCGGTGAGCGTCAGCCGCACGCGCCGCGTGCGCGTCGAACCCTCGGCCTGCGGCGCGATCTCGCGAAGCTTGGCCTCGGTCCGGATCGTCGGCAACGATTGCAGGATGACCTGGAACGGCGTGCCGGCCGCGAGATCGCCGGTCAACTGGTCTGGAATATCGACCACCGCTTCGCGCGGGTCCGAGCGCGCCACGGTGACGACCGTCTGGCCGGGGGAAACCGTCTGGCCGACCTCGGCGCCGACAGCGGTGACGACGCCGTCGAAATCGGAGAACAGCCTGGCATAGCCGAGCTGCTCCTGCGATTTGGCCAGCGAGGCCTTGGCCCGCTCGACACTGGCCTCGGCCGCCTTCCTCGCCTGCTGCGCGGCATCGAAGACGGCTTGTGTGGTGTTGGCGGTGGCAAGCAATTGGCGCTGGCGCTCCTCGCTGGCGGCGGCGTTGGCAAACTGTGCCTCGGCATTGGAGAGCTCGGCCTTGGCCGCCTGGACGGACAGCTCCAAGGCGGTCGGATCCAGTGCCGCGATCGTCGTGCCCTTGCTGACGATGTCGCCGACATTGACGTCGCGGGACACGACCCGGCCGAGCAGGCGAAAGGCGAGATCGGCGCTGACCTGCGGCTCGACCGATCCGGCGAAGCCGAAGACCTGCGTCGTGCGCGGCTCGACCACCACCGACAGCACCGGCCGGATGATCTCCGGCGGCTTCTCCTCCGATTTCGAGCAGGCGGCGAGCGCGCCAAGCGCGATCACGCCAAGCAGGAGGCGCTGCAGCCGGCTCATTGGCCCGCTCCCGATACCTCGATTGTCTGGCCCGCACTGAGCAACTGTCCGCCCGCGGTGACGACGCTTTGGCCCTCCTCCAGTCCCCCGCCGATGACGACGGTGCCGGAATTGAAAGCCAGCACCTCGACCGGCGCCATCGTCACCGTCCCGGTCGAGGGATCGACGATCCAGACCGCCGGCTTGCCGGCGCTGGACATTAGTGCCTGCCAGGGCAGCAGGATCGCCTTCGCCGGTTTTGCGCCGACCGAGCCGATAACGGCGGCGCCCAGCGGCATGCCGGCGGGCGTATCGGCAATGCCGACCTTGACCCGGATCGAGCCCGACGCCGGATCGACCGCCGGCGAGATTTCGCGCACCTTGCCCGTTGCCCTGATCTGCGGATCGGACAGGAGCGTGATCGTCACCGCCGGCGACGTCGGCGTCCTGGCGACCAGCGTCTCCTGGACGTTGAACACCGCGTCTCGGTCGCCGTCCTCGGCGACGGTGAAGACGGTCTGCGCAGCCTGCACCACCTGGCCGGTTTCGACCTGGCGGGCGGTAATGACGCCCGCGGCGCTTGCCTTGAGTTCGGTGAAGGACAGGTTCTGCTTGGCATTGGCGAACGCGCTCTGCGCTGCGTCGAGGCTGCCTTGCGCCACCTTCAATGCCTGGTCGGCGGCGTCATAGTCGCGCCTGGTGGTGTAACCCTGAGCAAGCAGCGTCTTTTGCCGCCCGAAGGCGGCGGCGGACTGGGTCAACTGCGCTTGCGCCGCGTCGAGATCGGCCTGCGCCGAGCGCAGATCGGATTCCTGTTCCTGCGGGTCGATGCGGGCAAGCACCGCGCCTTTGTCGACATGCTGGCCGACATCGGCAAGCCGTTCGGCGACGCGGCCGCCGACCCGGAACGACAAATTGTTCAGCGTGCGCGCCGCGATCACCCCAGTCAGCGAGGTTCTCGGCGCATAGTCGGCCATCGCCACGGTCTCGGTGCGCACCATGATCGGCAGTTTTTTCTCGGCCGCTTCCTGTTTTTGGCAGCCGGCCAAAAGCAGGGCGGCGATGCAGGTGAAAAGCGCTGCGCCGATGGGAAAGGTCAAAAAATTGGAAGGTTTGGCCGATGGCGGCGAGACGGACGATGTCGCGTTCCTGCTCATGGGCTCCCTCGGTCGCGGGCAGCTCGCCGATCGCGATGCCTCGCGGATCCCGGCACGATAGTCGATCTCCCGAAAAAGAAAACCGGTCTCGCACACGGATCAGGGCTCCGAATTTCGGACCGACAAAGGCCTGACGACGGCCAGTCCGGCTGTGCCGGTTTCTGACAATAGGAATTTTTTCTTGACTGGGTGAAGGCAACTATGGTAGATATTCGGTCATGGTGCTGAGTTGCGCCAAGGGACCCGCCGCACAGGCGGGTTTTTCGTTCAATGCTCCTCTATAGCGCGCCGCGAAGGCTCCGAACCCGTTACGCGGTCCGTTGCCCTGGTACAGGTATCGCCGGCTGGTCAGGCGCGATACCTCAGGCCCAATCGCCTGCCGGCGGTGCCGACTTGAGGAAATCATGAAATAAGCCCAGAAGACATCTGATCAAGCAGAACGGGCGCCGGCCCATGAGGGACATAATGAAGAACTCAGCCATTTCCGAACGCAAGAGCCAGTCGATCTCGCGCGGCGTCGGCATGACCACCCAGATCTATGCCGACCGGGCCGAGAACTCGGAGATCTGGGATGTCGAGGGCCGCCGCTATATCGATTTCTCCTCCGGCATCGCCGTCGTCAACACCGGCCATCGCCACCCCAAGGTCATCGAGGCGGTCAAGGCGCAGCTCGACCGCTTCACCCACACCTGCCACCAGGTGGTGCCCTATGAGAGCTATGTAAGGCTGGCCGAACGGCTGAACGGCCTTCTTCCGGGCAAGTTCGAGAAGAAGACGATCTTCGTTACCACCGGAGCCGAGGCGGTCGAGAACGCCATCAAGATCGCCCGCAATGCCACCGGCCGCCAAGCCGTCATCGCCTTTGCCGGCGGCTTCCATGGCCGCACCTTCATGGGCATGGCGCTGACCGGCAAGGTCGTGCCCTACAAGGTCGGCTTCGGCGCCATGCCGGCCGACGTCTTCCACGCCCCGTTCCCGGTGCCGCTGCACGGCGTGTCGGTGGCCGATTCGCTTGCCGCCCTCGATCGCCTGTTCAAGGCCGACGTCGATCCGGCCAGGGTCGCGGCCATCATCGTCGAGCCGGTGCAGGGCGAGGGCGGTTTCTATGAAGCGCCGCGCGATTTCATGACCGCGCTGCGCAAGATCTGCGATCAGCACGGCATCCTGCTCGTTGCCGACGAGGTGCAGACCGGCTTCGCGCGCACCGGCAAGATGTTCGCTATGGAGCATCATGAGGTGACTGCCGACATCACCACCATGGCCAAGGGCCTGGCCGGCGGCTTTCCGCTGGCGGCGGTCACCGGCCGCGCCGAGATCATGGATGCGCCTGGCCCCGGCGGGCTGGGCGGAACCTATGGCGGCAGCCCGATCGGCGTTGCCGCCGCGCACGCGGTGCTTGACGTGATCGAGGAAGAGAAATTGTGCGACCGCGCCAATTCGCTCGGCGCCAGGCTGAAGCAGCGTCTGGGCTCGATCCGCGACGACGTCCCGGAAATCGTCGACATCCGTGGCCCCGGTTTCATGAATGCGGTCGAGTTCAATGACGTCAGGAAGGGGCTGCCGTCGGCCGAGATGGCCAATGCGGTCAGGCTGAAGGCGCTCGACAAGGGACTGATCCTGCTCACCTGCGGCGTCCACGGCAACGTCATCCGCTTCCTGGCGCCGATCACCATCCAGGACGGCATCATGAACGAGGCGCTCGATATTCTGGAAAGCTCGATCCGCGAAGTCCGCGCCGCCTGAAAAGGCGGCGCCAGTTTCCTGACGGCCCATGCCGAAGCGGGTGGACGCACAGTCAGGAGCTCGGATTTTGGAAGCCAAGCTGGAATGTCCCGCTTGGCATACAGCACTCGCCACACATCGACAGTGTCGGGCTGCTCAACATAGAAAATCAGATATGGATAGCGCTTAAGCTTCACACACGGCGCAGACCGGGCAGTCCAAGTTCGTAGGCATATCTGAGAGAGCCGGATGCTGGATGGTCCGCTATCAATTTCTAGGCGTTTTGAAGCTCCTCGACGTAGCCCAATGCCACATGCGAACCAACTTCGCCCACATAGTAGTCGATAGCGTCCTCGATATCCCGCAGAGCTAGTTTTCGAGGAACAACTGTCTTTATAGCCACCTATTTACTGACCCTGCGCCCGCTTCCGCAGCGCGGCAAAATAGCTGTCGTCAACGGGAACACCCGGCTCGGATGATGCGCCTTCAAGGAGCAGGCCGCGCAGACGTTGGCGGTCCTGATCGTGGCGGATCAATTCACGCACATACTCGCTGCTTGTGCCATAGCCGCGATCCGTTACTTGCTGATCGACGAAATGCTTCAAGCTGTCTGGCAGCGAGATATTCATGGTGCTCATTCAGGCATTCTATGGGGAATGGCAAAAATTGGCAATCCTATGCACTGGCCCTGGTTGGCTCCATGTTCTGAAACGCGGCCAGCGCCGCCTTCAGTCCGTCGGGTCCCGCCGCAACCATCTGAGGCGTCGGCGAGAAGCCGGCGCCGAGCATCTTGCGGCCGAGCATATGATCGCCGGGGCGGTTGACGGATTCGATGCCGAGCAACCTGTCTGCGGCATAGTGGTAGATCGAGAACTTGTTGTCGGCGAGATCGCCCAGCACGACATGGCTGTCGCCGCCGGATGTCAGGCCGACCATCTGCAGCTTCATGTCGCCGATGTCGGACCAGAACCAGGGCACGGCCGAATAGGCGTCGGCATGGCCAGTGATGGTGCGCGCGGCAAGCCGCGCCTGGTCGGTGGCGTTCTGTACCGATTCCAGCCGCACGTCGCGGCCGGTGAACCAATGCCGATAGGAGGCGGCGTCGCCGATGGCGAGGATTTCCGGCACCGAGCTGCGCATCTGGTGGTCGACGCGAATGCCGTTGGCGATGGTGAGGCCGGCTTCCCCGGCCAGTTCGACATTGGGCACGGCGCCGATGCCGACGACGACCATGCGCGCCGGCAGCCTTTCGCCTGACGATGTGATCGCGGCCGTGACATGGCCGTTTTCGCCTTCGAGCCTTGCGATCGTGGTGCCGGTGAGAATGTGCACGCCGATAGCCTCCAGCCGTTGGCGGACATGGCTCGCCACGACCGGCGCCACGGCGCGGCCAAGCAGCCGATCGACCGCTTCCACGACCGTTACGGTGCGGCCGGCCGCCCGCAGCGTCGCCGCGATCTCCAGCCCGATGAAGCCGCCGCCCAGGATGACGACGTCTTCGCTACGTGCGCTCAAGTCCCGGATCAGGCGGGCGTCCGCCAGGGAGCGCAGCGACACCACGCCGGACAGATCCGCGCCCGGCAGCGGCAGGAGGCGCGGGCGCGAGCCGGTGGCGAGGATCAGATGATCGAAGGCAAGTTCGCCGCCGCCTGATATTTTCAAACGACGGCTGCCGGCATCGATACGATCGATCCGAACGCCCGGCCGGTAGTCGACGGCGTTGCCGGTGTAAAATGCCTCGCCACGCAAGGGTTGCGGCTTGGCCTCGGCATCCTTGATGAAGGTCTTCGACAGCGGCGGCTTGTGATAGGGCAGTTCGTTCTCGTCGCCGACGAGGACCACCGGCCCCTCATAACCCTCCTCGCGCAGGCTTGCCGCCGCCTGCACGCCCGCATGTCCCGCACCGACAATGACCACGCCGTTCTTCATCACATTCCGATCCCAAGCTTGATTTTAGGGTGTCTCGCCACGTGGCAATTGTCTGGCGCCGCCGCAAGGGGGCATTTGCGGGTCGCACCCGGAGCGGCGGCTGTCAATCGGACAGTTCGGCGACGAACTCGGTACACGGTGCAGGCGGCTAAAGTTGACTATCGCAGTTTAGAATAATTCTAAACTGTTGTTTCGATTGAGTTTTCCTGTCGATTTTCGTTGACTTCCATCGGTCCTGAAGCTTTATGGAGCCTCGCGCATCGGCGCATCCCTTTGATGTCTGGGCCTTGAACCCTTTCGATTGGAGGCATTTTGGTGTCTTTCTTCCTCGACCCGCGCGACAGCGCGGCATACCCCGCGAATGACGGCCTGCACATGGCCTGGCGCCGGTTGTCGCGCGCGCCGTTCACAAGATTCCCGAAAAACTGGAGAGCGATAATGACGGCACGACATGGCAGCAGGCTTGCGGCGATCGGTGCCACGGCCCTGCTGACGGCGGCGGTGTTCGTGCTGCCGGCCAAGGCCGAGAACGATCCCAAGGCGGTCATCAAGACCTATGCCGACATCGCGCTTGCCAAATACGAGGATTCGCTGACCACCGCGCAGGCGCTCGACAAGGCGGTCGACACCTTGTTGGCCAAGCCTTCGGCCGAGACGCTCAATGCCGCCCGCGAGGCCTGGAAGGCATCGCGCGTTCCTTACCAGCAGACCGAGGTCTACCGCTTCGGCAACAAGATCGTCGACGACTGGGAAGGCAAGGTGAATTCCTGGCCGCTGGACGAAGGCCTGGTCGATTATGTCGCCAAGAGCTACGGCACCGAATCCGACTCGAATTCGCTCTATACCGCCAATGTGATCGCCAACAAGGAGATCGAGATCAACGGCAAGAAGGTCGACGCCTCGAAGCTTTCGCCGGAATTCCTCGCAGGCACGCTGCAGGAGGCGGGCGGCGTGGAGGCCAATGTCGCCACCGGCTACCACGCCATCGAGTTCCTGCTCTGGGGCCAGGACCTGCACGGGACAGGACCGGGCGCCGGCGAGCGCCCCTACACCGATTATGATCTCAAGAACTGCACCGGCGGCAATTGCGATCGCCGCGCGGAATATCTGAAGTCCGCAAGCACCCTTTTGGTGTCCGACCTCCAGGAGATGGTCGGCGACTGGAAGGAAGGCGGCGCTGCGCGCAAGAACCTGGTCGACGGCGAGCCGAACACGGCCATTTCGGCCATCTTCACCGGTATGGGCTCGCTCTCCTACGGCGAACTCGCCGGCGAGCGCATGAAGCTCGGCCTGCTGCTGCACGATCCGGAAGAGGAGCATGACTGCTTCTCCGACAACACCTACAATTCCCATCTCTATGACGCCGTCGGCATCCGCGCCGCCTATCACGCCAGCTACACCAGGCTGGACGGCACCGTCGTTTCAGGGCCGTCGGTGGCGGACATGGTCAAGGCGGCTGATCCGGCCATCGACAAGGAACTGTCTGACAAGCTCGATGTCACCGTCGCCAGGATGGAGGCGATCAAGGCCCGCGCCGAAGGCGGCGAGGCTTACGACCAGCAGATCGCCGAAGGCAACACCGAGGGCAACGCCACGGTGCAGGCGGCAATCGACGCCCTGATCGACCAGACCAAATCGGTCGAACGCGCCGTCGGCGCGCTGAAGCTCAACGCCATCGCCTTTGAGGGTTCAGACAGCCTCGACGCGCCGGACAAGGTGTTCCAGTAAGCGTCGAAGCTGGAAGCACGGGCCGGGGTCACACGGCTTCGGCCCGGGCAAGATAGAGTCAAGCCACACGGCGCGGGAGGCGCCGTCAGCCATCCGAGCAAGTTTATGCTGATCTGCCATTGCAACATCATCACCGAGAAGGAGATTGAGCAGACGATCGTCGGGCTGCTGGACCAGGATCCCTGGCAGCTCATCGTACCGGCAAAAGTCTATCACGCCATGCACAAGCGCGGTCGCTGTTGCGGCTGCTTCCCAAATGTGGTCGAAACGATCATTCGGGTCACCGAGAAATACCACGCCCGCTCGGAGGCGAGCGGCGTTGACATCGTTTCACATCTGGATCGCGTCAGAGGCCTGCGCGTCCAATACGGGAGCAGAACCCATGAAAGGCGAACCACAGATCATCGAGCGGCTTAACGAGGCTCTGTTCCTGGAGCTTGGTGCCGTCAATCAGTATTGGGTGCATTTCCGTCTGCTGGAGGATTGGGGATACGCCAAGCTCGCCAAGAAGGAACGCGCCGAATCGATCGAGGAGATGCACCATGCCGACAAGCTCGTGGCCCGTATCATCTTCCTAGAAGGCCATCCCAATCTGCAGTCCGTGGCGCCGCTGCGTATCGGACAGAACGTGAAGGAAGTGCTCGAATCCGATCTTGCCGGCGAGTATGACGCTCGCACCGCCTACAAGCGCTCGCGTGAGATCTGCAACGAAGCCGGTGACTATGTCAGCATGAAGCTGTTCGAGGAGCTCTTGGCCGACGAGGAGGGGCACATCGACTTCCTCGAGACGCAGCTCGATCTGCTTGCCTCGATCGGCGAGGAAAAATACGGCCAGCTCAATGCCGCATCGGCGGACGAGGCGGAGTAAGGGCATGCGGGAATGCGGCGCACCCTAGCATTGCTGCGCCGCTGGCGGCGGGCCAAAGGCCCGTCGTTAAACAGAAAACCGGGAACCGTCGTGCTTTCCGGTGCTGCCGCCATCGTTCTTTTGGCCTTCGCCACGGGCGGGTCCGACTCGCAGCAGCCCGCCAATTTCGCCGCCACGCGCACCGACCTCAGCCCGAAGGATCAGGCGCGCGTCACAGCCGTTACCAGGCCGACCAAGGACTTCTCGAAACCCGAGCAGTTCGAATTGATGCAAGGCGGCGCCGGCACATCCAGGAAGGACGTCAACCGCGATTCCTTCTCGCAATCGTCGGCCAACATCACCTTCGAGGAAGAAGGCACCTTTAAGCTGGGCAACGCCCTGTTCCGCAAGAACTGGGTGTCGTCGCCGTCCTCGACGCAGGCCTCCGACGGGCTTGGACCGCTGTTCAACGAACGCGCCTGCCAGAACTGTCATCTGAAGGACGGCCGCGGCCGCCCGCCGCAGGGCGCGGCTGGTACCACGTCGATGTTCCTGCGGCTGGCGCGCGAGGCGAGCAGCGAGGAGGAGAAGGCTGGGGTTGCCGACCACAGACTGCTCAACATCCCCGATCCGGTCTACGGTTCGCAGCTGCAGGACCTAGCCGTCCCCGGCCTGCGCGGCGAGGGCCGGATGCGCGTCGATTACAGCGAGGAAAAGGTCGGGCTCGGCGACGGCACCGTGGTTTCGCTGCGCAAACCCGCTTACGCGGTCGATGATCTAGCCTACGGCCCGCTCGATCCGCGCACCACGCTGTCGCCGCGCCTGACGCCGCCGATGATCGGGCTCGGCCTCATCGAGCAGATCGCGCCTGCTGATATACTCGCCCATGCCGATCCGAACGACCGGGACGGCGACGGCATTTCCGGCAGGCCGAACATCGTGCGCGACGGCATGAGCGGCGAACTCACTCTTGGCCGTTTCGGCTGGAAGGCGCAGACCGCGTCGATCCGCCAGCAGGCCGCGGATGCCTTTGCCGGCGACATCGGCATCTCGACGCCGGAGGAGCCGAAACACTGGGGCGACTGCACCGCCGCCGAGAAGGATTGCCTTGCCATGCCGGACGGCGTGCAGGAGCGGCTCGGCCCGGCCGAGGCGCCGGCGCCGGTCATGGACCTCGTCACCTTCTATTCACAGAACCTGGCCGTGCCGGCACGCCGCGACCTCGGCGCCCCTGATGTGCTCGCGGGCAAGAGATTGTTCTACGAGATCGGCTGCGTTTCATGTCACGCGCCGAAATTCGTCACCCGCCGCGACGCGCCCAACAAGGCGCAGGCCTTCCAACTTGTCTGGCCCTATTCCGACTTCCTGCTGCACGACATGGGCCCCGGCCTTGCCGACGGCCAGGCGGTGGGCGAGGCGACGGGCAACGAATGGCGCACCCCGCCGCTATGGGGCATAGGCCTCACCGAAACGGTCAACGGCAACAATTTTTATCTGCACGATGGCCGCGCCCGCAGCCTGGTCGAGGCGATTCTTTGGCATGGCGGCGAGGGCCAGAAGTCGCGCGACCGCTTCGCCGCCGCCGATGCGGCCGACCGCGATGCCTTGGTCAAATTCCTGGAGTCCCTGTGATGTTGAAGCGTTCCGCGCTGGTAATCCTTCTTCCTCTGGCCCTGCTGGGCGCCACCCCGACATGGGCGGCGGCGGTGAAGGCCACTGACGTCATCCAGCGGGCAATCGACGGCTTTGTCCGCCCGGCCTATGCCAGTCTGCACGATCGCGCGGCGGGCTTGAACAAGGCGATGCACGCGCTTTGCGAAAAACCCTCAAAGGGCGATCTCGATGCGGCACGTTCCGAATTCTCGCGCACGGTGGATGCCTGGTCATCGGCCGAGATCATCGGGTTCGGCCCGATCAAGGAAAACAACCGGCTGGAGCGAATGCTGTTCTGGCCGGATCGCAAAAGCATTGGCCTGAAACAGGTGCAGGCCGCGTTGGCCGCCCAAGACCCGAGCGCCACCGATCCGGCACAGCTTTCCGGCAAGAGCGTCGCCATGCAGGGGCTCGGCGCCTTGGAGTTCGTGCTCTACGGTGACGGCGCCGATGCGCTTGCCGGCAATGACGATCCCTATCGCTGCGCCTATGGCGCCGCGGTTGCCGGCAACATCGAAACCATGGCCGGCGATGTCGCCGACGCCTGGAACAAGCCGGACGGCTTTGCGGCGCTCTGGGCCAATCCGGGGCCGCAGAATCCGCTCTATCGCGACGGCACGGAAGCGGTGACGGAACTGGTCGGCATCTTCATCAACGAGCTGGAAATGGTTCGCGACGTGCGCCTGAAAGGCTTCCTGGGCGGCAAGCCGGAGGCGGACAAGCCGAAACAGGCGATCTACTGGCGTTCGCAAAACACCACCAATTCGCTGGCTGGAAACCTTGCCGGCATCGAGGGGCTGTTCGAGGCCTCGAAGCTCGGCGATGCGCTGCCGGCCGATGCGCGCTGGATGGCGGAATCGATCCACATCCAGCTTGTTAACGGCATCGCCACCGCGAAGTCGGTCCAGGGGCCGATCGATCTGGCGCTCGCCGACCCGGCGCTGCGCGAAAAGCTCGAGCATTTCGCGCTGATCACTTCCAGCCTGTCGACCCTGTTCGGCACGAGGCTGACCGCCGAATTCGGCCTGACCGCCGGGTTTTCCTCGCTGGATGGGGACTGAGCGTGAAAACCTCCCTCATCGACCGTCGCGATTTCCTGAGAGCCGCGGGAGCAGGCTTCGTGGCGGCGATGGCGCCGCCGGCCTGGGCAAACACGCTTGCCGCCGATGCCGTCTTCGCCACCGCCTTCGTCAAGCGCGACGGCAGCTATGGCGCCGCAATCCTGTCCGAGGCCGGCAAGCTCCTGCACGCGATCGACTTGCCCGACCGCGGCCACGACGTCACCTTCGATCCCATATCGAAGCGCTCGGTCGTCTTCGCCCGCCAGCCCGGCACCTTTGCCGTGGTCTTCGATCACGCCGGGCGCGATGAACCGCTGACCATCGCCAGCATCACCGGCCGGCATTTCTTCGGCCATGGCGTATTCTCCCCGGACGGCGCCTTGCTTTACGCCACCGAGAACGATTTCGACAACGCGGCCGGCGTCGTCGGCGTCTACGACGCGCGGGCGAAATTCAAGCGCCTTGGTGAATTCCCGACCTATGGCATGGGGCCCCACGAGCTTCTGCTCCTGGGCGACGGCAGGACGATCGCCGTTGCCAATGGCGGCATCGAGACCCATCCCGATTATGGCCGCGCCGAGCTCAACATCGCCACCATGAAGCCATCCTATGTGCTCATTGACCGTGTCACCGGCGACCTGGTCGAGAAGCACGAATTGCCGGCGGCGCTGCACCAGCTGTCGATCCGCCACATGGACGCCGACCAGACCGGCACCGTCTGGTTCGGCTGCCAGTACAGGGGACCCGGCACCGACCGTCCGCTGCTGGTCGGCCGCGCGGCGCGCGGCAAGGATTTGCAGCTCCTCGACATGCCGCGGGATGTCCTGTCCGGCTTCCGCAACTATATCGGTTCCGTCGCCGCCAATCCGGCTGCCGGTACCGTCGCCGTCTCTTCGCCGGAAGGCAATTCGCTTGTGATGATCGAGGCGGCGAGCGGCAAGGTGGTCGCGACCAGTGCGTTGGTCGAGGTCTGCGGCGTGGCGCCGGACAAGGGGGGCTTCATGGCGACGACGGGCGCAGGCGAGATCATAGAAGGCAATGGCGCGACGCGGTCGGAACCGGACTATGTCTGGGACAATCACATGCTGCGCATCGAGCGGGGCGCCTAGACACCTTTCCCGCTGCGTCGGAGCGAAGCCGCTTAACAAATTATGAGCTATCCCCTTGCGGTGGCGCGCTGTGGCAGGCACAGGGAATTGTTTTCGAACCGGTCGTTTCATGAAAGTGCTCGCCATCGATTGTGCCGCCAACCTCTGCGCTGCCTGCGTCTATGACGCCGGCGCGGGGCAGGAGCTCGGCCGCGCGGTGCTCGATCTCGGCAAGGGCCATGCCGAGCATCTGATGGCAGTCATCGCCGAGGCGCTGAAGGCCGGCGCGACCGCCTATGCCGGCCTTGGCGCCATCGCCGTCTCCGTCGGCCCCGGTTCCTTCACCGGCCTGCGTGTCGGAGTTTCCACGGCGCGTGGCCTGGCGCTGGCGCTCAAGGTGCCTGCAATCGGCGTGACGACGCTCGAGGCGCTGGCGGCCGAGGCGGCAGGGGCGTTTCCCGGCCGCGCCGTGCTGGCCGCGCTCGATGCCGGCCGCGAGGAGGTCCATGCCGCTCTCTATGATGAAATGTCGGTTTTGAGTTACGCTCCGGCCGTGGTCACGCTGGCGGATGCCGTGGCCATGGCGAGCGAGCGGTCTTCGGTGCTCGCCGGAACCGCCGCGACGCGGATCGCGGCCTCCGCCGGACGCGCCTTCGGCACCGGACCCGAGACGGCGACCGCGGACATTCTCACCTACGCCCGCCTGGCGGCCGCCAAGGGCGAGGGCGAGAGGCCGAAACCTCTTTATCTGCGCGGCGCCGACGCCAAGCCGCAGGCCGGGTTCATACTTTCCAGGCAAGGGAAATAATGCGCATACCTTTTCTCCAGCCGCGCCGCCGCGATTACGCGCTCGAACCGCTCAGGACCACCGACAGTCCGGCGGTCTCGCTGCTGCACCGCGAGGACTTCGTCCGCCCCTGGACCGATGGCGAGTTCGCGGCCTTGCTCGAACAGGACACCGTATTCGGCTATGCCGCGCGCGAAACCGGGCAGGGCGCCAAGCCACCGGTCGGCTTCGTGCTGGCCCGGCTGGCGGCCGGCGAGGGCGAGATCCTGACCGTCGCGGTGGCGCGGTCGCATCGCCGCCAGGGGCTAGGCTGGCAGCTGATGGACGCGGTGCTGCGCGAACTGCACGCGCAGCGCGCCGAAGCGCTCTTCCTCGAGGTCGACGAGACCAATGTCGCCGCGATCGCCCTCTACAGGCGTCTCGGGTTCCGCGAGGTCGGCAAGCGCCCCAACTATTACAGGTCGCCCGAGCATGGCCCGACCGGCGCGCTTGTCATGCGCCGCGATCTTCGCTAGCCAGGGTTTCGGGGTGGAGCGATGATCGGAAAAATCAGGATTTTCCTGGCGATAGGGCTGGTCGTCGCCGGGTCGCTGATCCTGGTGCCTTTACAGGTCCTGTCGATGAAGACCGGCTGGTGGCCGGAAACCTTCATCCTCAAGATCTGGCACAGGCTGATCGTCAGGGCGCTCGGCATGCGCATCCATGTCAACGGCGCGATATCCGACCGGCGGCCCTTGCTCATCGCCTCAAATCACATCTCCTGGACCGACATCATGGTGCTGGGCTCTTTTGCCGATGTGAAGTTCATCGCCAGGGCCGACATGGAAGGCTGGCCGCTGATCGGCATGCTGTCGAAGCTCCAGCGCACCGTCTTCATCGAGCGCGAGCGCAAGCGCTCGTCCGGCGACCAGGCGAGCGAGATCGCCAACCGCATGGCCAAGGGCGATGCCATGGTGCTGTTTGCCGAGGGCTCGACCGGGGACGGCAACATCGTCCTGCCGTTCAAGAGCACGCTGTTCGGCGCCGCCTCGATGGCGATTTCGGAGGGCGCGGCGGAGCAGGTCTTCATCCAGCCGGTGGCGATCGCCTATACCCGGCTGCATGGCGTGCCGCTCGGCCGCCGGCACCGGCCGATCGCGGCATGGATCGGCGACGAGGATCTGATGCCGCACCTCAAGGTGCTGATGGCGGAAGGCGCGCTCGATGTCGAGGTGCATTTCGGCGAACCGATTGCCTTCGCCAAGGGGTCGAACCGGAAGGAAACGGCGAAGCTGATGGAAAGCCGCGTGCGCGAAATGATGCAGGCGGCACTGGCCGCGCCGCGCCCGAGCCGCTGAATCCCGAAGACCCCCAGGCAGAATCGTCTGTTTTTTGTCACGGAAAGGCGTTAGAAGCCGCCGCATGGACTTGAACACGGTTGAAAGCGACGACATCGGCACTGCGGCTGGACAGCAGGCGGTGATTTCCTCGGCAGCGAAAAAGGTCTTCGTCAAGACTTATGGCTGCCAGATGAACGTCTATGATTCGCAGCGCATGACAGATGCGCTGGCCGCCGACGGCTACACGGCGACGCAGACCATCGGGGAAGCCGATCTGGTGCTGCTAAACACCTGCCATATCAGGGAAAAAGCGGCTGAAAAGGTCTATTCCGAGCTCGGTCGCATTCGCGAAATGAAGGCCGAACGCGCCGCCGCCGGACGCGAATTGCTGATCGGTGTCGCCGGTTGCGTGGCGCAGGCCGAGGGGGCCGAGATCATCCGCCGCTCGCCCGCCGTCGACCTGGTCATCGGCCCGCAGACCTATCACCGGCTGCCGGACGTGCTGGCCAGGGTGCGGGGCGGCGAGAAGATCGTCGAGACCGACTACGCCATCGAGGACAAGTTCGAGCACTTGCCGCAGCCGAAGCGCGCCGAGGTGATCAAGCGCGGCGTCACCGCCTTCCTCACCGTCCAGGAAGGCTGCGACAAGTTCTGCACCTTCTGCGTCGTGCCCTACACAAGGGGGTCCGAAGTGTCGCGGCCGGTGGCACAGATCGTCGCCGAGGCCGAGCGTCTGGCCGAGGCCGGCGTGCGCGAGGTGACGCTGCTTGGCCAGAACGTCAATGCCTGGCATGGCCAGGGCGAGAACGGCGAGGAGTGGGGCCTTGGCCGCCTTCTGTTCAGGCTGGCCGAAATTCCAGGGCTGGCGCGCCTTCGCTACACGACCAGTCATCCGCGCGACATGGACGACGAACTGATAGCGGCCCATCGCGACCTGCCGGAACTGATGCCGTATCTGCATCTGCCGGTGCAATCCGGGTCCGACCGCATCCTGAAGGCGATGAACCGCAGGCATACGGCGGATGATTATCTGGCGCTGCTCGACCGCATCCGCGCTGCACGGCGCGATATCGCACTGTCGGGCGATTTCATCGTCGGTTTCCCCGGCGAGACCGAGATGGATTTCGAGGCGACGATGGAGCTGGTACGCCAGGTGAACTACGCCTCGGCCTTCTCGTTCAAATATTCGCCGCGCCCCGGCACGCCGGGCGCCGAGATGGCCGGCCATGTGCCGGAAGCGGTCAAGGACGAGCGTTTGCAGCGGCTCCAGGCGCTGCTTTTGAAGCAGCAGCAGGATTTCGGCTTGAGTCTCGTCGGCCGCACCATAGATACGTTGATCGAGAAGCCCGGTCGCCAGGCCGGCCAGAAGGTCGGCCGCTCACCTTGGCTTCAGCCCGTTATTGTTGATGAAAAGGCCGGCGAAATCGGTGACATTATCCAGGTGCGAATCACGAAGACGGGCTACAATAGCCTGTTCGCCGAATTGGTCTGATGGCCTCGGCAGATGAGGAGAGACGGTTGAGCGCAGCGGAGCTGAAGAACCTGCCCCCGGTACCGGCATCTGGGGCTTCTGACATGGCGCACATCGTACTGACTTTCGACAACAACAAGCTTGCCAGCGCCCTTTACGGCCAGTTCGACGAGAACCTCGCCCGGCTCGAGCAGAAACTGGGCGTCGACATCCGCTCGCGCGGCAACCAGCTGACCATCAAGGGGTCGGCTTCCGCCGCCGAGCAGGCCCGCCGCGCGCTCGACAACCTCTACGGCATCCTCCAGAAGGGGGTGGATATCGGCCAGTCCGATGTCGACGGCGCCGTGCGCATGGCGGTCGCCGCCGATGACCAGCTCACGCTGCCGACGCTGGAGCGCAAGGGCAAGGTCTCGGCCGCCCAGATATCGACGCGCAAGAAGACGATCTACGCCCGCTCGCTCACGCAGGATGCCTATATGCGGGCGCTGGAGCGCTCGGAGCTGGTGTTCGGCATCGGCCCGGCCGGCACCGGCAAGACCTATCTGGCGGTGGCGCATGCGGCGATGCTGCTCGAACGCGGCATGGTCGAGCGCATCGTGCTGTCGCGGCCTGCCGTCGAGGCCGGCGAGCGGCTGGGTTTTCTGCCCGGCGACATGAAGGAGAAGGTCGATCCCTATCTGCGGCCGCTCTATGACGCGCTCTACGACATGATGCCGGCCGACAAGGTCGAACGCGCCATTGCCGCCGAGGTGATCGAGATCGCGCCGCTCGCCTTCATGCGCGGCCGCACGCTGGCGCATGCCGCCGTCATCCTCGACGAGGCGCAGAACACCACGCCGATGCAGATGAAGATGTTCCTGACCCGTCTGGGCGAAAATTCGCGCATGATCGTCACCGGCGACCCGACGCAGATCGACTTGCCGCAGAACACCAAGTCCGGCCTTGTCGAGGCGCTCCGGATCCTCGACGGTGTGACCGGCATGGTGACGGTCCGCTTCAATGAAGGCGACGTCGTCAGGCATCCGCTGGTCGCCGAGATCGTCAAGGCCTACGACCGTGACGGCAAGCTCGCCCGCGGCTTGGGGACCGAAGGCTGATTTGATCGAGCGACCTCATGGTTGAGCCCGAAACGCCGAACGGGCCGGCTCCGCCGCTGCCCGTCGACATCGATCTGACGGTCGAGGCCGGGCATTGGCCGGACGAAGCCGAGCTTGTCCGGCTGGTCGGCGCCGCCGCCGCCGCGGCATTCGCCGAGATGGGTGTGGCTGGCCATTCCGAACTCAGCGTCGTTTTTTCCGACGATGCTCACATCCAGGCGCTCAACGCCAACTGGCGCGGCAAGGACAAGCCCACCAACGTCTTGTCTTTTCCGGCTTTTCCTTTCCCCAAGGGCGGTCCGCTGCCGCCGATGCTCGGCGATATCGTGCTGGCCGCGGAGACGGTGGCGCGCGAGGCGGCACTGGAAGACAAGCCGCTGGAGAACCATATTTCCCATCTCGTCATCCACGGCCTGCTGCATCTCATGGGCCATGATCACGAGATCGACGCGGAGGCCGAGGAGATGGAGGCGATCGAGCGCGCCGCGCTCGCCAGACTTGCCATTCCCGATCCCTATGCGTAACTACTTCTAACCAATTGACCGGACGAAGATGAACGACAAACCAGAGACTGCCGCCCGCGCCGACGCCGGCAGTGCGACCAAGGCTTCCGATACGTCGGAAGAGGGATCAAGTCCGAGTACCGTTACCCCTGGTGTTGCCAACACCGGCAGCGCCGCCAGCGAGCCGTCGCCTGCCGGCCCTTCCCTGTTCAACCGCGTTCTGGGCCTGTTCAGGCAACGCAACGGAACCAGCCTGCGCGAGGAGATCGCCGGCGCGCTCGCCGAGACGACGAGCGATGTCGAATCCTTCTCGCCGGGCGAACGCGCCATGCTCAACAACATCCTGCGGCTGCGCGAGGTGCGCGTCGAGGACGTCATGGTGCCGCGCGCCGACATCGAGGCGGTCGAGATCGCGACCACGCTTGGCGATCTGCTTGGCATGTTCGAGCAGTCCGGCCATTCTCGCATGCCGGTCTATGCCGAGACGCTCGACGACCCGCGCGGCATGGTCCATATCCGCGACGTGCTGGCCCATATCACCAAGATTGCGCGCGTCAGGAAGGGCCGGGCGACCAGGAAGACACCCGCCGCCACGGTTCTCGACCTCACCCAGGTCGACCTCTCGCGCACCATAGGCGAACTGAACCTGATCCGGCCGGTGCTGTTCGTGCCCCCGTCCATGCTGGCCTCCGATCTGATGGGCCGCATGCAGACGACCCGCACGCAGATGGCGCTGGTCATCGACGAATATGGCGGCACCGACGGGCTTGTCTCGCTCGAGGACATCGTCGAGATGGTGGTCGGCGACATCGAGGACGAGCATGACGACGACGAGCCGCTGATCACCCAGACCGGTGAAGGCGTGTTCATCGTCGACGGCAAGGCCGAGATCGACGAGGTTGCCAAGATGATCGGCGGGGATTTCGCCGCCGGCGAACATGGCGAGTATGTCGACACCATCGGCGGCATGATCTTCAACACGCTTGGCCGGGTGCCGGCGCGCGGCGAGGTGGTGCAGGCCATCCCTGGCTTCGAGTTCCATGTGCTCGACGCCGATCCGCGCCGCGTCAAGCGCGTGCGCATCGTGCAGAACCAGAAGGGCGAACGCCGCCGCCGCGCCGCGGCGCGCACCGAGCAGGCTTAAGCGCCCGCGGATGACCGAAGACCCCTTCAAGCATGCCGTCTTGGCGGCAGGCCACCCGAAGTTTGGAGCGCAGGCCTCGGCCTGATAAATCTGCTGCCGTGATTCGCACGACTCGGAACCATGCATGAACCGCCTGGCCGGCCGGATAATTCTGTTTTGGGGTTGGCGGCGTGCGCTCGTGGCGTTCCTCGCAGGCGCCCTGGCGGTGCTCGGCCAGGCACCGTATGATTTCTTTGCCGCTTGTTTCATTTCGTTTCCGCTGCTGGTCTGGCTGCTCGACGGGGCGACCGGTGAGGCCTCGGGCAGCCTTTTTGCGCGGCTGCGGCCCGCCTTTGCCGTCGGCTGGTGGTTCGGCTTCGGCTATTTCCTCGCCGGCCTGTGGTGGATCGGCTCGGCCCTGCTGGTAGAGGCCGACAGTTTCGCCTGGGCGCTGCCCTTCGCGGTGGTCGGCATTCCCTTTGCATTGGCCTTCTTCTACGGCTTTGCGGCCATGGTCGCCCGGCTCCTGTGGAGCAACGACATCGGCCGCATCGCGGCCCTGGCCGCCGCCTTCGGCTTGGCCGAATGGCTGCGCGGCTTCCTGTTCACCGGCTTTCCTTGGAATGCGATCGGCTACGCGGCGATGCCGGTGCCCCTGCTGATGCAGAGCGTCTCGGTCACCGGCATGGTCGGCATGAACGTGCTCGCCGTGTTCGTCTTCTCGCTGCCGGCGCTGCTGGCGGCGCGCACCCATCTTCGTCTTGGCGTCGCGCTGCTTGTCGTGCTGGTCGCCGCTCATGCCGGCTTCGGCTATCTCAGGCTCAACGCTCCGGCCGCGCCTGCGACCCGCACGATCGATGCGCGCATCGTCCAGCCGGCCGTCGACCTTTCGGAAAAGTGGGACGCCTCGGTACGCGACCGCATCTTCGCCACCTTGATAGGCCTGTCGGCCAAGGCGCCGGACCCCGGCCATGAAAAGCCGAAACTGATCCTGTGGCCCGAAACCTCGGTCCCGTTCCTCCTCACCGAGCGGCCGGACGCGTTGACCGCACTGGGCGACATGCTGGACGCCGGCCAGATGCTGATCGCCGGCGTCGTGCGCGAGGAAGGCGGCCCGGCGGCCGGTGCCGGCAGCCGCTACTACAACTCCGTGGTGGCGATCAACGACAAGGGCGAAATCGCTGACGCCGTCGACAAGGTCCATCTGGTGCCGTTCGGCGAATACCTGCCTTTCGCCGACCTGCTCGACCGTTTCGGCATCGAACAACTGGTCGCTGGCCCGGTGACCTTCACGGCAGGCAATGAGCGTCATGCGATCACGCTGCCGGACGGCGTCCGCGCCCTGCCCTTCATCTGTTACGAGGTGATCTTTCCCGAGTTGGTGGCGGTTGACGCAACGTCAGCGCAGCTTATTGTCAACGTTACCAACGATGCGTGGTTCGGCGATACGCCGGGTCCCTATCAGCATTTCCGGCAGGCTCAGATTCGCGCGGTGGAGAACGGGTTGCCCTTGTTGCGTGCGGCCAATAACGGCATCTCGGCGGTTGTCGACTCACGCGGGCGCATCGTCGATGCGTTGGCGATCGACGCGCGCGGGGCCATCGATGTCCGTGTGCCAATCTCGCGGCAGGCGGTCGTGTCCGCCGGCCAGCTGCGCATTAACGGAATGCTGATCATGTTGCTGTTTGCCCTGACTGCCGTCCTGTTCAATGTAAGGCAAAGGCTACGGGTGAATTGACAGTCGACACATTAGAAACTCATACTGTAACGCCTGAAAATTTCTCGAAGTCGGTGGATCGTTCTGTTGGGGCAGTCGCCTCCGGCTTTGTTTGGGTAGGAAAAAAATCACAAAGCCGAAAAAATTCGGCGAGGAAAAAATGACAGAAGATAACAAGAAGAAACCGAATCCGATCGACATCCATGTTGGAAGTCGCATCCGGCTTCGCCGCAATATGTTGGGAATGAGCCAGGAAAAACTAGGCGAGAACCTCGGCATCACATTTCAGCAGATACAGAAATATGAAAAGGGCACCAACCGTGTCGGCGCAAGCCGCCTGCAGGCGATAGCATCCATACTCGGCGTGCCTGTCGCCTTCTTTTTCGAGGATGCGCCGGGCCAGGAGAGCCCGGCCGGCCGCGGATTCGCGGAGGATGCTTCGATGGCTTTCGCCGTGGAATTCTGCGGCAGCCCGGAGGGCCTTCAGCTCAACCGGGCCTTCGTCAAGATCGCCGACGTCAAGGTGCGTCGCAGGATCATAGACCTGGTGAAGTCGCTGGCGTCCGAAGATTCCGACTGATCCGCAACAGGACTCGAACCGGCGGCATTCCGGCCGCTGGTGGTACAAAATATCGACATCGACATTCATGCCAGAAGGGCGGCACCGCTTGACGAGCGGCGCTTCGCCCCGCTAACACGTGGCGCGCCAAATCGGCAGCCTGCCGATCGTTTTTTCAAGAGGGGACACCCGTGACGCGGCAGAACTACTTCTTTACCTCGGAATCCGTTGCCGAGGGCCATCCCGACAAAGTCTGTGACCGGATCTCCGACGAGATCGTCGACCTGGTCTACCGTGAGGCCAAGAAGACGGGCATGGACCCGTGGAAAGTCCGCGTCGCCTGCGAGACGCTGGCGACCACCAACCGCGTCGTCATCGCCGGCGAGGTGCGCGTCCCCGAGACGCTGCTGAAGAAGGACAAGGAAGGCAACATCCTCAGGGATGCCGCCGGCCATCCGGTCGTCAACCCGGCGAAGTTCAAGTCGGTCGCCCGCAAGGCGATCCGCGAGATCGGCTATGAGCAGGCCGGCTTCCACTGGAAAAAGGCCAAGATCGACGTTCTGTTGCATGGCCAGTCGCCCGACATCGGCCAAGGCGTCGACAATGCCTCCGACCGGCAGGGCGAGGAGGGTGCCGGCGACCAGGGCATCATGTTTGGCTATGCCTGCCGCGAGACGCCGGACCTGATGCCGGCGCCGATCTACTACAGCCACAAGATCCTCGAACTTCTGGCCGCCGCCCGCCACCAGAACAACGGCGATGCCGGCAAGCTCGGGCCGGACGCCAAGAGCCAGGTCACCGTCCGCTATATCGACGGCAAGGCCGCCGAGGCGACGCAGATCGTGCTGTCGACCCAGCACCTCGATGCGAGCTGGGATTCCAAGAAGGTGCGCAAGGTCGTCGAGCCCTATATCCGCGAGGCACTGGGTGACCTCAAGATCGCCGACGACTGCATGTGGTACATCAATCCGACCGGCAAGTTCGTCATCGGCGGGCCTGATGGCGACGCCGGGCTGACCGGCCGCAAGATCATCGTCGACACCTATGGCGGCGCCGCGCCCCATGGCGGCGGCGCCTTCTCGGGCAAGGACACCACCAAAGTCGACCGTTCGGCCGCTTATGCGGCGCGCTACCTGGCCAAGAACGTTGTGGCGGCGAAACTTGCAGACCGCTGCACCATCCAGCTTTCCTACGCCATCGGCGTCGCCCAGCCCTTGTCGGTCTATGTCGACCTGCACGGCACCGGCAAGGTCGACGAAGCAAGGCTCGAGGAGGCGCTGCGCAGCGTGATGGACCTGTCGCCGTCCGGCATCCGCCGCCACCTCGACCTCAACAAGCCGATCTACGCCAAGACCTCGTCCTACGGTCATTTCGGCCGCAAGGCCGGCCGCGATGGATCTTTTTCCTGGGAAAAGACCGATCTCGCCAAGGCGCTCAAGGATGCCGTCGCTGCCTGAGGGCGGCGACGGGGCCTTGATCAGCCGATGAACTCCGGAGACAGGCCAAGCCGCGCGACAGAAGCCTTCTTCGGCCGTCGGCGCGGCAAGCCGGTTCGCCCGCAGCAGGCGGCGGCGCTGCAAAGCGGCCTCGACACCTATCGGCTCGATCTGACGACCGAGGCGCCGTCGGATTTGCGGGCTCTGTTCGAAGCCGATGTTTCCGCCGTTCGCCTCGAAATCGGCTTTGGCGGCGGCGAGCATCTCCTGCATCGCGCGACCGAAGCACCGATGACCGGCTTTATCGGCGTTGAGCCCTTCGTCAACGGCATGGCCAAGATGATGATGGCGGTGCGGGAAAAGCCGCTGGCCAACCTCAGGGTCTATGACGACGACGCCACCGGACTGCTCGACTGGCTGCCGCAGGCCTCGCTCGATGGCATCGACCTGCTCTATCCCGATCCGTGGCCGAAGAAGAAGCACTGGAAGCGCCGTTTCGTCAGTCCGGTCAATCTCGAGCGTTTCGCACGCGTTGTGAAGCGTGGTGGCGAGTTCCGTTTCGCTTCCGACATCGACACCTATGTGAACTGGACCCTGCTGCATTGCCGCGCGCATGGCGGTTTCGCCTGGCAGGCTTCAGAGGCCGCCGACTGGCATCGCCCCTACGATGGCTGGCCAGGCACCCGCTATGAGGCGAAAGCCGTCCGCGAGGGCAGGCGGCCGGCCTACCTTACCTTCATCAGGACCTAGGCATCGGGACCTAGGCATCGGGATTTGGGCGCCCCTCGTGAGGGCGCGATCTTCAACTGTTGCGGGGACATGGAAATCGAATGTCGCCCGCTGGCCGGAGTTCAGAAACGGCCGATCTTGTCGAAAGCCGTCGGATCCATGCCGAGCCTGCGCAGATCGTGGACGCGCGGCTTGCGGCCGGCTTCCACAGCCCGCGACGCGGCTACGGCGCTGCCGAATGTGGTGAAGAGATCGCCTATGGCGGAAAAAACCTTGCGGCTGTTCATTGTCATGTCCTTTCGCGTGCGGTAACGCGCTATCGCTATCGTTTTGTGCAATGCAACACAGATAGGAGCGCGGCTTGAGGACCAACAAGGGCCGTTGCCGCATGGATGGCATGCACCTGGCGCAAGCCCAATGCACCGGACATGCGCGCAGTTGGGACGGCGGGCTTGAAACACGGGGGCGGATCGTCTATATCAGCCTCAAATTCTTGGTCGGTATGACGAAGAGTGGGTCCACCCGGTCCCGCTCTTTTTTATTACCTGCCGACGGCTAGAGAATGATCGACAGGAATCGAATGACGTCAACGGCAAGCGAGAGCGACGATCGCATCATCCGCGAAAGCGGCATCGATGCGCGCATCGCGCTGATCGTCCAGCCGGTGCTGCGCGGCATCGGCTTTCGCCTTGTGCGCGTGCATCTGTCCGGCCAGAACGGGCTGACGCTGCAGATCATGGCTGAGCGCGAGGATGGCACCATGACCGTCGAGGATTGCGAAGAGGTGAGCCGTGCGGTGTCGCCGGCGCTCGACGTCGACGATCCCATCGAGAAGGCGTATCATCTCGAAGTCTCATCGCCCGGCATCGACCGGCCGCTGGTGCGCAAATCGGATTTCGTGACCTGGACCGGTCATCTGGTGAAGATGGAAACATCGGTCGTTGTCGCGGATCGCAAGCGCTTCAAGGGCAAGATCGCCGAAGCCGGTGAGAACGATGTGCTGATCGAGCGCGACAAGGCGGCCTACGGTGAGGAGCCGACAGTGCGCGTGCCCTACGACGCCATTGCCGAAGCCCGGCTGATCCTGACCGACGACCTCATCCGTGATGCGTTGTCGAAGGACAACAGGGCGCGCAAGGAAGCCAGGAAACGCCGCGGCGAACCGGACGACGACGTACCGGAGGGTGCGGATTCGGGCGCTACGGAAGAACACGAACAGGAAAGTTGATTGAGCTGCCAGGCCCCAAGGGCCGGCAAACAGGCTCGGGAGAAAAAACATGGTTGTAAGCGCCAACAGACTTGAACTGCTGCAGATTGCCGACGCGGTCGCGCGTGAAAAGTCGATCGACAAGTCGATCGTCATCGCCGCCATGGCCGATGCGATCCAGAAGGCGGCACGCTCGCGTTATGGCCAGGAGACCAACATCCGCGCCGACATCAACCCCAACACCGGTGAGATGAAGCTGCAGCGACTGATGGAAGTGGTCGAGAAGGTCGACGACTACGCCACGCAGATCGCCATTTCCTCGGCGCGCGAGCGCAATCCCGACGCCCAGCTCGGCGACTTCATCGCCGAACAGCTGCCGCCGATGGATTTCGGCCGCATCGCCGCCCAGTCGGCCAAGCAGGTCATCGTGCAGAAGGTGCGCGAGGCCGAGCGCGACCGCCAGTATGATGAATACAAGGACCGCATCGGCGAGATCGTCAACGGAACCGTCAAACGCGTCGAATACGGCAATGTCATCGTGGATCTCGGCCGTGGCGAAGCGATCATCCGCCGCGACGAGCTGATCCCGCGCGAAAACTACAAATATGGCGATCGCGTCCGCGCCTATGTCTACGACGTGCGCCGTGAGCAGCGCGGCCCGCAGATCTTCCTGTCGCGCACCCATCCGCAGTTCATGGCCAAGCTCTTCACCATGGAAGTGCCGGAGATCTATGACGGCATCATCGAGATCAAGTCGGTCGCCCGCGATCCCGGTTCGCGCGCCAAGATCGCCGTCATCTCGCGCGACAGCTCGATCGATCCGGTCGGCGCCTGCGTCGGCATGCGCGGCAGCCGCGTCCAGGCGGTCGTCGCCGAATTGCAGGGCGAGAAGATCGACATCATTCCGTGGTCGCCCTCGGCCGCATCCTTCATCGTCAACGCGCTGCAGCCGGCGGAAGTCGCCAAGGTCGTGCTCGACGAGGACGCCGAGCGCATTGAAGTGGTGGTGCCGGACGACCAGCTCTCGCTGGCCATCGGCCGCCGCGGCCAGAATGTGCGCCTTGCTTCGCAGCTCACCGGCTGGGATATCGACATCCTGACCGAGGCCGAGGAATCCGAGCGCCGCCAGAAGGAATTCGTCGAGCGCTCGGCACTGTTCATGGAAGCTCTCGACGTCGACGAGATGGTCGGCCAGGTGCTTGCCTCCGAAGGCTTCACCAGCGTCGAGGAAGTCGCCTATGTCGATGCTGGCGAAATCGCCTCGATCGACGGCTTCGATGAGGATACCGCCTCGGAGATTCAGACCCGGGCCCGCGAATATCTGGAGAAGATCGAAGCCGAGCACGACGAAAAGCGCAAGGCGCTGGGCGTCAAGGACGAGCTGCGCGAAATCCCCGGCATCACCACCGCCATGATGGTGACGCTTGGCGAGGACGGCGTGAAGACGATCGAGGATTTCGCCGGCTATGCCGCCGACGACCTCACCGGCTGGAAGGAACGCAAGGACGGCGAGACCAAGGTGTATCCGGGCGTGCTGGCCGATCATGGCGTTTCGCGCGCCGATGCCGAGCAGATGGTGCTCGCGGCCCGTCTCAAGGCCGGCTGGATTTCCGAAGACGAGCTTGCAGCCGAAGAAGCGCCGGCTGACGAAGCCGTTGGTGCGTGAGGTGAAACCGCATCGCACAGAAACCGCCCTTGGACGAGATGAACGATCGCACCTGCATCGTCACCCGCAAGCAGGCCGAACCGGATGAACTGATCCGGTTCGTCGTCGGCCCGGATTCGGCCGTCGTTCCGGATCTCAAGAGAAATCTGCCCGGCCGTGGTTGCTGGGTGAGCGCCGACCGCCTACATATCGACAAGGCGGCGGCGAAGAACCTCTTCGCTCGCGCCTTCAAGGCACAGGTGATCGTACCGCCCGATCTCGGCGGCATGGTCGATGGGCTGCTTTCCAGATCCGCCCTTGGCATGCTGGGTCTCGCTCGCAAGGCAGGGGCGATCGCGCTGGGCGCCACCAAGGTGGAGAGCGCGGTGCGCGGTGGATTGGCGCTTTTCGTGCTCCACGCGACCGAAGCTTCAGACGATGGTGTGCGCAAGATCAGCCAGGCGCGGCGGGCGACCGTCCATATTGGCGGCCCCTCCATCCTTGCCTACAAACTTTTCTCCGAGGCCGAGTTGAGCTTGGCATTGGGGGGTACAAATGTGATACATGCTGCCGTCCTCGCGGGAGACGCGGGTAAGGCGGTCCAGAAGCGCATGGTTGCGCTCGACCGATATCGGGGCGGTACCCCGGACGATCTGGCAATGCTTGCGGCCGTTGCTGACGAAGATAAGGCCGCAGAGGATATGGAATGAGCGATACGAAATCGGGCGACGACAAGACGTTGAGTGTTACGCCGAAGAAGACCTTGACGCTGAAGCGCCCCGGCATGGAACAGGGCACCGTGCGCCAGAACTTCTCGCACGGCCGCACCAAGTCGGTCGTGGTCGAGACCAAGAAGCGCAAATTCTCGCTGCCCGGCGACAAGCCGGAGCCGGCGGTGGCGGCGCCCGTGTTCACCCCGAAGCCGGCGGTCGCGGCGGCTCCCGTCGTGCAGGAGGCACCCAAGGCACCGCCTCCACCTCCGCCGGCACCGGTCGAGCGTAGCGGCATGGTCTTGAACGAGCTGTCGCGTAGCGAAATGGAAGCGCGCCGCAGGGCGCTCGAAGGCTCCAAGGCCCGTGAGGTCGAGGACCGCCAGCGCGCCGTCGAGGAAGCTAAGCGCCGCGCCGAGGATGAGGAGCGCCGCAAGCGCGAGCGCGAGGAATCCGCACGCCGCCAGGCCGAGGAAGAAGCGCGGTTGCAGGCCGAGGCCGAATCCCGCCGCCGCGCCGAGGAAGAGGCGCGTCGCCGCGCGCCGCAGGCCGCCGAACTGGCGACCGCAGACGAGGAAGAAGAAGTCAAGCCGAAGCGGACTGGCGCCGGTGCGCCGGTGCGCCGTCTGGTGACGCCCGAAGTGGCGCGTCCGGCCAAGCCGACCAAGGGCGAGGAAGACCGCCGTCGCGGCAAGCTGACTTTGAACTCCGCGCTTTCCGACGAGGATGCGCGGGCCCGTTCGCTGTCGTCGATGCGCCGCCGCCAGGAAAAGTTCAAGCGCGCGATGCACAATGAGCCGCGCGAGAAGGTTATGCGCGAAGTGATCCTGCCCGAAACCATCACCATTCAGGAACTGGCGCAGCGCATGTCCGAGCGCGCCGTCGATGTGGTCAAGTTCTTCATGAAGCAGGGCCAGATCCTGAAGCCGGGCGACGTCATCGACGCCGACACGGCGGAACTGGTCGCCACTGAATTCGGGCACACGGTCCGCCGCGTCGCCGAGTCCGACATCGAGGAAGGCCTGTTCAACATCGCCGACCGTCCGGAAGACCTGGTGTCGCGTCCGCCTGTCGTGACCATCATGGGCCATGTCGACCACGGCAAGACCTCGCTGCTCGATGCGATCCGCAACGCCAATGTCGTCTCCGGCGAGGCCGGCGGCATCACCCAGCATATCGGCGCCTATCAGGTCGAGAAGAACGGCCAGAAGATCACCTTCATCGACACGCCCGGCCACGCCGCCTTCACGGCCATGCGCGCCCGCGGAGCCCAGGCCACCGACATTGCCATCCTGGTGGTGGCGGCCGATGACAGCGTGATGCCGCAGACGATCGAGTCGATCAGTCATGCCAAGGCGGCCGGCGTTCCGATCATCGTGGCGATCAACAAAATCGACAAGCATGACGCCGATCCGCAGAAAGTGCGCTCCGAGCTGTTGCGCCACGAGGTGTTCGTGGAATCGATGGGCGGCGAGGTGTTGGACGTCGAAGTGTCGGCGACCAAGGGCACCAATCTCGACAAGCTGCTCGAAGCGATCCTGCTGCAGGCCGAAATCCTCGACCTCAAGGCCAATCCGGACCGCACCGCCGAGGGCGTCGTCATCGAGGCGCAGCTCGACAAGGGCCGGGGCCCCGTCGCCACCGTGCTGGTGCAGACCGGCACGCTGATGCCGGGCGACATCCTTGTCGCCGGCAATGAATGGGGCCGTGTGCGCGCGCTGGTCGATGATCGTGGCGAACACGTCAAGGAAGCGCCGCCGGCGATGCCGGTCGAGGTGCTCGGCCTCCAGGGCACGCCGCAGGCCGGCGACCGCTTCGCGGTGGTGAACAACGAGGCCCGCGCTCGCGAGATCACCGAATATCGCCAGCGTCTGGCCCGCGAGAAGGCGGTTGCCCGCCATGCCGGCCAGCGCGGTTCGCTCGAACAGATGATGTCGCAGCTGCAGACGAGCGGACTGAAGGAGTTCCCGCTGGTCATCAAGGGCGACGTGCAGGGTTCGATCGAGGCGATCAACGCGGCGCTCGACAAGCTCGGCACCGACGAGGTGCGTGCGCGCATCGTCCATGCCGGCGCCGGCGCCATCACCGAAAGCGACGTGTCGCTGGCGGAGACGTCGGGTGCGGCGATCATCGGCTTCAACGTCCGCGCCAATGTGCAGGCACGCGCCGCCGCCGCGGCCGCGGGCATCGAGATCCGCTACTACTCGATCATCTACAACCTCGTTGATGACGTGAAGGCGGCTCTGTCGGGTATGCTCTCGCCGGAGCGTCGCGAGACCTTCATCGGCAATGCGCAGATCCTCGAGATCTTCGATATCACCAAGGTCGGCAAGATCGCCG
Organism: Mesorhizobium sp. BR1-1-2; assembly: GCF_020165435.1. NCBI lineage: Bacteria > Pseudomonadati > Pseudomonadota > Alphaproteobacteria > Hyphomicrobiales > Phyllobacteriaceae > Mesorhizobium > Mesorhizobium sp. BR1-1-2. The sequence goes on from NZ_JAIUID010000009.1 coordinate 39,397, forward strand.
GCTGCCGTGTCACCGAAGGCAAGGTCGAGCGTGGCGCGGGCGTGCGCCTGATCCGCGACAACGTCGTCATCCACGAAGGCACGCTGAAGACGCTGAAGCGCTTCAAGGACGAGGTTTCGGAAGTCCCGGGCGGCCAGGAATGCGGCATGGCCTTCCAGAACTACGAGGACATGCGCGTCGGCGACATCATCGAGTGCTTCCGCGTCGAGATGGTAACCCGCACGCTCTGAGTTCGTGCGACGTCCGTCATGCCAGGCGGTGGCCGAGAGGCTGCCGCCTGGCTAACATTTGAGACATGAGGCACGGTCCTATCCCGCGCCCCACGCTTTCAGGATCGAGAAAAATGTCCCGTTCGACCACATCAGGCCCATCCCAGCGCATGCTGCGCGTCGGCGAGCAGGTGCGCCATGCGCTGTCCGAAACCTTGCAGCGCGGCGAGATCATCGATCCGCTGGTCGAGAATGCCGTGGTTTCGGTCTCGGAAGTGCGTATGTCGCCCGACCTCAAGATCGCAACCGCCTTCATCTCGCCGCTCGGCGCCACGGACGCCGGCGCGGTGGTCGAGGCGCTCAACAGGCATGCCAAGTTCATCCGCGGCCGTGTCTCCGGCGCGCTGCGGCAGATGAAGTACATGCCCGAGTTTCGCTTCCGGCTCGACACCTCCTTCGATAATTTCGCCAGGATCAACGATCTCCTGAAATCGCCGGAAGTATCGCGCGATCTGGATGCGAACGACGACGATAAGGACAGCGAATAATGGCGCGCCGCGGCAAGAAGAAGGGCCGGCCGGTCTCGGGCTGGGTGGTGCTGGACAAGCCGGTCGGCATGGGCTCGACCGAGGCCGTCTCCAAGATCAAGTGGCTGTTCCAGGCGGAGAAGGCCGGCCACGCCGGCACACTCGATCCGCTCGCTTCCGGCATGCTGCCGATCGCGCTCGGTGAAGCCACCAAGACCGTGCCCTACGTTCAGGACGGCGCCAAGATCTACCGCTTCACCGTCGCCTGGGGGCAGGAGCGCTCGACCGACGACCTCGAAGGTTCGGTGACGAGGGACTCCGATCGGCGTCCCGCGGAGGCCGAAGTGCAGGCGCTGCTGTCGAAATACACCGGCGTCATCATGCAGACGCCGCCGCAATTCTCGGCCATCAAGATCGCGGGCGAACGCGCCTATGATCTCGCCCGCGACGGCGAGACGGTCGATATTCCCGCGCGCGAGATCGAAATCGGCCGCCTCGACATCGTCGAGCACGGGGCCGGTCATACGGTTTTCGAGGTCGAATGCGGCAAGGGCACCTATGTGCGCTCGCTGGCCCGCGATATGGGCCGCGATCTCGGCTGCTTCGGCCATATTTCTGAACTGCGCCGGATCGAGGTCGAGCCGTTCACTGCCGAGGATTTCGTCACCGTCGCCGAACTGGAGGCGGCGCGCTTCGGCGAGCAGGGTCATGGCACGCACGAACCGTCCCCCGATACGATAGAAGCGCCGATCGATTTTGGCGCGATCGATGCGCTGCTTGTCGACACCTCGGCAGCACTCGACTGCCTGCCGCAGATCGCCATCAGCGACGATGCGGCGACGAAGATCCGCCTCGGCAATCCTGTCATCATCCGCGGCCGCGACGCGCCGGTGGAGGCCGAAGAAGCCTGCGCGACCGCGCGCGGCAAGCTGGTGGCCATCGGCGCCGTCGAGCAGGGCATGTTCAAGCCCAAACGGGTTTTTGCCGGGTGAGAACCCTCATCTGATCTCTATGCGACATCTATCCGAGGGACCGCATGGCAAAGGTTGAGGCGATCAAGACACGGGCGCCGCTCAGGATCAGGCGGCCGCCGGTAGGCGCATCTCCCGGCACGCTGATCGCCGATCCCGCGGCGCGACGCTCGGAACTGCGGCTCACCCTGATCTCGCCGCAAAAGTCCAAAACGATCGACAATGCCAGCATCGACGACGTCAATGCCAATTGCGAAAAGTGGCCGGTCATCTGGCTGGACTGCACCGGCCTAGCCAATATCGAGCTGATCGAGGAGATCGGCCGCATCTTCAGCCTGCATCCGCTGGCGCTGGAGGACGTCGTCAACACAGGCCAGCGGCCGAAGGTGGATTTCTTCGAAGATCACGCTTTCGTGGTCATGCGGGTGATCGACGACGTCGCCTCGCACCGCTACGAGCAGATCGCCGTCTTCCTTGGCAAGAATTTCGTCGTCACTTTCCAGGAGCGTGAAGGCGATCCGTTCGATCCGGTGCGCAAGCGCATCGAAAGCTCGGCGCCGAACCGGCTGCGCGCCCGTGGCGCCGACTATCTCGCCTATGCGCTGATCGACGCCATCGTCGACAGCTACTTTCCGCCGATCGAGGCGGCCGGCGAACTCGTCGACAGCATCGAGGACCAGATGCTGCACGCGCCGCACAAGCATCAGATGCAGCAGCTTCATGGATTGCGGCACGACGCCAATGTGTTGAAGGGGGTTCTGTGGCCGATGCGCGACGCGCTGGCGACGCTGATCCGCAACGACGTGTCCTATGTGAAAGCCGAAACCAAGGTCTTCCTGAACGATACGCTTGACCACGCGCTGCGGCTGATCGAGTTGGTCGAGAACCAGCGCGACATGCTGACCGGCCTGATCGAGATGCATCTGTCGCTGAGCCAGGCACGCACCAACGAGGTCATCTCCTATCTGACGATCGTGTCGGTCATCTTCATGCCGCTCACGTTTCTGGTCGGCGTCTGGGGCATGAATTTCGATCCGGAGACGTCGCCCTGGAACATGCCGGAGCTGAAGGCCTATTACGGCTATCCCTTGGCTCTGCTGTTCATGGCCGTGGTGGCGGTTGGGCTGATTGCGTTCTTCAAATGGAAGAAATGGCTTTGACAGGGATAACTTGCCGTTTTGGCGTGAAAAGCCGGCTTCGTGAATTGGGCTGGTGTTTTCTTGGGAATTGCACTATATGCGCCGCAGCTTAGCGCTATGACGCTCTGCTTGCACCGGCCCCTGCTGGACGACATCCCGGCTGAGGGCGACCCGTTTCCTCGAACAGATAAGGAAAAACACGATGTCGATCACTGCCGAGCGCAAACAGGAATTGATGACTGAATTCGCAACCGCCAAGGGCGACACCGGGTCTCCGGAAGTTCAGGTGGCCATCCTTTCCGAGCGCATCAAGAACCTGACCGACCATTTCAAGGACCACAAGAAGGATAACCATTCCCGCCGTGGTCTGCTCGCTCTCGTCTCCCAGCGCCGCAGCCTGCTTGATTATCTCAAGCGCAAGGACGACACGCGCTACCAGACGCTGATCGAGAAGCTCGGCCTGCGCCGTTGACGAATTGACCGGCGGGCCCTCACAAGGGCCCGCCGGTCGCGCATTTGAGCACCGGACCAATCCGATCTCGAATGCAGGACTGGAGCGCCGCGCACCCATCCGGATGCCGGACGGACGCTCCAACAAGTTGAGTTTGCGCGTGACGCATTCCGCAAGCCGCTGCTTGTGGGTCATGCGCAGGGCCAGTCGGATCGATTGGCCAAATCCGGCTTCGAGCGTGCAGAGGGCCCCCTCGAAGCCACCCCATGGACGGTCATGGGGCAGGATTGCAGGACGCTCGTGCGGCCATCCGGCCGACATGGATCGAGCTTCCCGTTGTCTTGCCCGTGGCTGCCCGAGAAAGGAAGCCAGGGGAAGGGCACCCGCGCACGCTGAAACGGCGCGGCCCTTCCTCATATGAAGGACAAGACATGTTCAATCACCACAAAGTGGAAATCGAATGGGGCGGTCGCCCGCTCATCCTCGAAACCGGCAAGATCGCGCGCCAGGCCGACGGCGCCGTGCTCGCCACCTACGGCGAGACTAAGGTTCTCGCCACGGTCGTTTCGATGAAGGAGCCCAAGCCGGGCCTCGACTTCTTTCCGCTGACCGTCAATTACCAGGAAAAGACCTACGCCGCCGGCAAGATCCCGGGCGGCTATTTCAAGCGTGAAGGTCGTCCGAGCGAAAAGGAAACGCTGGTTTCGCGCCTCATCGACCGCCCGATCCGCCCACTCTTTGCCGACGGCTACAAGAACGACACGCAGATCGTCGTCACCGTCGTCCAGCATGATCTCGAGAACGATCCGGACATCCTGTCGATCGTCGCCACCTCAGCGGCCCTGACCCTGTCGGGTGTGCCCTTCATGGGCCCGATCGGCGGCGCCCGCGTCGGCTACATCAACGGCGAATACGTGCTCAACCCGCATGTCGACGAGATGCAGGAATCCAAGCTCGACCTCGTCGTCGCCGGCACCGCCGACGCCGTGCTGATGGTCGAGTCAGAAGCCAAGGAACTCGGCGAAGACCTGATGCTCGGCGCGGTCATGTTCGGCCATCGCGGTTTCCAGCCGGTGATCGACGCGATCATCAAGCTAGCCGAGGTCGCCGCCAAGGATCCGCGCGACTTCACCGCGCCGGACTATTCCGCTCTCGAAGCCGAGATGCTGAAGATCGTCGGCGACGAGCTTCGCGACGCGTACAAGATCACCGACAAGCAAAAGCGCTATGCCGCCGTGGACGCCGTCAAGGCCAAGGTCAAGGCGGCTTTCGCTCCGGCCGAAGGCGAAGAGCCGAAATATTCCTCCGAGCAGATCGGCAGCGTATTCAAGGAGCTCCAGGCCAAGGTCGTGCGCTGGAACATTCTCGACACCGGTTCGCGCATCGACGGCCGTGACCTGAAGACCGTGCGCAAGATCGTGTCCGAGGTCGGCGTCCTGCCGCGCACCCATGGTTCGGCGCTGTTCACCCGCGGCGAGACCCAGGCGCTGGTCGTCGCTACGCTGGGCACCGGCGAGGACGAGCAGTATGTCGATTCGCTGACCGGCATGTACAAGGAGAAGTTCCTCCTCCACTACAACTTCCCTCCCTATTCCGTCGGTGAGACCGGCCGCATGGGCTCGCCCGGCCGCCGCGAGATCGGCCACGGCAAGCTCGCCTGGCGCGCCATCCGCCCGATGCTGCCGACATCAGACCAGTTCCCCTACACGCTGCGCGTCGTCTCGGAGATCACCGAGTCCAACGGCTCGTCGTCGATGGCAACCGTCTGCGGCACCTCGTTGGCGCTGATGGACGCCGGCGTGCCGCTGGCAAAGCCCGTCGCCGGTATCGCCATGGGTCTGATCAAGGAAGGTGAGCGCTTCGCCGTGCTCTCCGACATCCTGGGCGACGAGGATCACCTCGGCGACATGGATTTCAAGGTCGCCGGCACCGTCAACGGCATCACCTCCTTGCAGATGGACATCAAGATCGAAGGCATCACCGAGGAGATCATGAAGATCGCTCTCGATCAGGCCAAGGACGGTCGCCAGCATATTCTCGGCGAAATGGGCCAGGCGCTGTCCGGCGCGCGCGCCGAGCTCGGCGAGTTCGCGCCGCGCATCGAGGTCATGCACATCCCGACCGACAAGATCCGCGACGTGATCGGTTCCGGCGGCAAGGTCATCCGCGAGATCGTCGAGAAGACCGGCGCCAAGATCAACATCGAGGATGACGGCACGGTCAAGATCGCTTCGGCGAACGCCAAGGAGATCGAGGCGGCGAAGAAGTGGATCCACACCATCGTCGCCGAGCCGGAAGTCGGCGAAATCTACGAAGGCACGGTCGTCAAGACCGCCGACTTCGGCGCCTTCGTCAACTTCTTCGGCCCGCGTGACGGCCTCGTCCACATCTCGCAGCTTGCCAACGACCGCGTCGCCAAGACTTCGGACGTCGTCAAGGAAGGCGACAAGGTGTGGGTCAAGCTGATGGGCTTCGACGAGCGCGGCAAGGTCCGCCTGTCGATGAAGGTCGTCGACCAGGCCACCGGCAAGGAAATCGTTCGCGACAAGAAGGCCGAGAGCGAAGAAAACGCCGCCTGAACGGGCTGACGGAAAAATCGAAGCGGGCGCGGCTCATGTCGCGCCCGCTTTCGTTTATGGAGCAAAGGCATGTCCGCTGAAGCGCTGAAGACGCTGTTCCATCCATTCGAGGCCGAGGCGGTCGCCTTGCCGCGAAAGGGCGAGCGCGTGCTTTTTCTCGGGGCCGAATCCGGCTTGCGGACACCGCAGGACTTCGACGCCGAGCTGCACGTGGTGCAAGGCTTCCGGCCGCACTTTCGCGCGCTGCAAGCCGCGGGCTTCACTGTCACCCCGCAAACGCAAGGCGATGGCTTTGAGGCCGCGCTGGTGCTCGCGGGCCGCCATCGCGGCCAGAACGAGCTGCGCATCGCGGAAGCGCTGGAGCGCGTCGCCGAGGGCGGATTGATCGTCATTGCCGGCGGCAAGGATGACGGCATCGCCAGCCTGCGCAAGCGCATCGACGAGCTTGTGCCGCTCGAAGGCCATCTGCCCAAATATCACGGCATCGCCTTCTGGCTTCGCCGTCCGGCCGGGGCGACGGCAGCAGCCGCGCTGCGTGCCGCCAATCCCGCCGGGCTGGTCGACGGCCGCTTCAGCACGGCGCCCGGCATGTTTTCCTTTGATCGTGTCGATGCCGGTTCGAAGTTGCTGGCCGACCATCTTCCGGCCGACCTGCGCGGCCATGTCGCCGATTTCTGCGCCGGCTGGGGCTATCTGGCGGCGGAGATGGAAGCGCGTTCGCCCGGCATCTCGGCACTTGATCTCTATGAGGCGGATTTCGGGTCTCTCGAAGCCGCCAAAGCCAATCTTGCAATGGCCAGCCAGTCGGTTGCGAAAGGTTTCTTCTGGACGGACCTGCAGGGCGAGCCGGTCGAGCGTCGCTACGACGCGGTGGTCATGAACCCGCCCTTTCATCGCAGCCGGGCGGCTGAACCGGAGATCGGCGCCGGCCTGATCCGGGCAGCGGCAAAGGCGCTGAAGCCGGGAGAACGGCTGTACATGGTGGCGAACCGCCAGCTACCCTACGAGCCCGTGCTGGCCGCTGCCTTCTCCAGCCATGCCGAGCTCGCCCGTGACGGCATGTTCAAGGTTCTTTCCGCGCGTCGCTGACACGCAACGGCGTGGCACTCAGTGCAGATTGGCGACGCGCCTCGAATCCTCGACGACATGTTCCGCGCCGGCCATGACCGCAAGCGGCGCCGGACGGCCGAACAGATAGCCTTGCACCACCTCGCAACCGGCAGCCCTGAGCAGGGTCGCCTGGTCCTCTGTCTCGACACCCTCGGCAATGATACTGACGCCGAGTGCTCGCGAGAGGCCGACAATGGTCGATACGACGGCGCCGGAGCTCGAATCCGTATCGATGCGACTGACGAAGGAGCGGTCGATCTTCAGCTTGCCGAAGGAGAAATCGATCAGGTAGCTGAGATTGGAATAACCGGTGCCGAAATCGTCAACGGCAACCGAGATGCCCATATCGGCAAGCTCTTTCAGGATGGCGGCGGCGCGGTCGCGGTCCTGCATCATGGCCGTCTCGGTGACTTCCAGCTCCAGCCGCGACGGCTTTATGCCGGTGGTCCGCATCGTGTCGCGCACGAGGCCGATGAAGTCCTTGGTCATGAACTGGACCGGCGAGATGTTGACGGCGACGAAGCAGTCGTCGGGCAAATGGCGGGCGTCGCTGCATGCCTTGCGCAGAACCCATTCGCCGATCGGATTGATCATGCCGGTTTCCTCGGCGATCTGGATGAACTCCAGAGGCGGGATCATGCCGCGTTCTGGATGGTTCCAGCGGATCAGCGCTTCATAGCCGACGATGCGGCCGCTCGGCAGGTCTAACTGCGGCTGATAGTGAAGGTCGAAATCACCGCGCTCGAATGCGATGTGCAGCTCGGATTCGACCCATTGGCGATGATCGGCGACCCGCCCCATCTCGGTATCGAAGACCGACCAGTTGCCGACTCCCCTGGCGCGCGCATTTTGCAGCGCCAGGTTGGAGCGGCGCAGGATGAGGACTGGGTCGACGCCGTCCTTGGGCATCGCCACGATGCCCACCGACAGGCTCACCGATTGCTGGTGGCTGCTTAGCTCATAGGGCTCCATCATCTCGTCGATGAGCCTCTCCACCATAGCTTCCATCGTGCCCTGGATCTGATGATCAGGAAGCAGCACCGCGAACTCGCCGGCGCCGATGCGTCCGATCAGCACGCGCTCGGGCACGCAGGCCTGCAGCCGCTTGGTGAAGGCGCGGATCAGTTCGTCGCCCTGGCTGTAGCCGATCGCGTCGTTGATCTGCTTGAACCGGTCGATGTCGATGTCGATGAGGAACATCGGGGCCCCGGTGCGGCTCGTCGCGCAGGCTGCCTCGGCGATCTTGCCGACCATTGCCGGACGCGCCAGCAATCCGGTCAGCTTGTCGAAGTGGGTTTCGTTGAAGACGAAATCAGCCGATTCATCGACGCCGGCGAAGAAAGACATCGCGGCTCCCGCCGCCGCCAGCGCGCAAAGGGCAGCCATGATCGCCACCATCACGTCCGCCGGCATGCCGGCAAAGCCGTCGCCAAGCGCGTGCTTCAGGCCCCAGATGCCGAGGATGAAACTGCCAATGCCCGAACTGGCTATGGTGATCAGCCGGAACACCGGTGTGCGGTTCGGGTTGCTGACGGCAGGCATTGAAAGTCCCCAAATTGCGGGACTTTGTAGCGGATAGGCCCTTAAAATGAGTTTCCGCGAATGCATCCAATTTTATTGGAAGGGAATTATTTCTTCACAGGAGAAAAGACTATTTCGCGAAATGGCCTATTCGCTCGCGCGATCCGTCTGCTTCAGCTCCTCGAGCGTCGGCATGGAAACGATATGATAGCCTGAATCGACATAGTGGATTTCGCCGGTGACGCCGGAAGCGAGGTCGGACAGGAGATAGAGAGCCGAGCCGCCGACCTCGTCGATGGTCACGGTGCGGCGCAGCGGAGAATTGCGCTGCTGGTAAGAGAACATGTGGCGCGCATCGGAAATACCGGCGCCGGCAAGCGTTCGCACCGGTCCCGCCGATATGCCGTTCACCCTGATGCCGCGCGGGCCGTAATCGTTGGCGAGATAGCGCACGCTGGCCTCGAGGCCGGCCTTGGCGACGCCCATGACGTTATAGTTCGGCATGACGCGCACCGAACCGGCATAGGTCAGGGTGATCATCGATCCGCCTTCCTGCATCAGGGCCGCGGCGTGGCGCGCGACCTCGGTGAAGGAGTAGCAGGAGATGACCATGGTGCGGACGAAATTGTCCCGGCTGGTGTCGGCGTAGAGGCCCTTGAGCTCATTCTTGTCTGAAAAGCCGATGGCATGGACCACGAAGTCGAGCCCACCCCAGGCCTTGCCCAAGGTCTCGAAGGTGGCGCGGACCGAGGCGCTGTCCTCGACGTCGCAGGGAACCACCAGCGCCGCACCGAGCTTGTCGGCGAGCGGCTTGACCCGGCGGCCAAAGGCGTCACCCTGGTAGGTGAAGGCAAGTTCGGCCCCATGTTCGGACAGTTTCCGGGCTATGCCCCAGGCGATCGAATGATCGTTGGCGACGCCCATGACAAGCCCGCGCTTGCCCTTCATCAATCCGTCCATGATCGCCAATCCTCGTGGAAAAAACGTGGCCTTATGCGGAATAGCGCTGGAAAACCAGCGTTGCGTTGGTGCCACCAAAGCCGAAGGAATTGGACAAAACGGTGTCGATCCTGGCGTTGTCGATGCGCTTTCGCACCACCGGCATGCCCTCGAATTCGGGGTCGAGAGTCTCGATATGGGCGCTTTCGCCGATGAAGCCGCCTTGCATCATCAGGATCGAATAGATGGATTCCTGCACGCCGGCCGCGCCCAGCGAATGGCCCGTCAGCGATTTGGTCGAGGTGATGAAGGGCATCTTCTCGCCGAACACCTCGCGGATCGCGCCCATTTCGCGGGAATCCCCCACCGGCGTCGAGGTGCCGTGGGTGTTGATGTAGTCGACCGGGGTGGTGACGGTCGCCAGCGCCTGCCGCATGCAGCGGACGGCGCCTTCGCCCGAGGGCGCAACCATGTCGAAGCCGTCCGAGGTGGCGCCGTAGCCGACGATCTCTGCATAGATTTTGGCGCCACGCGCCTTGGCATGCTCCAGTTCCTCGAGCACCAGCACGCCGGCGCCGCCGGCGATGACGAAGCCGTCGCGATCGACGTCATACGCGCGGGACGCGGCCGATGCCCTGTCATTGTACTTCGACGACATGGCGCCCATGGCGTCGAACAGGTCCGACATCGTCCAGTCGAGATCTTCGTGGCCGCCGGCGAACACCATGTCCTGCTTGCCCCACTGGATCAGTTCGTAGCCATTGCCGATGCAATGCGCCGAGGTCGAGCAGGCAGACGAGATCGAATAGTTGACGCCGTGGATCTTGAACCAGGTGGCCAGCGTCGCCGACGCGGTCGACGACATCGCCTTCGGCACGGCGAACGGGCCGATGCGCTTGGGGCTGCCGTTCTTGAGCGTGGTTTCGGCCGCCTCGACGATGGTGCGGGTGGAAGGCCCACCCGAGCCCATGACGATGCCGGTGCGCTCATTGGTGATGTCGCTCTCGCCAAGCCCGGCATCGGCGATCGCCTGGTCCATGGCGACATGGTTCCAGGCCGCTCCCTGGCTCAGGAAGCGCATTGCGCGGCGATCGATCATGGCGCTGGGATCGAGCGTCGGCGCGCCCCAGACCTGGCAGCGGAAGCCGTGCTCGGCGAAGGAGTCGGAGAAGCTGATGCCGGATTTGGCGTCATGCAGCGAGGCTTGCACCTCGTTGGCATTGTTGCCGATCGACGACACGATGCCGAGGCCTGTGACTACGACACGTCTCATTCGCAACTCCTTCCAGGAATGCTGGCCACGAAGTCGGCCAGGGCGACGGTCAAGCGACCGCCGACTGCTTGGACAGACCGACTTTCAGGTCCGTTGCCGCGTATATGGGTTCGCCGTCCGCCTTTAGCCAACCATCGGCGATGCCCAGCACCAGCCGGCCACGCATCACACGTTTGAATTCCACGCCATACTCGACCTTTTTAACCGAGGGCGTGACCATTCCCTTGAACTTGACCTCGCCGGTCGACAGCGCCATGCCTTTGCCGGGTTCGCCCAGCCAGCCGAGATAGAAACCCGTCAGCTGCCACAGGGCATCGAGGCCCAGGCATCCAGGCATGATGGGATTGCCGATGAAATGGCAGGCAAAGAACCACAGGTCCGGCTTGATGTCGAATTCGGCACGGATGAAACCCTTGTCGAAAGCCCCGCCTGTTTCGCTGATCTCGGTGATGCGGTCAAACATCAGCATCGGCGGGTAGGGCAACTGGGCATTGCCCGGTCCGAACAGCTCGCCGCGGGCGCAGGCCAGCAATTCTTCGTAGTCGTAGCTGGATTTCGAACCCGCCATCAATCTCGTTCCCATATGTCCCGGGCGCTGGCGCGCCCTTGTCGTTGGTGTCCTAACACAATCTGTTTCAGGCCGGAAACCGGCGTTTGCGCTTAACCCGCCAGTCTTGCCGGGTCAATGCGCGCTATTGATCGCATTCGGACGACAGAATATATGTCGGAAGGGGTCCGGTTTCGGCAGACATCCATTTTTTTGCCATTCTGGACGTGTCTTGAGGCGGAACTGTGAGCTTGGACGACCAGATGGACCGGGGCTGCCGGAAGGAAAATGTCGCTGTGGACAAGCGGGTTCGTGAAGCCGGCCTGAGGCCGACACGGCAGCGCATTGCGCTTGCCGACCTGCTTTTCGCCAAGGGCGACCGCCATCTGTCGGCCGAGGAACTGCACGAGGAGGCCGTCGCCGCCGGCGTGCCGGTGTCGTTGGCCACCGTCTACAACGCCCTTCACCAGTTCACCCAGGCGGGACTGCTGCGCATTCTCGCTGTCGAGGGCGCCAAAACCTATTTCGACACCAACACCTCCGATCATCACCATTTCTATATCGAAGGCGAAAACCGGATTTTCGACATCGCCAATGGTCCGGTCACCGTCACCAACCTGCCGGAACCACCCGAGGGGATGGAGATCGCCAATGTCGACATCGTGGTGAGGTTGCGCCCCAAACGCGCCGAATGACCGGGGCTGGGCACGTATGAACGGCCAGGCACGTATGAACGGCCAGGCACGTATGAACGGCCAGGCATGAAACCCCTCGATCTCGCCATCCGGCTGGAATGGGCCGCTGTCGCGGTGTCCGCTATCGTCTTTTATGCACGCGCCGGTGCGTCCTGGTGGTTGTTCGCCTTGTTGATCCTGGCGCCTGATCTGTCCATGTTCGGCTATCTCGCCGGGCCGCGCGTCGGCGCCGCCTGCTACAATGCCTTCCACATCTTGGTCCCACCGGTGCTTTTGGTGCTTGCCGGCAGCCTGTTCGGCAATGCAGCCGCTATAGCGGTTGCATTGATCTGGATCGCCCACATCGCTATCGATCGCGCGCTGGGCTACGGCTTGAAGCTGTCGAGCAGCTTTCAGGATACCCATCTCGGTCGCATCGGCCGCTAAACGGTCCGGCCTGCGGTTCAAACGAATCGGCGCAAGGCCAACGATCAGTCCTTGACCCGTTCGCCGGGATAGGCGCCCCAGACGACGGATTGGGCGAGCCAGCCGGTATGGCCATCGAGCGTCATTTCGCACCATTGGCCGTCGCAGGATTTGATCGTGCCCATGACGCCCGGCTCGACGATAGCCACCACGCTGGCGTCCTTTTCGGGGCTCCTGAGGAGATTGATCTGCGCGCCCTTGCCGCGCTGCCACGGCGCCACGATCGCCGTGCGCCGGCCCGAAAGCAGCGACTGGTTGATCCAACCTTCCGAACCGTCGGCGTCGCGCACGCGGCGCCATGTGTCGAATTCCTGGATGATCTCCATCGGCAGGCCTGCCTTCAGATACATCCAGTCGACCGAGTAGTTGGCGCCCGGCCCGACACGCGAATTGACGCGGCCGGATTTCAGGCTGACGAATCGTGGCAGCGGCAGGCCGCTCGGCCCGAGCGTGACGACGCTCTGGGCGGGAGCCGCTGCACCTTGCGCGCACAGTTGGGGTGAATAGAGCAGAGCGCCGAGAAATGCTGCGCTGAGGGTCAGGCGAAGCGACGCGAAACCAGACACTTTCGTTCCTTTCGGCGCTGGCCTGCCGGCCCCGGCGCCCCTTTTTCTTTGTCTTCGGCGGCACCGCTTGGTACATGGGTAAATCGGCTACCGCGACCGGCTTCCAGTTTCGCCGGTCTTGGTTAAAGAGGTCTCAACGAGGGAAACAATGGCAGGCAAAAAGAAGCCTCTCGTGGTCATTACGCGAAAACTGCCCGACCCTGTCGAGACCCGCATGCGCGAACTGTTCGACGCAAGGCTGAATGTCGAGGACAGGCCGATGACGCAGCCGGAACTGGTCGCGGCGGTCAAGGAGGCGGACGTGCTGGTGCCGACGGTGACCGACCGCATCGACGCGGCATTGATCGCCCAGGCCGGCGAAAACCTCAAGCTGATCGCCAATTTCGGCAATGGCGTCGACAAGATCGACGTGGCGGCCGCGGCCAAGAAAGGCATCACCGTCACCAACACGCCCAACGTGCTGACCGAGGATACGGCCGACATGACGATGGCGCTGATGCTGGCGGTGCCGCGCCGGCTGGCAGAGGGCGCCAATGTACTCACCGGCGACAAGAAATGGGCCGGCTGGTCGCCGACATGGATGCTTGGCCGGCGCATCTGGGGCAAACGGCTCGGCATTGTCGGCATGGGGCGTATCGGCACCGCCGTTGCCAGGCGTGCCAAGGCCTTCGGCCTCTCCATCCACTATCATAACCGCCATCGCGTTTTGCAGGCGGTCGAGGACGGGCTGGAGGCGACCTATTGGGAAAGCCTCGATCAGATGCTGGCCCGCATGGACATCATCTCGGTCAACTGCCCGTCGACGCCGGCGACGTTCCATTTGCTTTCGGCGCGGCGGCTGGCGCTGCTTCAGCCCACCGCCTATATCGTCAACACCGCGCGCGGCGACATCATCGACGAGGAGGCGCTGGTCAAGCTGATCCAGGATGGCAGGATCGCCGGCGCCGGCCTCGACGTCTACGAGCACGAGCCCGCATTGAACGGAAAACTGCTCAAGCTCGCGACCAAGGGCAAGGTCGTGCTTTTGCCGCATATGGGATCGGCGACGCTCGAGGGCCGCATCGACATGGGCGAGAAGGTGATCATCAACATCCGCGCCTTCGTCGACGGCCACCGCCCGCCGGATCGCGTGCTGCCGCTCAGGACCTGAGCGGCTTCGCAATATAATGTAAGTGAAAACTTACAAAACAGTCTTGCGCATGGTGACCGAAGTCGGTCGCGCATAACCTTCATGCGCCGTTCTCACGGTCTCGCGAAAACCGAGCCGGGCAAAGGCTGCCTGGTTCCCAGCCAGCTCGATTCGCGTCTGCAGCTCGATTGCGGCTTTGCCGCGGCTGCGGGCAAAATCCTGGACGGCTTGCATCAACAACCTGCCGATGCCCTGGCCCTGACAGTCCGGCGTGACGGCGAGCTTGCCGACATAGATGTGGTCGGTTCGTTCCAGGGCGAAGATGCAGCCGACGATCCTGTTGCCGCCGAGCGCCAGCAGGCCGGTCTCGCGGCGGGCTTTGTCGCGCAAAGTTTCCGCAGTGAGCAGGTGCGCCGAGGACGGCGGGTCGATGATGCCATTCATGAAGGCGAAAGCGCGCAGGATCAGGGCGAGCACTTCGTTCCAGCGGTCGAAATCGGCCGGAATCCGGGTGATGGTGATATCGGCAGCGCGCTTCAACGTCAGTTTCGTCTCTTGTAGCGGATGGTCTCGAAACGCGCGGCCAGCGCGTCATAGAGCAGCAGCCGCCCGATCAATGGCTCGCCGATGCCGGTGATCAGCTTGATGGCTTCCATCGCCTGCAACGTACCGATGACCCCGGTCAGCACGCCAAGCACCCCGGCCTCGGCGCAGGACGGCACCAGACCCGGCGGCGGTGCCTCCGGGAAGAGGTCGCGATAGCCGGGGTTGGAAGTGCCGTCCCTATCGGTTTGGAATGGCATCAGCACGGTCACGGAGCCATCGAAACGGCCCACGGCAGCGTGCACCAGCGGCTTTCCCTCCGCCGCGCAGGCATCGGCCACGACATAGCGCGTCTCGAAATTGTCGGACCCATCGACGACCACGTCGTAACGGGCGACGAGGGCTTGGGCATTGTCCGCGGCCAGGCGCAATGTGTGGATTTCGACAGCGATGTTGGGATTGATGCGGGCGATTGCCGCCTTGGCGCTGTGGGTTTTCAGCATGCCGACAGTGTCGGTGCCGTGAATCACCTGTCGCTGCAGGTTGGAGAGCGAAACCGTGTCGTCGTCAATCACGCCGAGCGTTCCGACGCCGGCTGCGGCAAGATATTCAAGCACCGGTGCGCCCAATCCGCCGGCGCCGATGACCAGCACCCGCGCCCGCTTCAGGCGCTGCTGGCCGGCGCCGCCAATTTCGGGGAGCACGATGTGGCGGGCGTAGCGCTCGAGTTCTTCGTCGGTGAGGGCGGCGGCGGTCATGGCGCGACCATATAGCGAGAGAGTAACCTTGTCAGGTGTTCACACAGCGGTCGGCGCGACCGTGCCGTGATCGACGGTCAGGAACTGCGCCCGGCCGGCCAGGCTGGAAAAAAGCGCCGCATCGGTTCCCGTCATGAAAGTCTGGCAGTTCAGCTCCTCCAGGATCGAGAACAGCGCCGCACGCCGACCGCTATCGAGATGTGCCGCGATCTCGTCGAGCAGCAGGATTGGCGTCAAGCCGGACATCTCGCCGGTCAACCTGGCATGCGACAGGACGATGCCGACAAGCAAGGCCTTCTGTTCGCCGGTCGAACACAGCTCTGCCGGCATCGCCTTGGGCCGGTGCCGGACCACGAGGTCGGAGCGGTGCGGGCCATCCAGCGTGCGCCCGGCGGCACGGTCGCGGTCGCGGCCCCCGGCGAGCGTGCGGCGGAACCGCTCCTCGACGTCGACAGCCGGCGTGGTGGCGATCTCGGCCTCCAGATCGCCCGAAAGGCCGATATCGGCCTGTGGAAACGGGCCGCTGTCGGGCAGCCGGTCGATCATGGCGGCGAGCAGGCGCACCATTTCGGCGCGCGCCGCGGCGATCGCCACGCCTGTCTCGGCCATCTGCGTCTCGATCGCCTCGAACCAGCTCAAATCCCGCGAACCTTCCGTCAGCAACCGGTTGCGGCCGCGCATCGCCTTTTCATAGTCGAGGGCGCGCTGTCCGTGGCCGGGATCGATCGCCAGCACAAGCCGGTCGAGGAAGCGCCGGCGGTCCGCGGCCGGTCCGGTGAACAGGGTATCCATTGCCGGCGTCAGCCACACGACGCGCAGCCATTCCAGCATATCCTCGGTCGATCGCGCCGTGGCGCCATTGATGCGCACCCGCCTGCCGCCCTCGCCAAGACTGTCGGCACCCGAAATGCCCGTCCCGATCTCGACTTGGCCGTCAGGTCCGTCGAGCCGCGCGTGCAGCGCAAAGCCGCCGTCGCCGCCCTCGCGCGCGACGTCCGCGTAAGGCGCGCGGCGCAGGCCGCGGCCCGGCGTCAACAGGGAAATCGCTTCCAGCAGATTGGTTTTGCCGGCGCCATTGTCACCGGAAAACACCACCGCGCCCGGCTCAAGCTCGAGCGACAGCGCCGCATAGTTGCGGAAGTTTGTAAGTGTAAGCTTACTTATATGGGTTTGCGCCGGCAACCGCTGCTGCTCTACACCCGCATCGGCATCAGCACATAAAGCGCGGTTTCATCGGCCATGTCGTGGATCAGCGTCGGCGAACCGGCGTCGGCCAACATGAATCGGGCCTCTGAACCGGTCAATTGTGCGGCGACGTCGAGCAGGTACTTGGCGTTGAAGCCGATCTCGATCGGGTCGGCTGAATAGTCGGCGGCCAGCTCCTCGGTGGCGCTGCCCGAATCCGGATTGTTGACCGCAAGCGTCACCTGGCCCTCACTGATCGAAAGCTTCACCGCGCGGCCGCGTTCGGAGGAGATGGTCGAGACGCGGTCGACGGCGGCCGCGAAGCTCTGGCGGTCGAT
This sequence comes from Mesorhizobium sp. BR1-1-2, assembly GCF_020165435.1. Classification (NCBI taxonomy): domain Bacteria; kingdom Pseudomonadati; phylum Pseudomonadota; class Alphaproteobacteria; order Hyphomicrobiales; family Phyllobacteriaceae; genus Mesorhizobium; species Mesorhizobium sp. BR1-1-2. The sequence goes on from NZ_JAIUID010000009.1 coordinate 56,342, forward strand.
GATCAGCTTCTTGTCGTTGCCGGTGGGAATGACCCGCTGATAATCGGGGAAGGTGCCGTCGATCAGCTTGGAAGTCAGGATGACGCTGCCGATGGTGAAGCGGATCTTGGTGTCCGACAGTTCGGTGGTGACCGCCATGTCGGGATCATCGACCAGCTTCTGCAATTCGCTTACGGTCTTGCGCGGGATGATGATGCCCGGCATGCCTTCGGAACCCGCCGGCGCGTCGATCTCGGCGCGCGCCAGGCGATGGCCGTCGGTCGCCACCGAGCGCAGCTTCAGCTTGCCGCCGACCTCATGTGTGTGAAGATAGATGCCGTTGAGATAATAGCGCGTTTCCTCCGTGGAGATGGCGAACTGGGTCTTCTCGATCAACCCCTTGAGCGCGACCGAGTCGAGCCGGAAGATATGCGAGAAGGATCCGGCCGAAAGCTCGGGGAAGTCCGATTGCGGCAGGCATTGCAGGCGGAAGCTCGAGCGGCCGGAGGTCACCGTCATGGCGTTGCCGTCCTCGTCCGTCTTCAGCATCACCTCGGCACCGTCGGAAAGCTTGCGCACGATGTCGTAGAGCAGATGCGCCGGAACGGTCGTCGCGCCACCCCGCTCGACCTTGGCGGGCGTCGCTTCCGTCACTTCCAGGTCGAGGTCGGTGGCCTTCATTTCCAGGCTGGCGCCTTCGGCGCTGAGCAGCACGTTGGACAGGATCGGTATGGTGTTGCGCCGTTCGACCACGCGGTGGACGTGGTTGAGCGACTTCAGGAGATTTGACCGTTCCAGGATAACACGCATGACGAACCAGGCTCGCTTGAATGAATGAGCGGGTCTCCGGCTGGCGGCGTCCCGCGAAAGGTCTGAACAGGCTTCAGAATCTGCGTAAACTGACAGGAAAAAACCAGCAAACGCAAGCCCGCGCGACCGGTTCGGGCCGGCTACGCGGGCTTTCTGGGGATAAAGGCGGCGAAGCACGCCGCCAGGCGTTTTCGAACGGCTCAGGCCTGGTCGTTGATCAACCGTCTCAACAGTTCCAGTTCCTGCGCCAGCGTGTTGTCGCCGCCGGAAAGATCCTCGATCTTGCGCACTGCGTGCAGCACCGTTGTGTGATCGCGGCCGCCGAAGCGCCGCCCGATCTCGGGCAGCGAGCGCGGTGTCATCACTTTGGACAGATACATGGCGACCTGCCTCGGCTTGACGATGGTGCGCGTGCGCCTGTTGGACAGCAACTCGGTCTTCGACACATTGTAGTGCCGCGCGACAATGCGCTGAATATCCTCGATGCGGACCCGCTTCGGCTCGCCGGTGCGGTAGATATGGCCGAGGATCTCGTCGATGCGATCGATGGTGATCTGCGGCTCGAATGACTGGCGGAACAGCAGTTGATTGAAGGCGCCTTCCAGTTCGCGGCCGCTGCCGGTCACCGTGCGGGCGACGTGATTGAGGATCTCGTCGGAGATGTCGAGGGAAGCGTCGTCGTGCCTGGCAGTGGCGAGGCGCAGCTTGAGCATGCCCAGGCGCATGGCGAAATCGGGGGCCGACATTTCGAGCGCGACGCCGCCATTGAGGCGGGAGCGGACTCGCGGTTCGAGTGATTCCAGCTCCGACGGGGGCCGGTCCGCGGCGACGACGACCTGCTTGGCGCTGTCGAGCAGCATGTTGATCAGGTGGCAGAATTCGTGCTGGATCGACTTGCCCTGCAGGAATTGCATGTCGTCGATGATGAGCAGGTCGATATCGCGCAGCTGTTCCTTGAGCGTCAAGGCATTGTTGTCGCGGATCGCGGTGGCGAAGCGCCACATGAAATACTCCGCCGTCAGGTAGACGACGCGCGATTTCGGGTTCTGCTTCAGCGATTCCGCGGCGATAGCCTGCAACAAATGGGTCTTGCCGAGGCCGACCGTCGCATGAAGGAAGAGCGGGTTGAAGCGCACCGCGCTCGACTGCGATTCCGCCACGGCCTTGGCCGCAGCGAAGGCCACCCGGTTCGAGGGCCCTTCGATGAAGGAGGCGAACGTGTAGCGCGGATCGAGCGGCGATCCCAGCACATTGTGGCGGAACTCGCTCTCGGTTGGCCCGCCCGGGCGCGGCGCCGGAGCCCGCTCCAGCCTGCCAGGGCTTACGGTGCCGGCGGCCAGAGCCGTCTGCGTCTGGCGCGTCATCTTGCGCGCCGGCGTCAATTCCGGTTCGGCATGGCTGCGCCCCTGGCGGGTGGCCGTGCGCACGATGATCTCGATCTTGAGGATCTCGGGATCCTCGTGTTTCCACAGTTCGCAGATAAGGTCGAGATAATGGCCGTTGATCCACGAGCGCAGGAATGCTGTGGGCACCGAAATGCGAACGATGCCCTTTGAAGCCTCCGCGACCTTCATGCGCCCGAACCAGCTCGAATAGACCTCGGTACCCAAGCGCGCCTTCAACTGGGCCTTGACCCGGTCGAATTTCTGTTCCGCGTCGCTGGAAGCCGCCATCTCGTCAGCTCCGATCAGATTTCCTGAAAATGGGATTTCATTCATAAGCTCCCTTTCGACGCCGCTCTGCATGATCGAATTCCTTGTCTCTGTACCTGTTTTTCCGCCGGGGATGCGCCTCCTGCATCCGTGTTCCAGCGACTGCGCTTTGCTACGACGCCCGCTGCCGCCGCCGGCAGATGAACGTCGCCCATTATCCAGGGAACCGGTGCCGGCCCATGGAAGCCAGTCCGTGTTGGGTATGTCAGGGCAATGCAACACCGTCCGGCGAAAATCGCCGGCGCTGTCGACCTGCCATGTTTAGTTACGCCAGTCCCCTACCGTATCGAAAAAGAGCAAACCAAACCTGCCCGCGGACTTGATCCGCGTCACAAACCCCGCCAATTTAAGCTGGCCCATTCAGGCTGGGTTAGGGCCACCCGGCCCATCCCTTTCGATGGACCGACATTACCGAAATCGCTGTGGATAGAGCAAGGCCACGTCTAACGGATTTTTAAGGAATCTGGTTAGGTCCGGCGCCCCGAAGTGCCATGCGGCAGCACTATAGTTTGACAAAGCCATTGTGATTCAAACCCTTTTCCGGCGAATATGAAAAAGCCGGGCTGGCGCGAAATTTTGTGAAATAAATCGCTTGACAGCCAGTTGTTCTCCTGGCGCTCCGCCGCGTTGTGGACAACGTGTGGATGACTATCTGTAACCAATTGGGAAATATTGATTATTTCTGCGGAGGGGGAATTTTTCAGCCGACACTTTTCAAGTATCTGGACCATCAGCCGGAACGCATATGCCGGCAAAGCATTTCGGACCGCGGACTCCGCTTTCGACGCCGTTTCCGAGTATTCTTTTTAAGTGCTTGCCGGCAAACGAAAAAACCCGGCACTATCGGCCGGGTTCTCAGAAGATCAGTCCGGAAAGGGACGTCAGGCCGACAGCACCTTGAGGCGCTGAGCCAGCCGCGAAACCTTGCGGGCCGCGGTGTTCTTGTGGATCACGCCCTTTGTCGCAGCGCGCATCAATTCCGGCTCGGCGGCCTTGAACGCTGCCTGCGCGGCGGCCTTGTCGCCGGAGGCGAGCGCCTCCTCGACCTGGCGCACATAAGTGCGGACGCGCGAGCGGCGGTTTTTGTTGATCGCCGCGCGGCGGACGATCTTGCGCGTTGCCTTTTTGGCCGAGGATGTATTGGCCATGATGCCTCTCTTCTGATCTGGTCGGCGCATGCGGCATGCCGCAGGGCACAAAAAACAAACGGGCAGCCACAGGGCCGCCTCGGTTGGTGCGGCTTATAGTTCAGCTTTCCCGGCGCGTCAACGCTGGCTTGCGTTCTTTTTGGCTGTCGTCGCGCCGGAGCATTTTTTCAGTGACGCCGAAGCACTTGGCGCCCCGGAGGTGCGCTGTCAGCGATTGGTGAAATTCGGCTTGCGCTTCTCGGCGAAGGCCGCCATGCCTTCCTTCTGGTCGTCGAGCGCAAACAGCGAATGGAACAGCCGGCGCTCGAACCGCAACCCCTCGGCGAGCGTCGTTTCATAGGCTCGGTTGATGGCTTCCTTTGCCATCATCACCGACGGCAGCGAAAAATCGGCGATCTTGGCCGCTGCCTTGACGGCCTCCTCGACAAGCTCGCCGGCAGGCACGACGCGCGAGACCAGGCCGGAACGCTCGGCCTCCGCGGCATCCATCATCCGCCCGGTCAGGCACATGTCCATCGCCTTCGACTTGCCGACGAACCGGGTCAGGCGTTGTGAGCCGCCCATGCCGGGAATGACGCCGAGCGTGATTTCGGGCTGGCCGAATTTTGCCGTGTCGGCGGCGATGATGAAGTCGCACATCATCGCCAGTTCGCAGCCGCCGCCCAACGCATAGCCGGCCACCGCCGCGATGATCGGCTTGCGCGCCCGGGTCAACTCTTCCCAGCCGACGAAAAAGTCCTTGATGTAGGCATCGACGTAGGAAATCGACTGCATTTCCTTGATGTCGGCGCCTGCGGCGAAGGCCTTCTCGGAACCGGTGACGACCATCGCGCCGATGTCGTCATCTGCCCCCAACACGTTTACCGCGGCCACCAATTCCGCCATGACCTGGGAATTCAGCGCATTGAGCGCCTTCGGCCGGTTCAAGGTGATCAGCCCGACCTTGCCCCTGATTTCAACGACGATCGTTTCATAGGCCATGGCTTCGGCTCCCCTTCCAGGCAATTGAGATCGATCTAGCTCACCGCTGACAGGTCCGGCAATAGAAGGTCGAGCGGCCGCTCTGCGTGATGCGCTCGATATGGCCGCCGCAGCCAGGCCTGGAACAGGGTTCGCCCTCCCGGTCATACACCGCGAAGGAGTGCTGGAAATAGCCCAGCGAACCGTCGGTCTGCATGTAGTCGCGCAGCGACGATCCGCCGGCCGCAATGGCATCTGCGATGACCGAGCGGACCGCCACGGCAAGCCCCCGGCTTTGCTCACTGGCTTTCTTGCCGGCTTTGGCGATCGTGCCGGCCTCGCGCAGCGGCGACAGCCCGGCACGCCATAGCGCCTCCGAGACATAGATGTTGCCGAGCCCGGCTATCAGTCTCTGGTCGAGAAGAGCGGCCTTCAGCGGCGATTTCCGGCCCTTCAGCAGCGAGGCCAGCAGCACTCCGTCAAGCGCGTTGCCGGTGGGTTCGACGCCGAGCCCTGCCAGCATCGGATGGGTGTCCGGCGGCCCTTCGCAAAACAGCATGAAGCCGAAGCGACGCGGATCGTTGAAAACCACGCGCGAGCGGGTGCCATCCCGGGAGGCGACGTCGAAGATGACATGGTCGTGCGTCGAACTCTTCGACCGCTCGTGATGGAACACGCCGGGCATTTCGGCGGCGTCGGCCGTCTCGATGCGAAACGAGCCTGACATGCCGAGATGGCAGATCAGGGCGGGACCGCTTTCGAGATCCATCGTCAGATATTTGGCCCGGCGTCCGAGAGCCGTGATCGTCTTGCCGGTCAGCCGCTCGGCGAATTTTTCGGGGAATGGAAAACGCAGGTCCGGCCGGCGTGCCTCGGCGCGGATGATGCGGGCGCCTTCCAGAACCGGCTCCAGCCCGCGCCGGACCGTCTCGACCTCGGGCAATTCAGGCATGACCGCCCATATCCGGGTAAAAGGAAGTGCCGTAGCGGCCGCGCGCCAACCCGAGATGTTCGGCCACGGTTTCACCAATGTCGCAGAACGTCGTTCTCAGCCCGATGTCGCCGCCCGTCAGACCCGGTCCGATGCCGATCACCGGAATGCGTTCGCGTGTGTGGTCGGTTCCGCGCCAGGTCGGGTCGTTGCCGTGGTCGGCCGTCAGGATCAGCAGATCGCCCTGTCGCAATCTTGCGAATGCTTCCGGCAGTCGCCGGTCGAAGGCCTCGAGCGCGGCGGCATAACCTGCAACATCGCGGCGATGGCCGAACTCGGTGTCGAAATCGACGAAATTGGCGAAGACGAGATCGCCGTCGCGGGCCGCATCCATTGCATCAAGCGCCTGGTCGAACATGGCCATGTTGCCCGCAGCCTTGCGCACTTCCGAAACCCCCCGATGGGCAAAGATGTCGCCGATCTTGCCGACGGCGATGACGCGGCTGCCACGCCCCGTCAGCCGGTCGAGCAATGTCGGCTCGGGCGGCGGCACGGCGTAGTCGTGGCGGTTGTAGGTCCGCTCGAAACTGGCTGCCGTCTCGCCGAGGAACGGTCGCGCGATCACCCTTCCGATCCTCAACGGATCAACCAGGCGGCGCACCACCTTGCAGAATTCGTAGAGCCGCTCCAGGCCGAAATGGATCTCATGCGCGGCGACTTGCAGGACCGAATCCACCGAGGTGTAGCAGATCGGCTTGCCCGTGCGGATGTGCTCCTCGCCGAACCGTTCGATGATCTCGGTGCCCGGCGCATGGCAGTTGCCGAGAATACCCGGCACCTTGCCCTCGCGGATGATCGCCTCGGTCAGTTCGGCGGGAAAGGCCGGGATCGTATTGGGAAAGTAGCCCCAGTCGAAACGAACAGGCAGGCCTGCTATCTCCCAATGGCCCGATGGCGTGTCCTTGCCGCTCGAAACCTCCTGAGCGGCGCCGTGGAAGGCATTGGCGACGAGATCCGCCCCGAAAGCGGCAAAGCCCAGCCCCGTCGCGGTCTCGGAAGCCTTGCCAAGTCCGAGCGACGCCATGTTGGGGACAAACAACGGCCCCTGGCGAAGTCCTTCACGATCGGCGCGGCCTTCCGCACAGGCCTCGGTGATATGGGCGAAGGTGTTGGCACCGGCATCGCCGTAGCGTTCGGCGTCGGCGGCGCCGCCTATGCCGAAGGAATCCAGGACGAAGAGGAAAGCACGCGCCATCGGGTCATTGTTGCCGGTTTGAGCATCCAGACATAGGGTTCCACGGCGGCATTGGCAATTCGGAAACCAAACGGCAACCGCTCGGCGCGATAGTCTGGAACCAAGTCATTGACGGATCGCAGGACCGGGTCTCCCATGAAAGCTGCCCTGAAGGCATGCGCCGCTCTCATCATCGCGCAGGGAGCGGTCTGGTCCGGCCCGGCGCGCGCCGACTGGCGCGAGGATATCGGCACGTTTCGCATCGGCATCGTTGCCGAACCCGGAGCAGGCAATACGGTTCCAGGCCTGGCGCGGTTGACCGAGGCCTTTACCAACGCTCTGGGCATGAAGGTGAAGTTCGTCGTTGCCCGTGACTACGCCGCGCTGATCGATGCGCAAGCCAACGCCCACATCGAATATGCCATCTATTCGGCGGCCGCCTACGCAACGGCGTCACAGCGCTGCGAATGCATCGAACCGCTCGTGGCACCGGTCGATTCCGATGGCGCCGTCGGCATCCGCGCCGTGCTGTTGACGAAGGATGGCAAGGTGCCCAGCCTAACGGCGATGGAAACCCACCGGATCGCCATGCCGCCGGCGGACAGCATTGGTTCTCTTTTGCCATTGGCCGGACTGGCCGCCGAGCACGTCAAGATCGCAGAGGACGCATCGTTTCTGGTCTATGCCGATTCCGCCTCGGCCGCGGAAGGAATGCTGGTCGATGGCCAGGCAGATGCCTTGTTCGGCTGGGCGACGGCGGCGGCCGACGGCGAGCCAAGACTATCGGGCACGCAGGCAAGGCTCGAAGCTGCCGGGCTTTCGGCGACCGCTCTTCAAGTCGTATGGACGTCGGGTTTGCTGAGATATGGTCCCCATGCGGTGCGTAGCGATCTCGACCCGGAAGCCAAGCGTCGGTTGGCCGTCTTTCTCACCAATCTCAAATCGACGACGCCCGATATCTACGATCTGCTCGAATCGAAGCATTCCGGCGGTTTCGCCACCGTGGTTTCCAAGGATTACGAGATGGCGCACGCCATCGTGCGTCTGGTGTCGGACGGTGGCGTGCGGCGATAGAGCTCGTCAGCAGTCGCCGCAGGGGATCGTCAGGCTTCGGCGCGGACGCAGATAATAGGTCTCGCCCATCGATATATTGTTGAAGATCGTCGTCAATCCGGCCTTCTGTGAACTGTCCGGGGACCAAGTGATTATCGGCTTGTAACCAAGTTTGCTTTCGACACGGATGAGAAAGGTGCCGGCGACCTTGAGCGTGGATGGCACGGTCGTGGGTGTGTCCTTGGCGGCGTCAGCGCCGTAGACGCCATTGACCACCTTGCGTGACCACACCACGTTCACCTCAGGCGGCGTATCGGTTGTAACCTGTATTGCCGTGATCGTGATGTCCGGCGTCGAGCGATTGTAGGGCTGCAAGGTGGAGGTGCCGATCTTCATAATGGCATCCAGGTCCGCCGCGACAATGGTCGGCTGCTGCGTGACCAGATCGGCCACCATGCTGCCGATGCGGCTGACCTTCTTGCTGGTCTCGATGGCCTGCGAAGCCTCCATGGTGATGAAATACATGATCAGCAGGATGGGGACGATGAGGGCGAACTCGACCGCCGCGATGCCGCGGCGATCGCGTATGAAACCGACCAACTTCCCCCAACATCCTGCCATTCCTGGATGTGCCCCCGCACGCATCATGCCCGTTGCCCTTTTTCCTGGGTTTTGCTTCCGCCGCGAACTCAGTTGTCGAATGGCTCGTTCTGCCAGGTCACCGATGCAAAATGCAGTGTCTTGTTGCCGCCCATCGACTGAGACAGAAGATCGGTCATGACGGGCCATTTGTAGAAGACACGCAGCATGTTCTTCGATTCCGCCAGGCCTGGCGTGGTCGCGAAGGGCTGCGAGTTGGTGCCCTGCATCAAAATGATGTTGCCGTTGTCGATCTTGAAGGTGGCCGTGGCCGCGTCGGCGAACGTGGTATATTCGCGAAGGTCCACGTCCAGTTGATTGGGGCAATCCTGCGAGACGATGATCTCCAGCCTGTCACAGATCATGGTCTTCAACTTGTCCCCGGCGACGTCGGCCGGCCTCAACTGCCCGGTGCGCAATTTGCGCGCGATGTCGTCGGTGATGTTGGCCATCACTTCCTGGCCGGCAAATGAGATGCAGCTTTCCAGGATGGCGAAGACAAGAACCGCGAACGGCAATGCGAGCAGCGCGAATTCAAGTGCCGTACTGCCGCGGCGGTCGCCGGCGAAGCGCGCAAAAAACCGTGCCCGTCTTGCCGTGCGATCACCTGTCGAGACGAATTCGTTGCTCATGCCCTGATCCTGCCCAACACCAGACGGTCTCGGCAGGTGTATTAGTGCAAACCAATTGAAGTCCGGTTTGAATGATCGTTAAAGTCGCCGCGGGCGTCTTAACCACCCGCTAACCTGGACCGCGTGCCTACCGGCTGACGCTCATCTCGGCTTCCGAGGATTTTTCGGCTTCGCTCTTGTAGGAGCTTTCGCAATAGGGCGTGCAGGACATGGTCTGAACTTCAGCGCGCCGGTAGATGCGCACCGACGAGGCCGCCTGCCGCACGACAGTGACCTGTTCATCGACGATCGGGCTGCCATCCTGGTCGAGGACGACGAGGTTGGTGACGCCGAAGCCCTTGCCAGTCAGCACGATCGTCGAGGCGTCCTGCACGGAAGCGTCGGCGATTGCCGGGTTGCCGACCACGATCGTGTCGGCAGGGCGCGACAGTTTGACGATCTTGGCCTGGTTCATGGTGACCTCGATGCCGGTGCCGGCCCTGGCGGGCATGACAAAGCTCACGGCGGCAAGAAGCACGGCAATCAGGATCGACGATCTCGGCTCGGCCATTGAGGCGCTCCAGGCGGGCGGACTGTTCAACGGAACATGAACGAGATTGGTGAACCAACGGTTAAGCAGGCCCGGCCGCCATTTGCCGCGATCGTCAGGTGCGCCGGCCACACCCGGTTCCTGTCGCGGATTGTGGTCGCGGAGCTATTTCTTTTGCGGCTGCTTGACTGGGAATTGCGCCTCGGCCGGCGCTTAGCCCATAGTTAACCACGCAATATGTTCCAACCGGGAAAGGAATCGGTAAGGCTGTTTATTAAGTCCATCGAAAGAGCTTCTCCCTAGATTGGCAGCATCCGATCAACCATCACAGAAGTTGACGGAAGTGCTGTAACACGTGGAGTAGGAGCTCTCGAATGTCTAATCTCATTGCACGTTTCGTAAAGGACGAATCCGGCGCGACCGCTATCGAATATGGTCTGATCGCCGCCCTTATCGCGCTCGCCATCATCGTCGGCGCTGGCGCGCTCGGCAATGCAATCAACGCCAAGTTCAGTGCCATCGGCACCACCTTGAACACCACCGGCGGCTGATCTGCCTTATTGCTGACTTTCAGCTTGAGTTCAGAACAAGGGCCGCCACATGGCGGCCCTTGTTCTGTCTCGCTGCCCGTATCAATCGCCTTTTTGTTCCGGGCCTCATCAATCATTAATCGAACATGCCTAGATTGAGTGCCGCTTGATCCGACAATAGGCATAGCGCCGATGCTTGAAGCCCTGATCTTCGTCGTCTTCCCGTTCTGCATGCTGTTCGCCGCTATCTCCGACATGCTGTCGATGACGATAGCCAATCGCGTGCCGGTGCTGCTCGTCGTCGTCTTCGCACTGGTTGCGCCGCTGACCGGCATGGAATGGGCGGCCTATGGCTGGCATTTCGCCGCCGGCGCGCTGGTTCTTGCCGTAACGTTCGGCCTCTTTGCAATGGGCGGCATGGGCGGCGGTGATGCCAAGCTGCTGGCCGCGACCGCCGTGTGGATGGGACTCAACATTCAACTCGTCGAGTATCTCGTGGTCTCGACCTTTATAGGCGGCTTGCTGACGCTCGCCATTCTCGTCTACCGGAAGTCGCCGCTTGCGGTTTTTACCGGCCGCAATCCGTTCCTGCGACACTTCGCGGATGAGACAACCGGGGTTCCCTATGGCATCGCGCTCGGTTTGGGCGGATTGCTGACCTACCCGGATTCGCCCCTGATGGTCTGGGCGCTGGCCAGGCTGGCGGCCTGAACTTACCGATCATTCCTTGGCTGTGTTGCGGGCTGGCTCTGCGGAGCGGGCTGGCTGTTTGTCCCTGACGGCGCAATACAGCTAATTTATGTAAACCTTAAATTAATCACGATCGTAAGCATTACATTAACCTTGTTTTGACGATTGCCGCTGCAAAGTCCGGCCTGGCTAGGTGGTTTGCCAAGGCGAGGGTTCGGACAGATGCCAGCATCCCGATTGATTATTCTGAGCGTGGCGGTCGCCGCGGCGGGTGGTGCTGGCTATGTCGCGAAGAACATGGTCGCCGCGCCGCCACCGCAGATCGTCGAGTCCGGTCCAGCGGCTCCCGCCGTGGCATTGCAGGACGTGCTTGTCCTGTCGGGCGATGTCACCATGGGCAGCCAACTCGAGAACAACATTGCCTGGCAATCCTGGCCGGCTGACGGCATCAACGCCAATTTCATCACCAAGGCCACTGCCCCCGATGCCCTGGAGAAACTGAAGGGGTCCATAGCCCGTGTTCCGATGTACGCGGGCGAGCCGGTGCGGCGTTCCAAGCTGATCGGCGAAGGGCAAAGCTTCATGTCGTCGATCCTGCCTTCCGGTATGCGGGCGGTCGCCACGACGATATCGGCCGACACCTCTGCCGGCGGTTTCATCCTTCCGAATGATTTCGTCGATGTTATCATGACCCGCCGGGCCGATGCCAACAGCGGCGGCTCCGGCTTCAACACCGAAACCATCCTCAAGAACATCCGCGTCCTGGCGATCGACCAGACCATCCAGGAGGACGAGGAAGGCAAGAAGACCAGGGTGGGCCAGACCGCCACGCTGGAACTGACGCCCAAGCAGGCGGAGATCATCACCGTCGCCCAGCAGATGGCGGATCGCCTGACGCTCGCGCTGCGGTCGATCACGGACACCCAGGAAAAGAATGTGGACGAGGCCGACTATCTCGTTTCCGGCAATGGCCGCAAGGGAACGGTGAGGCTGATCAAGTCGGGCGAAGTTTCCGAAGTGGGGGCAAGAAAATGAGGCTAAGCGGTAAACTGCCGGCGGTCGTGGCAGCGGCTTTCGCCCTGCTGCTCGTCGGAACTAACGTGCAGAGCGTGGTCGAGGCCAAGAATGCCCAGGTTTCGGCTTCGGCGGCCACCCAGCGCGTCAAGCTCGGCCTCAACAAGTCGGTGGTCATCGACCTGCCGAGTGATGCCTACGACATTCTTGTCGCCAATCCGACCGTCGCTGATGCGGTGACCCGCACCGCGAGGCGCATCTACCTGTTCGGCAAGGCGGTTGGCGAGACCAACATCTTTGTCTTCGGGCCGAATGGCGAACAGATCGTCAGCCTCGATCTGGCCGTCGAACGCGACGTCGCAGGCCTGGAGGATTATATCAAGCGCTTCATCCCGACATCGGCCATCAAGGTCGAACTGCTGAACGACAACGTCGTCCTGACAGGAACCGTCGACACGCCGCTGGACGCCAAACGCGCCGTCGACCTGGCGACGATCTTCGTCTCGGGCGGTGAAGCGACGACGGGACAATATTCGCAGACCGCGGCCGGCGGCTCGGCCCAGAGTGGTGTCGACATCAACAATCCGGACCAGGAACGCCGCGTCTCCAAGATCGTCAATCTTTTGCAGATCATCGGCGACGACCAGGTCACGCTCAAGGTGACGGTCGCCGAAGTCAGCCGCTCCGTGATGAAGCAGCTTGGCGTCAATATGGTGGGCAGCGGCGGTAGCAACGGTATCAGCTACGACGCGATGAGCACCCCGGCATACGGGCTTGGGAAACCGCTGTCGCAATTCTCGGGAGCTTCGATCGGCACCTCGGCGCTTCAGGCGTATCTAAACGCAATGGAGCAAGGCGGCGTCATGAAGACGCTGGCGGAGCCGACCCTCACCGCCGTCTCGGGTGAGAAGGCAACATTCAAGGTCGGTGGCGAGTTCAATCTCATCACCAGCCGTACGAACAATGTTTCAGATGACAACAAGACAGGGCAGGTCACATACACCAACGATAAACTCGAATACGGCATCGGCCTGGAGTTCCAGCCGGTTGTGCTGTCGGCCGGTCGGATCAGCCTCAAGGTCCGGACGTCCGTGTCGGAGCCTACTGCCGAAGGCGCCACCACGCTGGAAGCGGCAGGCAGGTTGCCCGGAACCACGCTGTTGTCCATCCGCAAGAGACTTGCCGACACCACCGTCGAATTGCCGTCAGGTGGTTCGATGATGATCGCCGGCCTCGTCCGCGATGACGTCAGGCAGGCGGTCGCCGGCCTGCCCGGGCTGACAAAGATCCCGGTGCTCGGCACACTGTTCCGAAGCAGAGACTTCGTGCGCAACGAGACCGAACTGGTCATCATCATCACCCCCTATCTGGTGAAACCGGTGGCACGAAACGACCTTGCCAAACCTGACGACAATTTCAACGCCGCCAGCGATGGCGCCGGTATGTTCCTGGGCCGAGTCAATCGTGTCTACGGCACAATGCAGACGGACAAGCCCAGCGGCCGTTATCACGGCGTCGTCGGCTTCATCTACAAGTGAACGGGGAAGCGGACATGTCTCAGTCAGCATTGCAGGCAAGGACCATCGTCATGACCACGCGCTTCGGCCGTTCGCGAATTCTCCGGCGCGCCATTCCTGCCCTGGCGGTGGCGATGGCAGCATTGCTGGCCGGCTGCGCCCAGCGCGACAGTGTCACCGTCGGCGCCATTCCAGACGACTACCGCACCAACCATCCGATCGTGATCGCCGAGAAGAACCTAAAGATAGACCTACCTGTCGGCGCGGGTGACCGCGGCATGACCGGCTCGCAGCGCGACACGCTCCTGGGTTTCCTCGACGGCTATGACAAGAGTGCTGCCCCGACGCTGACGATCCAGGTTCCGAGCGGCTCGGCCAACGAGATCGCCGCCGCCGCCGCCGCGCGCGATTTCGCACGGCTCGCGGTTGCCGCGGGCGTCAAGCGCAGCCGGATCGTGGTCGTCTCGTATCAGGCTGCCTCGAGCGAGACATCCGCCCCGATCCGGGTCGCCTATATCGCGGTGAAGGCCCAGACCGACAAATGCGGACGATGGCCAGATGACCTGCTGGAGACGTCTGAGAACAAACACTATGCCGATTTCGGCTGCTCCTATCAAAACAATCTCGCAGCCCAGATGGCCAATCCGGCCGACCTGATCGGGCCGCGCAAGCAGACCACCATCGACGCGGAAAATCGTGGCGCGGTGATCGATGTCTACCGCAGCAGGGGTATTTCGGACGAGTTCCTCGGCAATTCTGAAGTGACGTACTGAGCCGCGTCCTAAGGAAAAGAGAAGTCACGGAAAGATGACCATGAGCAACCTTGCCTATGACGCCCCCATGGACGGCGGTGAGACCTCGCCGCAAGACATTGCCGCGATGCAGGCGCTGCGGCCGGTTCCGCGCATCTCTATCCAGGCATTCTGCGAGACCGAGGGTGTCGCCAATCCGGTCGAGCGCGCCGGCGAGGACCGCCGCATGACCAAGGCCCATCTCAAGGTCCATATGGGCGGCCTCCCTACCGCCATCGAATTCTACCAGTCGGCGCCAACGCCGAACCTGATCCTGCTGGAGTCGCGCAGCGAACCCAAGCAGTTGCTGGAACAGCTCGCGCAGCTCTCGGAATATTGCGACCCGTCTTCCAAAGTGGTGGTGATCGGCCACTACAACGATGTCGGCCTCTATCGCGAGCTCATCCGCTCCGGCATCTCCGAATATGTCATCGCGCCGGTGTCGATGGCCGACATCGTCAGCGTCATATCGTCGATCTTTGTCGATCCGGAAGCCGAGCCGCTCGGCCGCTCGATCGCCTTCGTCGGCGCCAAGGGTGGCGTCGGCTCTTCCACCATCGCCCACAACGTGGCTTGGGCGATGTCCTCCCTGTTCAAATCCGAGGTGGTCGTCGCGGACCTCGACCTCGCTTTCGGCACGGCCAACATCAATTTCGACCAGGATCCCGCGCAAGGCATCGCCGAAGCGGTATTTTCGCCCGAGCGCATCGATGAAGTCTATCTCGACCGGCTGCTGACCCAGTGCGCCGAACACCTTTCGCTGCTCGCCGCGCCCTCGACGCTCGAACGCGTCTATGATTTCGATCCCGACGCCTTTACGCAGCTTGTCGACACCGCGCAGCGCACCGTGCCGCTCCTGGTGCTCGACGTTCCCCACGTCTGGACGGGTTGGACCAAGAACACACTGATCAAGGCCGATGAGATCGTCATCACGGCGACGCCGGAACTGGCCAATTTGCGCAACACCAAGAATTTGGTCGACATGCTCAAACGGCTTCGTCCCAACGACTCGCCGCCCAAACTCATCATCAATCAGGCCGGCGTGCCCAAACGGCCGGAGATTTCCCCGTCCGATTTCGCTGAGCCGCTCGGCCTGGCCGCGATGGCGATTATCGGCTTTGACCCGCTGCTATTCGGCAATGCCGCCAACAACGGACGTATGCTTGGTGAAATGGACGCCAAGAACCCGGTTGTAGCCACGATCAACGAAATTGCCCATGTGCTGACCGGCCGCAGCGAAATCCGGGTGAAGAAAAAAGCGGGTCTCGGAAATCTGCTCGGCAAGCTTTCGCGCAACAAGAAATGATGCTTCTTCAGTGGAATCGGTAGTCGATCATGTTTGGTAAGAGAGGCAGCGACGACGGCAACCGGTTCAAGCCGGAATTCCGCCAGCCGGCACCGGCGCCGATCGCGCCAGCCGTCGCGGATTCGGCCGATACGGCGGTTCTTGCGAGGCCGGCGGCCGCATCTGCGTCGAGCGCTCCTGTTGCACCGCCGGCCCGCCGCGCGGTCGAGGCGCCGCCGATAGCTCCGGAGCCGAAGCGGGCGGCGCGCGAAAAGAGCGAAACCTACTACGATACCAAGAGCCAGGTCTTCGCCGCCCTGATCGATACGATCGACCTGTCGCAGCTTGCCAAGCTCGATCCCGAAAGCGCGCGCGAGGAAATTCGCGACATCGTTAACGACATTATCGCGATCAAGAATTTCGCGATGTCGATAGCCGAACAGGAAGAACTGCTCGAGGATATCTGCAACGACGTGCTTGGCTATGGGCCGCTCGAGCCATTGCTCGCCCGCGACGACATCGCCGACATCATGGTCAACGGCTCCAAGAACGTCTACATCGAAGTCAACGGCAAGGTCGAACAGACCGGCATTCGTTTTCGTGACAACCAGCAGCTTCTCAACATCTGCCAGCGCATCGTCAGCCAGGTCGGCCGCCGCGTCGATGAATCCAGCCCGATCTGCGATGCGCGTCTTCCCGACGGCTCCCGCGTCAACGTCATCGCGCCGCCGCTCGCCATCGACGGCACCGCGCTCACCATCCGCAAATTCAAGAAGGACAAGCTGACGCTCGATCAGCTGGTGAAGTTCGGCGCCATCTCGCCGCAAGGAGCCGAGGTTCTCAAGATCATCGGCCGTGTTCGCTGCAACATCGTCATCTCCGGCGGCACCGGCTCGGGCAAGACGACACTGCTCAACTGCCTGACCAACTATATCGACCGCGAGGAACGCGTCATCACCTGCGAGGACTCGGCCGAACTGCAACTACAGCAGCCGCATGTTGTCCGTCTGGAAACCCGCCCGCCCAACCTTGAAGGCGAAGGCGAGGTGACGATGCGGGATCTGGTCAAGAACTGCCTGCGCATGCGGCCCGAGCGCATCATCGTCGGCGAAGTGCGCGGACCCGAGGTGTTCGACCTTCTGCAGGCGATGAACACCGGCCATGACGGCTCGATGGGAACGATCCACTCGAACAGTCCGCGCGAATGCCTGAATCGTATCGAATCCATGATCGCAATGGGTGGGTTTTCGCTGCCGCAGAAGACCGTGCGAGAAATCGTCGTCGGCTCCATCGACGTGATTATCCAGGCGGCACGCCTGCGCGACGGATCGCGCCGCATCACTCACATCACCGAGGTGATCGGAATGGAAGGCGACGTCATCATCACGCAGGACATCGTCCTCTACAACATCAAGGGCGAGGACGCGAATGGGCGGCTGCTGGGAGAGCATGTGTCGACCGGCATCGGTCGCCCCCATTTCTGGGACCGCGCTCGTTACTATGGCGAGGAGCAGCGCCTCGCAATAGCGCTTGAGGCGATGGAGAAACGCGCTGACTGACGCTGCTGCAGGCCTAAGGGTTCTGATCGATGTTTGGAATTGACGGCACCGTATTGGCGTTTGTCGTGCTCGCCGGCTTCAGCGCCGGCGCGGTCGCCTATGCATTCCTGTTCACCCGGATCAGCAACGAAAAGCAGGCCGGCAAGCGGCTGGAAACGATCAAGGCCGCGGAGACGGATCGCTCCGTCGTCAAGGCCTCGCGCGATCGCGTGGCGGAGGCGGCCAAAAGACGCAAGTCGGTCCAGGATTCGTTGAAGGAACTCGACGAGAAGCAGAAATCCAAGGACAGCGCGGTCAAGAAACCGCCGCTGAAAGCCCAACTGCGCCAAGCCGGCCTGAAGGTTTCCATCGAACGCTTCTACATCTATTCCGCCATTTGCGGTCTAGCCCTGACGATCATCGCCTTTGTGGTGGGGGTGCCGCTTTTTGTTTTGCCTGGCGTGCTGCTGGCCGGTGCGCTCGGCCTGCCGCGCTGGTTCGTCTCATTTCGCCGCGCGCGGCGGGTCAAGGCATTCCTCAACGAATTTCCCAACGCGCTCGACATAATCGTGCGCGCGGTCAAATCCGGCCTGCCGCTGAACGATGCGGTGCGCCTGATCGCCAACGAATCCCCCGAGCCCGTCAAGGCCGAGTTTCGCCGCATAGTCGATTCGCAGCAGATGGGCCTGTCGATCCCGGATGCCACCTTGCGCATGCCCGAAACCATGCCATGCACCGAGGCCAGCTTTTTCGGCATCGTCATTCAGATCCAGTCGCAGGCCGGCGGCAATCTCTCCGAGGCGCTGGGCAATCTTTCGCGCGTGCTTCGCGACCGCAAGAAGATGAAGGCCAAGGTCCAGGCGCTGTCGATGGAAGCCAAGGCGTCCGCCGCCATCATCGGCGCGCTGCCTTTCATCGTCGCGTTTCTCGTCTATCTCTCCAGCCCCAACTACCTGATGCCGCTGTTCACCACGAGCATCGGTAACCTGATCCTGGGGGTTTCGGCGGTCTGGATGTCGATTGGCATCTTCGTGATGCGCAAGATGATGAACTTTGAAGTCTAGGGCCGCGGCATGACCGAACAAGTCGTCAAATCACTGACGGATCCCGGCCTCCTGATCGCGCTGTTGGTCGGTATCGCCGTGTTCGCGACGGTCTTCACCTTGCTGCCTGCATTTGGCGGAAACCAGCTCAAGGCGCGCATGAAGTCGGTCGCGCTGGAACGCGACGAATTGCGCGCCAAGCAGCGCGCGCGGCTTGCAAGCGAGGCGGATCGCCGCCGCAAGGGCCTGCGCGAGGAACAGTCGATCGGCATGCGCAATATCGTCGACCGGCTCGACCTGCGGCGCGCCCTCGCCGACGAGGGTACCTTGCAGAAGCTCAAGGTTGCCGGCTTTCGTGGGCAGAACCCGCTGACGCGGTTCCTCTTCTTCCGCCTCGTGCTTCCGTTTGCCGGCTTCGCACTGGGCGTGATCTACATATTCGTGCTCGGAGGACTGCCGCAGCAGCCATTGTTCATCCGGCTGTTCGTCTGCGTCCTCGTTGCCTATGGCGGCTTCTACGCACCGGTCGTCTACGTCAACAACCGCGCCACCAAGCGCAAGCAATCGATCCAGATGGCATGGCCGGACGCGCTTGACCTGATGCTGATATGCGTCGAGTCTGGCATGTCGGTGGAAGCGGCACTGCGCAAGGTCGCCGACGAGATCGGCGTCCAATCGGTGGCCTTGGCGGAAGAATTCATCCTGACGAACGCCGAGCTTTCCTATCTGCAGGAGCGCAAGCAGGCCTATGAGAACCTCGCCAGCCGCACCGGCCTGGAATCCGTCAAGTCGGTGTCGCAGGCACTTGTCCAGGCCGAGCGTTATGGCACCCCTGTGGCGCATGCGTTGCGGGTGCTCGCGGGTGAAAGCCGGGACCAGCGCATGAATGCCGCCGAGAAGAAGGCCGCCGCCTTGCCGCCCAAGCTCACCGTGCCGATGATCCTGTTTTTCCTGCCGGTGCTGTTCGCCATCATCCTCGGCCCTGCCGGTATCCAGGTCAGCCAGCGCGGCATCTTCGGCCAGGCGCACGAAACCAGCAGCCAGTAGGTGGATATGACCGATCCAAAGACAAACCGCGCGGCTGACGCAGCGCGGTTCTCTTATGCATGGTCCGGTGGCCGGGTGTCGCTCAGTTGGTCGCGGCTTTCGCCTTGTCCTGGTCCTTGAGCTGGCTCCAGGCATTTTGCTGAGCCAGCATCTGCCTGAGATAAGCGACATTGGCCTGCGCCTGTTCGGGTGACAGCTCCTGCGAGGCGATCTTCTCGGCTTCGTCGAAGCGGCCCTGCAAGCCGACCACCAGCGCCAGGTTCTGGCGCACGCGGCTGTCGGCATTCGGCTGCTGTGCGGCCGAGCGCATATAGGTTTCGGCGGTGCGCAGGTCGCCTCCCAGCACATAGGACATGCCAAGGTTGGAAAGCACCGAAGGTTCGTTCGGCTTGAGCTCCAGCGCCTTGCGGTAGAGCTGGCGCGCGTCGTCCTTCTGTCCGAGCTGATCGAGAATGGCCGCTTCCGCCGACACCAGCCTCCAGTCGGGATATTCCGGCGTCTGCGCCCGGCGCACCGCGTCAAGCGCCGCCTCGAACTGGCCGTTGGCGGCCAGCGCCTTGCCGTAGGCGGCAAGGACGTCGCGATCCTTGGGATAGGCGATCGCCAGCTTGCGCATCACGGCAAGCGACTGGTCGGCATCGCCATCCATCTGCAGCGCAGCGGCGAAGTTGGTCGCTATCCGCTTGTCGTTGGGATTCCTGGAATAGGACTGGCCAAGCGCTGCCGTCGCATTGTGCAATTCTCCCGCCGACATGGTCTCCAGCGGCTTGCCGCTGGTACGTCCGATCGAGCCTGTGCTGATCTTGTCGGTTCCGCAGCCGGCAACACCTGCGGCGAGGGCGAGCATGAAGGCCGTGGTGATGAGCCGCTTTCCGGTGGCGTTAATCGTGCGGTTCGTCGGCATCGGCACCCTGGGCCTCCATTCATGCGCGCGGCCATTGCGTGGCCATCTTCCCTGTCGAAGAAATATTCTGTTAACCCTAACGGACAGTTAAGAAGCGCCGAATCGACGGACGTCGGCAGGAGAACATCGAATGTCAGTGGAACTGGTCGAGAACAAGCTGAACAACCCGCTTCCTGTCCACCTGGTGGCCAAGGACGGTCTGGAGACGGCCGGTCTGGCGTCATCTGCCGTGGCGTGGGCCAGGGCCAACGGCTTCTCCGGCGAAGCGGGCAGGACGCTCATCGTGCCTGCAGAAAACGGCGCGCTCGGCGGTGCCTTGTTCGGTATTGGCGACGGCGAGGGCGCGCTGGCCGTCGGCGCGCTGGCGAAAGGCCTGGCGGAGGGCGACTGGCACTTCGCCTCCTCGCCGGCCCGGCCGGAACTGGCGGCAATCGCGCTGGCCCTCGGCGGCTATGTCTTTATCCGCTATGGCAAGAAACCGGGCAAGGCGCTACGCTTCGAATTACCGGCCGGCGTAGAGGCAAAACGCGTTCGCCGCATCGTCGAAGGCGTCTTCCTGACGCGCGATCTTGTCAACACGCCGACCAGCGACATGGGGCCGGACGAGCTGGAGAAAACGGTTCGAGCCCTGGCCGAAATTCACAAGGCCGAAGTGTCGGTTATCAAGGGCGACGATCTCATCAAGCAGAATTTCCCGATGATCCATGCCGTCGGCCGGGCTTCGTCCAGTGCGCCGCGCCTTATCGACATGGGCTGGGGGCCAAGGAGCGCGCCGAAAGTGACGTTGGTCGGCAAGGGCGTCTGTTTCGACACTGGCGGCCTCGACATCAAGCCGTCGTCCGGCATGCTGTTGATGAAGAAAGACATGGGGGGTGCCGCCAATGTGCTGGGTCTGGCCTCGATGATCATGGCCTCCGGATTGAACGTGCGGCTCCGCGTGCTTATCCCGGCCGTCGAGAATTCGATCGCCGGAAATGCCTTCAGGCCAGGCGACGTGTTGGCGAGCCGCAAGGGCATGTCAGTCGAGATCGGCAACACCGATGCCGAGGGAAGACTGGTTCTGGGCGATGCGCTGGCGCTGGCCGACGAGGAGGAGCCGCAATTGCTTGTCGACATGGCGACGCTGACCGGCGCTGCTCGTGTCGCGCTAGGTCCGGACCTGCCCCCCTTCTACACCGGCGACGAGGCATTGGCCTCGGAACTGGCGGCCGCCTCGCTGGCGGTCGAGGATCCGCTGTGGCGCATGCCGCTGTGGCGGCCCTATGATGCGAAGCTGTCGTCGAAGATCGCCGACATCAACAATGTCACCACGGATGGGTTCGCCGGTTCCATCACCGCGGCGCTGTTTCTCAAGCGCTTTGTCGAGAAGACGGCAAGCTGGGCGCATTTCGACATCTTCGCCTGGAACCCCGCCGATCGTCCGCACGGACCTGCCGGCGGCGAAGCGCAAGGCATCCGGGCACTGGAGCACGTCATCTCGAAGCGTTTTGGCTGATGTGGAGGTGATTTTCAGGGCCGGCAGATTGCCGAAACTGAAACGGAACCGAAACAATTTGCCGTCATTCTCGTGCGATGTCGATTTCGATGCGCCCGAGCCAGGCCTTGCGACTGTGGCAGCAAGTGATGCTGTCGCAGGTGCGCGACGACGCGCCTGATCTCACCATGCGCCAGACGGCTATCCTGTTCACCATCTATCTCGATCCGCCGCCGCACACGGTGCGCGGGCTGGCGGCCCGTCTCAACGTCACCAAACCCGTTATCACCCGCGCGCTCGATACGATGGGTGCGCTCAAACTGGTGTCGCGCCATCGCGACGAACTCGACAAGCGCAACGTGCTGATCAAGCGTACGGTCGAGGGTGCGCTCTTTGTCGAGCGCTTCGGTGATGGTATCATCGCCAAGGCACAAGAGCTGCCTATCTGACGACCAGCCGTCTCAATGGATGAACTAATTTGACCGCCAGGGATGCCCGCCTCCACGCCTTTCGGCCCGATCTTGCCGATGCGAGATTGAAAGGAGAGGTCGCTGCCGACCGCTTTGTCGCCGGCCGGCCGGCGCGGATTTCGGTCCCAGTGGCCGATATCCGCAAGGCTCCGCGTCCAGACTCTGGTGTCAACACGCAAGCCCTATTCGGCGATGACGTGCTCGTTTTCGAGGACAGAGAGGGCTGGGCCTGGATCCAGGCCGAACGGGACGGTTATGTCGGCTATGTCGCCGACGCCATGTTGGGCGGGCGGGATCATGCGCTCACCCATATCGTCTCCGTGCCCCGAACTTTCCTCTATCCGGGCCCGGATCTGCGCCTTCCGATCGCGGGTCAGCTGTCGATGGGGTCCGCCGTCACGGTGACGGGTTCCGCCGAAACGCGCGGCACCCACTATGCCGTCCTGCCCTCCG
Source organism: Mesorhizobium sp. BR1-1-2 (assembly GCF_020165435.1). Lineage (NCBI taxonomy): Bacteria > Pseudomonadati > Pseudomonadota > Alphaproteobacteria > Hyphomicrobiales > Phyllobacteriaceae > Mesorhizobium > Mesorhizobium sp. BR1-1-2. Next base: position 78,725 of record NZ_JAIUID010000009.1, read on the forward strand.
GTCAGGCAATCATCGCCGGTCATCTGCGCCCTGTCAGCAATGTGGCTGGCGACTATGTTTCTGTGGCCGAGATGTTTCTCGGCACTCCTTATCTCTGGGGCGGCGTTTCCGGCTTCGGCATAGATTGCTCCGGCCTCGTGCAACTGGCGATGCGCATGGCCGGCGCCGATGTCCTGCGCGATTCCGACATGCAGGCGCAGAGCATCGGCGAGCCGCTCGATCCGGGCCCGGATTATTCCGGCCTGCGCCGCGGCGATCTCGTTTTCTGGAAAGGCCATGTCGCCATCATGGCCGACGCCGAGACCATGATCCACGCCAACGGCCACACCATGCTGGTGTCGCGCGAAGGTCTGAAGGAAGCCGTCGCCCGCATCGGCTATCTCTACGGCGGGCCGACGGGGTTCCGGCGGCCGTAGGCGATCCTCCCTTTCCCCGGGGAAAGGAAAAAACTGCTCGATCACCTTTTGTTCCGATTGTTCTTGGCGTTCGCGCGCCGTCGCGCTACCTCTGACGCGTGACAGAGAAGCCGCGCCTTGCCGACCAGAATGCCGCCGTCATCCTGCCCGAGCCATTCCTCAGATGGTTCGGCGAGAAGGGCTGGTCGCCGCGCGCGCACCAGCTCGAATTGCTGGCGAGGGCCCAAGCAGGGCAGTCGGTGCTGCTGATCGCGCCGACCGGCGCCGGCAAGACCCTGGCCGGGTTTCTGCCTTCGCTGACTGAACTGGCCGTCAGGGCCAGGCGAAAGCCGGGGCAGGCCCATCGCGGCATCCACACGCTCTACATCTCGCCGCTGAAGGCGCTGGCTGTCGACATCGAGCGCAACCTCGGCAAGCCGGTGGAAGAGATAGGGCTCTCCCTCACCATCGAGACCCGCACCGGCGACACGCCGGCGCACAAGCGCCAGCGGCAGAAGCTGGTGCCGCCCGACATCCTGCTCACCACGCCCGAGCAGCTTGCGCTGCTGATCGCGGCACCCGATGCAAGGCGTTTCTTCGAAGACCTGCGCTATGTCGTGCTCGACGAGTTGCATTCGCTGGTGATTTCGAAGCGGGGTCATCTCCTGGCGCTTGGTCTGGCGCGGCTGCGCCAGTTCAGGCCCGAGCTTCAGACCATCGGCCTTTCCGCCACGGTGGCCGAACCGGACGAATTGCGCCGCTGGCTGGTCGGCCAGAATCCGTCCGAAAATACGGCGAGCCCCGACATGGCCGAGCTGATCGTCGTTACCGGCGGCGCGAAGCCCGAAATATCCATCCTGGACTCGGAAGAGCGCGTGCCCTGGGCAGGACATTCGGCCCGCTACGCGACCCCCGAAATCTACCGCGAGATCAAGCGCCACAAGACGACCCTGCTGTTCGTCAATACGCGCAGCCAGGCGGAGTTGCTGTTCCAGGAATTGTGGCGCGTCAACGAAGATACCTTGCCGATCGCCCTGCACCATGGGTCTCTCGACGTCGCGCAGCGGCGGCGGGTCGAGAAGGCGATGGGCGACAATGCGCTGCGCGCCATCGTCGCCACCTCGACGCTCGACCTCGGCATCGACTGGGGCGACGTCGATCTCGTCGTCCATGTCGGCGCACCGAAAGGAGCGAGCCGGCTGGCGCAGCGCATCGGCCGCGCCAACCACCGCATGGACGAACCGTCCAAAGCCATCCTTATCCCGGCCAACCGCTTCGAAGTGCTTGAATGCAGGGCAGCACTGGATGCCAACTATCTCGGCGCGCAGGATACGCCTCCACTGGTCGATGGCGGGCTCGACGTGCTGGCGCAACATGTCCTTGGCTGCGCTTGCGGCGCGCCGTTCCGCGCGGATGATCTTTACGAGGAGGTGCGGTCGGCCGCTCCCTATGCCGGCCTCGATCGGCCGACATTCGACCGCGTCGTCGATTTCGTCGCCACCGGTGGCTATGCCTTGAAGAGCTACGAGCGATACGCCCGCATCCGCCTCAACAAGGATGGGTTGTGGCGGGTATCCAATCCGCGCGTGGCCCAGCAATACAGGCTGAATGTCGGTACCATCATCGAGGTGCCGGCACTCAACGTGCGTTATGTCCAGGCCGGCAGCAAGGGTTCCGCGTCGCGCGGCGGCCGGGTTTTGGGCAAGATCGAAGAGGCTTTTCTCGAGACGCTGACGCATAGCGACACCTTCATGTTTGCCGGCAAAGTTCTTCGCTTCGAAGGCATTCGCGAGAATGAGTGCTTCGTCTCTAACGCGCCCGGCAGCGACGCGAAGGTGCCTTATTATGGCGGCGGCAAGTTCCCGCTTTCGACCTATCTCGCCGAACAGGTCCGCGCCATGTTGGACGATCGGCAGCGATGGAAGAAACTGCCCGAGCAGGTGGCCGACTGGTTGCGCTTCCAGGCCGACAAATCGGTGCTGCCTAAACGCGACGATCTGCTGATCGAGACCTTTCCGCGCGGCAACCGCCATTATCTGGTGGCCTATCCCTTCGAGGGCAGGCTGGCCCACCAGACGCTCGGCATGCTGCTTACCCGCCGTCTCGACAGGGTCGGCGCCAGGCCGCTTGGCTTCGTCGCCACCGATTATGCCTTGGCCATTTGGTCGCTGGGCGACGTGGGCGCGATGTTCAAAGCCGGAAAACCCTCGCTCGGCGCGCTTTTCGATGAGGACATGCTGGGCGACGATCTCGAGGCCTGGCTGGCAGACAGCTGGCTTCTCAAGCGCACTTTCCGCAATTGCGCGCTGATTTCAGGGCTGATCGAAAAGCGTCATCCCGGCAAGGAGAAGAGTGGGCGTCAGGTGACCGTCTCGACGGACCTCATCTACGACGTCCTGCGCAGCCATGAGCCGGATCACATATTGCTTCAGGCGACGCGCGCGGATGCGGCGGCGGGCCTGCTCGATGTCAGCAGACTTGCGGACATGCTCTCGCGCATTCAAGGTCGAATCATGCATAAGAACCTCGAACAGATATCACCGCTCGCCGTGCCGATCATGCTCGAGATCGGCAAGATGCCGGTCCACGGCGAAGCCGATGAAACGCTGCTGATGGACGCGGCGACGCTGGTTGAGGAAGCCATGGGACCGGAGATGGCTGAGGAATGAATTTTTCGCTGGCACGCGCATCGTTGATCGCCGAGGCCGATCTGGTCGGCATCGCCGGCGAACGTGCGGTCTGCGATCCGCGCGGCGTGCTCTACTTTCCCGAGCTCAAGCTTCTGGCCGTTTCCGATCTGCATCTGGAGAAAGGTTCATCGCTGGCAAGGCGCGGCACGCTGCTCCCGCCCTATGACACCGGCGCGACCTTGCTGCGATTGCAGGCCGTCATCTCAGACTACCAGCCGGCAATCGTCATCAGCCTGGGCGATTCCTTCCACGATGGCGGCGGCGCCGAGCGCATGCATCGAAGTTTCCGCGAACGGCTGGAGGCGCTGATGGCGGGCCGCGACTGGTTCTGGGTGGCCGGCAACCATGACCCGGAGGCGCCGGCCGACCTGCCGGGCGAGACGGTGCGCGAACTCGCCATCGGCTCGTTGCTGTTCCGGCACGAGCCGTCGAAGCTGCGCGTCGAGGGTGAAATATCGGGCCATCTCCATCCCTGCGCCCGCATCGTCCAGCAGGGCCGCTCCGTGCGGCGGCGCTGCTTCGCCGGCGACGGCGGCCGCATGATCATGCCCGCCTTCGGCGCCTATACCGGCTCGCTCAACGTGCTCGACCGCGCCTATGCCGGCCTGTTCCGCCTGGAATCGCTGATGGCCTATATGCTCGGCACGGACCGCATCTTTGCGATCTCAGGCTCGATGCTGCGGCCCGGCTGAAGACCCTATTTCCCGTAGTAGAGGGTGACCGTGTGCTTCGCTTCGGCGAAGAACAGCCAACGCTCGACCAGCATGCCGGCAAATTGTGCGACAGCGGCGAACGCCGATGCGAGGGCCGCCAAAGGTGACGGCAAGGCGAAGGCCGCAATCAGCAGCAAGGCGGGCAGCGCGAAGCCCAGGAGTTGGGTGATCCGCCGCAGCTTTGCGCTGTGCTTGCGCGCGATGCGGAAACCCATTTCCTTGAGCAAATAATTTTCCTCGGTATGCGGCCATTCCAGCGACCGAACCGTCCCCCCGGCAAGCCCGGTTGCGGTGTTGGCGTTGGTGGGGATTGCCAATCGGTCGTTGTACCGCCAGGTCGCAAGCTTCCAGGCCCAACCGAGCAGGATCAGCAGTACGCAGGCCGCCGGAAGCATTTTCGAGCCGACAGCAAAACCTTGGCATAGCGCGGCCAGAAGCACACTGCCGGTCATCGCCGAGAAGATGAGGTAGCCAGGCAAAGTATAGCGGCTGTGCCACTGGGCGATCGGCTTCAGCGAGGCGTAGATCATGCCGGTCATGCACACGGTGACGATGGCGCCTGTCGTTGCCAGAAGTCCGGCGGCGGCGACCCAGCCATCGAGCCGGCCAAGTATGACCCAGCCGACGCCGAACAGTCCCGCGGGGACGAAGGTGGCGATCGAGGCGACGCCTTCGCGCGACAGCCAGGAACTGCGCCATTGCGAGAAGGCGCGCCAGGCGCGTTCGGGGCGGCCGAGATGTCCGGTCGAGGACAACAGGCCGGCGGTGATCAGGCCGATCGCCAGTCCCATGCTGATGAAGCCCAGCCAGAAATCGGGTGCGATGACGCCAAGTGGCGCCAGCACGCCAAGCAGCGCAAGCAGGCCGTAGCCGGCGCCGGTGGCGGTGGTGAAGAAGACGACGGAGAAGGCTGGATGCATGGGTGGTCAGTTCGAGAGCATGCGGTCGACCCAGCCGAGGAACCCACCCTCGGCCCGCACCGGCTCCAGGGTTGGCGCTGAAACCTTTGCGGCGCGTTCGGTATGCGCGCGCGGCGGCAGGTATTTGTTGGTCGGGCGATAACCGAGTTCCGGCATCAGGTCGACGCCGCCACGCTCCCCAACCAGTTGCGACACCGCCGAGGCGGGGTCGCCGAGATCGCCGAAATGCCGGGCGCTGGTCGGACAGGCGGCGACGCAGGCCGGCACGCGGTCCTCCTCGGCCAGATTGTCATTGTAGATGCGGTCGATACAGAGCGTGCATTTCTTCATCACGCCGACATCGGTGTCGAACTCGCGCGCACCATAGGGGCAGGCCCAACTGCACAGTTTGCAGCCGATGCACTTGTTCTCGTCGACCAGCACGATGCCGTCCGAGGCCCGTTTGTAGGAAGCCCCGGTCGGACACACGGTGACGCAGGCCGGCGTCTCGCAATGCAGGCAGGAGCGCGGGAAGTTCACCGTGCGGCCGCCCATCGCGGTCGTGTGCTCGTAGCTGTGCACGCGATTGAACCAGACGCCGTCGACATGGCCGCCATAGGGGTCGATGTCGGTCAGCGGCGCCATGTGGCCGCCGGTGTTCCATTCCTTGCACGCGGTGACGCAGGCCTGGCAGCCGACGCAGGTGTCGAGGTCTATGACCAGCCCGAGTTTTTTTCCGGTATGGGCGGGGACGCAGGTCATTTGGCGGCTTCCCTGTTCATGCGAAATTCGGCGCCGAAGCGAAGTGTGTCCGGCGATGGCTGGAATTGCGGCGGCTGATGGAAGCGCTCGAATTGCGGCTCGGTGAAACCGGCTTCCTGCGCCGCGCATTTGACGATGCGCACCTTGAGATCGAACCATGCCGCCTGGCCGGTCACCGGATCGGAATTCGAATACCGCCTGCCGTTGGTGTCTGCCGTGGTCTGGTCGCCGATTATGTGGTTGAGCAGGAAGCCGCGATTGCTCTCGGCGGCATCGTCCTTCAGCCCCCAGCTGCCGCGCCTTTTGCCGATCGCGTTCCAGGTCCAGACCGTACTTTCGTTCACGCCGTCGACCAGCTTGATCTGCCCCTTGACCCTGCCATTGATGCTTTCGATCCAGACCCAGTCCTCGTCGGCAAGGCCGAGCCCCGCGGCGGTTTTCTCGTGCACGAACAGCCGGTTTTGGCTGGTGATTTGCCTCAACCATGCATTCTGCGAACCCCAGGAGTGGTACATGTGCATCGGCCGCTGCGTCAGCGCATGCAGCGGATATTTCTGCTGGTCGCCGGCCGCTTCCTCGAAGGGCATGTACCAGAAGGGCAGCGGGTCCATATAGGTCTCGATGCGCTGGCGCTCACCCTCCGGCGGCAGGACACGGCCATGGCCGCGAGCGGCCAGCCGAAAGCGCTGCAATGGCTCGGAATAGAGCTGGAAGACGACGGGTTCGGCCTTGGCGATGAAGCCCATCTGCACCGCGAAATCGAGATAGGACTTGTTGGCCATCTTGTAATAGCGCTGGTCCTCAGCGAAATCGTGGTGCCAGAAGCCACCATTGTCGATGTAGCGCTGCAACTGGTCCGGGTTTGGCTCGCCCTTGCCGGTCGAATTGCCGTCCTTGCCGCGCCAGCCGGCAAGCGGGCCGATACCGGGCGTGCGCTCGTGATTGACGATGTAGTCGGCGTAGTCGGCGTATTTGACGGCCCCGTCTTCCCCGACGAAACCGGGCAGGCCGAGCCGCGCGCCCAGTTCGATCAGCACCGACTGGAATGGGCGCACGTCGCGGTCCGGCTCGACGACGGGATGGCGTATGGCATCGCCCGGTCCGTCGGCATGGCTGATCGGCCGGTCAAGCAGGCTGATGCAGTCATGGCGCTCGAGATAAGTTGTGTCGGGCAGCACCAGGTCGGCAAACGGCACGGTCTCGGAATAATAGGCATCGGAATAGATGATGAAGGGGATCTTGTAATTGCCCGTCTCGTCGCGGTCGGTCAGCATGGAGATGGTCTCGACGGTGTTCATCGAGGAATTCCAGGCCATGTTCGACATGTACATCATCAGCGTGTCGATCTTGTATGGATCGCCGGCCCAGGCGTTGCGGATGACGGTGTGCATCAAGCCGTGCGCAGCGAGCGGCGCCTCCCAGGAATAGGCCTTGTCGATGCGGGCCGGCACGCCTGCCTCGTCGACCAAAAGGTCGTCAGGCCCGCAGACGAAGCCGAGCGGCGCCCCTTCGAGCGGCGTCATCGGCCGGACGTTCTTGCCGGCAGGCTTCGGTCCTGGCGGCGCACAACGCGGATAGGGCGGTTTGAAGCGGAAGCCGCCAGGGACGTCCACCGTACCGAGCAGCACCTGCAGCAGATGAATCGCGCGGCAAGAATGAAAACCGTTGGAATGGGCTGAGATGCCGCGCATCGCATGCATCGACACTGGCCGCCCCTTGATCGTCTCGTGGCGGCGGCCGGCCCAGTCGGTCCACGCCACCGGCAGTTCGATCGTCTGCTCAAAGGCGACATGAGCGAGCTCGGCGGCGGTCCCGCGGATTGTGTCGGCGGCGATGCCGCAGCGCTCCGCGACCGCATCGGGCGAATAGCTCTCATCAAGGTATCGATCGGCGATGAGCTGGAACACCGGAACGCAGCGACGGCCGTCGAGGGTGAAGCTGCCGGTCAGTGCCGGTTTGGCGCTGGCGTCGGTAGCGCGGACAGGCACCTTCGCCACCCTGTCCCAGGCGAGCAGGTTGCCGGCGCTGTCGCGGACAAACAGCCCGTCATCGGCCGCGCCCGGATCCTGGATGACGAGCACATGGGCGTTGGTGTAGCGCAGGAGATAGTCGAGATCGACGCGGCCGGCCTTCAGGAGCTCGTGGATGAGGGCAAAAACGAACAGGCCATCGGTGCCCGGCCGAATGCCGATCCAGTCGTCGGCGATTGCGTTGTAGCCGGTGCGGCATGGATTGACCGACACCACCTTGGCGCCGCGCGCCTTGAGCTTGCCGAGGCCGATCTTGATCGGGTTTGAATCATGGTCCTCGGCGACGCCGAAAAGCATGAAATATCGGGTGTTGTCCCAGTCGGGTTCGCCGAACTCCCAGAACGAGCCACCGATCGTATAAAGCCCGCCTGCCGCCATATTGACCGAACAGAAGCCGCCATGCGCGGCGAAGTTCGGCGTGCCGAACTGGCTTGCCCACCAGCCGGTCAGGGACTGCGACTGGTCGCGGCCGGTAAAGAAGGCGAGTTTCTTCGGGTCGCTGCGGCGGATATTCGACAGCCGCCCGGTCGCGATCGAAAAGGCCTCCTCCCACTCGATCTCGCGGAATTCTCCCGAGCCGCGCGGGCCGGTGCGCAGCAGGGGCTTTTTCAGCCGGGCAGGGCTGTAATGCTGCATGATGCCGGAGCTGCCCTTACCGCAGATCACGCCGCGATTGACGGGATGATCCCTGTTGCCGTTGATGTAGCGGACCTTGCCGTCCTTGATGTGCACGTCGATGCCGCAGCGGCAGGCGCACATATAGCAGGTCGTCTTGGCGACGCGGTCGGAGACGGCGGGCGAGGTGTCGACGCCATCGTCCTCGTCGGGTGCGTTCGTGTCGGCGAGCGGGCGTTGGGACGGGGCGGAATTCGCGCCGCGGAGGGGTCCTTGGGTCATGATCCCCGAGCGCTTTTGCGGTTCGCAGCTTTGGCCCTGGTTTTCGGCCCGGGACCGCGCATGTAATGCTCTTCCGGATGATAGCGATCGCCGGACAGCCGCCGCCGCAGACCGCGGGTCCAATGCGCGAACAGGGACTTGAACCGCCCGATCATTTCATTCTCTGTCAATCGGTGGCGAATTTTTTCTAACTTCGATTGAAAACTTAGAATAAAGCTATCAACCCGTCTAATCAGTTGTTCTTGTAAATTCGATCGATATTGGTTCTTAATGCCTTATGACACTTGACCAGTTGCGGATATTCGTCGCTGTCGCCGAGCGTGGCCACATGACCAAGGCGGCGGAGTTGCTGGGCATTTCCCAGTCGGCGGCATCGGCCGCCATCCGCGCGCTTGAAGAGCAGCACGGCGTCCATCTGTTCAACCGCGTCGGCCGCAACATAGAGCTTGCCCAGACCGGTCACCGGTTCCTGCCCGAAGCCAAGGCCGTGCTGGAGCGAGCCGCCGCAGCACGCAATGTGCTGGAACATGTCTCGCAGACGGTTGCCGGCAGCCTCTCCATCGCCGCCAGTCTGACCATCGCCAGCTACTGGCTGCCGCGTCGGCTGGCGTCCTTCCACGAAGCCTATCCTGCGGTCAGGCTGAGCGTCAGCATCGGCAACACCAGGCAGGTCGAAGCCAGCGTGCTGGATGGAACCGCCGATCTTGGCTTGGTCGAGGGGCGCACCGAGTCCGATATATTGCGCCGCGCCAAGGTCGATATCGACCGGTTGATGTTAGTGGTTGCCAGTTCTCATCCCGAGATCGCCGAAATCGCGCCGGGCCGCCCCGACATAAAAGGGCTGCGCTGGATCATCCGCGAGGGCGGTTCCGGCACGCGCGAGGTGCTGGAGGATCTGGCGCGCCGCGAAGGGATTTCGCTTGACGATCTGCAGATATTCCTGGTGCTGCCGAGCAACGAGGCGGTTCGCCAGGCGGTCGAGGCCGGTGCCGGAGCTACCATCATTTCGGAGCTCGTCGTTGGACGCGCCGTCGCCGAAGGCAGCTTGCGGTCCGTGCCACTCGAACTGCCGAAACGCGACTTCGCCATGATCACACATCGCGATCGCCAGGCAAGCCTGGCCCAGATGGCGCTCAAGGCCCATTTGGGGGCCGACGAGAAGGCGTCCGCGCGTTCGTGAATTGTCCGGATATCAGCCGAACTTTCGCTGCGCGTCCAGCGCAAGGCCAAGTCCGACCGAGCCGAACATGTCGCCCTCGATGACCGAAGCCTGAGGCACCAGCGACAGGATTTTTTGTCTCGCCAGCGGGATCGCGGTGGATCCTCCGGTCAGGAACACGGCGGTGATGTCGGTCGGCCTGACCCCGGCGTCGCCGATGGTCTGGCCGACCGTGGCGGCAACGCGCTCGATGTCCCTGGCGATCGTGGCGTCCAGCGCCTCTCGGGTGATCTCGGCGGCGAACTGGACTTCCGGCAGCCTCACCTCGACATCGGCCGAGACCTTGTCGGTCAGCTCGATCTTGGCCCTTTCGACAAGAGCGGCCAGCGCGTGCCCATACCGGTGCTCGACGATATGGATGAAGCGGTCGACGAGATCGGCGCGCTCGGCCTCGTAGCGGATCTGGCGCAGATGCGTCATCGCCTTGGCCGTATAGACCAGATTGATGCGCTGCCATGTCGCAAGATCGATGAAGTAGCTGGCCGGCAGGTTGCGCTTGCCGTCCTTGGTCGGGCTGAGGTAGCCGAGTTCCGGCATCACATGCGCAATGCTGAGCAATCGGTCGAAGTCGGTGCCGCCGATATGTATGCCGCGGCTGGCCAGGATATCGTCCTTGCGGTCAAGCGAGCGGGCTCGCTGCGGCGAGACCCTTACGATCGAGAAGTCCGATGTGCCGCCCCCCATGTCGATGATCAGCGCCAGTTCCTCGCGCGTCACCTTCTGCTCGTAGTCGAGGGCCGCCGCGATCGGTTCGAACTGGAAGGCGATATGCTTGAAGCCCTGGGCGCGGGCAGCCCCTTCGAGCTCGCCTTGTGCCCTGGCATCGGCCTCGGCGTCGTCGTCGACGAACTGCACCGGCCGGCCGAGCACCACGCTCTCGACGGCGCCGCCGGCATCCTCCTCCAGCCTTTTGTGCAGATGGCCGAGGAACAGGCCGACGATCTCCATGAAGCCGATCGAGCGCGCCTTGATGCGCGTTTTTTCCTGCGCGAGCGCGCTGCCGAGCACACTCTTCAGCGAGCGCATCAGCCGGCCTTCCACGCTGTCGGTGTAATTGGCGATGGCGTGGCGGCCGAAACAGGTGCGGTTGTCCTCGAAATTGAAGAACACCGCGCTTGGCAGCGTGACCTCGCCGCCTTCCAGCGCGACGAGGTGCGGCTGGCCGCTCCTGACCACGCCCACGGTGGAGTTGGAAGTGCCAAAATCGATGCCGGCGAATGCTGATCGCATCGCAGCCTCCTGTCATCTCTGCCAAGGCAGCGGTTCGGCGCCGCCCGTGAAGCGTGCGCTCTCTGTCGTCCGGGTGGCCGGACCGCTCTGCCGAATTGAATTGTGCATGTTGCCCGGGGGCCGGGAGGTGGCGGTCTATAGCATGATCCGGGAAAGGGAAACCCCTTTGTAGGAGCCTCAGTCCTTGCGGAATATCAACCTTCCGAGCCAGCCCGTCACCATGGCCAGCGATATGGCGAAGACGCCGTAGAGGAAGGAATAGTCGTGGGCGACACGGAAGATCGACTGTTCGAAACCGGATTTGCGGATTTCGAGCTGGGCCGAGCTCTCCTTGATGAACAGGCCGCTTTTGAACAGGAAGGCGCGCGCCTTGTGGGTCCCGACCGGAACGTTCGGCGCCAGCCGCACAGTGGCGCGGAACAGGGTCTGCGACAGGAACTGCACGCCGCCGACATTCTCGCTGTAAAGGCCGGTCGCGGCCTTGCGTTCGCGCAACGCCGCGGTGAATTCCTCGATCGTGGCCGGGCTGTCGCCGGCGTCGGCCGGCTGCATGTAGAGATTGGAAGCGCCGAGCGACAACTGCCTGTAGCTGTTCGGTTCGGTGATGTCCTGCAACGGTCGCGTCGTCGCCACCGAATAGGACACCGGTACGTTTTCGAAGGTCTCGGATTCCAGATTGACCCAGACGCCGAGCACCCGGTCTTTGCGGCGCACCACCACCGGCTTGGGCGGGCCTTCGAGCACGACGATGACGTCGTAGCGGCCCTGGCGTGCCACCAGCGGATCGGGATTTTCCAGCGAACCGAAAATGGTCAGGTCTGCACCGGAAAAACCGGCCGTGATCGACACGCTGTCGGTGGAGAGCCCGATCTGGATGCCTTCGGTCGGCGGCATCTGCGCCTTCGCGGCTGCGGCGGCGATCAATGATAGGAGAGCCGCGGTTGCGAGCGCTTTCAGGCCATTCATCAGTTGAAGCCCGCGCCGGACAGCGAATAAAGATTAGGCGGCGTCACGAAGAGGTCGATGGCAAGCCTTATCGCAACCGCCAGCACCAGCATCGCCAGCAGCGCTCTCAGCTGCTCGCCCCGCAGCCGCTGGCCGGCCTTGGCGCCGTATTGCGCGCCGGCAACACCACCGGCCATCAAAAGAAAGGCCAGCATCACGTCGACTGTCTGGTTGGTGGTGGCGTGGACCAGAGTGGTGTAGGCCGAGGTAAAGATGATCTGGAACAGCGAGGTGCCGATGACGACGTTGGTCGGCACTTTCAGCAGATAGATCAGCGCCGGCACCATGATGAAGCCGCCGCCGACACCCATGATCGACGAAAGGAAGCCGATCGCAGCGCCGAGCCCAAGTACGGGGATGACGCTGACGAACAGCTTCGAGGCCCTGAACCGCATCTTCAGCGGCAGGCGGTGGATCCAGTTGTGCTGGCCGGATTTCTTCAGCACCGGCGCCGCGCCGCTGCGCGTGGCGCGCAGCGCATTGATGCTTTCGACCAGCATCAGCCCGCCGACGGTGCCCAACAGTATGACGTAGAGCAGCGAGATGAACAGGTCGAGCTGGCCGAGGCTGCGCAGGAAAGCGAAGACGTAGATGCCGCCGGTGGAGCCGACGATGCCGCCGGCAAGCAGCACCCCGCCGAGCTTGAAGTCGAGCGTGCCGCGCTTCATATGCGACAGCGCGCCGGAGAAGGACGAGGCGATGACCTGGTTGGCGCCGGTCGCCACCGCGATTGCCGGTGGGATGTTGTAGAAGATCAGGAGCGGCGTGATGAGAAAACCGCCGCCGACGCCGAACATGCCCGACAGAAAGCCCACCGCAGCGCCCATGGCCAGCAGCACGAAGACGTTGACGGAAATTTCCGCAATCGGGAGATAGATGCCCACCCGTCGGTCTCGATCAGTTTGCCAGTCGGCGAATACCGCCGTTGCGGATAGTATCCCACCGAAAAGCCAATTTTTCCTTGCGCCGAAGCGGGGGGGGGGGGCCCCCCCCCCCCCCCCGCCCCGAAACAAAAAACATCTCAAGCAGTTAACAGGCAAATGTGTGGCAGGGCGTCGCGGATACGACGCTCCTGCCGCTATTTGCGCGCCAGCAACGCCTTGACCAGCTTTTCGTCGACCGCACCGGTCGCAGGCAGCTTGTTGTCGGTCTGGAACGCGACGATCGCGTTCTTGGTTTTCGCGCCCATCACGCCGTCAGCGCCGCCGGCGTCGTAGCCGTTCTTGTTGAGGATGAGCTGGATGTTCTTGACCGCCTTCTTCATATCGATGCTGGCCGTCGTCTGGGGCGTGCCGTCTTGCCAGGATTCGGGGATGTCGGCCGAATTGGCAGCCTGGTCGAGCGGCTTGGCCTTCCACAATTCGGTGGCGGCGCGGGCGCGCTCGAGTTGCTCGGGACGCAGCGCATTGGCGATCTCGTCGCGCTTGGCGGCAGCGTCCTTGTCGCCGGTCTTGGCGACGAGCGCGAACCATTTGTAGGACTCTTCAAGGTTCTGCTTCATGCCGACGCCCTTGGCGGCGAGGATGCCGAGATTGAACTGGCTGTCCTTCACGCCCAGATCGGCGGCCTCCTGGAACCAGTGCGCGGCCGATTCATTGTCGGTCACGCCGTCAGCGGCCATGGCGAACAGCACGGCCAGATTGTGCATGGCGCTGGCGTTACCCTGCTCGGCGGCGAGTTGGTACCAGGTCTTCGACTTCTTGATGTCGCGCGGGACGCCGATGCCCTTCTCGTAGAAATTGCCGATGCGATACTCGGCCGGAGCGAAGCCGAGTTCCGCGGACTTTTCATACCATTTGGCCGCAGCCGCCATGTCTTCCTTGACGCCGCGTGCCTCGGAATAGCGCGAGCCGATCTCGAACAGCGCCTTGGCGTCGCCGGTGGCTGCGGCGTCGCGCAGCGCGACCGGGCCTGCATCGGCGGGAATGTCGAATTTGGCCGTGGCCGCGGAAGTGCCGGCGGACACGACGGCGCCGGTGCTGTCCTTGGCCATGGCCGGTACAGCCACTGTCGGTTGGATACCGGCGTTCACATCCGCCGTTTGCGCCTCGCCGGCTGCAACGGCCGGTGCCGGAGTAGCCGGAGCCGCTGTGACGGGACCGGCGGAAGTGGGTTCTGCCGAAGCCATCGCGTCGGAAGCTGCCGCGCCGGCAGGCAGAATGGGAGCCATCGCCGCCGGAGCCGGTTCCGCCGCCGGGCCGGCGTTCGTCGGCCCATCGCCGTCCGACGGCATGGCGAGCGCGGTCTGCGCCACCATGTCGTCCTTGGCCGCCGGAGCGGAGGGCTCGGCCTGCCTGACCTCACGGGCAGGTTCGCTGTTCGCTGCCCCCAACTGGGTTTCCGCCTTCGGCGGGCTCGCGGGGTCGACGGATGCGGTTTGCAGCGGTTGCGAGGCAACGGCCGGCTCGTCATTGCTTGCCACCTGGGCGGGATCGGCGAGGAACGCCTTGCCAAGCTGCAGGCCGGCAAGCGCCAGCATGATCGCGGCGGCCGCCATCAGAATCGGCTTGCGCCGCGCCTTGAGCAGGTCGCCGATCCTGAGCGCCTTCACCGGTCCCTTCATCGTCGACTGGCGCTTCAAGGCGTCGGCCTCGGCGGCGGCGGCCTGCGCCGCGCGGCGGGCAGCCGCGATGAAGTCCGATTTCGCGGCATCGCTGTCGCTGAGCTTTGCCGGTTGCCCGCGCTCGTCGCGCACGCGCTTCATGATGGCGTTGAGGTCGGGCGCGCCGGAGCCGGGCTCCAGTGGCCGGTTGGCCATTTTCGGGTCGAGCGGCTCGTCGAGATCGACGCTCGGGATTTCCACGCCCGGCACCGAGCCCGCCGGCGGCGGAACGTCTGCTTCCTTCTTGCCCTTGAAGGCGCGCGCCAGGCCGCCCAACATCGATTTGCGGCGGCCTGCCGGCTCGCCCTTCCCGGCGATCGGATCGGAACCAAGCGCGGCCATGGCGGCAGCGGCGGCGGCCTCCGCGGGCGAGCGCGCACCCGGCCCGCGTGGCGAAGCCGGCTGGCTGCGCATGATCGCGGCTGCGCGGCCGTCGAGATCGGCCATGTCCCCGGTCAGCGGCATGGGCTCGTCGATATCCATCGACGGAGCATCCACGGCCATCTTGCCGGCTCGCGCACGGCGCCTGCCGATTGCTTCATCCGGGCGCGCGTCCAGGAGCTCGCTCATCGCCTCGGACGGTTCGCTTGTTTCCAGCGAACCCAGCCTGTCGACGATCTTGAGCAGCGTGTCGTGGATGGCCTCGAACGTTCTCGAGTTGCGCTCGTCGGAACGGCGCGTCAGCGTTTCGAGCGTCTTCAGATCCTGGGCAAGGCCGGAAACCGCCGATGTGTCGGCGCCTGAGCCGGCCAGCGAGCGCACCGCGTTCTCGGCCGCCTCGCGCGCCGCACCAAGGATGGAATCGCGCGTTCCCGCCAGCGCCTTCTCGATTTCATCGAGGCGTGGGCTGATGTCCTCGAATTCCGGCAGCGGTGCGCTGGGCCTGGACAGGTGGGCGGACAGGCTGGCGACTTGCGCCTCGAGGCTGCGGATCAGCGCCGGATCGATGCCGGCGACTTGGGCGGCGGACGAGTCCAGCCGGCTCGAAATGTCTTCGAGCCGGCTTTCCAGGCCACGGATCGCGGCCTCGCCGGCGGGATCGGGAATGCGTGTTTCCATGCGCTTGGCTAGCGCCGTGAAGCGGGCATCGATGGCTTCCATGATGCCGGCGCCGTCGACTTGCGGCATGCGCTGGTCGAGCCGGTCGGCGACCTCGTCCAGCCGGCGCTCAAGATCGCGGAACAACATGTTGCCCTGTTCGATGGCGTCGCCCTGGCGCCGTTCCATCATCGACGACAGCACGTCGAAGCGTTGCTCCAGCCCGTGGAAGATATAGTCGGCGTCGGGCACGGCCGGCGCCTGGTCGATCTTGTCGGCGATGAGCGCGATCTGCTTGGCCAGCCGTTCCATTGCCTGCTCGGGCAGGGCGGCGCGTCCGGCGAGTTCGTCGACCCGGCTCGACAGCGTGTTCAGCCGGTCGACGACGGCGTTGCCGGGGTGGTCCTGCGCCACTTCCTCGATCTGCCGGGCGAGCGAATCGATCCGCTTCTCGATGCGCTCGAAGGCTTCATGGTCGAGCGAATTGGCCTGTGCCGCGACGGTTGACGCGACGATGGCGCGGGAGATCTCGTCCAGCCGCTCATCGATCATGGCCAGCGTGCTGCCGCCGCGATTGTCCTGCTGGCTGGCGAAATGATCCACCGCGCTGGCCAGCGTGCGGACCTTTTCCTCCAGCGAGCGCAGTGACAGCGATTCCGGCAGGTTGTTGACGGCATTGCTGATCTGCTCCAGCCGATCGTTCAGGCCCGAAATGGCCGGGTCCGGTGAGCGGTTGCGCTGGTCGGCGTCGACGCGGTCCTCGAAGGCCGTCCAGCGCCGATCGAAATCATCCCAGCGGCGGTCGACCTTCTGCACGCTCTCCTCGCGCGCCAGCGTGTCGAGCGCGGCTTTGACCTGTTCGAGTTCGAGCCGCAGCATGTTGACGCTTCTGTCGTCGCTTTTTTCCGACAGCGTCTTGATGGCGCCGGAAAGCCGCTCGAATTCGAGGCCAAGTTCGGCGCTGCCCTTGCCCGAAGCGCCTGACTTGGCGTTTGCCAGCAGTGCGCGGTCGATGTCCTTGCGCAGCGCCTCGAATTCGCTCTGCAGCCCGGCAGTCATCTGGTGGCGCAATTCCTCGCGCATGCCGCGCAGCTCGCCGGCGATCTTGCCGACCATGGCAACGCTGTCTTCCTGGCCGCGGATGCGGTCGATATCGCGGGCAAGGTTCTGGTAGTTCTGGCCGACGGCCGGCGCCGGCATCGGAGCCTGCGGGTGCGGCGCCGGCTCCTGGTACCAGCGCGGCTGAGCGGAAGGCTGTGCTGCGGGATAACGCGGTTCGGCGCCATATTGGCGGGGGTCGGGACGTCCTATCGTGTCCTCGCGCGTCCTCTCGAGGCGCTGTTCCAGCGTCTCCAGCGAGCGGTTCAGCTGCTCAAGCGTGGTCTGAGGCCTGCGCTGCCTGCCGGCGTTGAGTGTATCGAGGTAGGACCGCTTGCTGTTCATCGGTGCGTCCGTCTTTCAGATTGGCCGGTTTGCGACCAGCTCCCCAAATCCTCGCCGGAACGAAGGCGGCCGCACCACGGTGGAAGACAAGCTTCCCGGGGTTCACCCGCGCTCCGAAAAACCGTGAAAAATTCGATACAGGATAAACACGGGTAGCCGACATGCGCACAATTCGCCCAACGTGGTAAACAACGCGTTAACCAAGCTTAAGAAGTTGCGACGAAGTTCGCGGTGAACCGGCCGCTGCGGCATAAAGCGCCGCCCGCACAACGCCCTTGCGTCATGAGAGGGCTATCGGTATAGAATTGACGTAAACGTAAAAGGCGCATCAAGCGTGCTGTTTGCGATTTGTTTGTCGAAACCACGGCTGGAAGCACGCCCCCGCTTTCAGTCAGGCATCGCTTGGTCCAGGACCGCGACGCCACAGACGGGGAAAGCCAGTGACCATGAAGCTTATCTCGGCCGGCGAGACCGCGGCCAATACCAACACTATATCCGTTGACTCGGGCGAGGACCTCGTCCGCATCGGCGAAATGGCCAAGAAATACGGCGTGACGCTACGCACGCTGCGTTTCTACGAAGACAAGGGCCTGCTCAACCCGCAGCGCGACGGTTCAACCCGCCTCTACACGCGCCGCGACAGGGTTCGGCTGAAACTGATTTTGCTCGGCCGCAAGGTCGGGTTCTCGTTGCGCGACGTCAAGCAGATGATGGATCTCTATGATCCCACCGGCTCCAACACCAAGCAGTTGCGGCTGGCATTGGACAAGTCGGAGAAGCAGCTTGCCCGCCTCCAGAAGCAGCGCACGCTCATCGATGACGCCATCAGCGAGTTGAGCACCTCCATGGCTGCCGTCCGGCAGATGTTGGTCGAGCGCTCGGCGCCGCAGGCGAGCGTCGCCGGCTGATTTGGCCCCGCCGCCTTGCGGCGCAACATCCATGATCGAAAAAAGCCGTGTGGCGAGCGCCACGCGGCTTTTTTCATTGAGGGTTCCACCGCATGCACTGCATCGCGTCCCGTTTGCTGCGATGCAGGAGAAATTTTGTCGCATTAGCTGAATTGACGTTTACGCAAACGTCAATTTTTGTTATCTCCCGCTGCAACACGGGTCCGCATGCCACCCTGACATGAATTCGGGGGTTTCGGATCAGGTCCGCAGGGTGGAGGAAGAGCATGCCGATCTACAGGGCGCCGGTGCAGGATACGCTGTTCGTGCTCAACGAGGTGCTGGGCTACCAGCGCTATTCCAATCTCCCCGGCTTTTCCGATGCAACGCCCGACGTGCTGGAGGCGATCCTCGCCGAGGGCGCCAAGCTCGCGGAAAACGTCATGCATCCGCTCAACCGTGTCGGCGACATGGAAGGCTGTGTGCGCCATGACGACGGCTCCGTGACGACGCCGAAGGGCTTCAAGGAAGCCTTCGACCAGTATCGCGAGGGCGGCTGGATGGGGTTGGCGGCGCCCGTCGAGTTCGGCGGCCAGGGCCTGCCCTATGCCGTGCATACCGCCGTGGCCGAGTATATGGTGTCGGCCAATATGTCGCTGATGATGTATCCGGGCCTGACGCAGGGCGCGATCGCGGCGATCATCACCCATGGCACCGACGAGCAGAAGGCCAAATGGCTGCCGAAGATGGTGGAGGGCGCCTGGACCGGCACCATGAACCTGACCGAGCCGCATTGCGGCACCGATCTGGGCCTGCTGCGCACCAAGGCCGTGCCGAATAGCGACGGCACTTACAAGATCTCGGGCCAGAAGATATTCATCTCGGCCGGCGAGCACGACATGGCGGACAACATCGTCCACCTGGTGCTGGCCCGCATCGAGGGGGCGCCCGAAGGGGTGAAGGGCATCTCGCTGTTCATCGTGCCGAAGCTCAAGCTCGATGCTTCTGGCAATCCCGATGAGAGGAACGCCGTCTCCTGCGGTTCGATCGAGCAGAAGATGGGCATCCACGGCAATTCGACCTGCGTCATGAATTATGACGAGGCGCAAGGCACGCTGCTGGGCGAGGCCAATGGCGGCCTCAAGGCGATGTTCACGATGATGAACGAGGCGCGGCTCGGCGTCGGCCTTCAGGGGCTGTCGCTGTCGGAGATTGCCTACCAGAACGCCGTCGCCTACGCCAAGGACCGCTTGCAGGGCCGCTCGCTGTCGGGGCCGAAGGCGCCGGACAAGAAGGCCGATCCGATCATCGTCCATCCCGACATCCGCCGCAGCCTGATGACCATGAGGGCCTTCAACGAGGCCGGCCGCGCGCTGGCGCTGTGGACGGCGATCAAGTCGGACATCGCCCATCGCTCCGCAGACGACAAGGACCGCCAGGCGGCCGACGACTACACCGGGCTGATGACGCCGGTGGTTAAGGGCGTGCTCACCGACAAGGGTTTCTATCACGCCGTGATGGCGCAGCAGGTGTTCGGCGGCCATGGCTATATCGAAGAGCACGGCATGAGCCAGTTCGTGCGCGATGCCCGCATCGCCATGATCTATGAAGGCGCCAACGGCATCCAGGCGCTCGACCTCGTCGGCCGCAAGCTGGGTCTGAACGGCGGCCGCGCCGTGCAGGCCTTCTTCAAGGAAGTCGGCGAGTTCTGCGAAGAGAACCGCGCCGACGAGAAGATGGCCCCCTTCACCAAGGCATTGAAGAAGAGCCTCAACGATCTTCAGGCGGCGACCATGTGGCTGCTGCAGAACGGCATGGCCAAGCCTGACAACGCCGGCGCCGCCTCGACCGACTACATGCATCTCTTCGGCCTCGTGGCGCTCGGCTATATGTGGGTGCAGATGGCCAGGGCCGCTCAAGGCAAGGCGGGCGCCAACGGCGCGTCGTCCTTCTACGACAACAAGCTGGTGACGGCGCGCTTCTTCATGGAGCGGATCATGCCGGAAACCGCGACGCGTCTCGCCCGCATCTCCAGTGGCGCCGACACGCTGATGGCACTGCCGGCGGAAGCGTTCTAGAAATATCCTCTCCCTTGAGGGGAGGGCGGTCCAAAGGGCCGGGAGGGGGCGCCGCGACAGTGCGCGGATCTCAATTTCGATGGCAGACCTTGGGAGGAAGATCATCGCATGACCAACCCAGCCGAAATCCTTGGCCTGCCGAAGCCCGCCTGGGCGGCGGACGAGGTCGGCATGCTCTACGACATGGCGCACCGCTTCATGTCCGAAGAGATCGCGCCGCGTTACGACGAGTTCGAGAAGAACGAAATGGTCGACCGCGAGAGTTGGCTGAAGGCCGGTGCCGCCGGCCTGCTCTGCGCCTCCATGCCGGAGGAATATGGCGGATCGGGCGGCACCTTCGCCCATGAGAGCGCCATCATCGAGGCCATCGGCCATGTCGGCGTCGACGGCTTCGGCATCGGTCTGCACAATTCGATCGTCGCCCCCTACATCCTCCACTACGGCTCGGAGGAGCAAAAGAAGAAATGGTTGCCGAAGCTCGCCACCGGCGAACTGATCGGCGCCATCGCCATGACGGAGCCCGGTGCCGGCTCCGACCTGCAAGGCGTCAAGACGCGGGCCGAGAGGGACGGCAACCGATACAAGATCAATGGTTCCAAGACCTTCATCACCAATGGTCAGCTCGCCAATTTCATCATCGTCGTCACCAAGACCGATCCGGACAAGGGCGCCAAGGGGACTTCGCTGATCGTCGTCGAGACGGACGAGGTCGACGGCTTCGAGCGCGGCCGCAACCTCGACAAGATCGGCCTGAAGGCCAATGACACATCCGAACTGTTCTTCAACGATGCGCGCGTGCCGACCTCCAACCTGCTCGGCCACGAGGAGGGACAGGGCTTCATCCAGCTCATGCAGCAATTGCCGCAGGAGCGTTTGCAGATCGGCACCGGCGCGATTGCCATGGTCGAGCGCGCGCTGGCCCTGACCATCGAATACGTCAAGGAGCGCAAGGCGTTCGGCAAGGCGGTCATCGATTTCCAGAACACCCAGTTCAAGCTGGCCGAACTGAAGACCGAGGCCACGATTGGCCGCGTCTTCTACAATGATTGCGTGGCGCGCCACATCGATGGCGGCCTCGATCCGGTGACGGCGTCGATGGCCAAGTACTGGCTTTCCGACCTGCAGGGCAAAGTCGTCGACGAATGCCTTCAATTGCATGGCGGCTATGGCTACATGAATGAATATCCAATCGCCCGCATGTTCCGCGACGCCCGCGTCCAGCGCATCTATGGCGGCACCAACGAGATCATGAAATTGCTGATCGGCCGCTCGCTCTGAGCATCGATCGGCAAACCCAAGGAGCAGGAAAATGGCCGAAGCTTACGTCTATGACGCCGTTCGTACGCCGCGCGGCAGGGGCAAGAAGGATGGCTCGCTGCATGAAGTGCCGGCGGTGCGGCTCGCCGCCAGGACGCTGGAGGCGTTGCGCGACCGCAACGGGCTCGACACGGCAAATGTCGACGACATCATCTTCGGTTGTGTCGACCCGGTCGGCGAGGCGGGGTCGGTCATTCCGCGCGCCGCGGCCTTCGAGGCCGGCTACGCGACCTCGGCACCCGGCATGCAGATCTCGCGCTTCTGCGCCTCGGGCCTCGACGCCATCAATTTCGGCGCCGCCAAGATAGCCCAGGGCGCCGATGAGATCGTCATTGCCGGCGGTGTCGAATCGATGTCGCGCGTCGGCATGGGCGCCTCGGGTGGCGCCTGGTTCATGGACCCTTCAGTCGGCCTGCCCGGCTGGTTCGTGCCGCAAGGCATTTCGGCCGACCTGATAGCCACCAAATACGGCTTCAGCCGGGACGATGTCGACGCCTATGCCGTCGAGAGCCAGAAGCGCGCGGCAAAATCCTGGGCCGATGGCCGCTTCAAGAATTCGGTGATCCCGATCAAGGACCAGAATGGTCTCACCATCCTCGACCATGACGAGCATATGCGCCCATCGACCGACATGCAGTCGCTGGCCTCGCTCAATCCCTCCTTCGTCATCCCCGGCGAAATGGGTGGCTTCGACGCCGTCGCGGTGCAGAAGCATCCGGAAGTGGAGGAGGTCAATCACGTCCACCATGCCGGCAATTCGTCGGGCATCGTCGATGGCGCGGCGGCCGTGCTGCTCGGTTCGAAGAAGGCCGGCAAGGCCATGGGCCTGAAACCGCGCGCCCGCATCCGCGCCTTCGCCAACATCGGCTCCGAGCCGGTGCTGATGTTGACCGGCCCGGTCGACGTCACCGAGAAGCTGTTGAAGCGCGCCAAGATGAAGCTGTCGGACATCGATCTGTTCGAGCTCAACGAGGCCTTCGCCTCGGTGGTGCTGCGCTACATGCAGGCCTTCGAGATCCCGCACGACAGGATCAACGTCAATGGCGGCGCAATCGCCATGGGCCACCCGCTCGGCGCCACCGGCGCGATGATCTTCGGCACCGTGCTGGACGAGCTCGAGCGCCGCGATTTGAACACCGCGCTGGTGACGCTGTGCATCGGCGCCGGCATGGGCACCGCAACCATCATCGAACGCGTCTGACGGGGAGAGAAACGATGAGCTACACCAATTTCACCCTCGACATCGACGCCGACGGTATTGCACTGGTCACATGGAACATGCCGGACCGCTCGATGAACGTCTTCACCGAGGGGGTGATGCGCGAGCTGAACGCCATCGTCGACAAGGTGGCGGGCGACGCCGCCATCAAGGGCGCGGTCATCACCTCCGGCAAGGACACGTTCTCAGGCGGCGCCGACATCACCATGCTCCAGAAGATGCTGACGACCTTCGCGGCTGAAAAGGGCAAGGATCTCGAAAAGGCCACCAGGGCGCTGTTCGAAAATGCCGGCACCATGACCGCCCTGTTCCGGAAGCTGGAAACATCGGGCAAGCCGTGGGTTTCTGCAATCAACGGCACCTGCATGGGCGGTGCCTTCGAAATGTCGCTGGCCTGCCATGGCCGCGTCGCCGCCGATTCCGACAAGGTGAAGATGGCGCTTCCCGAGGTGAAGATCGGTATTTTCCCGGGCGCCGGCGGCACCCAGCGGGTGCCGCGTCTCACCGACCAGCAGCAGGCGCTGCAAATGCTGACATCGGGCCAGAACCTGTCGCCGCAAAAGGCTAAGTCGATGGGGCTGATCCACGAGGTCGCCGAGCCTGCCAAGCTGGTCGAGACCGCGAAGGCCATGATCAGGAACGGCCTCAAGCCGGTGGCACCGTGGGATGAGAAGGGATTCAAGCTGCCCGGCGGCCCGGTCTATTCGGCGGCGGGCGCCAATCTGTGGCCTCCGGCCATCGCCATCCTGCGCCGCGAGACCTATGGCAATTATCCCGCCGCCGCGGCGATCCTGAAATGCGTCTATGAGGGCCTGCTGGTGCCGTTCGACACCGCGCTCAGGATCGAACAGCGCTATTTCACGGAGATCATGCAGACCAAGGAAGCGGCGGCGATGATCCGCTCGCTGTTCGTGTCGTTGCAGGAACTCAACAAGGGCGCGCGCCGCCCGGCCGGCGTGCCGGAAACCAGGTTCAAGAAGATCGGTATTCTCGGCGCGGGCTTCATGGGCGCCGGTATCGCCTATGTCACGGCCAAAGCCGGCATTCCGGTGGTGCTGCTCGACCGCGACATGGAGTCCGCCGAGAAGGGCAAGGCCCATTCGGATGGCCTGATTTCGGATCAGGTGAAGAAGGGTCGTGCCAAGCCCGAGGACAAGGACAGGCTCCTGTCGCTGATCACGCCGACATCGGACTATGCCGAGCTTGCCGGCTGCGATCTCGTGGTCGAGGCCGTGTTCGAGGATTCCGCGGTGAAGAAAAGCGCTACCGAACAGGCGGAAGCGGCGCTGAAGTCGTCGGCGATCTTCGCGTCGAACACCTCGACCATTCCGATAACCGCCCTGGCCAAGAATTCGGCGCGGCCGAAGAATTTCATCGGCATCCATTTCTTCTCGCCGGTCGACAGGATGATGCTGGTCGAAGTCATCCTTGGCAAGAAGACCGGTGACAAGGCGCTGGCCACCGCGATCGACTTCGTGCGCGCCATCAAGAAAACGCCGATCGTCGTCAACGATACGCGCGGTTTCTACGTCAACCGCTGCGTCCTGCGCTACATGTCGGAAGCCTATAAGATGTTGATCGAGGGCGTTCCGGCGGCGATGATCGAGAACGCCGCCAAGGCCGCCGGCATGCCGGTCGGCCCGCTGGCGTTGACCGACGAGACGGCCATCGACCTCGCCCAGAAGATCATGAAGCAGACCATCAGGGATCTCGGCGACAAGGCGGTCGACCCGAAGCAGATGGCGCTGATCAACACCATGGTCGACGACCACGGCCGCTTCGGCCGCAAGAACGGCAAGGGCTTCTACGACTATCCGGCCAAGCCGGCCAAGAAGAAGCTGTGGCCGGGCCTCAAGGAGCTCTATCCGCAGCTCAAGCCGGAGAAGGTCGACTATGCGGAATTGCAGCAGCGCCTGCTGGTCACCATCGCGTTGGAAGCGGCTCGGGTGATGGAGGAGGGCATCGTCACCGATCCGCGCGAGGCCGATGTCGGCTCGATTCTGGCCTTCGGCTTCGCGCCCTATACGGGCGGCGCACTGTCCTACATCGATGGCATCGGCGCCGGGAAGTTCGTCAAGATCGCGAAGGGCTTGCAGAAGAAATACGGCGCCGAGTTCAAGGCGCCCAGGCTGCTGCTCGACATGGCCGAGAAGGGCGAGACTTTCTACCAGCGCTTCGACCCCTACGCGAAGGGCGACGTGAAGCAGGCGGCCTGAGCGTGGCCGGAATCAAAGGTGCCGCGGCATCCCTTGCGCGTCCGAAAAGACGCGCCGCGCCCTAATGTATGTCTGGGGACGCCTTGCGCGTATGATGGCAACGGCGGGCAGCCGTGGCTCCTACCAGATGGG
Organism: Mesorhizobium sp. BR1-1-2; assembly: GCF_020165435.1. NCBI lineage: Bacteria > Pseudomonadati > Pseudomonadota > Alphaproteobacteria > Hyphomicrobiales > Phyllobacteriaceae > Mesorhizobium > Mesorhizobium sp. BR1-1-2. Next base: position 103,497 of record NZ_JAIUID010000009.1, read on the forward strand.
TGACGAAAGCCGGTTGGCCTTTCGCTGCCTGCCGACGGACATCGATTTCAACCGCCATCTCAACAATGCCCGCTATATGATGCTGGCGGACCTTGGCCGCATCGATATCTTCATCCGCGCCGGCCTCATCAGGCTGGCGAGAACGAATGGCTGGGCGCCGATGATCGGCGGGCTGCAATCGGCCTATGTGCGTGAGATCAAACTGTGGCGGCGTTTCGAAGTGGTGTCTTCGATCGAGACCTGGGAAGACAGCCAGGTCATCGGCAAGCACCGTTTCGTCCTCGACAACGGCGAGACCGCCGCATTGATCATGGCGACGGCCGGCGTCTACGACCGCAACGCCCGGCGCTTTCTCGATATTGACGAGGTCGTCGCCGCGCTTGGCCGCTCCGCCCGGCCGCGTCCGCCCAGCGAAGCCGAGCGGGCGTTCATGGCCTCGCATCAAAACCTGCGCGATCAGGCCAAGCGGACGGGTTGACCTGGAAACCGGAATTGGCGCGGCCAGCAAAGATGTGGTGCGATGGCACAGCCGGTGGACAAACCTTCATTCGAAGACTAGAAAGGAAAGGCATTTTTTCCTTTTTGCAAGGAGAGCGGAATTGCTCTCGCATGACCGTGTTTGGGCCGCCATCGACGCTCTGGCCGAGCGGTATTCGCTCTCGGCTTCCGGCCTGGCGAAGCGGGCCGGCCTTGATTCGACCGCCTTCAACAAGTCGAAGCGACTGTCGTCGGACGGCAGGCCGCGCTGGCCCTCGACCGAATCGCTGGCCAAGATCATCGAGGCGACGGGCGCTTCGCTCGACGAATTCACCGGGCTGATAGAAGGTCGGGCCGGCCACGGCGCGATGCCCGCCCGCGGGCGGGCCGTTCCGTTGCTCGGCTTTGCCCAGGCCGGCGCCGGCGGTTTTTTCGACGATGCCGGCTTCCCGGCCGGTCAAGGCTGGGATCTGGTGGAACTGCCGGCGCAATCGACCGAGAGTTCCTATGCGCTTCAGGTGCAAGGCGATTCCATGCTGCCGCTCTACCGCAATGGCGACGTGCTCATCGTCGAGCCGGCAGCCCTCATCCGCAAGGGCGATCGCGTCGTCGTCAAGACGACCGGCGGCGAAGTGATGGCCAAGGTGCTCGATCGCCAGACCGCTAGGTCGATCGCACTGGTTTCGCTCAATCCCGATCATCCGGACCGCGACATTCCGATGCGCGAGGTTGAATGGGTGGCGCGGATCGTCTGGGCAAGCCAATAGGGTGCGGGCGGGTGCGGCTTCCTCATCTTGTCCTTGCGGTTCTGATGATCCCGGTGATGGCCGCCCTGGTGGTCGCCGGCGGCCGCGCGCTGAAGGGCGGCGAAACTGCCGTCGCGGTGGAACAGATCGATCCGAGCGCCGATATGGTCTCCGAGCCAGGCACCGACGGCGTGCCGGAGGAGCCGGCCACGTCGGCCATTGCCGCTCCGCCGCCGTCTGCCGCTAGCCCGCACTCGCGTGCGATCGATCCCCAGGTCGTCGCGCCGCCGGAACTTCCCAGCAAGGAGCTGGAGCGGGTGGAGCCGCGCGCGCCGCTGAGCAAGCTGGCGCTGGCCATGCCGCCCAAGCCGAAAATGCCGGACGACTGGAAAGGGACGAAGCTGTTCCAGCCGGTCGCGCCCGCCGCCGGACTTATCGAGGCGAAGGGCTATTCGGTCGCGATTTCGGGCATCGAGATCATCGGGCAGGACGAGACCTGCACCTCGGACGGTAAATCCTGGCCCTGCGGTGTCCGTGCGCGCACGGCGTTCCGCGCCTTCCTGCGCGGCCGGGCGGTGGTCTGCGCCGTGCCGCCGGAAGGCGGCCGCGACCTGATCGCGGCCGACTGCCGGATCGGCAAGCAGGATGTCGGCCAATGGCTGGTCGAGAACGGCTGGGCGCGCGCCGCCAAAGGCGGCCCTTATGTCGAAGCCGGGGAAAAGGCGCGCAGCGAAAGGAAAGGCATTTTTGGATCGGCGCCAAGCCTTTCAGGCGTGCCTTCGATGCCGGCCGCGCCCGCCCCGGCGCCGCAAGCGCCGGGCTCGATCCTGGAAGAGGTCGGCGGCATCCTCAAGCCAGCTGACCAGCCAACGCCTTCTGAATGAGCCCGCGCGTCTCGGCGATGCCGTAGAGTGCCGCGAACGAGCCGAAGCGCGGTCCGCGCTCCTGGCCGATCAGCACCTGGTAGATCATCTGGAAGAAGGCGCCCGACACGCCGGGGCCACCTTCGGGGCTCTTCTTGGAATGATCCTGATAGCGTTCCACCTTGCGTGCGACGTTGAGCGCGGCGTTCTGGATCGCCTCGCCGTCCGAGCCCGCCGGCAGGGCGCCAAGCGCCTGTTCCAACGCTTCCAGCGCCTGCCGCTCGACGTCGTCGGGCGCGCGGAAGGTCTTCGTCGGCTTCACGAAATCGTCGAAATAGCGGATCGCATAACCCGTCAGCCTGTCGAGCTCGGGATGGGTCGCCGGCGTCACGCCACGCACGTGGCGCGAGATGAAGCCCCACAGCACGTCCTTGTTCTGCGCATTGGAGGCGCTGACCAGGTTGAGCAGCAACGAGAACGGCACGGGCATGTCGATGGCGGGCGGATTGCCGTCGTGCATGTGCCAGACGGGGTTGCCCAGCCGTTCCTTCCAGTCCTGCCTCCGATAGGCTGCAAGGAATGTGTAATATTCGTCCACGGCCCGCGGGATGACGTCGAAATAGAGCTTCTTGGCCTGCCGCGGCCGCTGGTACATATAGAGGCTCAGGCTCTCCGTCGGCGCATAAGTCAGCCACTCGTCGATGGTCAGCCCATTGCCCTTGGATTTGGAGATCTTCTGGCCGTTCTCATCCAGGAACAGCTCGTAGACGAAATGCTCCGGCGCGTGCCCGCCCAGGATGTTGCAGATGCGGTCGTAGACCACTGCATTGGTCTGATGGTCCTTGCCGAACATCTCGAAATCGACCCCGAGGGCCGCCCAGCGCATGCCGAAATCGGGCTTCCACTGCAGCTTCACCTTGCCGCCGGTAACCGGAAGCGTGGTCTCGGTGCCATCATCGTCGAAGGTGATGGTGCCCGCCCTGGCATCGACATGCTTCATGGGTACGTAGAGCACGCGGCCGCTCTTCGGCGAGATCGGCAGGAACGGGCTGTAGGTCGCCTGCCGCTCCTCGCCCAGCGTCGGCAGCATCACCGCCATGATCTGTTCGTAGCGTTCGGCCGCGCGCAACAGCATCGCGTCGAAGCGGCCGGTCTTGTAGTACCGCGTCGCGCTGGCGAACTCGTAGTCGAAGCCGAACGTATCGAGGAAGCGGCAGAGCATCGCATTGTTGTGGTCGGCGAAACTCGCATAATCGCCGCCGAAAGGGTTGGGTACCGAAGACAGCGGCTTGTGCAGATGCGGCTCCAGCGCCGCGCGATCCGGCACGCTGTCGGGTATCTTGCGCATGCCGTCCATGTCGTCGGAAAAGCACAGCAGCTTGGTAGCGACCTTGTCCTGCGTGATGACGCGGAAGGCGTGCCGCACCATCGAGGTGCGCGCCACCTCGCCGAACGTGCCGATATGCGGCAGGCCGGACGGGCCATATCCGGTTTCGAAGAGCACGGTTTGCGGGAGTTCGCGGCCCTTGTAGCGCTCGATGATCTTGCGGGCTTCCTCGAACGGCCACGCCTTGCTTTCGGCGGCCGCCGCCAGCACTTCGGGATTGAGATCGATGATGTTTGATCCCGCCATGTCACTGTTTTCCAAAATTAGACGCCGGCAAAGCCGCAAGTGAGGATTTTCAACCGGTCTCTATGCGCGCCTGACCGGAGCGTCAACGAGCGCGGCGCTTTTTCCTTGCAGCGCAGGGAACGCGTTCCTACCTTCGCAGCCCTTATCGAGGAGTTGTTGAATGCCGACCCCGCATGAAGCGCTGATCTACCTGATGGTCATCACCTCCGCCTCCGACCGCGACATGACGGATGTCGAGCTGGCGCGGATCGGCGAGGTCGTCCGCTCATGGCCGGTGTTCGAGGATTTCGACCACGACCGCCTGATTGGCGTCGCCCAAGCCTGCCAGAAGAAGCTGCATAAAAAGGGCGGGCTGGACGGTGTCCTAGCAGGCGTGGCCGAGGCCCTGCCGGAGCGCCTGCGAGACACCGCCTATGCGGCCGCCTTCGAGGTCGCGGCCGTCGATCTCGAAATGCGGATGGAGGAGGTGCGGGTGCTCCAGCTTATTCGCCTCAAGCTCGATCTCGACACGCTGACCGTCGCGGCGATCGCCCGCGCGGCCAAGGCGCGCTTGCGCACGCTGACCTGAGCGCAGAACTCAGCCGATCGGAAGAAACTGACCGGGACCGGATCAGAAAAAGCTGACCGGGACCGGATCAGAAGAAACTGACCGGGAAATAGCGCAGGTAGAACTCGGCGAACGTGCCTTTCAGCGAAATCTCTTGCAGCGCGTAGTCGAGAGCGGCGGCCAGCGCCGGGTCATCGGATCGGGCGGCGATGGCCATGCCCGAACCCAGATATTCCGGCGCCAGATAAGGTCCGCCGGCAAAGCGGCAGCAGCCGGCCGCATCCGAACCGCCCAGCCAGAAGGCGAAACGCATGCCGTCGCCGAAGGCGGCGTCGATCTTGCCGGCCTTGAGGTTGGCGTAGAGGTCTTCCGGCCTGTCGAAGGTGACGACCTGAACGGTATTGAAATAATCGCGCAGCATGCGCTCATGCGCCGAGCCTGATATCACGCCGACACGCTTGCCGCGCAGCTTGGCGAACAGCGGCTCGGTCAGCGCCTCGCCCTTCGGCATGATGAAGCGCGCCGGAAATTGCAGGTAGGAGCGCGAGAAGGCGTATGTCTGGCGTGACTGCGGCGTCGCGGCGATGCCGGCGATGATCGCTTCGCCTTCGCCTTTCTCAAGCGCTCCTTCGAGCTCGGCCCAGGGCAATGCCTGGATCTGACATTTGTCGACGATGCCGAGCTCGGCGCAGATGGCGCGCGCCAGGTCGATGTGGAAACCGGACAGCTTTCCCGTGCCGTCCAGGAAGTTGAAGGGCGGGAAATCGGTTGTGGTCAGGAACCGCAGCCGCGGCAGTGCGGAGAGGTCCGGTTTCGGCAGCCGCTCCTTGGCATCCCACAGCACCGGCACCTGCGGCTCGGCCGCGTGCGCGCCCTCACCCAACGCCAGCGACGCGATCAGCATCGACGCAAGAACGAGGGACCTCCGCTGGAACGCCATGATAAAACTTCCACCGCACCTGTGTTCGCATCGGTTCTGGTACGAAAATAGTACAGGCACAATGCTTTTTGATTTCAACGCGTCGATTTCAGGATATGCTTTAGCAGGTTTGCAAACAGCGGTGGCTGCCTTGGTGGGGGACCAGGGTCGAGAACCACAACCACAAGGCAACGCTTTGCAATCCCTGGTCGGTGGCGAAGTGCCAACAAGGCACGGATCATCGATTTCAACGAGGCAACATGGGGTTGATGTTGCGATGGGTCAGTTCGATCGCACGCTGGAATATATAGATCACCTGCAGCATGCCGGAACGGCGGCTGCGGTTTGCGAGAGGCTGTTGGGCATAACGTCGGATTTTGGCCTGACCGCTCTGATGGCGGGCACCGTGCCGCAACCGGGCACGCCGACCGGCCAGCAAAAGCAGCATGTGCTGCTTTGCGACTGGCCTGTCGAATGGCTGGAGCGCTACGTGGCGCGCAACTATGTCGATCACGACCCGATCGTCAGCCACATGAAACAGTTGCAGGCGCCGTTCCAGTGGAGGGAAGCGGCCCAGGGCGTTAGCATCGACAGAAGCAGCGGCGAGGTGATGGGCGACGCCGTCGTGTTCAAGCTGCGCGACGGGCTGGCCTTCCCGCTCATCACGCTCGACGGCCAGATCGTCATGGTGTCACTGGGCGGCGAGGCCGTGGAACTGTCCGCCGCCGAGTTCGGCCTGGTGTCGCTGGTGTCGACCTATGCGGTGGGCCGGGCCATGCAACTCCACACGAAGGCCAGCAAGACCATCGATAACGTCGAGCTGACGCCGCGCGAACGCGAATGCCTGCAATGGGCGGCCGTCGGCAAGTCCGAATGGGAGATTTCGCAAATCCTCGGCATTTCCGAACACACGTCGGAGAAACACCTCCTTAACGCCAAAAGCAAACTCGGCGCCGTCAACCGCGTACAGGCAGTCGCTGAAGCGATAAGGCGCGGCTATATTAGTTAGGTCGGCCGGGTCGGCCTAGAAATTCCTGCCTACGTGATCGCGTAATTTTCTTGCGAGGGCACGGCCGTATCTTCCTCTTGAACAGGAGACGGCAAAATGATTTTTTCCCTTACAACAAAAGAACTGATGGAACATCCCGATCTATGGGAGGCCGTGCATCGGCTGCGCTACAGGATTTTTGTCGAGGAAATGGGGTGGGAGGACCTGCGGCGCCCCGATGGCTTCGAGATCGACCAGTTCGATCATGACGAAGCGGTGCATCAGATCGTCATCAGAGGCAACGAGGTCGCGGGCTATCAGAGGATGTTGCCGACCACGCGGCCGCATCTCTTGACCGAGGTGCTGGCCGATCTTTCCGTGGGAACGCCGCCTTCGGGTCCGAACATCTGGGAATTGACCCGCTATGCGGTCGCCCCCGGCTTTCGCGACGGTCGCCGAGGCGTCTCGACCGTCGGAACCGAGCTCATTGCCGGCTTCGTCGAGTGGGGGCTGAAGCGCGGCGTCGACAAGGTGATCATCGAGTTCGAGCCGATGTGGGTGCTGCGCGCGCTGCAGCTGCATTTCCTGGCCACGCCGCTGGGGTATCAGCGTACCTATGGCAACCAGCAGGTCGTCGCGACGCTGCTCACCTTCAACGAGCACACGCTGGATGTGGTGCGTTCGCGCCGCAATCACCACGCTCCCGTTCTGGCCAGGGGATATCCCGATATGTTCGGGCAAAGGCGGGCGTCATGAGATCGGAAACGGCCATGAGCCCGCACCCGCAACCCGAACTGCGCAACCACACGCTGATCGTCACGGTATCGTCGACCGACGGCCGGCCGGTGCTTGACAGAAGGGCCTATGAAAGCCTGGCCAGGACATTTCATGAAGCCGCCGACAATGACGATGTGCGTGTCGTCGTGCTACGCGGCCTGGCGGGCTGCTTCTGCCTCGGCGGCGATTTTTCCGAATTCCTCGACGCTACCAAGCACCAGAAGCTGATCGCCGCCGTCACCGACATGTTCCGCACGCTGGCGACATTCCCCAAACCCATACTGGCCTGTGTCGACGGCGATGCGGTCGGCGTCGGCTGCACCATCCTGTTCCATTGCGACATGGTGATCGCGTCCGCCGAAAGCACGTTCCGGGTGCCGTTCGTCGATTTCGGCCTTGTGCCGGATGCCGCGACCAGCATCCTGGCGCCGCAGAAGCTCGGCTATGCCGGCGCCTTCCGCTTTTTCTGCCTCGGCGACACGCTGCGCGCCGACGACGCCAGGGCGCTCGGCCTGGTCGCCGAGATCGTCTCCGAAGGCAGCGTCGAGGAGGCAACCCTCGGCCGGGCAAGGCAGCTCGCCAGGAAACCGGTCGCCGCGTTGCTGCAGACGCGCGGCCTGCTCAAGGGGAACCCCGCGGAACTTTGCGAACGCATCGATCAGGAGATTTCGCTGTTCCAGCAGGCGCTGCAGGACGACACCACGCTGCGGCGGCTGCAGCGGATTGCCCGGTTGGCGGCCTGAGCGTCGCGCCGAAGGCGTTGCGCCACGCGGTGCACTGCCGCGTGGCGCAGGCACCGTCAGTCCTGTTTTGCCAGGAATGACGGGCCTTCGCCGATGATTTTCTTGTCTTCCTTGCCGATGATGTCGAGGTCGCGGCGGTCATAAGGCAGCGACAGGAGGATGCGCCGCATCACCGCCAGCCGCGCGCGGCGCTTGTCGTTGGCCCGCACGATGATCCACGGAGCGAATTCCTTGTGGGTGCGCTCGAACATGGTATCGCGCGACCGGGTGTAATCGTCCCACTTGGTGATGCCGGCAATGTCGATCGGCGAAAACTTCCAGCTCTTCAGCGGGCTGTGGCGGCGATCGTGAAATCGCTCGAGCTGCGTTTCCCGGCCGATGTTCAGCCAGAATTTGAAGAAGTGGATGCCGTCATTGACGATCATCCTTTCGAAGTGCGGCGTCTCGTCGAGAAACTTTTCGTGCTGTTCGGGCGTGCAGAAGCCCATCACCGGTTCGACGCCGGCGCGGTTGTACCAGGAACGGTCGAACGTGACGAATTCGCCCGCGGTCGGGAAATGGTCCGCATAACGCTGGTAGTACCATTGCCCCAACTCGGTCGGCGTCGGCTTGGTCAGCGCCACGTTGCGTGCCGTGCGCGGGTTGAGGTATTGGCGCAGGACGAAAATCGTGCCGCCCTTCCCGGCCGCGTCGCGGCCCTCGAACAGCGCCACCATCCGCTTGCCTGTCGACAGCAGCCACGCCTGCGCCTTGACCAGCTCGATCTGCAATGCCTCGAGCGTCTCGTCGTACTCGTCGCTTTTCATCTTCTTGTCGTAGGGATAGCCCCCCGCGGTCAGCTTGCGCTCCTCGACCCAGTCCGGCAGTGCCGGATTCTCGATGTCGAACTCCCGCTCCTTGCCGTCGATCCTGAGCTTCAGCGGCCCCGGGGTCGGCGCGGCGGTGTTTTCCTTGGCTTTTTTCATCGAGACGAACCTTTCCAGCTTACGGACTCGTGCTATTGAGCCATTGCAGTGCCGCGCGCCGCTTCAGACGCAAAGGGCGCTGCACTTTTGGATTTTGCGCATGATCCTTTCCGAAAATCGATTCTGATTTTTCGGCGTCATGCGCCAGGCCGGTCCAGCGAAATTGCCGGACCGGGAGCGGGGCGCAGGCGCGAATGGCTGACCAGGGCGCAGACGAGAAGGGTATGGCGCAAGCGCTTGCCGCGCGGCTGTGGAACAGCCGGTGGTTGCTGGTCGCCGGTCTTGTCGCGGTCATGGCGGTTTATGCCTTTGCGGGCATTTCCGCCTATGTGCTGCTGCCGGCCCTGGCTTTGCTGCTGGTGGCGGCGATGATGCCGGCTGGAGCCACGCGCCAGCCCGGCGAAAGCGGCGCGGCGATCGAGGCCATCGGCCTGCAACGCCTGTCCGGCGAATATCTGGCGGCGGCCGTCGCCGACCCCTTGATTATCTTCGACCATGCCGCGGCGATCGTCCATGCCAATGCGGCCGCCTTCGCCGCCTTTGGCGGCATCGCCCCGGGCGTATCGCTGTCGCTGAAATTCCGGGCGCCCGAAATGCAGGCTCTTCTGGACGGCGTGCTGTCGGGCGAGGTCGCATCGGATGTCATCGACTACACCGAGAGGCTGCCGGTCGAGCGGACTTACCGGGTCAGTGCCTCCTCGGTCGGCCACGGCACTGATCTCTACGTGATGGTGTTCAAGGACCAGAGCGAAGCGCGCCGCATCGACCGCATGCGCGCAGATTTCATCGCCAATGCCAGCCACGAATTGCGCACGCCGCTCGCCTCGATATCCGGTTTCATCGAAACGTTGCGCGGACCGGCCCGCAACGATCCGGCGGCGCGCGAACAGTTCCTGCAGATCATGCAGAACCAGACAGGCCGCATGGCACGCCTGATCGATGACCTTTTGTCGCTGTCGCGGCTGGAGATGAAGCCCTATCTGCGGCCGGGGACCGAGGTCGATCTACGCCAGACCGTCGACAGCGTCATCGATTCGCTGGCCCCGCTGGCGCGGGAAAACGGCGTCGTCATCGAGCGGGATTTCGCCGACGGCCCTCTCGACGTGCCGGGCGACCGCGACGAACTGTTCCAGGTCTTCGAGAACCTTCTGGAAAACGCCTGCAAATATGGCCAGTCGGGCGGCCGCGTGGTGGTGTCGATCGCGCGCGGCGACGCCGAGGGCGAAGCGGGCATCGACGTGACGATCAGGGACTTTGGCCCTGGCATTCCCGAGGAGCACATTCCGCGCATCACGGAACGCTTCTATCGCGTCGACGTCGAGAGCAGTCGAACCCAGAAGGGTACGGGCCTTGGCCTGTCGATCGTCAAGCATATCCTGACGCGCCACAACGCCAGGCTCTCGATCAAGTCCGAAGTCGGCAAGGGCGCCGCCTTCTCGGTCCATTTGCCGGCGGCCTGAGCCGCCCTAGTTTCCAAGGTGCCATTTCTTTTTTCTGTCATCCGGTTAGCGTATCAGCGGGGATTCGAGGAAACGACTCAAAATCAGATCATCCGTGGGAAGGCATCCGGTCATGCAGTCCGTGCACATAGTCAGCGCCTATGACGAGGAGCTGAAAGATCTGTCGAAGCGCATCGCCGCCATGGGCGGACATGCCGAACGCATGGTCGAACAGGCGATCTCCGCCCTGGTCAACGCCGATCCCGGCCTTGCCCAGAAGGTGATCCGCGACGACGCCGTCCTCGACGAAGGCCAGCGCGAAATCGACGACAGGGCAATCATCATCATCGCCAGGCGCCAGCCGATGGCGACGGACTTGCGCGAGATCGTCGGCGCAATCCGCATCTCGGCCGATCTCGAGCGGGTCGGCGATCTCGGCAAGAATGTCGCCAAGCGTGTGGTGGCGGTTGCCGACGGGCGCCAGCCGACCAGCCTGTTCCGCGGCCTCGAAGCCCTGGCCGACCTGGCGTTGACCCAACTCAAGGAAGTGCTCGACGTCTACGCCTCGCGCTCGGTTGAAAGGATCGGCTTCGTACGTGACCGCGACGACCAGATCGACGCCATGTACACGTCGCTGTTTCGCGAATTGCTGACCTACATGATGGAAGATCCGCGCAACATCACGCCTTGCACGCATCTGCTGTTCTGCGCCAAGAACATCGAGCGCATCGGTGACCATGCCACCAACATTGCCGAGACGATCTACTATATCGTCACCGGCGACCAGATGCCTGCCGAGCGGCCGAAGGGCGACAAGACGGACAAGATCGGCCTTTCCGCAACGCAGCCGGTCAAGTGAACGCACTTTCTCTCGAACGCTTGGTCGTATTGCGCTAGAATATCCCTGAGGCAAGCCTGCTGGTTCCCCAGGAAAGGCAGTGCTTCGGGAGGCTGCGATGGAATATGTCCGGGGTTTCAAGCCCGCGCCGCCGACATCGGCCGTCATCGCCTCCAGCGTCTACACAGCCGGGCGCCGCATCGCCGACATCCCGATCGAGGAAGCCGGCGAATGGGCCAGGAAAGCGGGCCACGTCGTGTGGATCGGGCTGCTTGAACCCGATCGCGAGCTTCTGCTGCGCGTCCAGGCGCAATTTCATCTGCATGAGCTCGCGATCGAGGATGCCGAGCATCCGCACCAGCGGCCGAAGATCGAGCAGTATGGCGATGCGCTGTTCATCGTCGCCCGCACCGCGCAGCTGATCGAGGGCCGCGTCACCTTCGGCGAGACGCATCTGTTCGTGGGCAGCGGCTACATCGTCAGCGTCAGGCACGGCCCTTCGACATCCTATGCTGTCGTGCGCCAGCACTGGGAAAGCTGCCCGCATTCACTGGCCAAGGGCGAGGATTTCGTCCTCTATGCCATTCTTGATTTCATCGTCGACAACTACATGCCGGTGCTCGAGCAGATCGAGGATGAGGTCGAGGCAATCGAGGACCGGGTCCTGCTGAAGCCGATGAGCGGCCCCGATATCGAACGCCTTTATATGCTGCGCCGCGATCTGTTGCGGCTGCGCAATGCCGCACTGCCGCTGGTGGAGGTCTGCCGCCGGCTGACCAGCGCCGACCTGCCGCAGATCCATTCAGCCATGCACCCGCTGTTTCGCGACGTGACCGACCATATCCGCACCGTCCAGGAAAAGATCGACAGCTTGCGAGAAGTGCTGGCCTTCGCCTTCGAGGCGAGCCTGCTGGTGGGCCAGAGCCAGGAAACGGCGATCTCGAAAAAGCTCGCCTCATGGGCGGCAATCCTGGCTGTGCCGACAGCCTTCGCGGGCATATACGGCATGAATTTCAGCGACATGCCGGAACTGAAAATGGAATACGGCTACCCGATGGTGCTGCTGGCGATCGCGCTGATCTGCAGCTTCCTCTACTGGCGGTTTCGCAAGAATGGATGGCTGTGAGAGTAGGGCAGTAGGGCAGTAGGGCAGTAGGGCAGTAGGGCAGTAGGGCAGTAGGGCAGTAGGGCAGTAGGGCAGTAGGTTAAGAGAACGCTCGCGAGCGCACATCCTGCCCTACTGCCTTACTCCCTTATCTATTCCGCCGCCGCTCCGCCGCCGGCTGGAAAGCCACACGGGCGTGATATTTGCAGTACGGCCCGGTTTCGGCGGCTTCGTTGCCGCAGAAATTGAAGTCCTCCGACAGCGGATCGCCGTTCGGCCATTTGCAGGTGCGCTCGGTGAGTTCGGTGAGCTGGAGGTGCCGCGAGATCGGCACCACCACATTCTCGACCGGGCGGATATAGTGGCGGGCCGCCGGCTCGGCATCGAACTGCGCCTGCAGCGCCGTTGCTCCGATCGACGTCGTGACGTGGCGGGTCGCACTCGCGGCGCGCGACACCGATTTCTGCGCGCCCGACCCTTGCGCCGTCTTCTTTTGGCGTGCCGGCGCCGCCGTGGCGCGCCCGCGGCCCGACAATTTCAGCCGGTGCACCTTGCCGATGACCGCATTGCGGCTGACCCCTCCAAGCTGGGCAGCAATCTGGCTTGCGCTCAGACCCTCCGACCACAGTTTCCTGAGAAGTTCGACCCGCTCGTCAGTCCAATTCATGACCGCGCTCCTGCTAAGCGTACGGCAATCGGAATCCATTCCCGGCCCAGCACCACTGCTGGGGCAGACACCACATATATCTGGTGATTAGGTCCGCCGCACGAAATCTAGTTATTTCCCGACTACAACTACCTTATGCGCTGACTCGGTGACAAGAGTCCGAAGTGCAACACGAATCGGTTTTTTCGGTTTTCCCCAACTTGCCAGCTCACTTATGAGCCGGCGTCCCGTCGGGAGGCTTGCCGCGCGCCACTACGCGACGTTTTCGTTGACTTCATGGCTGAAAAACCCGATAAGCCGCAAAGGCCGCCGCTTTGGCGGCTTTTTTGATTTTCCGGTTCCGGAGACGCATATAATGAGCGGTTCGGCGCTTTTCGAGACCTTTGCTCGCGCACCCCTGGCCTTCGACCATGGGGAAGGCACCTGGCTGGTTACCGACAAGGGCGAGCGATATCTCGATTTTGCCGGCGGCATAGCCGTCAATTCGCTGGGTCACGGCCATCCGCATCTGGTTGCGGCGCTCACCGAGCAGGCTGCCAAGCTCTGGCACGTCTCCAACCTCTACGAGATCCCGGGGCAGAACCGGCTCGGCGAGCGGCTGGTCGATGCCACCTTCGCCGACAAGGTGTTCTTCACCAATTCGGGCGCCGAGGCGCTTGAATGCGCGATCAAGACGGCGCGGCGCTACCATTTCGTCAAGGGGCATCCCGAGCGCTTCCGCGTCATCACTTTCGAGGGTGCCTTCCATGGCCGCACGCTGGCGACCATCGCGGCCGGCGGCCAGTACAAATATCTCGAAGGGTTCGGCCCCAAGGTCGAGGGTTTCGACCAGGTCGGCTTCGACGATGTCGACGCCGCCGAAAAAGCGATCACGCCGGAAACCGCGGCCATCCTGATCGAGCCGGTGCAGGGCGAGGGCGGTATCCGCCCGGTGCCGACACAGTCGCTGAAGCGGTTGCGGCAGCTCTGCGACCAGCACGGCCTGCTGTTGATCTACGATGAGGTCCAGTGCGGCATCGGCCGCACCGGCAAGCTGTTCGCGCATGAATGGTCGGGGGTCGCTCCCGACATCATGGCCATCGCCAAGGGCATTGGCGGCGGCTTCCCGATGGGCGCCTGCCTTGCCACCGACGAGGCGGCTGTCGGCATGACCGCGGGCGTCCACGGCACTACGTTCGGCGGCAACCCGCTGGCCATGGCGGTCGGCAATGCCGTGCTCGACGTGGTGCTGGAGGAGGGCTTCCTGGCGGATGTGCAGCGCAAGGCGCTGTTGTTGAAGCAAGGGCTGGCGGGGGTGGCCGACGAATTCCCCGAGGTCATCGAGGACATCAGGGGCACGGGGCTGATGCTGGGCCTCAAATGCGCCATGCCCAACGGCAAGGTGAACATGGCGCTGCGCGACCAGCATCTGCTCGCGGTTCCGGCCGGCGACAACGTCATTCGCCTGCTGCCGCCGCTCACCGTCACGGACAGCGAGATCCATGAAGCGCTCGAGCGCATTCGCGCCGGCGCCAAGGCCCTGTCCGAGGCCATCGCCGCTGAAGCCGCGAAGTAAATTCGAAAGCTCCTGATGTCACTTCGTCATTTCACCGACCTCTCCGCCGTTTCCGAAGGCGACCTACGCTCCATGCTGACCGACGCAGTGGAGCGCAAGGCGCGCCTCAAGGCCGGCGAGCGCTCGAAACCGCTCGAAGGCAAGGTGCTGGCGATGATCTTCGACAAGCCGTCGACGCGCACGCGCGTCTCCTTCGATGTCGGCATGCGTCAGCTTGGCGGCGAGACCATCATGCTGACCGGCACCGAGATGCAGCTCGGCCGCTCCGAGACCATCGCCGACACAGCCAAGGTTCTGTCGCGCTATGTCGATGCCATCATGATCCGCACCACCTCGCATGAGCGGCTGCTGGAGCTGACCGAGAATGCGACCATCCCGGTGATCAACGGGCTCACCGACGATACCCATCCTTGCCAGCTGATGGCCGACATCATGACCTTCGAGGAGCATCGCGGTCCGGTCGCCGGCAAGACCATCGCCTGGACCGGCGACGGCAACAACGTGCTGCATTCGCTGCTGGAAGCGTCGGCGCGGTTCCGCTTCAACCTCAACGTCGCGGTGCCCGAAGGCAGCGAGCCGGCGCAGAAGCATGTCGACTGGTCAAAAGCGCATGGCGGCAAGCTCTCCTTTACCCGCTCGCCAGAGGAAGCCGTCGACCAGGCCGACTGCGTCGTTACCGACTGCTGGGTGTCGATGGGCCAGGAGCACCGCGCGCGCGGCCATAACGTGTTTTCGCCCTACCAGGTCAACGCCAAGCTGATGGCCAAGGCAAAGCCCGACGCGCTGTTCATGCATTGTTTGCCGGCGCATCGCGGCGAGGAAGTGACGGACGAGGTCATCGACGGTCCGCATTCGGTGGTCTTCGACGAGGCCGAGAACCGGCTCCACGCCCAGAAGGCCGTGCTTGCCTGGTGTCTTGGGGCCTGAAGTGGACTTGAAGTGTCTTGGCGCTTGACGTGCCGGGGAACTTGATCTCCGGAGGCGCGATGCCTATCTGCGCGGCATCACGCAAATCAAGCGCGTTTAGACGCCTGCTCCCCAAAGGGCGGCATGGCCGCGCCCTGGAGCTTTGTCATGCTGGAAACCCATCAAGTGGCTGAACATCACCCCAAACTCGGCGAATTCGGTTACGCCGGCGATGATCACGTCGTGCCCTTCGAGGTCGGCCCGCTCGATGTGCGCGGCCGCACCGTTCAGCTCGGGCCGATGCTCGATGCGATCCTTGGCCGCCATGATTATCCCGAGCCGGTCGCCCGGCTGCTCGCGGAAGCCTGTGTGCTGACGGTGCTGCTAGGCACCTCGCTCAAGTTCGAGGGCAAGTTCATCCTGCAGACCCGCACCGACGGGCCTGTCGACATGCTGGTCGCGGATTTTTCCACGCCCTCGGCGCTGCGTGCCTATGCGCGCTTCGATGCCGACCGGCTGGAGGCGCTGATTGCGGCCGGCGAGACTTCGCAGCAAACGCTGCTCGGCAACGGTGTGCTGGCGCTGACCATCGACCAAGGTGCTCACACGCAGCGCTACCAGGGCATCGTCCAGCTCGACGGCGAGACCCTGGAAGAGGCCGCGCGCACCTATTTCCGCCAGTCGGAGCAGATCCCGACCGATCTCCGGCTTTCCGTCGCAAAGCTTTTGACGCCCGGCCCCGGCGGGGCGCGCGAGCAGTGGCGGGCGGGCGGCATCCTGGCGCAGTTCCTGCCGCAGGCCTCCGAGCGCATGCGCGTTCCTGACCTGCCCGGCGGGGATGGCGATCCGCGCGAGGAGATCCACGATCCCACAGACAATTCCTGGCAGGAATTGCTGGCGCTGCTCGGCACCATCGAGCCGACCGAACTGATCGATCCGACCATCGGCGCCGAGCGGCTGCTCTACCGTCTGTTCCACGAGCATGGCGTGCGCGTCTTCGGCGGCGTTCCCGTCGCCGACCAGTGCTCATGCTCCCGCGACAAGATCCGCGGCATCCTCGAGGGCTTCTCCGCGCAGGAGATCAAGGACAGCACCGAGGACGGTGGCATCCACGTCGCCTGCGAGTTCTGCTCGACGCAATATGACTTCGACCCGGCCGAGTTTGCGGCGCAGTGAAGTGCTTCCTTCTCCCCGTATAGTAACGGGGAGAAAGAGGCTGTCGCCGCCGCTTTCGCTAATTCACCGTTCGCCTCGTCCCTGGCAGATCCAGCGAAAACGCGGGGATGGCGATGTCGAATGTCTCGCCCCGCTCGTTGCGCATGGTGTAGTGGCCGACCATGATCCCCGACGGCGTCGAGAGCGGACAGCCCGACGTGTATTGGTAGCTGTCGCCGGGATTGAGTTCGGGCTGGTCGCCGACCACGCCGGCGCCTCGCACTTCCTCGACGCGGCCCGCGCCGTCGGTTATGTGCCAATAGCGCGACAACAGCTGCACGAATTCGTCGGACTGGTTGTCGATTGTTATCTGGTAACCCCAGACATAGCGGTTTTCCGTAGGATCCGAGCGGTCCTCGAGATAGAACGGCCTGACCTGCACTTCGATGTTGCGCGTGACGGCGCGGTACATGAGCGGCTCCAAAAACACATCCGGTGTGGAACATTCGACGCTCTTTGCGGTTCGATCAACCGTGCGCGTCCGAGTTGCCACCTCCAGGGGGCAGTGCCGACAAACAATGTCATTTGAGTGACACATGACAATGATGGTGTGCGCCAGCAATGCCGGGCGACTCGGGCGCTCTGTCGAACTGTCGAAAACGGCGGCCAAGCGGGCCGGTTTTTCTGGAGTGACCGGATATCGATGGAACTCGCTCTCATAACCGGCTCGCTTTCGATCGCTCTCATCGCCTCAAATCTCGCCAGCATCCTGCTCGCCTGCTCGCGCCTGAAACGGCGCGCCGCCATCGCGCCGCCGGCGGGCAAGCCGCTGCCTGTGTCGATCGTCATCCCGGCGCGCGGCGTCGAGCCGTTTACCCATGAGACGCTTGAGCGCGCTTTCTCGCTCGACTGGCCGCGCTACGAACTGATCTTCTGTGTCGCCCATGCCGACGACCCCGCGGTCAAGCCGATCCGCGCCGCCATCGCCCGCTTTCCAGCCGTACCGGCACGCCTGCTCACCGGCGACGACCGCATCAGCGCCAACCCGAAACTGAACAATTGCGTCAAGGGCTGGGAGGCTGCGCGCCACGACTGGGTCATTCTCGCCGATTCCAACGTGCTGATGCCGAAAGACTACGTCCAGCACCTGATGGCGGCATGGCGGCGGGACACCGGCCTGGTTTGCTCGACGCCGATCGGTTCACGCCCTGACGGTTTCTGGGCAGAAGTCGAATGCGCCTTCCTCAACACGCTGCAGGCGCGCTGGCAATATGCCGGCGAGGCGCTTGGCCTCGGCTTTGCCCAGGGCAAAAGCATGTTGTGGAACAAGCAGATGCTCGACGCCAATGGCGGCATCCGTGCGCTCGCCGCCGAGATCGCGGAGGATGCCGCGTCGACCAAACTGGTCAACAGGCTGTGCCTGCGCGTCAATCTCGTCGCGTCGCCGTTCGAGCAGCCGCTCGGGTGGCGCATGCCGGGCGAGATCTGGTCGCGCCAGGCCCGCTGGGCGCGCCTGCGCCGCGTCACCTTCCCGCTGTTCTTCGCCCCCGAGATCCTGACCGGCGTGGCGGCCCCGCTCGTGCTGGCGCTGATCGCCGCGGCCAGCGCCGGCGTCAGCCTGCCCATGACAGCGCTTTGCGTGCTGGCGCTCGCCTATCTGCCGGAATGCATGCTCGCCTCGGCAAAGGGCTGGTATCTGTCGCCGCGCATCGTCGCCTCGATGATCGCACGCGACCTGATGTTGCCCGCGATCTGGGTGCGCGGTTGGCTGGGCGGGGCCGTCGACTGGCGCGGCAACGCCATGACCATCGGCACCAAGGCGGCCGAGCTCGAAGAGACGCCGTCGCGCGCTTGATGTCGGCGGTTGAGTTCGCCCTCTATTTCGCGGCCTTCAACGCCTGCGCGATGTCGTCCAGCAGGTCGTCGGTATCTTCCAGCCCGACCGACAGCCTGAGCGTGCCGGGTCCGATGCCGAGCTCGGCGCGCGCTTCGTCGCTGAGGTTCTTGTGCGTCGTCGTCGCCGGATGGGTGATCAGGCTTTTGGCGTCGCCGAGATTGTTCGAGATCAGGACGATGTCGAGCGCGTTCTGCAAGGCGAAGGCACCCTGCTTGCCGCTCTTGACGTCAAAGCAGATCAGGGTGGAGCCGCCCGACATCTGCTTCTTGACGATATCGGCCTGCGGATGGTCGGCGCGGCCGGGATAGATGACGCGGGCGATCTCCGGCTGCTCGGCCAGGAAATCGGCGATCTTGCCGGCGCTTTCCGTCTGCTGGCGCACGCGCAGCGGCAGCGTTTCCAGGCCCTTGAGCAGCGTCCAGGCGTTGAACGGCGACAGGCTGGGGCCGGTATGGCGGAAATAATCGTGCAGGTTCTCGTCGATCCACTTCTTGTCCGACAGGATGACGCCGCCGAGACAGCGGCCCTGGCCATCGATGTGCTTGGTCGCCGAATAGACCACGACATGCGCGCCGAGCTGCAACGGCTTCTGCTGCAGCGGCGTGGCGAAGACATTGTCCACGACCAGCCGCGCGCCGATCGAATTGGCAAGCGAAGCGACGGCTGATATGTCCACCACCTCAAGCGTCGGGTTGGTCGGGCTTTCCAGGAAAAACAGCTTGGTATTGGGCCGCACCGCCTTTTCCCAGTTGGCGATGTCGGTGCCGTCGACCAGCGTCGCCTCGATGCCGTAACGCGGCGCCAGCGTCTCGACCACCCAGCGGCAGGAGCCGAACAGCGCGCGCGCCGCAACGATATGATCGCCGGCCTTGACACTGCACAGGAGGGCTGCCGTCACCGCCGCCATGCCGGACGCGGTGGCGCGCGCGTCCTCGGCGCCTTCGAGCGCGCACATGCGCTTCTCGAACATGTCGACTGTCGGATTGGCGTAGCGCGAATAGATGAAGCCGGGTTGCTCCCCCTTGAAGCGGGCTTCGGCGGCTTGGGCCGTCTCATAGACATAACCCTGGGTCAGGTATATCGCCTCGGAGGTTTCACCGAAGCCGGAACGCAGGGTCCCGCCATGCACGAGTGCGGTCTGAGGCTTCCAGTTGCGCGTCTTGCTCGTCATCGTCCTATCCAAACACAAAAAAACCGGCCGCGAAAAAGTCGCAACCGGTCCATACGGCCTTGCGGCCCGACGGTCCTTTAGCGACTTGTTTAACGTGGCTGCAAGCCGACCGGCCAAATCACCACGGGATAACGACCCTTTAGACCCGCGCCACGCTTGCGTCAATTGCCGGCTTCATTAAGAGATTTGTACCAGCAGAGCGGAGCCAGACTTTGCGGCAGACAGGAATTCTTCCCGATCAGGACATTGCGGCGCTGTTCCAGTCCGGCGCGCTGAAGTCGTCGCGTGCGCTCGACGCCGACCAGATCCAGCCGGCCAGCCTTGATCTGAGGCTCGGCGACAAGGCGTGGCGGGTGCGCGCGTCCTTCCTGCCGGGTCCCAACCACAAGGTCAGTGAAAAACTCGACCGGCTGAAGCTGCACGAGATCAGCCTGGCCGACGGCGCTGTTCTGGAAACCGGTTGCGTCTACATCGTGCCCCTGCTCGAAAGCCTGGCGCTGCCGACGGAAATTTCGGCGTCCGCCAATCCCAAGAGCTCGACCGGGCGGCTCGATATCTTCACCCGCGTGATGACCGATCGCGGCCACGAGTTCGACAAGATCGCCGCCGGCTATCACGGTCCGCTCTATCTTGAAGTCAGCCCGCGCACCTTCCCGATCGTCGTACGCGCCGGCTCGCGCCTTTCGCAGATACGCTTCCGCACCGGCAATGCGCTGCTCTCGGAAGCAGAGTTGCATCAATTGCACCGGGCCGAAATGCTGGTCGCCACCGAACCGCCGAACATCTCCGGCGGCGGCATCGCATTGTCGATCGATCTCAACGGCGACAGTGACGGGCTGGTCGGCTATCGCGGCAAGCACCATACCGGCCTCGTCGATGTCGACAAGCGCGCGGCGCAGGAGATCGTCGACTTCTGGGAGCCGATCCACAAGAGCGGCGCCGGCGAGCTGGTGCTCGATCCCGACGAGTTCTACATCCTCGTCAGCCAGGAAGCGGTGCATGTGCCGCCGCTCTACGCGGCCGAAATGACGCCCTTCGATCCCCTGGTGGGCGAGTTCCGTGTCCACTATGCCGGCTTCTTCGATCCGGGCTTCGGCCACTCGGCGGCCGGCGGCACCGGCAGCCGCGCCGTGCTCGAAGTGCGCAGCCATGAGGTGCCGTTCATCCTCGATCATGGCCAGATCGTCGGCCGGCTGGTCTACGAGCATATGCTGAAGCGGCCGCAGGCGCTTTACGGCACCGAGCTCGGCTCCAACTACCAGGCGCAGGGCCTGAAGCTGTCCAAGCACTTTCGCGCCGCATCCTGAACGCTCAACACCGTCAGGCAAGATACTTGCCTGCGCCGGCCCGCCATGCTTGGCTGCCTCGCCGGCCGCCGACGTGGCGGTGCTCAAGGGGAATGAAAATGCAGATTTCGAAATGGATCATATCGGCGGCGGCCGCCGCCATGCTGACGCTTGGTGCCGGCGCCCTGTCGGCGCATGCGGCGGAGAAAATCAAGATCGGCACCGAGGGCGCCTACCCGCCGTTCAACACCATCACGCCCGACGGCAAGGTCGAGGGCTTCGACATCGACATCGCCAACGCCTTGTGCGCGCAGATGAAGGTCGAATGCGAGATCGTCACCCAGGACTGGGACGGCATCATCCCGGCGCTGCAGGCCAAGAAATTCGACGCCATCATCGCTTCGATGAGCATCACCGAGGAGCGCAAGAAGCAGGTCGCGTTCACCCACAAATACTATACGACGCCGCTGTCGCTCGTCGCCTTGAAGGACAGCGACATCGCCTCGACCGAACCGGCGGCGCTCGCCGGCAAGACGGTCGGCGCCCAGGCGGCGACCACGCAGGCCAACTACGCCCAGGACGTCTATGGCAAGGCCGGCGCCGAAGCGAAGCTCTATCCCACCCAGGAAGAGGCAATCACCGATCTCCAGAACGGCCGCCTCGATGCCGTCCTTTCCGACAAGTTCGTGCTGATGGACTGGATGAAGAAGGCGAGCGACGGTTGCTGCAAGATGGTCGGCGACGTCAAGGGCACCGAGACCGAAGCCGGCATTGCCGTGCGTCTCGAGGATACGGCGCTGCGCGACAAGCTCAACGCAGCCATCGACGCCATCGTCGCCGACGGCACCTACAAGAAGATCCAGGACAAGTATTTCGACTTCGATATTTATTGAGATGGAAGCTGCCGATCTCCTCCCACCAGGGAGGAGATCGCGCTCATCTCACAGCGCCTTCACCGCCACCTTCACCGGCTTTTCGATTTCGAGCGGGTTGCGCAGCGGCAGGCCGAAATCCCCGGCCTCGATCTCGAACACGTCGCCGGCTTCGGTCTTGATGCCGTCGGCGAAGGACAGGGTCGCGGTGCCGAACATGTGCACATGCACGTCGCCTGGCTGGCGGAAAGCCGAATATTTGAAATGGTGGTGTTCGAGATTGGCGATGGTGTGCGACATGTTCGCTTCGCCCGACAGGAACGGCTTTTCCCACATCAACTTGCTGTCGCGCCAGATGCGCGAGGAGCCCCTGATGTCGGCGGGCAGGTCGCCGACCAGGATCTCCGGTCCGAAGGAGGCGTTGCGCAGCTTGGAATGGGCGAGGAAGAGGTAGTTCACGCGTTCGGTCACATGGTCGGAAAATTCGTTCGACAGCGTGAAGCCGACCCGGAACGGCGCGCCGTCGTCGCCGATGACATAGATGCCGGCAACCTCGGGCTCCTCGCCGGCGTCCTTGGCGAAGGCCGGTGACAGGAGCGCGGCACCCGGCGCCACGGCCATCGTGCCATTGCCCTTGTAGAACCATTCCGGCTGCACCCCGATCTGGCCTTTCGCGGGTTTGCCGCCTTCCAGCCCCATGCGGAACATCTTCATGGAATCGGTGAGCTGCTCCTCGCCGTCGGTGCTGAGCTTCTTGTGCATGGAATCGCGCGTCGCCGCCGAGCCGAGATGCGTCAGCCCCGTGCCGGTCAGATGCAGATGCGCCGGATCGGGATGATTGATCGGCGACAGCAGCCGCCCCTTCTTGTAGGCGGCGTCGAGATCGACGGTCTCGCCGAGCCCCTTGCGTTCGATCAGCGCGGCAAGGCCGACGCCGGTACGAGCGGCTTCCATCGCCAGCGAATAGACGCTGCGCGCGCCGTTGATGATCCGGGTCTTGCCGCCCGTGCGGGCAACGACACGGATGGTCTCGGCGTCGTCGAGAATCTGCGAGATCAGCATGATCAGTCCTCTCTCATATCTTGGCATGGCTGCCTTCTGGCAAACCCTGACCTGCGCGGCTCGGACTAGCCGTGCCACGGGTTGAACTCTTCGTCCGGATTGCGCTCGCGAGCCCGGTCCCTGAAGGACTTCTTCAAGCCGGCGAATTGCCGGCAACGCCGCGACCGTATGCCTCCTGCTTGCCTCGCCTGAAGCCTGTTCAGGCCTTGTTCTTGTTGTAGACGTCGAAGATAACGGCGCCGAGCAGCACCAGGCCCTTGACCACTTGCTGCCAGTCGACATTGACGCCCATGATCGACATGCCGTTGTTCATCACGCCCATGATGAAGCCGCCGACCACCGCGCCGATGACCTGACCGACGCCGCCCATCGCCGAGGCGCCGCCGATGAACACCGCGGCGATGACGTCGAGCTCGCTGCCGAGGCCTGCCGCCGGCACGGCTTGGCCAAGGCGCGCCGCGATGATCAGGCCGCCAAGCGCCGACAGCACGCCCATATTGACGAACACGTAGAGCGTCAGGCGCTCGGTCTTGATGCCCGACAGCTGCGCGGCCTTGGCATTGCCGCCCATCGCATAGATGCGCCGGCCGATCGTCATGCGCTTGGTGACGAAGACGAACAGCGAGATCAGCAGGCCCATGACGAGCAGCACCACCGGCAGGCCCCGGTAGCTGGCGAACTGGTAGACCAGGAACAGCGCCAGCGCGCTGCCGACCAGCGTCTTGATGACGAACAGGGTAAAGGGCTCGGCCTCATAGCCGTGGCGTTCGCGTTTGCGTCGCGTCCGCAGCCCGAAATAGGCGTAGGCCAGCACGGCGACCAGGCCCAGCACGATCGTCGTCATGTGCAGCGTCAGGCCGCTGCCCATAATCGTCTTGCCGGCTGCATTCACCGTTGGCGGGATCAGCGTCAGCGGTCCGATGACATCTGGAATGAAGCCGGAGCTGAGCGCCTTGAACTCGGGCGGCAGCGGCCCGACCGAAGATCCGCCGCCGAGCAGCGCCTGGCAGATGCCGCGGAAGATCAGCATGCCGGCCAGCGTCACGATGAAGCTCGGTATTCGGTGGTAGGCGATCCAGTAGCCTTGCGCCGCGCCGATCAGGCCGCCCACGATCAGGCAGACGATGGAAACCACCAGCGGGTTGCTGAATATGCCGAGAGGCCAGATCACCATCATCATCGCCGCCAGCGCCCCGATGAAGCCCGCCACGGACCCCACGCTGAGGTCGATATGGCCCGACACGATGACCAGCAGCATGCCGAGCGCCATCACGATGATGAAGGAGTTCTGCTGCACCAGATTGCTCAGGTTCACCGGCTTGAACAGCGTTCCCGAAGTGGTGAACTGGAAGAACACCATGATGGCGATCAGCGCCAGGATCAGGCCGTATTCGCGCAGGTTCGTCGCCAGCGCCGATACGGCGATGCGTGGACGCTGCCCGACATCTTCGGCGACGTTGCTCTGCGGGGCGGGGGCGCTTTCCGTGCTCATGCTGCTTTTCCTTCTCCCCGAACGATGGCGCGCATTATTCTTTCTTGGCTTGCGTCCGCCGCGGGCATTTCGCCGACGATGCGGCCTTCGTTCATGACATAGATGCGGTCGGTGATGCCGAGCAGTTCGGGCATTTCCGACGAGATGACCACGATCGCCTTACCTTCGGCGGCGAGGCGCGCGATGATCGTGTAGATTTCATATTTGGCGCCGACATCGATGCCGCGCGTCGGCTCGTCCAGGATCAGCACTTCCGGGTCGGCGAACAGCCATTTCGACAGCACCACCTTCTGCTGGTTGCCGCCGGAAAGATTGCCGGTCATCTGATAGACGCTGGAGGCGCGGATGTTGGTCTGCTTGCGATAGTCGTTGGCGACGGCAAGCTCGCGCAAATCGTCGATCACGCTGTGGCGCGACACGCCGCCGAGATTGGCCAGCGTAATGTTGTGCTTGATGTGGTCGATGAGATTGAGGCCGTAAGTCTTGCGATCCTCGGTCACATAGGCAATGCCGTGTTCGACCGCCCTGCTCACCGAGGAGACGTCGATCGGCTTGCCCTTGAGCAGCACCTCGCCGGTGATGCGGCGCCCATAGGAGCGGCCGAACAGGCTCATGGCGAATTCGGTTCGCCCGGCGCCCATCAGCCCGGCAATGCCGACCACCTCGCCCTTGCGCACATTGATGTCGATGCCCTTGATCACCTGCCGCTCGGCATGGAGCGGGTGAAAGACCGACCAGTTCTTCACTTCGAAGACGACCTCGCCGATAGCAGGCTCGCGCGGCGGATAGCGGTCGTCGAGCGAACGGCCGACCATCGAGGTGATGATGCGGTCTTCCGAGATGTCCTTCCTGGACAGCGTCTCGATGGTTCGCCCGTCGCGGATGACGGTCACCTTGTCGGCGACCCGGTTCACCTCGTTGAGCTTGTGCGAGATCAGGATCGAGGTCATGCCTTGTCGCTTGAATTCGAGCAGAAGGTCGAGCAGCGCCTGGCTGTCCTTCTCGCTGAGCGACGCCGTCGGCTCGTCGAGGATCAGGAGCTTGACCTCCTTGCTCAGCGCCTTGGCGATCTCGACCAGCTGCTGCTTGCCGACACCGATATTGGTGATCAGTGTCTTGGGGTCCTCCTTGAGGCCCACCTTCTTCAGCAAGGCGCTGGTGCGCGCCTCGTTGGCATTCCAGTCTATGACGCCGTATCGGGCGTGTTCGTTGCCGAGGAAGATATTTTCGGCGATCGACAGCATCGGCACCAGCGCAAGCTCCTGGTGGATGATGACGATGCCCTTGCGCTCGCTGTCATGAATGCCTTTGAATTGGCATTCCTGGCCCTGAAAGATGATCTGGCCGTCATAGGTGCCGGAGGGATAGACGCCAGACAGCACCTTCATCAGCGTCGATTTGCCGGCGCCGTTCTCGCCGACCACGGCATGGATCTCGCCTTCCTCGACCCGAAGGTTCACGTTCGACAGCGCCTTGACGCCGGGAAACGTCTTGGTGATGTCCTGCATCTCCAAAATCGTCGAGGCCATGGTAAAAGTGCTCCTGCGAGACCCGCAACAATACCGGGGTCGCTGGTGAACGAAAAGGGGCCCTGCGTTGCGCAGGACCCCTGGCTATAAAACCGAATTTACTTCAGTTCGTCGGCCTTGATGTAGCCGGAGTCGACGACCAGAGCCTGGTAGTTCGACTTGTCGACCTCATGCGGCGTCAGCAGGATCGAGGGAACGACCTTGACGTCGTTGTTGTAGGTCTTGGTGTCGAGGCCTTCCGGCTTGCCGCCCGAGAGCACCTTGTCGACGAGCTCGACGGTGGCCTTGGCCAGTTCGCGGGTGTCCTTGAACACGGTCGAGTACTGCTCGCCCGAGATGATCAGCTTCACCGAGGCGGTCTCGGCGTCCTGGCCGGTCACGATCGGCCACGGCTGGGCTTCCGTGCCGTAACCGACGGCGCGCAGCGAGGCGGTGATGCCGCGCGACAGGCCGTCATAGGGCGACAGAACGCCATCGACGCGGCTGCCGTCCGAGTAGTTGGCCGACAGCAGATTGTCCATGCGAGCCTGGGCGGTGGCAGCGAGCCAGCGCAGCGTGCCGACCTTGTCCATGCCGGTCTGGCCGGACTTGATCTTGATCGAACCGTCGTCGATCAGCGGCTGCAGCACGGAAATCGCGCCGTTGTAGAAGAAGAAGGCGTTGTTGTCGTCGGGTGAGCCGCCGAACAGCTCGACGTTCCACGGCTTGGTATTCGGGAAGCGCTCCTTGAGGCCCTTCACCAGTGAATTCGCCTGGATCACGCCGACGCCGAAATTGTCGAACGTGGTGTAGTAGTCGACATTGGGCGTCTTCTTGATCAGGCGGTCATAGGCGACGACGACGACGCCGGCGTCAGCGGCCTTCTGCAGCGCATCCGACAGGGTGGTGCCGTCGATCGAGGCGATGATCAGCGCCTTCGGACCCTTGGTGATTTCGTTTTCCAGCTGGCTGAGCTGGTTGGGGATGTCGTCCTGCGCATATTGCAGGTCGACCGTATAGCCCAAAGCCTCGAGCTGGGACTTGACGGCGTCGCCGTCGTTGATCCAGCGCTGCGAGGTCTTGGTGGGCATCAGCACGCCGACGAGACCCTTGTCGGCGGCGTGCGCCGAATAGGTCATGGCAGCGATGCCAAGGGCCGCGACGGCGGCCAGCGTCTTGATGATCTTCACAATTACTCTCCCTGGTTGATGGACGCGACACCTCGGGGCTTCGCGGGCCGCGCAGGCGAGCAGGAGCGCAAGCGCCGCTGTCGTCTATCGATCTCCGGTATCCTCCCAATCGGCCCTGGGACTGATTTCAACCGACACGATTTTCCTCGTCATCGACTGGCACGCCCCAGGACGCGCGAAGGGTGTGTCCCTTTGCCATAACTGTCAAATGCGATCTTTGATGATTGCTATACCGAAACTGGTATACGTTGAGGCTGAACTCAAGGGGCATTGGGAGCGAAGGGAAATCCATGGCAACGTTGCGCAATCCTGGTGGGATTTCAGAAGGTTACGAGGTGCTCCCCGGTGACGGCGAGACCCTGCTGCGCAGCGGCCTCAGCCTGCGCCATATGCGCATGATCGTAGCACTGGACGATCACGGCCGGGTCAGCTCCGCCGCGCAGGTCATGAATATCTCACAGCCGGCGGCCTCGCGCATGATCGCCGAGATGGAAGCCGTGCTGGACGTCACGCTCTGCGAAAGGCTGCCGCGCGGCGTCACCTTGACGCCCTATGGCAAGGCGTTGGCCAGGCGCGCGCGCTCCATCCTGCTGGAGATGCGCGAGGTCGATCGCGAGCTCTCCGAACTCAAGGCGGGCAAGGGCGGCTCGGTGTTCCTTGGTGCGGTGACGGCGCCCGCGATCGAGCTCGCGGTGCCGGCGATCCGGGAAATCCGCCGCATCTACCCGCGCATCGAGATCACCATGCAGGTCGAGACCTCCAACGTGCTGGCGCGCGAGCTGATCGCATCGCGCCATGACTTCATCATCGCGCGCATCCCCGACGATCTCAACCCGCGGCTGTTCGAGTCCCGTGTCATCGGCGTCGAGAAAGCCTGCCTGATCGTGCGCCGGGGCCATCCGCTGACCGAGGGCAAGGCGGTGCGGTTGGAGGAAACCGCGGCCTATGACTGGGTTTTCCAGTCCGGCGGCTCGCCGCTGCGCCAGGCCATGGAGAGCAATTTCCTGAACCGCAACATCGCGCTGCCGGACCGCATCCTCAACACCAGCTCGCTGCTCCTGACCCTGGTCATGGTCGCGCACTCCGACGCCATCGCGCCTGTCTCGGTCCAGGTGGCGAAATTCATCCAGAATCCCGAGGGGCTGGCCGGCGCCATCGATGTCGTCCAGACCGAATTCGACATCGAGGTCCGGCCTTACAGCCTGATCACGGTGAAGAACCGCGCGCTGTCGCCGGCGGCGAAGATGCTGCATGACTTCATCCTGCGCGAAGTGGGGTGACCGGAACAAAAACCAGGTAAGTGCGTTCAAAGGCCAGTCGGCGTTCGCGCTGGGGCTCGTTTTGAGCTGGGGAACGATACGCCGATGGCAAACAACTCGGGAGATTTTGATGGAACGTCGGTTGTTTCTTACTGGAATGCTTGGCGTCGCGGGAGCAGTTGCTTTTGCAGGCCTGGCCAGGCCCGGCAGAGCAGTTGCCGGGGTCCCGAACGGCAACGGAATCCTTGACGAGCTCGACAAGGACGACCTCGACAGGGCGGATGGGGCCGTCTTCGAAGGAGACGATCAAGCCGAGGTGGAGCAGATCTCGCATCGCCGGTGGCATCGTCCCTATGGACGCCGTAGGCGTCGCCGCGTCTGGCGCAGGGTCTGCCGTAGCTATTGGCGCCGCGGCCGCCGTCGTGTCCGCTGCTGGCGCAGGCGCGTCTGGGTCTGGCTCTGAAGCCATGCCGGGAAAACGGCTTGAGCGGTTTTCCCGGAATTGCGCACGAAACCGATAGTTGAAGCGGCTTGGCCTGGCCGTAGCCCTTGCGTTGCACGCTGGAGCGGGTAGCGGGAATCGAACCCGCGCGTTCAGCTTGGGAAGCTGACAGGCTACCATTACATCATACCCGCGCAGCAGCCTCGTTACCATGAGGGCTGGCCATCGGGCAATCGCAAAGCGGCTCGCTTTCCACACGCTACCTTCCAGCGGTCAGCGTGCCGCACGCCGGTTCTGTCTGCTATTTCACTTTCGCGATCTCGGTGCCGGCGGCAAAGCTCGGCCAGTATTTCGAGATGGCGAGTGCTGCGCCCGCGGAAGAGAAGTGACCATAATCGAAATAGAGAAATTGCTTGTTGCCGGCATCGGCATACGAGCAGCCGGCGGCGTCGCACAGATATGTCAGCGGGTCTATGAAGTCAGCGCCTTTGACGAAAGGCAGCACCCGCTTGTTGATGTCCGGATCCATGGCCATCGGCCAGGACATGTTCGCGGCATCTCCTCGTCTTGCGAAGAAGGCGATTTTCTGGACGTCGGCGATGAATTCGGGAGATTGGCCGATGACGTAGACCTTGACGCCCATCTGGCGAAGCCGGTCGATCGTCTTCTGGAGACCGCCGAAGCCCCTGACCTCGTAGTCGGTCCATCGGCCGCTCAGGACCACCGCCTGAATGTTGGCTTCGCGGATGATCGACAGGGCCCGTTCGTTGAAGTCGGTACAGGCAGGCCGGGCATAGGAAAAATAGGTCAGATCCGGGGGGCAGCCGGCATAGGTGTATTGGATGACGTTGGCCTGGATTTTCTGGGCATTGGCTTCAAGTCCCGAGACATAGTGGGCGGCGAAGGAATCGCCCCACAACAGCACATTGGTGGCAAAGCCGCTTGTTCGGGTGCAGGCGGCAAGGTTCCAGTCCTCGATCCGGTTCGAGCCTTCGTTGAAGCAGATGCCGTTGCGCCAGTCGCCAACCTGGATCCGTTCCGTTGAAAAGTCCGGGAAGCGCTGCGGAAAACCGTTGCCGAGCGCCCCGGCCACGCCGCCGGCACAGAGCAGGACGATAGCCGTCGCCGAAAAGGCGAAGATGGGCAGCGGCGCGGTGTAGGCCCGTTTCCGCCGAAACGGCTGCTCGACATATTTCCACGAGAACGTCGCCAGGGCGAAGCTCGCCACGGTCATGGCGATGATCGTCGGCACGCCGATGGCTTTCAGCGAAACGTAATGGACGAAGGAATTGATCGGCCAGTGAACGAGGTAGAGCGAATAGGAAATGAGGCCGATCCAGACCAGCGGGGCGAACTGCAACACCCGCGTGGCGATGGTTGCCGGCCGCTGTTCGCCCGCCCTGTCGTGGCCGGCATAGATGAGCAGGGCGGTGCCGATGCAGGGGAACAAGGCATTGTAGCCCGGAAACGGATCGCTCTCCGAAATCGTGACGAAGCCGAAGGCGATCATGGCAAAGCCGGCGAGGCCGATCAGTTCCATCGCCGGCCGGCTGGCAAGTGCCGGCGGCTTTCTCAGCATCAGCATGGCCCCCAGCGCCAGTTCCCAGATGCGTGTCGGCAACAGGTAGAAACCCGCCGTGGGCGCCATCGAGGTCGCCATGACCGCCAGGGCAAAACTGCCGATCGCGATCGGCAGCAATATCGTCAGCCAGCGTTTCGAGGCATAGCGATAGATCAGGTACACCAGTATCGGCGCGAAGATGTAATATTGCTCTTCGACCGAGAGCGACCATGTGTGCAGCAGCGGCCGCAGTTCGGCGTCGATCGAGAAATAGTTCGTCGTCTTCCAGAAATAGATGTTCGACCAGAAGGTCGAGGCCGCGATGACGCTGAGGCTGAATTCGTGCAGGTCCGACGGCAAAAGGATGAACCAGGCGGCAATGCTTGCAAGCACGATGACGAAGGTCAGCGCCGGCAGGATACGCCGCGCGCGGCGCCAATAGAAGCGGCCGATCGAGAACTGGCCGCGTTCGAGATCGTCGAGCAGGCTGCCGCTGATCAGATAGCCCGATATGACGAAGAAGATGTCGACGCCGGTGAAGCCGCCCGGGATGGCGGACAAGCCGAAATGGAAGAGGACGACAGGCAGCACCGCTATGGCCCGCAGGCCGTCGATGTCGCGCCTGTAATTCATGCGACCGGTTCGCGCGCCGTGGCCGGCGGCAGTCGCGGCGCACCCGGTACACCGGCCCATGCTGCGGCGTTACGGCGATGCGAGAAAACCTTGGTTCTCGGTCCCACTTGTTCGTCCTCTCTGGTACAATTTGCTGCACCGCAACATCGGTGTCAAGGCGAATGCTGGAGGGCTGAAGCCGGTTTGGGCCGGCGCCGCAGATCAGGCGCCGGGCAGGTAGATCACGGCGTAGTCGTCCGCGTAGGCCCGCTTCCAGCCCAATTCCTCGAAGAAGGGAATGCGGGTGTCGCCGGCCGCCAGCAGCGCCCAGCCTATGGCGTATTTCTTCAGCCGGGCCTCGAGCAGCGGTTTGCCGTCACTGTGTCCGGTCGCGTCGTCGGTTTTCGTGAACCCGTCCAGGAACAGCTGGTCCGTCCTGCCGTCGATGTAGGTCTTGATCCCGTGGAAGATCAGCGTGCCGCCGAAATTGTAGGAATTCAGCACGTTGCCGGACAGGTGCTGATCCCTTGCGAAGGCGAGCGCTCCGCTGGCGGACGTCTTCGGGCTCGGCGCGATCTGTTGGACACTGCCGAGGACCGAGACCGCGCCGATCAGCAGGACGGCCACCGCGCCCGAGATCGCGTAGTAATGCCTGGCGCAGAATTTTTCCAATCCGTCGCGCTTTTGCGCCAGCCAGGTGGCGGCTGAAAGTGCGGGATATTGCTGTGCGACCTCAACCATGATCACCAACGGAACCAGCAGGAAGAACAGGTACATGAACCGCTGATGGCTGAGAAAGGCATGCAAGGTGAAGACGATGAACAGCGCCTTGGCCCAGCCGATCCGCAGCCGTGACACCAACAGCCCGAAAAGCGCCAGCAGCATCACAGCTTCCTTGATGAGCTCTTCCTGAGCGTTGAAGGGCCGCCACTCCAGGATAAGCGGCACCGCCTCGTTGCCATAGGCGACGGTAAGCGTCGCCAGGATGGCCTTGACGCCATAGGGATGGACCAGGCTGACCACTGGGCAAAGCAGGCCGAACGCGATCCATTTCGCCAGGAGAACCGGTTTCGACAGGCCTGTTCGCGACAGGAGATACAGACCGGCAAAGCCGGCGATGACGAAGCTCAAGGTGAATGTGGCATGCAGGTTCGCCCACAACACGACGAGCGCGAGCAGCCACGGGGATGGCGCTCTTTCGTCCTGCGCCGCGCGAAACAGCATTGCCGTCCAAATGACGATGATCGGCAAAGTGAAGACGTGGGGGCGCGCCGTATAGATCGGGGCCACGAGGAAAGCCGTGACGAAAGCCAGCACTACCGCTAATACCGGCTTCAGCCATGCGCTGAGGAACCATCCCATCAGGAAGACTGTCAGGCCGATCGTGGCGATGATCAGCGTGACGACGCCATTCCAGCCTCCGGCGCCATAGGCGAGGGCCAGAAGCACCTGCCCCAGCCATTCCTTGGCGATCCAGGGCTGGCCGTTGAAGGTATAGGAATAGGGGTCGACGGTCGGAAATGTCCGGTTCGCCAGGAAATCGAGCCCAACCTTCACCTGCCACCAGCTGTCGGGATCCAGAAGCAGGGAGTTGGCATGCCTCATCAGCACGTAGACAACGGTGCAGGCGCAGAAAAGACAGAACAATAGTCTGCTGCGCTGTGCGTCTTCGAGCGACGGCGTAGCCATCGCGATTGCCGTGGCCTGATTCATGTCGCGGCTCCCGACCATTTCGCGTTCGTTCCGGTCGAGAGGTCCCGTTGCGGCCAGTCGATCGTCGCCTTAGCCACGCGCGGCTCTCTTCACCATTTCCTGGAGGCGGTGAACAGGCAGGTCCTGGTTTTCGACGGCCACATCGCTTCGCGAAACGATCTCGTTGACGAAATAGAGCGGCCGCCGCTTCGTCTCCATGTACATCCGGCCGAGATATTCGCCGAATATGCCGAGCACCAGAAGCTGAACACTACCCAGGATCAGCATGATCGCGGCAAGGCTGGTCCAGCCCGGCAGCACGTTTCCCAGCGACCATTCGAGCAGCGTATAGCCGAGCACGACCATCCCCAGCACGCCGGAAAGCATTCCCAGAAGCGAGGCAAACCGCAACGGCGCGATGGAAAAGCTGGTCATCGCGTCGACTGCCAGGAGAACCATCTTCTTCAGCGGATAGTGGGTGGCGCCGGCGAAACGCCGTTGCCGCTCATAGGAGAAGGCGGCCTGTCTCAGCCCGATCCAGCTCACCATGCCGCGAATGAACCTGTAGCGCTCCGGCATGGCGTTCAGATGGTCGAGGGCGCGGCGGCTCATCAGCCTGAAATCACCCGTGTCCGGCGCGATCTCGACGTCGACCATCCGGCGCAGCAGCCGGTAGAACATCGACGCGGAAGCCAGCTTGAACCAGCCTTCGCCATCACGCTTGACCCTTTGACCGTAAACGACGTCGAAGCCTTCATCCATCTTTGCCATCATCGCGCCGAGCAGTTCAGGCGGATCCTGGAGGTCGGCATCGAGAATGAGGATGCGCTGGCCCCGGCAGAACTCCAGCCCCGCGCTCAGCGCGATCTGGTGGCCATAGTTGCGGGCAAGGTCGATGGCGACGACATGGTCGTCCGTTTGCGCCAGTTCGAAAACGGCCTCGCGGGTGCCGTCGGTCGCCCCGTCGATGACGAGCACGATCTCGTAGGAAGGGTTTTGCGCCAGGCAAGCGGCGGTGACGCGTCGGTGAAGCTCAGCCACGCCGTCCCGCTCGTTATAGCACGGCACGACAACCGAAAGCATGACCGCGCGGCGCGCGCCGATTTTTTCCGCTTCCATCAAAGCCTGGCTCCCGCTCCAGGAATGGCAATAGCGGCAATTGGTTAGAAAACAGATAAGCCGGCCGCGATCTGCCGCCGCCGCCGGCCGCTCGCCTGCCATGCGCCTGTGGTCGCCGGCTTGGTGTCAGGGCACGATCCGCGTTAACGAGTTCCTTCGGAGCCTTCGACGGCGCGCTGTTGACGGAGCATTGAACGGAAAAACCCGCCGGTGCGGCGGGTCCCTTGGCGCAACTCAGCACCATAACCGAATATCTACCATAGTTGCCTTCACCCGGTCAAGGAAAAAAATCCTAATAGGAAAACCCCCGGCAGAGCCGGACTGGCCGTCACAGGCTTTGTCGGCCAGGGTTCGGCGCCTCGGCCCGCCCGGCTTGAAGCGGGGCGGCCAAGTGCGTATTTCTCATCCTGTCGCCGAATCGGGGCGATCAGAGCCGGAGACAGGTCTTGTCCGCATTGACGCGCTTTCTCGGCGACACCCCGCTCAGGGTACTCCTGAAGTTGCTGGTGGTGTCGTTCCTCGTCGGCCTCGTCATGACCGCCTTCGGCTGGTCGCCGATGGACGTGCTCTACGGCATCCGCAAATTCTTCCTGGATCTCTGGAATCTGGGCTTCCATGCCATCGACCGCTTCCTGGGTTATATTCTGCTGGGTGCGGCGATCGTGGTTCCGGCGTTCATCCTGCTCAGAATCGCCAACTACAGGAAATAGCGGTCAGGCGTAGTCCGCCGCCGCCTCGAACAGAATGGCATGGCGCGCCGCGAGCGCGGCTACGTCGGTCGAATAGCCGCCGCCGATGACGCCGCATAGCGCGATGCCGCGCGGGCGGAAGTGACCGATCACCATGGCGTCGCGGGCACGAAGCCCGTCGTTTGAAAGCGCCAGCCTGCCGAGCCGGTCTTCGGCATGGACGTCGACACCGGCATTGTAGAAAACGATGTCCCAGCGCGCATGGGCGGACAGCTCCGGCAAGATGGCGGCCAGCCTTTCGAGATAGGCGGCATCGCCCGTGCCGTCGGGCAGTGCGACATCGAGGTCGGAGGCGATCTTGCGCGCGGGGTAGTTGCGCTCGCCATGCATGGAGAAGGTGAACACGCGCGGATCGGCCGCCAGGATGTCCGCCGTGCCGTCGCCCTGATGCACATCCAGGTCGACCACCAGTATGTTCCGGGCCGCGCCTTCGGCGAGCAGCACCAGCGAAGCGACGGCGACGTCGTTGAAGGTGCAGAAGCCCGCGCCTTGCGCGCGGCGCGCATGATGGCTGCCGCCGGCTGTGTTGCAGGCAACGCCGTGGCGCAAGGCCAGCCGGGCCGCCAGCACGGTCCCGCCGGTGGCGAGTTGGGCGCGCAGCGAAACGCGCGGGCCGACCGGAAAGCCGATCTCGCGTTCGATCTTTTCCGGCACCGAACAGCTGATGACCTGGTCGACATAGTCAGCCGCATGGGCAAGCTTCAGCCATGGCGCCGGCGCTGCTTCCGGCATGCTGAGCGCCTCCTGCACGGCCAGTCCGCGTACGCGCAAAGCCTCCATCAGTAGCGGATATTTGCTCATCGGAAAGCGATGGTTGACGGCGAAGCCGGCGTCGTAGTCGGGGTGATGGACGATGTGGAGGGGCATGAACCGGATCCGGCGGCTCGCGCCAGACCGGGATTTCGGTTGGCCGCCATGGCAAGGATGGATTGCGCGGTGGCCGGAAAATGGGGCACACCGGCTGTTCGATCAAGCCGCAATCAGCAAGGCAGCAATTCTTTGGACAAGGGTGCAATCCCAGCCGATGCCGGCTCTTTTGTCGTCACCAACCGCACGGTTCTCGTCATCGCCGTGCCGATGACGCTCGCCTACCTGACGACGCCGCTGCTCGGCATGGTCGATACGGCTGTTGTCGGACAGCTCGGCGACGCCGCCTTGCTTGGCGGCCTGGCGGCAGGCGCGCTGGTCTTCGACGTCGTCTTCACCACCTTCAATTTCCTGCGCTCAGGCACCACCGGTCTGGTCGCCCAGGCTTTCGGCCGCAACGACGCGCTGGAGGAACAGGCGGTCTTCTGGCGCGCCGTGCTGATCGCTGTCGTCGCCGGCATCGTGCTGGCGGCGCTTTCGCCGCTGATCGCGGCCGGCGGGCGGTGGTTCATGGAAGCCGGGCCGCGCGTCAGCGAGGCGATGGGCGTCTATATCGGCATCAGATTGCTCGCGGCACCTTTCTCGCTGATCAACTACGCCATTCTCGGCTATGTCCTCGGCCGAGGCGAGGGCGGGCTCGGGCTGGTGCTGCAGCTGGTGCTGAACGGCATCAACATCGCGCTCTGCATCCTGCTTGGCCTGGAGCTTGGCTGGGGTGTCGCCGGCGTCGCCTGGGCAACTGTCACCGGCGAATTCCTTGTCATGCTGCTTGGCCTCGCCATCGTCGTCAGGCGGTTCAGGGCAAGCCCGCCCGTGCCACGCCAACGCCTGCTCGACGTGAGCGCATTCCTGCGCATGCTGTCGCTCAACCGCGATATCATGATCCGCTCGTTCTCGCTGCTTGCCGCCTTTGCGCTGTTCACCCGCCAGGGGGCGCAATTCGGCACGGTTACGCTGGCCGCCAACGCCGTGCTGATGAATTTTTTCCTCGTCGCAGGCTATTTCCTCGACGGTTTCGCCACCGCCGCGGAACAGCTCGCCGGCCGCGCCGTCGGTGCGCGGGCCGAGCATCCCTTCCGGCGCGCGGTGCGGTTGACCCTGTTCTGGGGGTTCGGACTGGCAGGGGCCGCAACCCTGGTGCTGCTCGTGTCCGGTGCCAATCTGGTTGCCGTCGTTACCACGTCGCAGGAGGTCCGCTTGGTGGCCGACACCTACCTGCCCTGGGCGGCCTTCACCGCGCTGAGCGGTGTGCTGGCTTTCCAGATGGACGGCGTCTTCATCGGCGCGACCTGGTCGCGCGACATGCGCAACATGATGCTGCTGTCGTTCCTGGCCTTCGCCGCAGCGCTGGTTACGCTGGCGCCCGCTCTCGGCAATCATGGCCTGTGGGCGGCATTGCATGTCTTCCTGCTGGTGCGTGGCCTCAGCTTGGCTGCCATCCTGCGGCTGCGGCTGCGGACGGCGTTCAGTTGAGCGGCCTTGAAGCCCATTGGTCGAGATGGCGGTCGCGCAAGTCGCTGATGGACTTGAGCCGTTCCGTGTCGGCGAAACGCGCCATGCCGGCGACGATGCGCCCCGGCAGCGCCGGCCCGGCATAGATCATGCCGGTGTAAAGCTGGACGAGATCGGCGCCTGCGCGGATTTTCTCGAGCGCCGTCTCGGCGGAGTTGACCCCACCCACGCCGATGATGGCCATGTCCGGCCCCAACAGCCTGCGCATACGGGCCAGCACGATGGTCGAGCGCTCGAACAGCGGCCGGCCGGAAAGCCCGCCGGTCTCGCTTGCCGCGCCGCTGGAGCGTAGCGACGGGCGAGAAATGGTGGTGTTGGAGACGATGATGCCGTCTATGGCCTTGTGGGTGACCTCGGCGGCGATGTCTTCCAACTCGGCTTCGACCAGGTCCGGCGCAATCTTGAGAAACACCGGCGGCTGCCTTGCCGCCGCGACGCGCGCGGCCATGACGCGCGACAAGAGCTCGCCAAGCTGTTCGCGCGCCTGCATGGTGCGCAGGCCGGGCGTATTGGGCGAGGAAACATTGACGGTGAGATAGCTGGCGTAAGGCGCGAAGCGGATGACGCCGCGCTCATAGTCGCCGATGCGGTCGGCGCTGTCCTTGTTGGCGCCGATGTTGACGCCGACGATGCCGGAGCGCCCCTTGCGGCCGGCAAGGCGCTTTTCGGCGGCGACATGGCCTTCATTGTTGAAGCCGAGCCGGTTGATCACCGCTTCATCCGCCGGAAGCCGGAAGATGCGGGGCTTCGGATTGCCAGGCTGCGGCAGCGGCGTGACCGTGCCGACCTCGGCAAAGCCGAAGCCGAGGCCGAGCAGCGCATCGGGCACCTCGGCGTTCTTGTCGTAACCGGCAGCCATGCCGAGCGGATTGGGAAAATCGAGGCCGCAAAGGCTGACCTTCAGCCGCGCATCGCGCGCCGTCCGTGCGCCGACCGGCAGGCCACAGCGCAGCGCCGCGATCGACAGGCCATGCGCGGTTTCCGGGTCGAACGTGAAGAGCAGCTTCTGGCCAATCCGGTCGAGCACGCTCATTCGGCCTCCAGCGCCGGGAACTGGTGGGTGCCGTCGGCGCCGAGCGGCAGCGGCCGGACCCACAGCACGGCTTTCAGGTCGAGCACGCCGTAGAGGTGCGGAAACAGCGTGCCGCCGCGCGAGGCCTCGTATTTTAGCGCGTCGCCCAGGCTGGTCCCGTCGATGGCGACCAGCAGAAGCCCCGCCTGGCCGGCAAAATGCTTCGCCGCCGTCTCCTTGACCTGTGCCGCCGTGGAGAAATGGATGAAGCCGTCGGCGACATCGATCGGCGCTCCGGTGAAGCGGCCCTTCGCTTCGGCCTCGCGCCAGGGCGCTTCCGGGGTTATCTTGTAGATAATCTGAGACATGGTTGCGCTATAGTCCGAACCAGCCGTGCGGGGAAGGCCATGCAAAGGGTGTTCCCCATTTCCGGCGCAAACATGCGATATTTCAGGCTTTGGCCATGGAGGACGACATGCGTCTGCAGCACATCTTGATCCCCGCCGCGCTCGTTTCGCTGGTCGCGGCGTCAGCCTATTCGGAAGAAACCGACCGCTACCGGCTGGAAAAGTCTGATAACGGCTATGTCCGCATGGACACACAGACCGGCGCGATGTCGATCTGCGAGGAGCGCTCCGGCCAACTCGTCTGCAAGATGGCGGCCGATGAACGCGCCGCTTTCCAGGATGAAATCGACCGCCTGCAAACCTCGATGAAGGCGATGGACGAGCGCGTCACCAAGCTCGAGAATTCGCTCTCGGCCCGCCTCGAATCGACATTGCCGAGCGAGGAGGATTTCAACAAGACGATGAGCTACATGGAACGCTTCCTGCGCGGCTTCATGGGGATCGTCAAGGATATGGACAAGGACAGCGGCGATTCAGCCAAGCCCAACTCGCAGAAGACCTGAAGACAGGGCGTCCGGGGAAAATCCGGGACGCCGGCTTTGCTGCTTGAAAACAGCGCGAAGCGCCGCATAATCGTCGCGTCAGGTCCCAGAAAACAGAAGACCATCAAGGGACCCGGGGAGGGATATTTGCCGTCAGGCTATTCTTTCGTCATCGCCGACGATCATCCGCTGTTTCGCGGTGCGCTGCGCGAAGCGCTTGCCGGCATCGGCAATGTCGCCGCCATCCACGAAGCCGGCGATTTCGAAAGCGCCAAGGCGCTGCTCGTGGCCAACGAGGATGTCGATCTGGTGCTGCTCGACCTGTCGATGCCGGGCGCGAGCGGCCTTTCCGGCCTGATCTCGTTGCGCGGCATCCATCCGGCGGTGCCGCTGGTGGTGGTCTCAGCCCATGACGACCCGGCGACCATCCGGCGCGCGCTCGACCTCGGCGCGTCCGGGTTCATCTCCAAATCGGCCAGCATGGAGGAAATCCGCGACGCCGTGCGGTCGGTGCTTGCGGGCGACATCGCCGCACCTGCCGGCATCGATCTCGGTGTCGAGCGCGACCCCGAAATATCGGACCTGATCAAGCGCCTGCAGGCGCTGACCCCGCAGCAGACCCGCGTGCTCGGCATGCTGGCGGAAGGCCTTCTCAACAAGCAGATCGCCTATGAGCTCGGCGTCTCCGAGGCGACGATCAAGGCGCATGTCTCGGCGATATTGCAGAAGCTCGGCGTCGACAGCCGCACGCAGGCGGTGATCCTCCTGTCCAAGATCGGCAGCGATCCGCTGCAGCCGGTGAGCTGATCGCCCGAGTCTGGCGGATGGTTATTCGGATGTCGGCTCGGCGACCAGAGTGCGCAGCTCTTCCGGCTTGATCGCGTCCGCACCCGTGCTCCAGTCGGTAGCGGATGTTGAAGGGCTCGACGCACGGCCGATCGCGGCGCCCAGCCCGAGGGAAGCGATCGCCACGAGCGGAATGCCGGCGATCCAGGGCAGGCGCGGCGCCAGCGCGTAAAGGGCCGTGCCGATCGAAGGTCCCAGCGAGTCCTTGAGGTCCACCGCCACCGAGGAAGCCGCCATGTAGGAGGCACGCCGAGCCGGAGGCGCAAGCGCGTTGACGGCTGTCGGCACCAGCGGCCCGACCAGCATCTGGGCCACAGAGCACAGGCTGACGGCCGCGATCAGCGATAACGGTGCCGGCGAGGCCGCCAGCAGCGCGAAGGCGGCAATCGTCGAGGTACCCGCGCCGGCTGCCAACCAGACGGCGGGGCGCGCTTCGGCGAAACGGCTCACCAGCATCTGCAGGCCGACCGTCAGGGCGGCGGCATAGGCGAACAGCGTGCCGATGCCGGACGGGCTCAGCATGCCGGCGTCACGCGCGTAAAGCGGGATGATGGCTTCGATCCAGTTGCCGGAGATCTCGAACAGCACGACCCAGGCGAGAAGCTTCGCCAGGCGGCCGTCGCGGAACGCCGGCAGCAGCGCGGAAAGTCCCTCCTCCTCGTCCTGATCGCTGTCGACGGCATGTCCGCCGCCGATAGTCTCGGCGAATGCGGCCAGCATCACGATGCCGCCGAAAATGAGCACTCCACCGGCGGCAAGGAAGACCGTGCTGAGCGAGATCAGCGCAAGCAGGGCGCCGCAGGCCGGTCCGAGAATCTGCCCCGCGCTCGAGCTCACCCGCGCCATGCTGAACCAGCGCGGATGCGCGGACGGCGCCGTCACATCGGCGATCGCGGTCATGATCGTCGGGTGAAGCACCGATTCGCACACGCCGGTCAAAAGCAGCACGGTCGCCGTGGCGGCAACGCCGTGGACGAAGAACAGGGCGATGAAGCCGCAGCCGACGCCGAGCGATGAGGAAATCAGCACCGGCCGGCGGCCGATCCGGTCGGCGATGCCGCCGATCAGCGGCGCGGCGACAAGCTCCCCGCCGGCATAGCAGCCGAACAACAGGCCGATGGCGCCGGTGGGAATGCCGGCCTCGCCGGTCGCCCAGAGCGGAAAGAAGGGTACAAGCGCCCCATCGGCGAAACCCGCGCAGAAGAACAGGAAAAGGCCGAGCAGCGCCGGGCGCGGCATCGCGCGCCAGGAGGATGAGATTGTGATCATGATGTTGCCTACGCGTCAAAGGCCCGACGGCCGGGATTGCGCGTTGGCTGACGTTAACGCCTACGGCCGCCCCAGGAGCAGCATGAGCTATCGATCCTGATTGTTTGCTCGTACGGAGGCTTGCTCAGCCGAGCCGAACGGACAGCTCCACGTCCTCGCCGAACGGCGTCGACATGTAGCCCGAGGCCGGTGAGCGCACCCGCTCCAGATAGTCGGGAGAGAAATCGGCATTGTCGGCGATAACCAGTGCGCCGGGCCTCAGCCGGCTCTCGACCAGGTTCAGGATCTCCGGATAGAGCGCCTTGGCACCGTCGAGCAGCAGCAGGTCTATCCGGTCGGGCAGGTCGGCGCTCAGCGTCTCCAGCGCATCGCCCTCGCGGATCTCCACGAGGTCGACGAGGCCGCCTTCCCTAAGGTTGGCCTTGGCCCGCACCACCTTGGACGGCTCGAACTCGGTGGTGATCAGGCGGCCGCCGCCATTGTCCCTGAGCGCCGCGGCAAGGTAGAGGGTCGAGATGCCGAAAGAGGTTCCGAATTCAATGATGACGCGTGCGCCGCTGCCGCGCGCCAGCATGTAAAGCAGCGTGCCGGTCTCAGGCGAAACGGCGAGCCAAAGATCCTTCAGTCTGCCGTAGAAATCGCGATAATCGGTCTTGCTGCGCAGCAGGCGGTCCCGTTCCTCGTGCGAGAATTCCGCCATTGCGGGGCTCGCCGCCGCCTTGGCCTCCTCGAAGAGGCGGGCGAGCAGAGGCGCGAGCGGGGCTTTGGTGAGCGTCGTCATGGGTGTCTCCGGTCGAAAGTTTGTTGCGTCCTTGTGTTGGGCTAGAAATACGAATAATCCTTCAGTTTTCCAATTCGCATTACCGGACCGAGCCATGAGCGGACGCTTAACCCCTTCGATTTCTTCACGAAAACAGCCCAGGCAAGCCCGTGCCACGGAGCTCGTCGAGGCGATCCTGGAAGCTGCTGTTCAGGTTTTGGCACGGGAAGGCGCGCAGCGTTTCACCACCACGCGCGTGGCGGAAAAGGCCGGCGTGAGTGTCGGGTCTCTCTACCAGTATTTCCCCAACAAGGCAGCGCTTCTCTTCCGGCTGCAGAGCGACGAATGGCGCCAGACCACCGATCTGCTGCGTGACATCCTCGAGGACGATCGGCGCGCGCCGCTCGAACGGCTGCGCGCACTGGTCCACGCCTTCATCCGCTCCGAATGCGACGAGGCCGCGGTGCGCGTCGCGCTCAACGACGCCGCACCGCTCTACCGCGACGCGCCCGAGGCACAGCAGGCAAAGGCTTCGGGAGACCGCACCGTCCAGGCCTTCATGCGAGAGGCGCTGCCTGAAGCCGCGGAGCCGACCCGCTCATTGGCGGGCGAACTGATCACCACGACCCTCGCCGCGGTCGGGAAGGATTTTTCGGAAACGCCTCGCACGTCGGCAGAGATTGAAGCCTATGCCGACGCGATGGCCGACATGTTCTGCGCCTATCTCGGAAGCCTGGGCTACGTCGGCGGGGCCGAAATGAAGCAAATCTGATCTTACTCCGCCGCCGACGTCAGCGGCCTGACCCTGGCCATCATCGAGCGCAGCACGGCCGGTTTGAGCGGCTTGTTGATCACCGGGATGTCGAGCCCGGCTGCTGCCGTGCGTACCTCGTTGGAGCGGTCGGCGGTGACCAGCACGGCGGGCAGGTCGTCGCCGTGGATCGCTCGCAGCCTGACGATGGCATCGAGGCCGGTTTCGCCATCGAGGTGATAGTCGGCAAGGACAACGTCCGGGCGGCGGATCGCGATATCCAGGCTCTTTGTGCCGGACACGGTCTCGACGGCACAGCCCCAGCCTTCGAGCAGCAGCCGCATGCCTTCGAGGATGCGGGCGTCGTTGTCGATACAGAGCACGCTCAGCCCGGACAGCGACGCCGCCACGCGGGCCGGCGCCCTGGTTTCGACCTCGCGTCGCGGTTCCTGCACGGCCGCCACCGGCAGGATGACGGAAAAGCGCGTGCCCTTGCCCGGATTGGAGAAAATACGGATCTCAAGCCTCAGCACCCGTGCGATGCGGTCGACGATCGAAAGGCCGAGGCCGAGGCCTTCGGCCTCGCGCGCGCCTTCGTCCAGCCGGGTGAATTCGCGAAACACCGTGTTCAGCTTATCGCCGGCAATGCCGATGCCGGTGTCGATTACCTGGATTTCCGCCAGTTCGCCACGCCGTCGCACGCCAACCAGGATGCGGCCGTGACGCGTGTATTTGATGGCATTGGAAACGAGGTTCTGGATCAGGCGGCGCAACAGGTTGCGATCCGTCACCACCGTCAGCGACGAGGGCATGATCGTCAGTTTGAGTTGCTTTTCCGCGGCAAGCGGCCGGAAATCGTT
This sequence comes from Mesorhizobium sp. BR1-1-2, assembly GCF_020165435.1. Taxonomy (NCBI): domain Bacteria; kingdom Pseudomonadati; phylum Pseudomonadota; class Alphaproteobacteria; order Hyphomicrobiales; family Phyllobacteriaceae; genus Mesorhizobium; species Mesorhizobium sp. BR1-1-2. The sequence continues at coordinate 146,498 of NZ_JAIUID010000009.1, forward strand.
GCCGATCTGGCGCAGCAGCCCGTCGAGGTTGAAGGCCGTGTCGTCCGGTTTCATGGCGCCGGCATCGAGGCGGGAAATGTCGAGCACGGCGCCCAGAATGGTCTCGACCGATTCCAGCGAGGAGTCGATATTGACCGCTGCCTTGCCGGCCGGGCCCTTGCCGGCTTTTTCGATCAGCGACGAGCAGTAGAGCCTGGCGGCGTTGAGCGGTTGCAGGATGTCGTGGCCTGCCGCGGCGAGGAAGCGCGTCTTGCCCAGATTGGCCTCCTCGGCCAGCATCTGCGCCTGCGCCAGTTCCTCGTTGACCCGGGTCAACTCCTCGTTGACCCTGGTCAGTTCGATGGTGCGGGTCTTCACCCGCTGTTCCAGCGACTCGTTCGCCCGCTTCAGCGCCAGGTCTTGCTCGACGCGGCCGGAAATGTCGGCATAGGTGGCGACGATGCCGCCGTCCGGCATCGGGTTGGAGCGCAGCTCCAGGATCCGGCCGCTGGTCTTCAGTTCCATCTGCCAGGGGCTGACGAAGCTGGTCAGCCGGTTGAGCATCGTCACCCGCTGGTCGGTCGGGATATCGCCGCGTTCCGCCAGATGGCGCAGGATCCGGTCGAGCGAGACGCCGACCTGGCCCATGTCGTCGGGCAGGTCGAACAGCTCGCGGTACTGGCGGTTCCAGCAGATCAGCCGGAAATCCCGGTCGAAGACGGTGATGCCCTGTTCCATCTGGTCGAGCGCGATCTGCAACAGGTCGCGATTGTGTTGCAATGCTTCCGTGGCGTCGTCGAGCAGCCGGAACGCATCCCTGGAGTCGCGGTCGTGGCGGCGAAACAGCAGCGACAGGATCAGCCGCGCCGACGAAGAGCCGACTGCGCTGGCCAAAAGCTGCTCGGAAAAGCGGATGACGTCCATGCTGGCCTGCTCGTTGCCATGCAGGATGACGTTGGTGTTTTTCTCGAAGGACTGGAACGACCGCTCGGTGCGCTGCACACCGAGATAGCGCGCGATGGTGTCCTTCAGGTCGTTGACGGTGACGGCGGTGCGGAAGCGGCGCAGGCTGGGCATCGGCCCGGCTTCGCGCGGCACGAAGATCGACGCCTGGATGCGCTCCAGCGGCACCGCGGCGCGGGACAGCGAGCCCAGCACGAAGAACAGTGCGTTGATCGACAGGCTCCACAGCACGCCGTGGTTCAACGGCTCCGCGACGGTGCCGAACAGCGCCTGCGGCCGCAGCGCTTCGAAGCCGAACAGACCGTGCACCAATATGCCGGTTTCGGGCGCGACGAGCGATGGCAACAGCAGGGTGTAGCCCCAGATCAGGATGCCCGCGACCATGCCGAGGGCCGCGCCCCTGCCATTGGCGCCGCGCCAGATCAGTCCGCCGATCAGTGCCGGCGCGAATTGCGCGATCGCCGCGAACGACATCAGGCCGATCGACGACAGCCGCGCGCTGTCGGTGCTCTCGCGGTAGTAGAGGAAGGCGATGAAAAGCATGATGAAGATCGATGCCCTCCGCACGTTGAGGATGAGCGTCGACCAGTCCTCGTTTTCGGAAGACGTCGTCCTCAGCAGCCGCCGCACGAACAGCGGGATGATGAGGTCGTTGGAGATCATGATCGACAGCGCCACGCTCTCGACGATGACCATGGCGGTTGCCGCCGACAGGCCGCCGATGAAGGCAGCCATGGCCAGGAAATCGTGACCGCTGAACAAGGGCAGCGACAGCACATATAGGTCGCTGCTCGTCTTCGTGCCGACCAGCGACAGGCCGGCGAAGGCGATCGGCAGCACGAACAGGTTGATCGCCACCAGATAGAGCGGAAACACCCATGTCGCGGTGCGCAGTTCCGCCTCGCTGCGGTTCTCGACGATGGTGACGTAGAATTGCCGGGGCAGAAGGATGATGGCGAAGCCGCTCAGGCAGGTCAGCACCAGCCAGGTGGCGAGCGACGTCGAATAGCCCATCGCCTGCCGCACCTGGCCATTTTCGGCCAGCTTGCCGAACATGTCGCCGGGCCCGCCGAAGATCAGGAAAGTGACCATCAGGCCGATCGCCAGAAAGGCGGCAAGCTTGACCACGGTTTCGACCGCCACCGCCAGCACCAGCCCGTCCTGGTGCTCGGTGGCGTCGGCGTGGCGTGTGCCGAACAGCACCGCGAACAGCGCCAGGAGCATGGCGACCACCAGCGAGATGTCGCTGACGAAGGGATCGAACGAGGGTGGCGAGCCGGTGTAGTGCTCGACCATCAGGCTGACGGAACCGGAGATCGCCTTCAGCTGCAGCGCGATATAGGGCACCGCGCCGATGGTCGCGATCAGCGTGGCGATCGCGGCCACGGTGAAGCTCTTGCCGTAGCGCGCGCCGAGGAAGTCGGCGATCGACGTAATCTTCTCTGTCTTGGCCAGCCGCACGAGGCGGTTGAGCAAGGGAAAGCCGAACACGAACACCAGCACCGGGCCGGTGTAGATGCCGAGGAATTCAAGGCCACGTTCGGAAGACAGGCCGACAGAACCGAAGAAGGTCCAGGATGTGCAATAGATAGCCAGGCTGAGCGCGTAGATGAACGGCCGCGCACGGCCGGGCCCGGAGCTGGCCGAGCGGCGGTCGCCAAGGCTGGCGATGGCGAACAGAAGCGTCACATAAGCGATCGCGATGACAACGATGAACAAGCCCTGCACGGCTCGCGCTTCCTCCCCGGCCGGCATGACGCCTGGCCACCGCGCACGCAATCACAGCTTGGAAGCTGAGTCTATCGCGGCGTTCGGCGCATGGACGTCTAATGATGCGGGTAAAAACAAACCGGTGCCTTGGCCCTTTTTCCGGTTTTGCAACCGGAGGTTTTTGCTATTGTCGGCTTGGCCGGCGCTGGAGAACGGTGGTGAGGCGGCAGGCGGGCGGTCATAACGGAGGGTCGAAATGCTGAAAGAATTCCAGGAATTCATTTCCAAGGGCAATGTGATGGACTTGGCCGTCGGCGTCATCATCGGCGCTGCTTTCGGCAGGATCGTCGATTCCCTTGTCAACGACATCATCATGCCGATCGTGGGCGCGATTTTCGGCGGGTTGGACTTCAACAACTACTTCTTCGGATTGTCCTCGAACGTCCACGCGGCCACGTTGGCCGAGGCAAAGAAAGAGGGCGCGGTCTTCGCCTATGGCAGCTTCATCACCGTCGTGCTGAACTTCCTCATCCTCGCATTCATCATCTTCCTTATGGTCAAGGCGGTGAACAACCTGCGCAGGCGCCTGGAGGCCGAAAAGCCCGCGCCTGCCGCCGCGCCGCCGCCTGCCGATGTGCAGCTTCTGACCGAAATCCGCGATCTCCTCGCCAGGAGATAGAGGCATCAGGTTCTTCTGGACCAAAACCCCGGTCGCTCACGGCCGGGGTTTTTTGCTTTCGCCCGTAGTAGAACAGCCGGCATGCTATCCCTATTGGAACGGACCCGCCCATGACCCTGATCCAGAACCTGCGCCCGGAGGCCCTGGCTGCGCCTGAAAGCGGTATCGTCGCCGTCGTCAACTATGGCAGGCTGCGCGACGGCTTGATCCCGCTCTGGGCCGGCGAGGGCGATCTGCCGACGCCGTCCTTCATCACCGATGCCGCGTCGAAGGCGCTGGCCGGGGGCGAGACGTTCTACACCTGGCAGAAGGGCATTCCGGATCTCAGGCAGGCGCTTGCCCGCTATTACCACAGGCATTTCGGCAAACACTTCGCCGAGGACGAATTCATCGTCACCGGCTCGGGCATGCATGCGATCCAGCTTGCGCTCGACGCGCTCGCCGGTGCCGGCGACGAGGTGATCTATCTGTCGCCTGCCTGGCCGAATTTCGACGCCGCCGCCGCCATCGCCGGTGCCGTGCCGGTGCCGGTCACGCTCGATCAATCCGGCAATGGCTGGTCGTGTGATGTCGAGAAGATCGCGGCCGCCATCACGCCCAGGACCAGGGCGCTGTTCATCAACACGCCGTCCAATCCGACCGGCTGGACCGCCGACCATGAGACTTTGCGCGCCATTCTCGATCTCGCCCGGGCAAATGGCCTTTGGATCATCGCCGACGAGATCTATTCGCTGTTCCATTATGGTCAAGGCCGCGCGCCGTCCTTCCTCGACGTCGCGACCGGAGAGGACCGCATCCTGTTCGTCAACAGCTTCTCCAAGAACTGGGCGATGACCGGCTGGCGCGTCGGATGGATCAAGACCCATCCGAGCTTGCAGCAGGTGTTCGAGAACCTCATCCAATATTCGAATTCAGGTGTCGCCCAGTTCATGCAGCGCGGCGCGGTCGCGGCGCTCGATCAAGGCGATGTCTTCGTCGCCGAACAGGTGGAGAGGGCCAGGAAGGCGCGCGATCTGGTCTGCGGCATTCTCGGCGCCACCGACCGCGCTCGATTCACCGTGCCGCAAGGCGCTTTCTACCTGTTCTTCAGGGTCGACGGCATTACGGATTCGCGCAGCGCCGCCTTCGAGATCGTCGACAAGGCCAATGTCGGCCTGGCGCCGGGCACGGCCTTCGGCCCGGGCGGCGAAGCCTTCCTGAGACTGTGCTTCCACCGCCGCCTCGACCAGCTCGAGGAGGCGGCGCACCGGCTTGCGAAGTGGATGACGGCTGTTTGAGAGTTGACGAAGCCCGCATTGAAAGTCGCTCCGGCGCGCCAGATGGCTGCCGGAGTAGAGTTTCAAACGGCTTCAGCCGCCTGACTTGGGCACCAGCAGGGGAATGATCCGGTCGGTCTTGGCCACGGAAGGTCGTCCTGCCGAACCATAGGAAATGCCGAGCGCGTCCCAGGTCTCGACCAGGGCGTCCTGCAGCTCGGCGATCAGCGCATCCGAATGGAACGGCGTCGGCGTGATGCGCAGCCGCTCCGTGCCGCGCGGCACGGTCGGATAGTTGATCGGCTGGATGTAGATGCCGTGCACACCGAGCAGCCGGTCGCTCGCCATCTTGCAAAGCTCGGGGTCGCCAACCAGCACTGGCACGATGTGGGTCGCCGATTCCATCACCGGCAGGCCGGCGGCGGAGAGGATCTGCTTGGTCCGCGTCGCCTGCTGCTGCTGGGCGTCACGCTCGGCCTGCGAGCGCTTGAGATGACGGATCGACGTGGTGGCAGCGGCGGCGATGGCCGGCGGCAGCGCGGTGGTGAAGATGAAGCCCGGCGCATAGGAGCGCACGGCGTCGATGACGGCACTCGTGCCGGTGATGTAGCCGCCAAGCGTGCCGAAAGCCTTGGCGAGCGTGCCCTCGATGATGTCGATGCGGTCGGCAAGCCCTTCCCGCTCGGTGATGCCGCCGCCGCGCGGACCGTACATGCCCACGGCGTGGACCTCGTCGATATAGGTCATGGCGTTATAGCGCTCGGCGAGGTCGACGATCTCTCTGATCGGCGCGATATCGCCATCCATCGAATAGACGCTCTCGAACACGATCAGCTTGGCGCGTTCGCGGCCAGCCGCCTGCAGCAGGCTTTCCAGATGTGCGACATCGTTGTGGCGAAAAATCTTCTTTTCCGCGCCCGAGCGCCGCACGCCTTCGATCATCGAGGCATGGTTGAGCTCATCCGAAATGATCAGGCAGTTGGGCAAAAGCCGCGCGATGGTCGAGATCGAGGCCTCGTTGGAGACAAAACCGGAGGTGAAGACCAGTGCGGCTTCCTTGTCGTGCAGGTCGGCGAGCTCATGCTCGAGTTCGACCAACGGATTGCTGGTGCCGGAGATGTTGCGGGTGCCGCCGGCGCCCGAACCCATGCGGCCCGCCGCGTTCTGGAACGCTGCGATGACATCCGGGTGCTGGCCCATGCCGAGATAGTCGTTGGAGCACCAGACGGTGATTTCCTCTGCGCGGCCATTGGCACGCCAGATGGCGCGCGGAAATTTGCCCGCTATGCGCTCGAGGTCGGCAAAGACGCGGTAGCGTCGTTCCGCATGGAGCTGGTCGATTGCGTCCTCGAAGAACCGCTGATAATTCATGTCGGCTTCCCAGTTTTGCGCTGGATCATAATCATTGCCCGATTGGCCGTCCACCGGCCCGTTTTGGTCAAAATGCCACGCCCCGCACCTGTTCCTAGCGAGGGTGGATCATGGCCTATTTCCTGGCAACATCGGCCTGTAGGGCGCTTTTGTTTCGACATGATGCCATATGCCGGCCAAGTCGGTTACGCAGGGTTTTATTGGTCATAGGGCCGGCTTTCCAGTAGAGCGGTTGTTGAGACAGTTTCCGATAGATCTTGAATGCGAGGACGCGGAATGACGGTTTTGGTGACGGGCGGCGCCGGCTATATCGGCAGCCATATGGTCTGGGAATTGCTGGATGCGGGCGAAAGCGTGGTCGTTCTCGACCGGCTTTCGACCGGTTTCGAATGGGCGGTGGCACCGGAGGCAAAGCTGGTCGTCGGCGACGTCGCCGACAAGGAATTGGTCGGCTCCATCATCCGCGACAACAATGTCGATGCGATCATCCATTTCGCCGGCTCGATCGTTGTTCCCGAATCCGTCGCCGATCCGCTCGGCTACTACGAGAACAACACCTGCAAGACGCGCACGCTGATCGAAACGGCGGTGCGCGAGGGCGTGCCGAACTTCATCTTCTCCTCGACCGCCGCCGTCTATGGCGGCGCCGGGCTGGAACCGGTGCGCGAGGATGCCCGCCTGGCGCCGGAATCGCCCTACGGCCTCTCCAAGCTGATGAGTGAATGGATGCTGCGCGATGCGGCCATAGCGCATGGCCTGCGCTATACGGCGCTGCGGTATTTCAACGTCGCGGGCGCCGATCCCAGGGGGCGCACCGGCCAGTCGACGCCGGGCGCCACGCATCTGATCAAGGTCGCCTGCGAGACGGCGCTCGGCAAGCGGCCGTTCATGCAGGTGTACGGCACCGATTACCCGACGCCGGACGGCACCTGCATGCGCGATTATATCCATGTCAGCGATCTGGCCGCGGCGCATCGCCTGGCCCTTGAGCGGCTGCGCGCCGGGGGCGCGAGCCTCGTCGCCAATTGCGGCTACAGCCACGGCTACTCGGTGCTGGAGGTGATCGAGAGCGTGCGCCGCGCCTTCGGCCATGATTTCGAGGTGAGGACGGGCGAGCGCCGCGCCGGTGACGCCGCCGCGGTGGTTGCCAATTCCGATCTCGCCCGGACGGAACTCGGCTGGACACCGCAGCGCGACGACCTCGATCAGATCGTTGCAGACGCGCTTGCCTGGGAGCGCATCCTGACGGGGAAGAACTCCGCCCGAGGCTGAGCTGGTTTTCCCAAGGGCTCGCAAGCCATTCCGCGAAGCGCTATGGAAGGCGCTGGCGGAGGGCGCGGAAGCGCCGCGCCGTGTCGAGCTTTGGGGGATGGCATGAAGATAACGGTGCTCGGGGCCGGCGTCGTCGGCACGGCGGCCGCCTACTATCTGGCGAGCGATGGCCATGAGGTCACCGTCATCGAGCGTCATCCGGCGCCGGCGCGGGGCACCAGCCAGTCGAATGCGGGGCTGGTGTCGCCCGGCGATGCCACCGCCTGGGCTTCCCCGGCGGCGCTGAAGACCTTCCTGCGCGGGCTCTACAACCACGATCTCGGCATCAAGGTGCGGCTGCGCTTTGATCCTTATTTTCTCGCCTGGAGCCTCCGCTTCCTGCGCCAGTGCACGGTGGCGCGCCTGCGCGCCAACACCGACATCAAGCTGCGGCTCGCGCTCTATTCGCGCGACTGCATCAATGCGCTGTCGGAGGCGACCGGCATCCACTATGACGAGCGCAAGAAGGGCATCCTCTACTTCTTCCGCTCGCAGAAGAGTCTCGACACCGGAACCGACAATTATCGCTATCTTGCCGAGCATGGCTTGCCGATCGAGATTGTCGGTCGCGACCGGCTGGTCGAACTGGAGCCGGGACTTGCCGGGGTGAAGGACAAGATAGCCGGCGGGGTTTATTCGCCCACTGACCAGACCGGCGATTCCAAACTATTTGTCGACAGGCTCGCCGCCTATGCGGCCGAGAAGCTTGGTGTCGAGTTCCGGTTCGGCACCACGGTCGAAGGCTTCGATATCGAAGGCGACAGGGTACGGGCCGTCATCACCTCGTCAGGTCCGGTGGCCGGCGATGCGGTTGTTATCGCAATGGGCCCGGAAAGCGGCCTGCTCGGCCGCCGCTACGGCATCGATCTGCCGGTCTATCCGGTGAAAGGCTATACCGCGACGATTCCCCTGGAGGATGAAAGCAAGGGGCCGACCATGGGCGGCGCCGACGAGGACCGGCTGATCGGCTATTCCAGGCTGGGCAACCGCTTGCGGATGTCCTCGACGGCCGAGTTCACCGGCTTTGACCGAAGCTTCAAGCCCGCTGACTTCAGCACCATCATCAGCACCGGCAAGGATCTTTTCCCGGGCGCGTTCGACGAGAAGAAGGCTGTGTTCTGGGCGGGCTTGCGGCCGATGATGCCCAATTCCGTGCCGGTCATCGGCCGGGCCCGCTACAAAAATCTCTATCTCGACACCGGCCACGGCCATGTCGGCTGGACCATGGCCTGCGGCTCGGGCAAATTCCTCGCCGACCTCGTCGCGGGCCGCAGGCCCGAAATCGATCCGCAAGGGCTGGTCTTTCAAGGCTAGGCAAGCGGATCCGTAGTCAGCTCGGCCTTTCGACTGCTGCACGCCAGCTGCTTGCATAATCCGTCCAGGCGGGGTCGGCCGGCAGTTCTTGTCTCGAGCCCTTGCCATGCGCCTTTGCCTGGTCCGATGCCAGCAACGCGGCGCCGATGCTGGTGCCGGTGGCGGCTTCGGAGGCGACGACGCTTCTGGCGGTCGCCGCCGCCAGCATGCCGACAAACAGCCGGTTACGGGCGAAAGGGCCTTCGACAATGGTCGGGCCGTCGGCGCCGATCAGATCGAGGCAGGTCGCCGTCATCAGCGCCAGATAAAAAGAGATGGCGGCAAAGCGCTGGCCGCTGTTCATGCCGTCGGCGTTGAGCCACGCCGCCGCATGATGCGGGAACGGTCCCGATCCCTGCTGCATCGACGGCAGCAGCAGGGTCCTTTTTGCCAGCACGGCACCGACGTCGTCTTCGGTCCAGTTCTCCGGCTGATCTTCCGTCAATATGGAAAATTCCCTGCCCCCCATGAAGCGCGCCGACGGCACGGGATCGCCCAGCGCGTTGACGTTGACCAGCGTATCGCGCGCCGGGTCGAGCGCGACCGATCTGCCGCCGACCGCCATCGACACCACCCAGGTGCCGGTCGAGACGACGCTGAAAGGCGGCGCGTCCGCGAGAAGATGTGGCAGCAGCGAGGCGTTGGAATCGTGCAGGCCGCAGAACACAGGCGTCTGCGGATCGAGCCCGGTCCGCGCGGCAAGCGCCGGCAGGAGCGGGCCGAGCCGGTCCCTTGCCGGCCGCACCGGCGCCATCAACGCGCGCCAACCGAGGCGGTCGGTCATCGCCGAAAAATCGGCTTTCCACGGGTTCCACAGATCGGTGTGGCAGCCGAGCGAGGTCACCTCGTTGGCGGCGATGCCGGTCAGCCGCAGCGCCCAATATTGCGGATACATCAACATCGCCGTTGCCCTGGCGAATTCCGCCGGAAAGCGCTTCTGCTGCCAGAAGAATTGCGCGCCGAGATTGAGGCCGAGCGGCAGCCGCGGCGTGCCGGTTTCGGCGAACGGCGGACGGATCGCGTCATACTCGGCCGCGAGTTCCTCGGGGCCATCGAATTCGTAGTCGAGCACTGGCAACACCAACTCGCCCGAAGCATCGACCAGCGCGCCGGTGGCGCCATGGGTGGTGATCGAAACGGCGTCGATGCGCCGTTCGCGGTTGAGATCGGCAAGGCTGCCGAGGATGAAGGCCCACAGCGCCTCGACATCGTGATGCGGGTAGGGGGCTTGCCGCACCGGCGCGTTCGCCATTCGGCGCAGCGCGACCTCGCTCAGCGTGGCGAGGTCGACCAGCGCCACCTTGGCGTTGGTCTTGCCGATGTCGATGACGGCGATGTGGCGCGGGGCACTCATGCCATATGGAACACGGTTTCCAGAGGCACGGCCACCGGCTCATTGTCAGGCTTGGTCTCCATGAGGTCGGCCATGTCCGCCCACCAGCGCTGCATCACCGGATGCTTCGGCAGGTCTGCCATGCCATGGTCGTCCCGCCGCCACAGCACCCCGAACAGGATGTTGGTCTCCTCGTCGAGATGGATGGAATAATCGGAGATGCCGGCCTGCTTCAGCAGCGCGACCAGCGACGGCCAGATCTCGTCATGGCGCTTCTTGTATTCCGCCTTCATGCCGGGCTTGAGCCTCATCTTGAACGCGTATTTTTCAGCCATCATCGTCCCCCGCGCAGCCGCCGCCAGAGGATCGGCAGCGCGATGACGATGATCAGCAGCAGGCCGATGAAAATCGACATGACGATGCCGGGCACGTTGAGCAGGCCGAGCCCGAAGGTCACCAGCCCCATGATGAAGGCGGCGAGCACGACGCCGACAATGCTGCCGGCGCCGCCAAGGATACTGACGCCGCCAAGAACCACCATGGTGATGACTTCCAGCTCATAGCCTTGTGCGATCGACGGCCGGGTCGAACCGAGCCGAGAGGTGATCAGCACCGAGGCGATGCCGGACATCAGGCCTGTCAGGCAGAACAGGATGAATTTGATGCGGCCGACACGCACGCCGGAGAACTGCGCCGCCACCGGATTGTTGCCGATGGCGAAGACGCGGCGGCCGAAACTGGTGCGGTGCAGCGCGAACCAGTAGACGACAGCGGCGATGAGGAAGAGCACCAGCTCGAATGACACCACCCACCAGACATAGCCCTGGCCGAAGAAGGCGAAGCTCCCGGGGTAACCCTTGTAGGCCTGGTCGCCGAGGATGATGAAGGCGATGCCGCGAAACAGGCTCATCGTGCCGATGGTCACGACGATCGAGGGCAGGCCAAGCCTCGTGACCAGCAGCCCGTTGAAGGCGCCGCAGCCGAGCCCGACGACGATGCCGATCGCCACCAGCACCGGCGTGCCGGCGCCGGCCTGCACCGCCATGCCCATCATGGTCGAGGCCAGCGCGATGATGGCGGCGACCGAGAGGTCGATCTCGCCCGAAATGATCAGCAGCGCCATGGCGAAGGCGATCAGGCCCTTCTCGGTGAAGTTGAAGGTCAGGTCCGACAGCGAATAAGGGTCGAGGAAATAGGGCGAGGCGAAGCTGTTGATGGCGAAGATGGCGAGCGCCACCACGACCAGCAGCGCCTCCCAGGAAAAGATCGCCGAGCTGAGCGGTTTGTCCAACCGGTCGGGAATGTGGCGCGGGGCAGGGGCGTTGGCGATGTTGGTCATGCCGCTTCCGCCTTTCTCAGGATGACGCGGCCCTGCTGGCGTTCGCCGCGCGCGTTGAGCACCACGGCCAGGATGATGGCGCTGCCCGAAATCGCCATCTGCCAGAAGGGCGAGATGTTGATGACCGGCAGCGCGTTGGAGATGATGCCGAGGAACAGCGCGCCCAACACCGCGCCGCCGACCGAGCCGATGCCGCCCGCGATCGAGATGCCGCCGATGACGCAAGCGGCGATGATGTTGAGCTCATAGCCATTGGCGACCTCGACCGAGGCGATCACGTAACGCGAGATCCAGAGGTAGCCGGCGAGCCCGCCGATCATGCCGGAGATGCAGAAGACGATGAATTTCGTCCGCCCGACATCGATGCCGGCATAGACCGACGCCGTCGGGTTGACACCGATGGCATAGATCGAGCGGCCGAGCGCGGTGCGCGTCATCAGGATGAAGAACAGCGCGATGACCAGGATGGCAATCCAGGACAGCACCGGGATGCCGAGCAAGGCCGCGCGCTGGAAGCCGATGAACTCCGGGCTCATCTTGTCGGCATTGACCCAGGCGCCGCCGGACAGGACGAAGGTGGCGCCGCGATAGATGGTCAGCGTGCCCAATGTCACCACGATCGAGGGGATGTTCAGCCGCCACACCAGAAGGCCGTTGATGGCGCCGAGCACCAGGCCGACGACCAGCGCGATGACGATCAGCAGCGGGATCGGGATCGCCGGGTGAGCGGCGTTGAGCATCGCCACCACCATGCCGGTGAAGCAGAGGTTCGACGCCATCGACAGGTCGATCGACCGGGTCAGGATGACCACCATCTGGCCGAGCGCCAGGATCATCAGGATCGAGGTGTCGTTGAACACCTGGCGCAAATTGCCGGGGTCGACGAAGGCGGGAAAACGCGTCGAGATCAGCCCGATCAGCACGACGATTGCCGCCAGCAGCCAGATTTCGCGGTATTTCAGCAAAGTTTTCATGCCGCAATCCCCGCCGCCGTCCGGACCAGCGTCTCGGCGTCCAGTCCCTTATTGTCGTAGACGGCCGCGACAAGGCCCTCGCGCATGACGACGACGCGGTCGGACATGCCGAGGATTTCGGGCAGCTCCGAAGACACCATGATCACCGACAGGCCTTGCGCCACCAGCTCGGCCATGAAGCCGTGCACGGCGGCCTTGGAGCCGATGTCGATGCCCTTGGTAGGCTCGTCCAGGATGATGACCTTGGGCGTGGTCGCCAGCCATTTGGCGATGACCACCTTCTGCTGGTTGCCGCCCGACAGCGTGCCGACATCCTGGCTGAGCGAGGAGGCCCTGAGGTCGAGCCGCTCGGTGTAGGAGCGGGCGAGCGAAAACTCCTCCGCCAGCCGCAGCACGCCGGATTTGGACGTGCGTGCCAGCGACGGGAGAGAAACATTCTGGAAGATGGGCAGGCCGATCACCACGCCCTGCTTGCCGCGTTCCTCGGGCACGTAGACGATGCCCGCCTCGATCGAATCCGCCGCCGATTTCGGTGCGATCGTTTTGCCGTCCAGCGTGATCGTACCCCCGGAGGTGCGGGTGATCCCTGAAATCGCCTGCATCACCTCGCTGCGGCCGGCGCCGACAAGGCCGTAGAAGCCGAGAATCTCGCCCTTGTGCAGCTCGAAGCCGATGTCGTTGAATTCGGTGGGGTGCGACAGGCCGGAGACCGACAGCACCGGCGCGCCGATCTCGGCCTTGCGCTGTGGAAAGATGTGGTCGACCGCACGGCCGACCATCATGCGCACGATCTGGCTCTGGGCGGCATCCTTGATCAGCCCTTCGCCGACCATCTCGCCGTCGCGGAACACGGTGTAGCGGTCGGCGATGCGGTAGATCTCGTCGAACTTGTGGCTGATGAACAGGATCGCCTTGCCTTCACTCTTGAGGAACTCGATCAGCAAAAAGAGCTCTTCGATCTCCTTCATCGAAAGGGCGGCCGTCGGTTCGTCCATGATGACGATCCGCGCGTCGATCGACATCGCCCGCGCCACGGCGACGAGATGCTTGTTGGCGATGCCGAGGTCCTTCAGCCTTGCATCGGCGTCGATATGGCCGGCATGCATCGTGTCGAGCACTTCGCGCGCATTTCTGCGCATGGTGCGCCAGTCGATGGTGCCGAAGCGGGTGCGCGGCGCGTGCCCGAGAAAGATGTTTTCGGCGACGCTCAGATCGTCGAACAGCACGGTTTCCTGATGGATGGCGGTAACGCCATGGCCGAAGGCGGCATGCGCGCTGGGCAGGGTGACGTCCTGCCCGTCTATGCTGATCATGCCCGCATCGGGCTGGTAGATGCCGGTCATGATCTTGACCAGCGTCGACTTGCCGGCGCCGTTTTCCCCGATCAGCGCCGTCACCTGGCCCGGATAGAGCGACAGGCTGACATTGTGCAGCGCGCGCACGCCGGGAAAGCTCTTCGAGATGCCGGACAGCGTCAGGCGTGGGCTCGGGCTCTCAGCCTGCTCCTCTTTTGTGCCGTGATGGGCTGTCGTGTCCATGGTTGTATCAAGCCCGGTCAAATCTATTCCGTGTTGACTCCCCCTCACCCGACCTCCGCTTCGCTCGGTCGATCTCTCCCCGAGGGGAGAGGAGACTGCCGAGCTTGGCGCCAGGCTCTTCTCCCCACTGGGGAGAAGGTGGCCGCGAAGCGGCCGGATGAGGGGGCAGCGCCGTCAGTCCGAGATCAATAGATCTTGGAGAACTTCTCGATGTTGGTCTTGTCGAACTGGAAGGGCGGAGCCATCGCAGCCGAGTTGGTGTCGTCGAGCGTCACCTTGCCGACGCGGCCGATCGACAGCGTCGCACCGGGCTTGGCCTCTTCCTTCTTCACCGCCAGATCGTGGGCGAGGTAGACGGCGGAGTAACCGAGGTCGATCGGGTTCCACAGCGCAACCGCCTGGCTGGCGCCGTTGTCGATGAACTTCTTGAACTCCGATGGCAGAGCGAGGCCGGTGACGTTGACCTTGCCGATCAGGTTCTCATCGGTGACGACCTGGGCGGCGGCAACGACGCCGACGGTGGTCGGCGCGATGATCGCCTTGAGGTTCGGATAGGACTTCAAGAGGCCCTTGGCTTCGTCGGTGCTCTTGGCCGAATCGTCATCGCCATAGACGGTGGCGACGAGCTTGATCTTGGGGAATTTCTCCGGCAGCACCTTCTTGGCCGCGTCGATCCAGGCGTTCTGGTTGGTCGCGGTCGAGGAGGCCGACAGGATGGCGACGTCTCCGCCCTCCGGCAAATAGTCGGCGGCGAGCTTGATGATGGTCTCGCCGATCAGGCCGGTGTCGGACGGGTTGAGGTGAAGCTGGCGGCCTTCCTTGGCGACGCCCGAATCCCAGGAGATGACGGTGATGCCGCGGTCCATGGCCTTCTTCAGCACCGGCACCAGCGCGTCGGCGTCATTGGCCGAGATGGCGATGGCGTTGACCTTTTGCGCAATCAGCGAATTGACCACTTCGATCTGCGCTTCGGCAGTCGCCTTGGTCGGGCCGGTGTAGATGATGTCGACGTCGCCGAGTTCCTTGGCCGCCTCTTCGGCGCCCTTGTTGGCGGCGTCGAAGAAGCCGTTGCCGAGCGACTTCACCACCAGCGCGATCTTGACGTTCTCGGCATAGGCGGCATTCACGAACATGGCGGCGGAAAAGGCCGCCGTTACCATCAGTTTCTTCAGAAAGCTCATCGAATATTCCTCCCTTGAGCGTTGCATTCCATCGCCGCTGCGGGCGTGAGGGTGTCTCAGGCTTGCAGCGAAGATTCTTCCTTTGCCGACTTGCGGGCGACGATCAGCGTTACCCCTGCTGTCTCCAGCATCTTTGCCTCGCGGTCCTCTATGCCGTCATCGGTGATGACGGTGGCGATGCGTGTGAGGCCGCACAGGATCAGGCTGGAGCGTTTGCGGAATTTCGAGGAATCGACCAGCACCACCAGCTCGTCGGCCTGGTCGATCAGCTTCTGTTCCGCCTGGATCAACAGCGGGTCGCCTTCCATCAGGCCGAGCGGCCCGAGTCCCTGCGCACCCATGAACATGCGGCGCGCGTAGAAATTGCGCGTCACGTCATTGTCGAAGGGCGACAGGATGATGTTCTGCTCGCGGTAGATCGTGCCGCCGGACAGCATCACCGTGTTCTTGGAGTGCTTGAGCAAGCTTTCGGCGATCGGGAAGGAATTGGTGAAGATCGGCATGCGGCGGCCGGTCAGGAAATGCACCATCTGGAAGGTGGTGGTGCCGCCGTTGATGATGATCGGCTCGCCGTCGTTGCAGAGCTCCACCGCTTCCCGCGCTATCGCCCGCTTCTGCGCCGCATTGAGCGTCTCGTTGACGGAAAAAGGCCGGCCGGCAAGGCCGATGAACTGTGGCGGCGTGATTGCCTCGGCGCCGCCGCGCACCCGGCGCAGCCGCTTTTGCACGTGCAGGGCCGCTATATCGCGCCGGATCGTCGCCTCGGACGACTCCGTCAGGTCGACCATTTCCTGCACCGTTACCACAGGCTTTTCCTGGACGGCGGACAGAATGATCCTGTGGCGCTCTTTTTCGTGCATGGTTCCTCCCTGCACGGCCATCTGGCATTAGAAATCGCGCAGTGTCAATCATTTCCGATCATATAATTTCATTGTGCAGTGCAATATGATTGATGTTGATCGTTTGTGATTGACAAGGCGGCGTCTTGCGTAGACATTCCCGACGAAAAGAGGAGCGCACCGTCCGCGCTTCAAGGGAGGATTACCCATGCTCGACAAGCGCTCCGGCTCGCGCCTCGCCAATCTTTGGGATGATGCGAAGGCAAGGGGGATGAGCGATCCCGAGCTTCTGGTCTATCGTTCCAACACGCTCGGCTCCGACAAGCGTGTCACCAATTACGGCGGCGGCAACACATCGTCGAAAATCCGGCAAAAGGATCCGCTTACCGGCCAGGACGTGGAAGTGCTGTGGGTGAAGGGTTCTGGCGGCGACAGCGCTTCGATCAAGCTTGATGGTTTTGCCACGCTCTACATGGACAAATTGCAGGCCCTCAAAGGCCTTTATCGCGGCGTCGAGCATGAAGACGAGATGGTGGGTTACCTGCCCCACTGCACCTTCAATCTCAATCCGCGCGCCGCCTCCATCGACACGCCGCTGCATGCCTACGTGCCGAAGCCCTATGTCGATCACATGCATCCCGACGCCATCATTGCCATCGCGGCCGCCAAGGATTCCAAGGCCCTCACGAAAGAGATCTTCGGCGATGCCATCGGTTGGCTGCCGTGGAAGCGCCCTGGTTTCGAACTCGGCCTGTGGCTGGAGAAATTCTGCCTCGACCATCCCGCCGCCAAGGGCGTTATCCTGGAAAGCCACGGCCTGTTCACCTGGGGCGACAGCCCGAAGGAATGCTACGAAACGACGATCTCGGTGATCAACCAGGCGATCGAATGGTTCGAGCGGCGCTCCGAGGGCGTCGCCATTTTCGGTGGCGAAGCGGTCAAGTCGCTCGACGCCGCCGAACGCCGCGCCATCGCCGCGAAGCTGATGCCGAAAATCCGCGGCCTGATCTCGGAAAAGAGCCACAAGCTCGGCCATTTCGACGATTCCGCCGCCGTGCTCGAATTCGTCAACTCCAGGGATCTGCGCCCGCTGGCGGCACTCGGCACCTCATGCCCCGATCATTTCCTGCGCACCAAGATCCGCCCGCTGGTCATCGAGTTCGATCCGGCGAAGCCCGATGTCGATGCGGTGATTGCGCGCCTGGCCGACGATATCGCCGAATACCGGGTCGGCTATCAGGCCTATTACGACAGCTGCAAGCATCCGGACTCTCCCGCCATCCGCGACCCCAATGCCGTGGTCTATCTGATGCCCGGCGTCGGCATGTTCACCTTCGCCGGCGACAAGGCGACCGCGCGCATTTCAGGTGAGTTCTACGTCAACGCCATCAACGTCATGCGCGGCGCCTCCACCGTCTCCTCCTATGTCGGCCTGCCTGCCCAGGAAGCCTTCGACATCGAATACTGGCTGCTCGAGGATCTGAAGTTGCAGCGCATGCCGAAGCCGAAGTCGTTGGCGGGCCAGATCGCGCTCGTCACCGGCGGCGCGGGCGGCATCGGCCGCGCGACGGCGAGCCGGCTGCTGCGCGAAGGCGCCTGCGTGGTGCTAGCCGACATCGACGAGACAGCACTTGCCAGCGCGAACGAAGAGTTGGCGAAAGCCCATGGCAAGGATTTCGTCCGCCCGGTGGTGATCAACGTCACCTCGGAAGACCAGGTCGTTTCGGGCTTTGCCGAGACAGCGGTTGAGTTCGGCGGCATCGACATTCTGGTCTCCAATGCCGGTCTCGCCTCCTCGGCGCCGATCGAGGACACGACGCTGGCGCTGTGGAACAAGAACATGGACATCCTGTCGACGGGCTATTTCCTGGTCTCGCGGGAAGCCTTCCGGATGTTCAGGGTGCAGAAGATCGGCGGCAACGTCGTCTTCGTCGCCTCCAAGAACGGCCTTGCCGCCTCGCCAAACGCTGCCGCCTATTGCACCGCCAAGGCAGCCGAGATCCATCTCGCCCGTTGTCTGGCGCTGGAGGGCGCGGAGGCGCAGATCAGGGTCAACGTCGTCAATCCGGACGCCGTACTGCGCGGCTCGAAAATCTGGACCGGCGAGTGGAAGGAACAGCGCGCCGCCGCCTACAAGATGTCGACCGACGACCTCGAGGAACATTACCGCTCGCGCTCGATGCTGAAGCGCTCGGTGTTTCCCGAAGACATCGCCGAAGCGATCTACTTCTTCGCTTCCGACATGTCGGCCAAATCGACCGGCAACATCATCAACGTCGACGCCGGCAACGCGCAGAGCTTTACGCGATAAGCGACGGTCTTTGAGGGGCGCGCCGCCCCTCATCCGCCTGCCGGCACCTTCTCCCCGTATAGTGACGGAGAGAAGGGATGCGCTCCAACGCCGGTGATCCCCTCTCCTCGTTCTTCACGGGGAGAGGGTAAGGGTGAGGGGCAGCGCCGACCGAACATATCTGGGAGGAACAACAGTGTCCGAAACCATCATCTCCGCCGACGTCGTCGACAAGGACAATGCCGCGCGCAAGGCCAATCTGGACCGCGACTACGCCTCGCTCGGCGAGCGGCTCGACCGTCGCGGCATCGCCATCGACGTCATCCGCGACAAGGTCGAGAAATTCGCCGTCGCCATCCCCTCCTGGGGAGTCGGTACCGGCGGCACGCGCTTTGCCCGTTTCCCCGGCGCCGGCGAACCGCGCGACATCTTCGACAAGATCGAGGATTGCGCCGTCATCAAGCAATTGACGCAGGCGACACCGACCGTCTCGCTGCACATTCCCTGGGACAAGGCCGACCCGAACCGGCTGAAGCAGGCGGCCTCGCGTTTCGGCCTCGGCTTCGACGCCATGAACTCCAACACCTTCTCCGACGCCAGGGCCCAGACGCTGTCCTACAAATTCGGTTCGCTGTCGCATGCCGATGCCGGCACCCGCCGCCAGGCGGTGGAGCACAATCTCGAATGCATTGAGATCGGCAAGACGCTTGGATCGAAGGCGCTTACCGTGTGGATCGGCGATGGCTCGAATTTTCCGGGCCAGGTCAATTTCGCCAAGGCGTTCGAGCGCTACCTCGACGCCATGAAGGAGGTCTATGCCGGACTGCCCGCCGACTGGAAGCTGTTCACCGAGCATAAGATGTACGAGCCGGCCTTCTATTCCACCGTCGTCCAAGACTGGGGCACCAACTACATCATATCAAGGGAATTGGGCGACAAGGCCTTCTGCCTGGTCGACCTCGGCCACCACGCGCCCAACGTCAACATCGAGATGATCGTGTCGCGGCTGATCCAGTTCAGGAAACTGGGCGGCTTCCATTTCAACGATTCGAAATATGGCGACGACGACCTCGATGCCGGCTCGATCGACCCCTACCGGCTGTTCCTGGTCTTCAACGAACTGGTCGATGCCGAACTGGCCGGCGCCGAAGGGTTCGATCCGGCGCATATGCTCGACCAGAGCCACAACGTCACCGATCCCATCGAGAGCTTGATGCTGTCCGCCGTCGAGGTGCAACGCGCCTACGCGCAGGCGCTGCTGGTCGACCGCAAGGCGCTGGAAGGTTTTCAGGAGGCCAATGATGCGCTTATGGCGACGCAGACGCTGAAGGCGGCCTACCGCACCGACGTGGAGCCGATCCTGGCCATGGCGCGGCTGAACGCCGGCGGCGCCATCGACCCGGTCGCCGCCTACCGGGCGGCAGGCTACCGCGCCAAGGTCGCGGCGGAACGCCCGGCGGTTGCCGGCGGCAGCGGTGGGATCGTGTAGACCTTGCTCAGGCTCTCCGTCGATAAGACGGGGGGTGTGAAACCTTTACTATTGGCTGGACTCACCCGCCCTAACGGGTTTTCCTAGGCGTCCTCGCCAGGAGCCCCGCCATGCATATCACTCGCCGCACGCTGATCGCCGTCAGCCTCTCCTTCACGATCGCTTTCACGCCATGGGCGGCCGCCATCGCCGCCTCGCCAGCGCCTGCCAAGGGCGAGAACGGCATGGTTGTCACCGCGCAGCATCTGGCGTCGGAGGTGGGCGTCGAAGTCCTGAAGAAGGGCGGCAACGCCGTCGATGCGGCGGTCGCTGTCGGCTATGCGCTCGCCGTCGTCTATCCAAATGCCGGCAATATCGGCGGCGGCGGCTTCATGACCGTCCGCTTCAAGGACGGCAGGTCGACCTTCCTCGATTTCCGCGAGCGTGCGCCGCTGGCGGCGACCAAGACGATGTATCTCGACAAGGACGGCAACCCAGTGAAGGGTGCCAGCCTCGATGGCTACCTCGCCGTCGGCGTGCCGGGTTCGGTGGCCGGCTTCGAAATGGCGCGCGAAAAATACGGCACCTTGTCCCGGCAGGACCTGATGGCGCCGGCCATTCGCTATGCCAAGGACGGGTTCATCCTCAACCAGGGCGACGCCGCGTCTTTTGCCGGGAACGCCGACAGGTTGGCGAAGGACCCCGCAGCGGCCGCCATCTTCCTGAAACCCGACGGCAAGCCTTATGGCATCGGCGAGCGGCTCGTCCAGCCAGATCTTGCCGCTTCGCTCTCGGCGATTTCCGAGAGAGGCCCCGACGCCTTCTATAAGGGCGCCATCGCCGATGCCATCGTCAAGGCGAGCGGCGCCAAGGGCGGCATCCTGGCCAAGGGTGATTTCGAGCAATATGCGGTGCGCGAACTAAAACCCGTGACCTGCTCCTATCGCGGCTACGAGATCATCTCCTCGCCGCCGCCGAGCTCCGGCGGCGTCATCATCTGCGAAATCCTCAACGTGCTGGAAGGTTATCCGCTCTCCTATCTCGGCGCCGGTTCGGCAGAGACCGTGCATGTCATGGTCGAGGCGATGCGCCACGCCTATGTCGATCGCAACTCGGCGCTCGGCGATCCCGATTTCGTCGACAATCCGGTCTCGAAACTGCTGGACAAGGCCTACGCCAAGGACATCCGCGACAAGATCGATCCGTTCCGGGCCGGCGTCTCTCAGGACCTGATGCCGAAGGGGTTCGGCGAGAGCAAGGAGACGACCCACTATTCGATCGTCGATAAGGACGGCAACGCGGTCGCGGTCACCTACACACTCAACGGCTCGTTTGGCGCCGGCGTGGTCGCCGACGGCACCGGTATCCTGCTCAACAACGAGATGGACGATTTCACCCAGAAGCCCGGCGTGCCCAACCTCTACGGCCTGGTCCAGGGCGAGGCCAACGCCATCCAGCCGAAGAAGACGCCGCTGTCGTCGATGAGCCCGACCGTGGTGGCCAAGGACGGCAAGCCGTTCATGGTCATCGGCAGCCCCGGCGGCTCGCGCATCATCACCATCACGCTGGAAGCCATCGTCAACGTCATCGACCACGGCATGAACATCCAGGAGGCGATCGACGCGCCGCGCATCCATCACCAATGGCTGCCCGACACGGTCTATATCGAGCCGTTCGGACTCTCGCCCGACACCGAAAGGCTGCTGGCCGGCATGGGTTATCATCTCGACATCGGCGACAAGACCTGGGGCCAGGCGGCCGGCATCCTGGTCGGCGGCAAGAGCCTGGCGGAAATCGAGAAGGGGGGTGGCGCCCGTTACAACGGCGCCATCGACAGCCGCGCCGCCTCCGGCGAGGCGCTCGGCTATTGACTGGCGCACTCCGAAGGCGCGTGAACCCGCGTCCGCAATCGCGTCGAAGACGAAAAGACAGGGCGGTTTAGTTTCCGTGAAACGACCGCCCTGATTGGCGATCAAGCCGTCACGAAATCAGCGTGACGGTGGATGCGATCAGCATCAGGGCCGCGATGCCGACGAACAGTGCGTAGATGCGCGGCCGGTCGAGCAGAAGCGCGTTTCCCGATATCCAGGCAGATGTGGCGCCGCCGAGCGCGAACAGGAAACCGTTGCGGTGGCCGAAGGTCATCGACGCGGCCATCAGCCCGCCTATGATCAGGGCGCCGAACACGATTATGACGGCGACCGCGTATCTCTCGAAGTCGTTACCGCTGCCCATTGCCGGACCGATCGCATTCAAATTCGGCAGGTCATCCGGATCGAAGGGGCTGGTCGACCCGTATTCGTCTTGACCGATGGATTCTCGCATCACTCGTTCTCCGCTGACCGGCAACAAACCATCAACACATGCCGAGCGCAACCCGATCGCGTGTTTCTCCCTGCGTGTTGACCGCGATATCAAACCGTTCCGGCTGGGCGCGCCAACCGTTTTGGCGGGTTCGGATCATCGCCGCAACTCCAGCGGTGTCTGCCCGAATGGCAACGGTCCGCCCACCTGTTTTTAAATATGGGCGCTTCTTCTGGAAAAAACATGATGGCGGAGTTGATTCGGCTTCGGCAGAAGCATTTTTACGCGACCGGAGCCGCGGCGCCAGGCGCGGCCGCTTAAAATGTTCAGCTCCAGGGGTCCGCTTGATGTTGAGCCAGGTGTGTTCCGCACTTGGGGCGAGCGTCATGCTGGCGCTCGCGGGCTCATGATGAACCAAGCTCGACGAAAGCGGTCCGGGGCTGATCGCGTGGACAAAGCCCGGCTCGGGGTCGAATTTCGGCGACGGCCTGCGATCTCCTAAACTGGTATCAGGGCGGCGATGCGATGGATGCTGATCTCCTTGCGTGCCTTGGACGCCTCGTTGGTCAGCCCCATGTCGAACCTCTGTACTGGACAGCCTCAATCCATAGTGCGAGCGCGGTGGCCGGCGACCGGCCCTTTACTTTCAAATCGCGGCCTCGATAGCCGCCGGCCGCGATCCATACCGTTTTTGAACGCTGATAGATTGTTACGCCTCGTGCACTTGCCCAAGCGCATGATTCCGCGAACTTTGGAGCCATTGCCGAGCCCGTTCCCGAGGATGCTGTCTCTATGTGACAAAGCTGCGTGGCCATATCAGGTCCCCTAATTCTGACGGTCCCGGCCTGCGATCCTCCGGCCCCCGCCCAAAATCACCGAATGAATGATAGGGCCGCTTCCGTTACGGTAATGTGTCGCCACCAGCGCGGTCAGGTATCTCCCGATGCAAAAGCCGCCGGCTTTCGGCAGGGACAGGTCTGGAGTGGCTAGGGACTAAATCCAGCTTAGGTCAACGAGCGGGCGGAGAGCCGGATCGACCGCCATTCAAACCTGATCAGGAGATCGGGCTGGAGATGATGGTGCGCAAAGGCGCACCTGTTCGATGCACAATGCGGCACCAGGATAAATTGGGGGGAATCGCTGACGCGCGCCGGCGACTGTCAGCTTATCCTGTCTATCAAGATTTGGCGTTGGCTTTCCGCCAAGCCTCGTACTCGTCGTTCGCGCTTGGGTGCAGTGGGTAGTAGCGTTGCAACGGCGCTCCCCCCATGAGCTTCATTCGTGAGAATTCCTCCCAATCGTGATGTTTCTGGGATTCTTCGATGACCTTCGGGGCCATTGCGACGGGCAGCACCACCACCCCGTCGTCATCGGCGACGATGATATCGCCGGGAATCACCGTGACACCGCCGCAGGCAATCGGAACGTTGACCGCATTGGGATAGATGCTGGTCTGCACATGATAATTTGGCGTCCAGCCGCGCAGCCAAAGAGGCAGGTCTAGCTTTTCGACATTGGGCCGGTCGCGCATGCACCCGTCGATGACGATGCCCGCGCCGCCTCTGCCCTTGAAATAGGTTGACATCATATCGCCGAAGACACCGGAGCTCATGTCGCCGCGCGCGTCGACGACGACCACGTCGCCCTCCTGCGCATGGTAGAGCACATGTCTGTGAAGTTGCGTCTCCGGATCGGCATATTCTCCCTCGGTGAAGAGGTCCGGTCGCTGCGGCATGAACTGCAATGTCAGTGCCGGCCCGACGATCGACTTCCCATGGTTCTGCGGCACCGGGCCGACCATGTGCGGATTGCGAAAGCCCATATGGCCAAGTGTGCCCGCGACCGTAGCGGCGCCGATCTCCCTTAGCGCGTCGATCAGGTCCTTGGGCGGCCGCGTGATATCGGGAGTATGCGTCATTTTCGGACTCCGGTTGAATTGAATTACCAGTTGGTGACAGAGCCGTCGCGGCGCTTGAGATGTGGCGCTTCCCAGAAACGGAAACTCTGCGCCTGGACCGCCGCTTCATTGACCTCGACGCCGAGCCCCGGCAGGTCGCTGACCGGATAATCGGTCCCGTCGAGCCTTGGCTGTACGGGGAAAAAGTCGGAATTGTCGAAACCCAGCTTCCTTTCGGGGATCCTGGTCTCTAGCCACGCGAAGTTGGGCACCGCGGCGGCGAGATGCACGGTTGCGGCCGTGCACACCGGGCCAAGGGGATTGTGCGGCATCAGGTCCACATAGTGCGCCTCGCTCCAGCCAGCGACTTTCATCGCCTCGGTGAGCCCGCCGACATTGCAGACATCGAGCCGGTTGAACTGGTGGATGCCGCGCTCGATGTAAGGCAGGAACTGCCACTTGCTGGCAAATTCCTCGCCGATGGCAAAGGGGATGTCGGTCATCGTACGAAGGGACTCGTACGCCTCTGGTGTCTCGGCCCGTATAGGCTCCTCGAGGAAATCAAGCACGCCGCGGCCGAGCTTGTTGCAGAAGCTCGCCGCCTCGGCCACCGACAACCGGTGATGATAATCGACGCCGAGCACCACCTCATCGCCCAGCGCCTCGCGCGCTTTGTTCAGCATGCTCGCCGTAGGGCCGATCGATTCACGCGGCTCGAAGACGTCCTTGCTGCTTTGTCCGATGGGGAAGAAGCGGATCGCCTGCCACCCCTGCGCGCGCAGTTCGCGGGCGCGTTCGATCGCAACATCGCCCTCGGCCTCGTCTCCGGTCGAGGCGAAGGTGGGCACGCGGTCGCGCTGCTTGCCGCCAAGCAGCTCGTAGACTGGCACCCCCAGCGCCTTGCCTTTGATGTCATGAAGGGCGATGTCGATGGCGGAAATCGCCGCCTGCAGGACCCGACCCCCTTCGAAGTACTGGCTGCGATAAACCTCCTGCCAGATACGCCCGATCTGCATCGGGTCGCGGCCGATGAGAAATTCGCGATAGTGCTCGACCGCGCCCGCCACGGCTTTCTCGCGGCCGCTCAAGCCGCTCTCGCCCCAGCCGAAGATACCCTGGCCGGTCTCGACCTTGACGAGCATCTGGTTGCGCGTTCCCACCCACACCGGGTAGGGCTTGATCGCGGTGATCTTCAGGTTCTTAGTCATCCACGCCCGCGTTCCACGCGCATCCCCTATCTCAGTCGACCTTGAGGGCCATTTCAGTTTCGCCGTCGAACAGATGCATCCGCTCCTGGTCGAACTCGAGCCAGATCCGCTCATCAGGTTTGACGGCGACGTTGGGCGACACGCTGATATTGACGATGGCGCCCGACAGGAATGCTTGCACGAAAGTGACGTCTCCGGTCGGCTCCACCGTATAGGCCTTGGCCGGAATGGCGCCGGGAACCGCGCTTTTGTGCAGCTTGATCGTCGAGTGCCGCGCTCCGAGCACGACCTTCTTGGTGGTCGCCCCCTCAACCTTGCGCGCGTTGAGTTGCGACAGCTCAAGCGTCCAGCCTTCCGCGCTGGTCAACGCGGTGCTGCCGTTCGCCGTTGAAGCCTCCAGCGGAATGAGGCTCATCGCCGGGCTGCCGATGAAGCTGGCGACGAACATGTTGACTGGATGGGCAAAGACCTGCGCCGGTGAATCGTATTGCTGCAGATAGCCGCCATTCATCACCGCCATCTTGTCGGCCATGGTCACGGCTTCGAGCTGGTCGTGCGTCACATAGATGATCGTTGCCTTGAGGTCCTGGTGGAAACGCTTGATCTCGGACCGCATCTGCACGCGCAGTTTGGCGTCGAGATTGGAGAGCGGCTCGTCCATGAGGAACACGGCGGGATCGCGGACGAGGGCACGGCCAAGGGCCACGCGCTGCTGCTGCCCGCCCGAAAGTTCCCGCGGTTTGCGCTCGAGCAGGTGCGTCATGTCGAGAACGCGCGCAGCTTCCCTGACCTTCTTGTCGATCTCGTCCCTGGAGAGTTTGCGCATCTGCAGCGGGAACGCCAGGTTCTTGTAGACCGATTTCTGCGGGTAGAGCGCGTAGTTCTGGAACACCATGGCGATGTCGCGGTCCTTGGGGTCGAGATCATTGACCACCCGGTCCCCGATGACGATGTCGCCCGATGTGATCGAGGTCAGCCCCGCGACGAGATTGAGCGTGGTTGTCTTGCCGCAGCCTGAAGGGCCGACCAGCGCAACGAACTCGCCGTCATTGACCGTCAGCGAAACATCGTTGACAGCTTTGAAGCCGCCATAGGTCTTGACGAGATCTTTGAGGACCACGTGGGCCATAGGCAACTCCCTAGAGCAGGATGCTGAAAAGCGTGAAGCGGCTTTCGGGCGGCATCATGCACTATCTCCTTGATTGAGAGCCGGATTCAGATTTCAGGTCGGTTCGACCTGAAATCATCCGGCTCTAGTGCTTGACCGCGCCTTCTGTAAGGGCGCGTACGAAGTATCGTTGCAGGACGAGGAACAGCACCACGACGGGCACGCTCATCATGAAGCTGGCCGCCATCAGGCCCGGAAAGTCCGTCGTGTTTTCCGAGAAGAAGCGCTGGATGCCGACCGGCAGCGTCAATTGCTCGTTCTTGGAAAGGAAGGTGTAGGCGTAGATGTATTCGTTCCAGGCGCCGATGAAGGAATAGATCGCTGTAGCGATGATCCCGGGCGTCGAGAGCGGCATCACGATCAGGATGAAGGCCTGGAACCGCGTTGCGCCATCGATGCGCGCCGCCTGCTCGAGCTGCACCGGGATGTTGTCGTAGAAGCCCTTGAGCAGCCAGATCGCCAGCGGCAGCCCGAACGTCAGATAGGTGAGAATGAGCGAGCCGTGGGTGTTCACCAGGCCGATAGCGCGCATCAGGATGAAGAGCGGCACGAGAAAGATCACCGCCGGGAACATGTTGCGCAGCAAAACGGCGAAGAACAGGAAGTTCCGCCCGGGGAAACTGAAGCGCGAAAAAGCATAGGCCGCGGGGACAGCCACGATCACGGAAAGGATTGTCGTGACGGTCGACACGAACAGGCTGTTCCAGAAGAAGCGGAGGAAGTCCTGGCCGACGCTGTTCTGCGGATCGAGCAATTTCTGATAGCTGGCGAGGGTCGGCTCGTCCGGCCACCATTGCGGCGGGAATTGCGTCGCCGCGAACCCGGATTTGATCGAGGTGATCAGCATCCAGATCATCGGCAACGCCGTATAAAGCAGCATGAAAACGAGGAAGATGCGCCCGGCCCAACGCCACCCGTCGACGCGCATACGGCGACGGGCCTGGCCTCGGGAGGCCGTCTCGGCAATCGCGCTCATGCACCGCCCTCCTTCCGCTCGTTGCCGCTCAGCGCACGCACATAGAAGTAGCCCAGCGTCATCAGGATGATGAACAGGAGCACCGAATAGGCCGATGCCACGCCCCAGCGCTGCCGGCCGAAGGCGAGTTCGTAAATGTGGGTGATCCAGATATGCGACGCGTTCGACGGCCCGCCGCCGGTCATGATCCAGGGGATGATGAAGGAATTGAAGTTGGCCACTGCCAGCAGCAGGATCGTCACCACCGAGACGTTGCGAAGATGCGGGAAGGTGACGTGCCAGAAACGCTGCCAGGCATTGGCTCCGTCAACTTTCGCGGCGAGCAGCAACTGCTCGGGAACTGTCTGCAGGCCCGCCATCATCATGATCATGGCGAACGGAAACTCGCGCCAGATGTTGACGACGATCAGCGAGGGGAGAACCGTGCTGACATTGTCGATGAAATTCGGCGGTCGGTCGGCCAATCCGAGGCCGACCAGCACTGCGCCGATGATGCCGAAATCCGAATGGTAGATCCACTTCCAGATATAGGAGGCGGCGACCGCGCTGATGACCCAGGGAATGATCAGGATAGCGCGCAGCACACCGCGGCCGATAAAGTCGCGGTGGAGCGCCAGCGCTGTGGCAAATCCCAGGACAAAGGAGATGAAGGTGGATCCGAATGTCCAGACCAGCGTGTTCCAGGTGACTTTCCAGAACACCTCGCTGGTGAGGATGGCCGTGTAGTTGTCGAAGCCGATGAAGGTCTTGTCACGGAGCTGCAGGCCGGGCGGCGTCTTATAAAACGACAGCTCGATCGTGTAGTAGATCGGATAGGCGATGACGATGAGCATCACGGCGATCGCGGGCAGCACGTACGCGTAGTCGGCGCGATGCTCCCAGATCCTCCGCAGCGCGTCGGACCTGCCGGGTTGCAATTTTCGGCGCGCGTCGGCCTTGTCGGTGACGATCGTCACGATGGTATGCCCTTGTTTCTTCGGAACGAACCGGCCGCACTGTCGGTGCAGCCGGTCAGGTCGTAGGTCAGGCGCGGACTAGAGCCCGCCCATCAGGTCTTTCACCTTCTTGGCCGCGTCGTCCGCCGCCTGGTCGACGGTCATCGCTCCGGTCAGGGCATTCTGCAACATGTCCGGGACGATGATGTTCATGATCTCCGGGGCCTGCGGCAGCGCTGGGAAGGGGATGCCGTATGGCAGCATCGAGGTCGTGACATCGAGGAATTTGATGTTGTCCAGACGTTCCTTCATCCATTTGGTCTTGAAGCCGTTCAGGTTGCCGGGATTCGATCCGGCATAGGCCATCTTCAGCGACCACTCAGGGCTCGTCCACATGCAGATGATAGCCTTCGCGGCCGGCTCGTCTACCTTGCCGCCTTCGACATATTCGGGCTTCAGGATGTGGATGTTCGAGCCGCCGAACACGACGGCGCGCTTGCCGTCGGGCCCAGCCGGTATCAGGCCGTAGCGCATGTTGTCGATGACGGTCTGCGCCTTGTCCTTGTCGGTGCCCGTCGCCTTCTTCTGCAGGTCGAGCATGACATTGTAGTCGGACGGGTGCGAGATCATCATGCCGAGTTGGCCGGCGACGAACAGGGGCTGGTTATCGGCCTGCTGGTTGGTGAGTGCCGAAACCGGAACCGACTTGTCGCGAACATACATGTCGTAGGAAGCTTGCAGCGCCGCCTTGCTCTGCGGGCTATCGAGCTCGACCTGCTCATAGGTCGGGTTTGCCGCCGCTTCGTCGAAGACGCCGCCGCCGTAAGCCCATAGCTGAGGCATGAAGCGATACGGCGTATTGCCGGCGTTCTTGCGAGCCACGAGGCCGTAGCCGGCAATGCCGAGCTTGTCGTGGATCTGCTTGGAATATTTGACGACGTCGTCCCAGGTTGCCGGTGGTTTTTCCGGATCGAGACCAGCGCGTTTGAAGATGTCGGCGTTCCAGATGAACGCCATCGTTTCGTTGTTGGTTGGAATGCCGTAGGTCACCCCGTCCCAGGTCACGGCCTTCATGGCGCCGGGCCAGAAGTCCTCGGTCGAATAGCCGACATCCTCGGGCTTGAGCGGCTGCAGATAGCCTTTTGAAGCGAATTCGGTCCCACCCAGGATTTGCAGGCGGACCGCCATCGGCGCGGCATTGCCCAGGAGCGCCGTGCGGAACTTGTCGAGAAGGTCGTTGTAGGTGAGGGCTTGTTCCTCGAGCTGGATGTTTGGATAGGTCTTGCGGAAGGTTTCGAAGAAATCCTTGTAGTACTGGCGCAGGAGGTCGGGGTCGCCCTCGAACACGCCCTGATACCAGAAGGTCAGTCGCCCCTTGTAGTCCAGTGGGGTGACCTTGGCACAATCGGCCGCCGTGTCGAAATCCTGTGTGCCCGCAATGGCGCGGACATATTCCGGCGACCATTTGCTGAGGTCGACCGGCGGCGCGCCCATCGCCGATGTGGACATCAGCGATGCCGCCAAAACGCTGACGACAGTGCCGCGCAGGACCGCACTGCCGAGTATAATCCTCGTCATAGGTATCCTCCCTGGTTCTCCCATGCCGCTTTGCGGCGAGGCAAAAGCGGTTTTTGCTCGTTTGATCGCAGGACGTCTTTGTATCTGTGTACCCGTTCGGGAGCCTTGTACGTTTTCAGATCATGAATTGCCTGTCAACGCGTTAGATCGTACATTGTTTATCCAAACTTTGCGTGTTAATCGGAAAGAGTGTGTATTAATCCAGGGGGAGCCGGCCTTGGCCGAACCAGACGATTTCAAAGCCAAGCCGCCGGTGGGGATTGACCCCATAGGGGCGTCCAGCGAGGGCGCCTCGCTTTATGAGCTGATCAGGGAAGACATCATCGAGGGACGGCTTGCCGCCAACGAACGGCTTGTGGTCACTGATCTCGCCCGGCGCCACGGCACCTCGACCAACCCCGTGCGCGAGGCTCTGCAGCTGTTGCGGGGCGAAGGCTTTGTCATCTTTCTTCCCAACCGCGGGGCGCGCGTCCGGCCTATCGATCAGGAGTTTGTCCGCGACATCTACGAGATCGGCGTTCTGATCGAGCCGGCCCTGACGCGGTGGTTTGTGAACATGGCCACCGGCGAGGACATCGCCGAACTCCAACGTCTCCAGGACCTGATTGAAGAGAACAACTTCGCCGATACATTCAGGCACAGCGAACTGGATACCGCCTTCCACACCGTGATGTACCAGCGGCATTACAACCGCCATGCCGCCGAGCTTTGGTGGAAGCATCGTGAAGTGCTGCGGGCCGTGAGCCGGCGTTTCAATTTCACGCTTGCCCGGCGTGCCGCGATCATTCGCGAGCACCGCGAACTCATCGCGCTGGTAAAGGCGGGAGACGCCGACAAGGCGGCCGAACTCGTTGCTCGCCATGTCGAGGGCTCCGGCCGGCACATCCTCGAACATATGCGTGCGCGCAACGCCGCTCGGGCCGGATAGAATGCCCGATCCGGAACATCGCTAGCCCGACGATCAGACAGAGGTAGCTGACATGAAAATTACGAGCATTCGGCCGTGGCTGATCAAGTCCGATGCGTCCTATTGGGGGGAGTACCTGTTCGTCGAAGTGACGACAGACGAGGGGGTGAGCGGCTGGGGAGAGATCACAACCACCACCAGGCTCGCCAACCGCGCGCTCTGCACGATCCTGCGGCAGATCGGCGTCGCCGTGACCGGCGAGGACCCGGCCCGGATCGAGCACCTCTGGCACAAGATTTTCCGCAGCTTCACCTATATGGGCAGCCGCGGCGCCGCGGTCGAATGCGTGAGCGCCATCGACATAGCTCTCTGGGACATCCGGGGCAAAGTTTTGGGCAAGCCGATCTACGAGCTGCTGGGCGGGCCGGTGCGCGATGAAATCGCGCTCTACACCCATCCCAACCAATCCAAATTTACCAGCAAGGAGGCGGTGGTCCGCGAAATTCGAGACATCGTCGAGTCCGGACACACCGCGCTCAAGTTTGATCCTTTCCCGCATCAGGGACGTGGCGCCGATGGCGTATCGCGCGAACAGCGGGACGGCTACCTCGATGGCAGCATGACCCGCAAGGACGAGCGCGAAGCGGCCGAACTCACGGCTCTGATCCGCGAAACGGCGGGCCCTGATGTCGATATCCTGATCGATGCGCACGGCCGTTTCGACGTTCCGACCGCCATTCGCCTCTGTCGAAGCCTCGAGGAAGCCGGCCAGATCGACTGGTTCGAGGAGCCTTGCCCGCCCGAGAGCCTCAACGCCCTCAAGCAGGTGCGTGAGAAGGTCAGCGCCGCCATCTCGTGGGGCGAGCGCGGCCACACCAAGTGGGACTTCGTGCCGGTGCTCGAAAACAAGCTCGCTGACTACATCATGCCTGACGTCACCTGGACCGGGGGCATTACCGAACTCAAGAAGATCTCTGCCCTGTGCGAAGCCTACTACGTCCCGGTCTCGCCGCATGACGCCGCGGGGCCGATCAACGTGGTTGCGGGGGCGCAGGTGATGATGACCGTTCCTAACTTCTACAAACTCGAGACGTCGGAGTGGAACCTGGGCAAATACGATCGTCTCATCGACGCACCGCTCGACGTTTCGAACGGCAGCCTCAAACTGACGTCGAAGCCTGGGCTCGGTGTCGAGATGAACCGCGAGTACCTGCAAGCCCATGAGATCGAGCTGAGTTAGCAACGCTCGATGCCGGCCCGCGTCGGGGGCGACAAACCCAACCAGAACGAGGACGAGTGATGCCCAAGACCGGTGGAGCCGACGAATCCCTTGATCGGGTCAACACGAACTCCAAACCATCCGACCTTCGCATCACGGACATGCGGGTGGCCGAGATCGTCGGCGCACCGTTCACCACGGCGCTGCTCAAGATCTACACCAACCAGGGCATCGTCGGGCTTGGCGAGGTGCGTGACGGGGCCAGCGCCACCTACGCGCTGATGCTGAAAAGCCGGCTGCTTGGCGAGAACCCTTGCGATATCGATCGTTTGTTCCGCCGCATCAAGCAGTTCGGCGGTCACGGCCGGCAAGGCGGCGGCGTGTCGGCGGTCGAGATCGCGCTGTGGGATCTCGCCGGCAAGGCCTATGGCGTCCCCGTCTACCAGATGCTTGGCGGCAAGTTTCGCGATCGGGTGCGCGTCTACTGCGATACCGATGCCGAGAAACCGAGCGGCACCGAAACCGGAAAACGCCTCAAGGAGCGCATGGACCGCGGCTTCACCTTCCTCAAGATGGACCTTGGCCTGATGCAGATCGCCCATGTCCCGGGTGCGGTGGCCGCTCCCGCCGGCGCGCTCGAAGGGTTTTACGCCAACCCGCGCGGCCGCGGCGGATCCCTCGGGGAGCGCAAGGCGCGCAATCTCGCCTACGATGCGCAGAACGTGCCGCACCCGTTCACGGGCCTGCATTTCACCGAAAAGGGGATCGACCTGCTCGAGCAGTATATCCACGAGGTCCGCGAAGTGATCGGATACGAGATCCCGCTCGCCATCGACCATGTCGGTCACATCTCGCTGCAGGACGGCATACGCCTGTCGCGCCGTATCGAGAAATACGTTCCTGCCTGGCTCGAGGACGTGATTCCCTGGCAATACACCGAGCAGTATCGTCAACTGCAGCAGGCCACCTCGGTGCCGATCTGCACCGGCGAGGACATCTACCTCAAGGAGGCCTTCGAACCCCTGCTCAAGAGCGGCGGTCTCTCCGTCATCCACCCGGACCTGCTCACCAGCGGGGGCATCCTCGAGACCAAGAAGATCGGCGACATGGCGCAGGACCACGGGGTCGCCATGGCCATCCATATGGCCGAAAGCCCGATCGCGGCGATGGCCGCCGCACATGTCGCGACCGCGTCCGAGAACTTCATGGCGCTCGAATACCACTCCGCCGATGTCGACTGGTGGGACGATATCGTCACCGGCCTGCCCAAGCCGCTCGTGAAGGGCGGGTTCATCACTGTTCCGGACAAGCCGGGTCTGGGGATCGACGACGTCGTCGACGAGGTGATCTCGCAGCATCTGCAGCCGGGTGTCGCCGGCATCTGGCAATCCACCGAGCATTGGGACAATGAATACAGCTGGGACCGGACCTGGAGTTAGCCCAGACCCCCAGCCCTCATTCCTCAAGTTCACGGGCCAACGACCGACCATTCGTGTCGACCTCTCCGAGGCGAGAGGCGAAGAAAGAAACGGACGAAACCATGATCTACGAACTGCGTATCTATGACTGCCTGCCGGGCAGGCTGCCGGCCTTGCTCAAGCGCTTTTCCGACCAAACGCTGGCCATCTGGGAGAGGCATGGCATCCGCCAAGCCGGGTTTTTCACCACGGTGATCGGCGAAAACAGCAATCGCCTTACCTATTTCCTCGCTTGGGAATCGTTGGCCGAGCGTGAAGCGAAATGGGCGGCTTTTCTCACCGATCCGGCATGGCACAGGGCCCGGGACGAGTCTGAGCGTGACGGGCAGATCGTTGCCAATATCGGCAGCCAGCTGCTCACGCCGACAGCTTTCTCGTCTGTGAAATAGGACTGCGCCATGAAGATCACCGACCTGCGCTGCGCCGTCATCGGCAAGCACCCGATCGTCCGCATCGTGACCGACGAGGGCCTGCATGGCCTTGGCGAGGTCGAGTTCACCAAGACCTACCTCAAGCCCTTTGTGCTGCATTTTCGCGAGGCGCTGATCGGCGAGGATCCGACCGACGTCGAGCGGGTGATGCTGAAGATCCGCCAGCGAGGTTCGTTCAAGCCCTATGGCGCCGCCGTCTCCGCGATCGAGCATGCGCTGTGGGACATTGCCGGCAAGGCCGCTGGCGTGCCGGCCTACAAACTGCTCGGCGGCAAGGTTCGCGACAAGGTGCGCGTCTATAACGGCTCGATCCGCCGGAAACGCGCGGGCGATCGCCCGGAGGATTATGCGGCCGACGTCAAATGGATGATGGAGCAGCCGCAGAACTTCTTCATGGTCAAGCAAGGAATCTCGTTCCACTCGAACATGAAGGACAGCATCGAGGACTTCCATTATGGCGTGACGCAGAAGAAGGCCGGCTATCACGGTGCCATGGATCAGGGCGTGATCAGCGAGCGCGGTTTCAACCACATGCTCGACTGCGTGATCGCCATGAAGGAAGTGCTGGGTGACAAGGTCAGCCTGGCGCTCGACTGCGGCCCGGGCTGGATGCTGCCCGATGCGATCAAGTTCGCTCGCGCGGTGGAGAAGTACAATTTGATGTGGCTCGAGGACATGCTGACCGGCGACTACGTGCCGTGGGTCAATCCGCAGGCCTATCGGGAGCTGACCACCTCCACCTCGACGCCAATCCATACCGGCGAGCAGATTTACCTGCGGCATAATTTCAAGGAGCTGATCGAGACGCAGGCGGTGCGCGTCATCGGCCCCGATCCTGCCGATATTGGTGGTATCGCCGAGCTCAAATGGGTCGCCGAGCACGCCTACATGCACTCGATCCTGATGGCGCCGCATGGCACCGCGAACGGCCTGCTGGGCCTCGGCGCCCTGATCAATGTTTGCGCCACCTTGCCCGCCAACTACATCGCCTTCGAATATCCCAGCGCCTCCGACCCCTGGTGGGAGGATCTCGTGATCGGCCTGCCGTCGCAAATCGTGAAGGACAGCATGGTGGACCTGCTGGAAGCGCCGGGCCTGGGCCTTGATATCGACGCCGAAGCAGCCAGGAAGTATCTCAGGGAAGAGGATACCGGCTTCTTCGATTGAATCCCTCTTCTTTCACCACCGGAACCATGCCGACCGCGCCGCCTGCATTCTCATCGGTATCCGTCGTCAGACGCCTGTTGATGTGATCCACGGCTTGGGTCAAAGTTGGTTGGTCTGAACTGGACCGTCAGAGGCGGTGGCGTTGAAGTGGACCGGCAAAAATATCGTTGTCTGCTGCGATGGAACGGGAAACCAGATCGAGCGCAATCTCTCGAATGTCTTGAAGTTGTTCCGCATCCTGAAGAAGAATGAGGAGCAGCGCGTCTATTATGACGCCGGCATAGGAACCATCGGTGCCAGCGACGCCTGGACGCGATGGCGCCAGAACGCGAAATCCGTGTTCGAACTCGCAACTGGATATGGTCTCGACGCCGAAATCGCCGGCGCCTACGCCTTCATCTGCAGGCACTACGTCGAAGGGGACGCAATCTTCCTCTTTGGCTTCAGCCGGGGAGCCTACACAGCCCGCGCCGTTGCGGGCTTGATCCACATGATCGGCCTGCTGCATCCGGACCAACTCAACATCGTCGAGTATGCCGTAAGCTCTTACAAGCAAGCCAGCGACGAGCACGACCTTAGCGTTGCCTGGCATTTCTCCAAGGTTTCAGGAGCCCGGGACGCTCGCATCAAGTTTCTTGGTGTCTGGGACACGGTGGCGTCGATCATCGTACCGCGAAGCGACCGATTTCTGCCACAGCTTCTGACACTGCCGCATACGAGGACCAACCCGAGCGTCGAAGTTTTTCGGCATGCAATCGCGATCGACGAGCATCGCCGCATGTTCCGGCTGAACCGGTGGGTCGAGCCGCAGCCATTCGTCGAGAATCCTTTCGACAAAAGTGCGCCGGCAAAAGAGCAGGATATCAGGCAAGTCTGGTTCGCCGGATCTCATTCGGATATCGGCGGTGGCTATCCTGAAGAGGAGAGCGCCATATCCAAATTCCCGCTCGACTGGATGATGGATCAGGCCAAAGCATCTGGATTGCAGACCAATTCCCGCATGCTGGAGCGGCTTGTCTTCGGGGAAGGGAAGGGCGAGGGGACGATGACGTTCGTCAGCCCCGACCCGCTGGGAACTGTGCATGATTCAATGGCTGTGGGCTGGAAACCGCTCGAGTGGATCCCAAAATCGGTCAAATGGCGTGAATGGGAGCGAAAATCGGTTCTCGGCTTCTACCTACCGCAAGCCGAGCCTCGCATGATCGAGCGACAGGAACGACGGCCGCTGATCCATCAGTCGGTTCTGGATCGGAAGGCGGCGATCCCGACATATAAGCCTGAGAATTTTCCGACGGCATTCAATGTTGAACCCTATGGTGACCTCATGAAGGACCACCTGGCCAACGAAGTCGGCGGTTAGCGCTGGCTCCGAGCGGGCCGTGAAGCCGGAGGAGAAATTTCGGGTGGGCGCGGCGCGATTTCATCAGTCAACGCGTAAAACGCGCTTTTCGTCGGGTCATGGAACTCTGCTGCTTTCAACGCCGGTTCAACGAGACGGCAATGATGATGATAGCGCCCTTGATCACCTCCTGGATGCTGGTCGAAAGACCGAGCACGAGAAGACCGAATCCGAGTATCCCTATGAAGATTGCGCCGACGACAGAACCGACGATCGATCCATAGCCGCCGAAGAGACTTGTCCCGCCTATGATCACGGCCGCGATGACGTCGAGTTCGAGACCCGCTCCCAGGCTGGGATTGCCGGCGGTGGAGCGGGCCGCGAGCATCATGCCTGCAAGGGATGCCATCATGCCGGACAGCACAAAGGCGAAGATCTTGACGCTGTCCGTCCTCACCCCGGAAAAACGGGCGGCTACAGGATTTCCACCGGTCGCATAGACACGCCTGCCGAAGGGCATTTGATGCAGAAGATAATAGCCGACGGCGGTTAGGACGATCGTCCACCAGATTGGCGCCTGCACGCCCAGAAAACTGCCGTTCCAGAACAGGTTCGAGAAATCATCATCGACGATAGACACTGGCCGGGTGCCGGTGATCGTCAGCGCCAGTCCGGAAAAGATCGACAGCATGCCAAGGGTCACAAGAAACGATGGAATGCGTATCTTCGTAACAAGGATGCCCGAGGTGGCCCCGATCGCTGCGCCGGCGGCCAGCACCAGAAGAGCTGCCACATAGGTGGGAACATCCTGGCCGAGCAGCAGCGCTCCGATCATCCCTGAAAAACTTGCAACCGATCCTACCGACAGGTCGATTTCGCCGCAGATGATGACGAATGTCATGCCGATCGCCATTGCCGAAACGATGGCTGTGATGCGCAGAACCGCGCTTGCGGTCGAGACAGACGCGAAATGAGGAGCAAACAGGACGAAGTAGAGGGTTATCGCCAGGAAGATCACATAGGTGATGTGATCGCGGAAAAAATTCATCGCATTTGCGTGCGAGGGCATAGGGGACGGTTTCATGCTGCAACTCCCTGGGCGCGCGCACTGGCTTGTCTGGCCACCTCGGCCTGCAGCAACGCGCGAAGTTTTGTCTCGTCGTCCGCGCGATCGATGCTGCGCGTAATCCGCCCTTGCGCCATCACCAGAATGCGATCGGACAAATCCAGGAGTTCTTCGAGTTCCGAAGAAATGAGCAGCACGGCGACGCCTTCGCCGGCCGTGCGGCGCACAAGCTCGCGCATATCGCGCTTGGCATTGATGTCGACGCCGGAGGTTGGTTCGTCGAGGATCAACAGCTTCGGCTTCATGGCCAGCCATTTGGCGAAGACGATCTTCTGCTGATTGCCGCCCGAAAGCTCCTGAGCTTTCTGTAAGGGACCGCGGCACAGGATACTGAGATCGTCCCGGTATTGTCTGAACAGAGCCGTTATCCGGGCCTTCGCCATCGGCCCGAACGGACCCGCCAGCGAGAAATCGGAAAGGCGCGGAAGGGC
Organism: Mesorhizobium sp. BR1-1-2; assembly: GCF_020165435.1. NCBI lineage: Bacteria > Pseudomonadati > Pseudomonadota > Alphaproteobacteria > Hyphomicrobiales > Phyllobacteriaceae > Mesorhizobium > Mesorhizobium sp. BR1-1-2. Next base: position 184,246 of record NZ_JAIUID010000009.1, read on the forward strand.
GAGGTTCTCCTCGATCGAGCGACCACCCACAAGACCTTCGAGCCGACGGTCTTCGGGAACAAGCGCGATACCGGCAGCGATGGCCCTGCTGACACTGCCCGGCTGGACGGGGTCGTTCCCGACGGCGATATCGCCGGTTACATCCGGAAGAACGCCGAACAAGGCCTTGCCTAGGGTCGATCGGCCACTGCCGACAAGCCCGGCAAGGCCGACGATCTCGCCCGGGCCGATCGAGAACGACACGCCGGACAGTTTGCGCGAGGTGGCAAGGTCACGGACCTCAAGAGCCGGCGTCCCGGCGGGCGTTGCCGGTTTACGATTTGCTGGCGCGGCTGCGGCAGGGGAAGGTGTTTCGACCTTGGGCCGGGACATCAACGCCGCGATATCCTCGATGGACGTCTTCTTCGGATCGAGCGGACCGACCAGTCGTCCATCCTTGATGATCGAGATGCGATCCGAAAGCTGCAGCACATCGGCCATGCGATGGCTGATGTAGACGATACCGATTCCGTTCTGCTTGAGCTGACCGATTGTCCGAAAGAGCGTTTCCTCCTCATGGATGGTCAGGGACGAAGTCGGCTCGTCCATTACGAGCAGCTTGGCGCCCCGCGAGATCGCTTTGAGAATCTCGACCATCTGGCGCTGGGCGAACGCCAGGTCGCCCACACGTGCCGAAGCATCGAGCGAGAAGGCATATCGCTCGATCAGAGCCCGGGCCTCGCGCAGCATTTTTCTGGCATCGACGCGTCGGCCGAAGGCGAGCGGCTCGCGAAGGATAAACAGGTTTTCGGCAACCGAACGGTTCGGCAAGACGCTCAGCTCCTGGAAGATCATTGCGATTCCGCGATCGATCCTCTCTCGAAGCGACAGGGCGGTGACATCCTCGCCGTCGAACAGAATCCGGCCTTCGTCCGTCCGATACGCGCCCATGAGGATCTTCATGAGCGTCGACTTGCCCGCACCGTTTTCGCCGAGCAGTGCATGCGTTTCGCCGGCCTTGACCTCGAACGAAATGTCCGACAGCACGCGGTTCGCGCCAAACGACTTGCCGATGCGTTGCATCGTTACGATAGGGCGCTGGGACGTTGAAGTTTTCGCTTCGGCCATGACGATTTCTCGATCGCTGGGGGAGTGCCGGCGGACTGCTGCGGCCCGCCGGCGAAAGAAGAAGCTAGAAGCACTCGCCGTTGCAGATTTTCACCACCGAAGCCGGCGCATCTTCCTTGGTGACCTGCTTGAGCGCACTGAGAAGGTCGAGCTTCTTGACGCGCAATGTCGGTACCGAAATGTACGGCGGGACGTCATGTCCAAGCAGAGCAAGCGCGGCCGCCTTGGCCTCCGCGACGCCCTGGTCGTAGGGACGTTGCGCACCCACGGCCAGAAACTCGCCACGCGCAACGTTCAGCGCGCTGTCCGCGGCAATGTCATTCGTGGTGATGACGATGTCGCGGCCGAGTGTCTTGGCCGCGGCCACGACCTGCTGCGCAGGCGTGTCCCAGGCAACGAAAATGCCCTTCATGTCGGGATGCGCCGTCAACATGGCGGTGGCGACCTCGTAGGCCTTCTCAGGCGCGGTGAAGGTACCGACGTCCGCGACCTTGATGTCGGGGTGTTCGCCGAATGCCTTGAGTGCGCCGACCTTGCGGGCCGCGACAGAGTAGTAATAGTCATAGACCAGCGTGATGATGCCGACCTCGCCCTTGCCGCCAATGGCCCCGACAAGTTCCTGCGCGGCGAAATAGGCGTTCTTCTCATTGTCGGAGGCGACAACGGACACATAATCCTTGCCCGGCGCCATATCGACCGGAACGTTGTCCATGAAAACCAGCTTGATGCCGGCTGTCGCCGCCTTCTTGTAGGCTTCGGATTCGGACTTCGGATCGATCGGGATCGAGAAGATCACATCCGGCTTGCGTGCGATCATCTGCTCGAGATCGCTGATCTGCTGGCCGGGCTGGAACTTGGCGTCGGTGGTTCCGACCACCTCGATGCCAAGGTCCTTGAGCGTGTTCGAGATTCCGGCCACCTGCAATTGAGGCCAGCCAGCATCCATGGTGTGCATCACCAACCCGGCGGTGAACTTTCCAGCCTTCAGCTTTGCAAGGTCGGCATCGGAGAATTTCAGCACGTCTGGCGACACCGCCGGTGGACCGTCCGGGAAGCCCGGAACGGGTTGGCCTCTCGGCGATAGGGGCAACGGCTCAAGCAACGCCTTTGCTTCCGGTGGAATGGTGTCGTCGGCGATCGCCGAAGATGCGGCCAATCCCGACAATGCCACGGCCAAAGCCGCCGCCATGAATCCACGATAGTGCATTTTATTCCTCCCGATGAGATGAAACGGCCATTTTGGCCGGGTAGCGACCTGGCTGGTCGTACTGGCTAGGCGCTGTTCAGCGCCCGTAAGGCATCAATGCCGCCGTGGCGGCACCCGAGTAATTCACGTAGACCGTCTTCTTGCGCATGTAGCTCTCGAGCCCGTGTACGCCGTCGTCACCGCCCAATCCGCTCTCGCGGAAGCCGACATGAAAGCCCTGCAGCATTTCTGGCCCGATCCGGTTCACATAGATCTCGCCAAACGAAACCTCGTTGACGGCGTTCATGACGCGGCCCAGATCGTTGGTGAAAAGATAGGCCGACAGGCCATAGCGACTGGCATTGGTGATGCTGACGGCCTCCTCGAAGGTGTCGAAGGGCATGATCGGCACGACTGGGCCGAAGATTTCCCGCGTCATGATCGGCATGTCGGGCGTCACATCGGTCAATACGGTCGGATTGAGCCAGTAGCCGCCGTCGATAGGCGCCTTGGCCGGGCGTCCGCCGGCCAGAGCCAGCTTCGCGCCGCCAGCGACGGCTTCCGCCAGGACCAACTCGACCTTTTCCAATTCCTCACGGCTGACTTTGGGACCGATATCGGTATTCGCCTGCATCGGGTCCCCGACGACCAGCGACTTCGAGAACTCCACGAAGCGCGTGACGAACTGATCGTAAATCGAACGGTGAACGAGCGTGCGTTCGTTGCATATGCAGACCTGCCCGCAATTCATGTAGCGCGAGGTGGCTGCCGAACGCACCGCCAGGTCGAGATCGGCATCGGCCAGGACGATGAAGGGCGCCTTGCCGCCAAGCTCCAGCGAAACGGGCGTCAGGTTGCGCGAAGCATTCGCCATGATGCGCTTGCCGGTCGGCACGCTTCCGGTCATGGTGATGAGGTCGACGCCGGGTTCCGTGCACAGCACCTCGCCTATGGTTTCGCCTCGTCCTGTTATGATGTTGACCACGCCGTCCGGCACGCCCGCTTCCACAAAGATGCGAGCCATTTCGAGCGCCGAAAGCGGTGTGTCTTCATGCGGTTTGAGGACGATGGTGTCGCCGGCGATCATGGCGGGCGCCACCTTTCGGCTGACCAGGGCGCTCGGATAATTCCAGGGAATGATGGCGGCAACGACGCCTACGGGTACGCGCTGGATCCAGACCTGCTCTCCCGCGTAGTCGGATGGCAGGATCTCACCTTGAATGCGGCGGGCAAACTCGGCGTAATAGTCGAAGAACTCGGCCGCACCGCCGACTTCCCCCATGGCCTCATTGATCGGCTTGCCTTGTTCCCTGACGACCACCTCGGCCAGATGCCGGGCGTTCTGCCGGATCAAGACCGCGATCAGCTTCATGATCGCGGCACGGGCGAGGGGTGATTTGAGCCCCCAGGCTTTCTGCGCCTTACGGGCTGCCTCTATCGCCTGGCGAGCCTGATCCGGACTTGCCTCGGGCACGTCGACAAAAGCCTTGCCGTTGGCCGGATTGACCACCGGGCGCGTGCCGGCTTCGCCGGCGACAAATCTGCCGTCGATCAGCATGAGATGGGACTTCTCTACAGCCATGGTTCGATCCGCTTCTTCGTGCGTTGCAGGCGTGCCGGCGCCTAAGGTTTGGATTTTGCCGCGGCCATCTGGACGGCGAATTCGATCGCCTCGACCAGGCTGTCCTCGTTGGCGATCCCCTTGCCGGCGATATCGAAGGCCGTGCCGTGGTCGACGGAGGTGCGGATGATCGGAAGGCCGAGCGTGACATTGACACCGGAGAGCGCTTTCCACTCGCCGGTCGCGGGATCGACATTGAAGCCGAGCAGTTTCACCGGGACATGGCCCTGATCGTGATACATCGCGACCACGGCGTCATACTGACGGGCACGCAACTTGACGAAGACCGTGTCGCCCGGAACAGGTCCAGCCACGCTGAAATCGGGCGATGTGTAAGAGGCGACGACCGGGGTCGTGATGTCGATATCCTCACGACCGAAAATGCCGCCTTCGCCAGCGTGCGGGTTGAGCGCGGCAATCGCAATGCGCGGATGCGCAATGCCGAGGCCTTGCAATGCCTCGACAGTCAACTGGATCACCCGCCGCAATCGAGGTTCGGTCAGTTTCGATGGAACCTGAGCCAGCGCCACATGGGTCGAGACATGGCTGACGCGAAAATCGCCATGGGCAAGCATCATCACGGAATCGCGGGCGCCCGTCAGGTCCGCCAGCATGTCGGTGTGACCGGCATAATGATAGCCGGCCAGGTTGAGCGCTTCCTTGTTGAGGGGAGCCGTCACGATGCCCGCAATCGAGCCGGCCTGGGCCAGGCGAACTGCTTTTTCGATCGCGAGATAGGCGAGGCGCCCGCCTTCGGCCGACATGACGCCTGTCTCTATGGGTGTCCGCTCTGGTCCGGCCTCAAGAATGGCTACAGGCGGAAACGGTCTGGCGGCCGAAGCCGACGGTTCTTCCCGCTCGATACGTCCTGAAATGGACTCCATCGCGCGCATCGCGGCGACGCTGCCGATGATGAGAAGCGACAGTGACCCGTCGGCAAGGCGCGGTTTCAGCCGTGCGCATGCCTTCGCGATGATCTCGGGGCCGATGCCCGCGGGATCACCCATTGTGATGCCGAGCCTTGGACCAGACATAAACACCCCATATCGGTCAATTGTGATCATCTTCTAATCCTTCTAACCAGATATGCGCAATACTTTTCTTTCGCGATCATTCGCAATCAAATTTCACGGCTGATCGCGCTTCCGCCTCTCCCTCTGCGGCTGAAATCTCGACCGCACCCGGCTTCGCAGTGTGTTTTGACGCTATTTGACAAGCAGGGCGGATGTGGCGACGCTTCGCCGGCGACTGTCCTGATCAGGAACGCGCGAGAGCGGCGAGCCTGCAGAGCAGGGCGCTGTCACCGAACGCGCCCGATTTCGAAATCGTGGCCAGTCCTTCGAAAATGCCGCCTTTGATGACGGAAACCGGCAGCCCCGGCTCAATCTGGCTTTCGACCGTGAGTTCGACGGCGCCCAGGCTGTCGCACGCCGACCGCAATGTTTCGCCGCCAGTGACGAGCAACGTGCCGGGCCTTGGCAGGCCTTCGAGAAGCGAGGCAAACACCTTGCCGATATGATCCGCCACCGCGCGGCGATCACCCGATGCGGCGACGCTGACAATCGAAGGCGCGCCTTGCATCATCCGTTCCGCCAAGCGCTTTTTCGCTTTGTCGGTGTCGCGTTCAATAACGATATGCGCATCCGCATGCCGAGCGGCAAAGAGGGCCACCTGTCCCGCCGTGACCTCGTGATTTGTGCCGACAAGGCCAAGGAACGGCGCGGATAACGCTAGAGCAGGCTCCTGCGGTGCTTTCATGTGCCGGGCGAGTGCCGCCGCCAAGCCGCCCGTACCGACCCACAAGGTCCGTGCCTCCGGCATTCCGGCCGTTGCGACGATCTTGTCCAGGTCCGTGTCCGTTTCGGCATCGTAGAGGGTGATGAAATGAACCGGCCGTGCCCCCGGTGTTGAACGCCCGGCCGAAAAGCGCTGGCCGAGGTCGGCGAGGAGGTCGGGACCTACCATTTCGGGCCGATCGAGCCGCCATTGGCGTCCGACGCGCGTAACGCGCCCCTGAAATGGGAAAGCAGGCGCCAGCACAACGCGCTGGTACGTCCCCTTGGCGATGCAGGCTTCTATTTCGGCGATGACGTGACCGCGCAAAAGGCTGTCGATCTTCTTGAAACTCAATTGTCCGGCGGCGAGCCATGGCGCGAGCGCCCGGTGCCTCGCGACGGCCGTCGCCTCGGCGCCCTCTCGTGTGGCGACATCGACAGCCATGCGCTCCGAAAACGGACCGTCCAGTCGCCAGCTCACCCCAATGCCGTGGCCGGGCGATGCGAAGGAAACCGCGCTGTCCAGGGCGCCGGTCAGGTCGTCGGCTACGACCCGGATATCCACGCCCTCAAGAGCGCTCAACTGAAGAACCTGGACGGCTGACGCGCACGACGCGGACGTTCACATCGAGCGTGCGAAGATTGGTGAGGTGAGCTTGATCGATGCCCTCGTCGGTGATGATCTGGTGGATATCGGCCAGACGGCAGATGGTGCAGAAATTAGGGGCAGTGAACTTCGAATTGTCCGCAAGCACGACGACACGGCGCGCCGCCGCGATCATCGCCTGCTTCATCGCCGCGACCTCCAGCGAGGTCTCCGTGAGCATGTCCCCGGTGATGGCATGCGTTCCCAGGATGGCCACGTCGGCGTGGATGGTTCGCAGGAAATTCTCGCCGGGTTGGCCGACCAGGGTCAGAGAGCCTGGCTTGCAGGTGCCTCCCAGCATGACCAGGCGCACTTCCGGCACGGTTGCAAGTATCTGCGCGATCGCAAGACTGTTGGTGACGGCCGTAAGCGGGATAGGCGCCGCCGCGATGGCGCGGGCGACTTCCAGCACGGTCGTGCTGGCGTCGAAAATGACACTTTGGCCGGCGCGAAGTTCCGACATCATGGCGGCGCCGATGGCCTCTTTCTCGGCCCTGGCGAAATGCGCCGCAGTGGCGAGATCCGGCTCGAAGGTGGCGAGTTCCGTGCGTTGAAGCATCGCGCCGCCATGCGTTCGCTCCAGTGCTCCCTGCCGTTCAAGCGTCTCGAGATCGCGCCGGATGGTCGAAGGCGATGCGCCGATGAGGTCGATGAGTTCCTGAACGCCTACGGCTCCTTGTCGTTTAAGGCATTCGAGAATGAAGGCATGACGCTTGGCCGGAATCAAATCGACCCGCCCGCGCCCGCCATCGTCTTCCCATGATCCGGCGGACGCCGAGGGCGCCATGTCCTCCACCGCTGATTTCCGGACATTCCTTGCCACGTTTGTATCTCCGCACGGTGCCGCAAACGCGCTCGCCTGAATCACGGCAAGCGATATCCCGCAAATATCACGAATCCATCCAGTGAGCCCAATCGTTTGTCATTGTTGGTGGGCGAATTCCCACCGTTTTTGGCTTCATTGGAATTATTTTGACTGATTTTGACCGCATGTGCTAATCAAATGTGGTCAATCTTGGTCAGGAGAGATTGAAAAACCGAGCAGTTTTCGTCAAAAACTTTTCTGCGGCGGTAACGGCGCGGCAAATGGGGCGTGTAGAAGATGAAACGGCGCTTCATGATGCCGTTCTGCTGACGCGACCTGGAGACGACGTCTGTCCCGCCGGCCGAATGCTGTTGGCTCGGCGCTGGCTGGCAACTCGGCCGGCGGAGGATCTTTTGACGAAGGCGAGCCTCGTCGGAGTTCTCGATGTCTTGGGGCTTGCCCGGGATGACGAGACGGCGGCCGACTTGGCAGACGAGCTTACGCATCTTGCTGCGACCCGCGGCTGTCGGAACGATGATCGGCGCCTTCGAGGCCGTCGAGCGCCGAGGCCTTTCACGCACTTGTCGGGTCCTGGTTCGCCGACGCGCTGTTGGCACAGCGGCTGGGTTGACCGCACGTGGGTCCCGGGTGGCGAAGCCGCCAATGATCTTCATTCGAAATCCTTGCGGGCGATGTGATCTCGGCATAACATTCACGCACCCCAAGCATGACCCCACCGCTCCACTCGATCATTTCCAGGCTCCACCTGAAACAGCTGCGGCTCCTGGTCGCGCTAGGCGAGCACGGCTCGCTCCTGAAGGCCTCGCAGCAGGTCGCGTTGACGCAACCGGGCGCGAGCAAGGCATTGCAGGAAATCGAGACGACCTTCGGCACGCCGCTGTTCGTTCGCACCAATCGGGGCCTTGAGCCCAATGCCGTCGGCCATTGCGTCATCCGCTATGCGCGCCTGATCCAGACGGATCTCGCGCACCTGCGCGACGAGATCGTCGGAATCATGCGTGGCCAGGGCGGGCGGGTGGCGGCCGGCGTCATCATGGGCGCGGTGCCGCTGCTCACCGATGCCATCTCCGCGCTCGTTGCGCGGCAGGCCGACTTGTCCGTCGAGATCGTCGAGGACACCAGCGCCGCCCTGCTGGCCCAGCTCGACGCCGGCCGGCTCGACCTGGCGGTCTGCCGCACGACCATCAGCCAGGCGCCGCAGGTCTACGACAGCGTGAAGCTCCAGGATGAAACGCTCGCGGTGATCGCGAACGTCGGCCATCCGCTGCGGCACGCGAAGAAGCTCACCCTGCAGGAGCTGGCGCCATACCGATGGGTGGTATACCGCGCGAACATGCCGATGCGGCTCTTGCTCGAACGCGAATACCGCGATTGCGGGATCCGGTTCCCGCAGCACCTGCTCGAGACGACCTCCGCTTTTGCGACGCTGGCGCTGCTGCAGGCCAACCCGTCCTTCGTGGCCCTGGTGTCGATCGAAGTCGCGCAGTTCTTCGCGCACCGGCAGATGACGCGCATCCTGCCGCTGGCCCTGGCGTCGCGAAGCGAGGCCTATGAGCTCGTCACCCGCAAGGGGGCGTGGGTCCCGCCCGCCGCCAAACTGCTGATCGACGAATTGCTCCATCGCCAGTCCTGAGCATCAGGTCGGCGCGACCGCGCCGGTCAGCGCTGTATCCGCCAGGGCGTCGCCTTCGCCCTGAAAAAAGCATCGGAAGCGGCCTGTGGCGGTGATCTCGGCCGGTTCGTGTGCTATAACCAGCGCTCATTGCACGGCTCTCATCAACTACATCACCCAGATCCAGTTCGAGTTCGGCACTGACCTGGGCCTGCCGAGCGCTGACGGCGGCTACCGGGATGCCATCGCACACTGCATCGGGACCTTCCTGTCGCCCGCCTTCAATCCGCCCCGGACGGCATCGCCCTCGATGGGCTGAGACGCGCCTGGCGCAACATTGAGCGCGCAACGCGCCAGCCCGGCGACCGCGACGCGCGGCTGAACATGATGAGCGCGTCGATGCAAGGCGCGCTGGCGTCCCAGAAGGGGCTCGGGTGCGTGCACAGCCTGAGCCACTCGCTCGGCGGCATCGATCCGCGGCTGCATCGCGGCACGTTGAACGCGATCTTCCTGCCGGCCGTGATTGCATTCAACGGGAAGTAACCCGCGAGCCCGTAGGCGTCGTGAGCCTGATCACGCCCTGGAACTTCCCCATCGCGATCCCCGCCTGGAAGATCACCCCGGCCCTGGCCTGCGGCAACGTCGTGGTACTCAAGCCGGCCGATCTCGTGCCGGCAGCGCCTGGGCCATCGCCGACATCCTGCACCGCGCGTGCCGGCCAGCGGGAGTGTTCAACCTGGTGATGGGCCGCGGCTCCGAAAATTGGCCGGGTGCTGCTGGACGACAAACGCGTCAACGCGATCAGCTTCACCGGCTCGGTGGCCACCGGCCAGCGCATCGCGCAGGCCTGTGTCGCGCGCATGACCAAGTTCCCCATGCCGCCGGTGCTGGAATCACTGGCCGGGTCCGAGGAACAGATAGTCCCGCCGGACCGTGAGGCCTGGCGGGACTATTGTTGAGAGCTGCGGTCCTGCTAATACGAACTGGAGGCTGCGTGCCTTCCTGCGATGATGCCCTGAGAGAGAGCTCGACCGTTCCCGTGCTGACTGAATCCGCCAGCAGCTTCGCCGGCGGCGTAGAGGCCGGGAATCACCTGAGAGGCATAGTCGAGGACCTGGCTTGAGCCGTTGATGCGCAGGCCGGACCGGGCGTCGTGGATCACCGGCGTCGACCAGGCGGCATAGAAGGGGCCCCGTTGGATCTTGTATTGCGGTGTCGGTTTGCCGAAGTCGGCGTCGGCACCCGCGTCAACAAAGCTGTTGTAGCGCGTCACCGTGTTGACCAGGTTGCTTGCCGGCATGGGAACACGCTGATACGGCATGACGATCTTCTGTGCGAGTTCCTCCAGCGTGTTTGCCTGGAAGAAGAATCCATCAGGATCGACGAAGGGCGGCGCCACAGTCCATCTCTGGCGGGCCACGGCATCTGCATCGAAGATGGCCCAGATCGGGCCACCGCCGTTGTGGCCGTCGCCGATTCCAGCCAGAGCGGCGTTGATCCAGTTTTGTGGGTTGTATGTGATGTTCTTGGCGTTCAGGTAGCTGCCCTGAGTGTACGGGTTGACCGAGCCAGCGCTGTTCGTCCCGAATTGACCTCCCGTTTCGTCGTAGAACCGCCTCCCGATCATGTTTACGTGGATAACGTTCTGGTTGTTGACGTTGGCTAGTCCCGAAGCTTTCGCAAGGTGGAAGACAGGGCTATTGGGCCCCCACTGTAGGAACGAGTAGTTGTACCGCGTTCCGATGGCGGTTGGCTTGGTGATGTTAGTGCCGAACTCTCCAGTCTGGTTGTACGTGCCCGCGAGGGACGCGCCGACATTCAGCCCTGCGAGTATGCCGCTGGCATCTTGGAAGGAATAGGGCTCGCCAGCGACGCCGCAGTACTCCGCGGTGAGCCGCGGGTCGAACTGTCGGCGGTATTCCACATTCCCGTTTCCGCCGCCACTCGCGATCACTACGCCCTTGCGTGCATGAATGTTAACGAGGCGGCCTTGATTAGAGGCTACGACCCCGACCACGCCCGCTTTCGTCCGGAGCAGCGACTCCAAACGGCAATTCAGCAGGATCTTCACGCCACGCGCCTTTGCCGCGGCCTCCAGCGGATATATGAAGCCGGGTCCTTGAGACGTCGTCCGCTGCTGGCTTGCGGCTACCGGCAAGCCGGTCCGGACCGAGACGTAGTTCATGATCGCCGTATGCATCATACGGTTCACCGAGTTGCCGACCTCATTGCCGCCGACATTGTCGGGCGTGGATTTCGTCCACACGACGCCATGGCGGACCAGGAAGTTGTAAAGGTCGACGTTGACGTCGGCAAATGCCCGGATCAGCTCGCGATCGTTATAGCGGTAGCTCGGAAAGCCGTTCGCCTGGACGATGGACCAGTCGGTGAGGTCGCGATACAGGAGGTCTGGCGAGTCCGCGATGCCGGCCGCCATCTGGGCAGCGGTTCCGCCTCCCAGGGGAATGTTGCCTGAGCTGACGATGCCACGTCCCCCGATGTGCGGTTGCGCTTCGAGGACAATAACCGACGCGCCGGCCTCTGCGGCGGCGACTGCGGCCCCGAGGCCCGCCGAGCCGCAACCCACAACGACGATATCGGCTACGCGCGGGTCCGCGGCATTGGCAATGCTCGGCTGCAATATGCTGCTGGCCACCCCTGCGGCGGCGATTCCGGCACCGGCCTTCAACAATGAGCGTCGGCTGACTGTCATTACGTTCTCCTCCTGATATTTCTAGACCAGCGCATTCGGGCCAGCGCATTCGGGATTGCATGAATCTCGGCCTGAACAGCGAAACTCATTAGTCGTGATCGTCGTAGAGACTTTGGCCGACCGGAGTATTGCAGCATTCGCTCGCGCGACAACTGAGAAGATGTGATCTCGGTATAACATTTACGCAACCCAGGCATGACCCCACCGGCCCCACTCGATCATTTCCAGGCTCCACCTGAAACAGCTGCGGCTCCTGGTCGCGCTGGGCGAGCACGGCTCGCTCCTGAAGGCCTCGCAGCAGGTCGCGTTGACGCAAACGGGCGCGAGCAAGGCATTGCAGGAAATCGAGACGACACCCGGTCCAGCTTTTCGGTCCCCTTCCTGCTGCGGCTCGATGAACTGTCGAAGCTGGGCGAGGACATCACAGAGACGTTGGTGGTTCCGCGGCAGTGGAAGGTGATCCAGACGGTGCGCGAGAAGTTCTCGTGCCGTGAATGCGAGAAGATCACGCAGCCGGCGCTTTTCCACGTGACGTCGCGCGGCCGGACGAGGAGGTCTTGCCGACCCCCTGCCGTGGTACAGCCCTGCGGAGTTCAGAAGCCGATGCCGTAGCGCTGCAGACACGGCGCGAGCGCATCAGCCGCGCCGCAACGCGCGGGCAACTCGACGCGCAGCCGCGCATAGGCCCATTGCCGCCAGGGACGCGGAGAACTGCCGGATATCTCGATGCGCACGAGTGACGGCATGCGGTTGATGCTTGTCCATTCGGGGCTGAGCGCGCCGTCCGGCCCGGCATAGCTGAACGAAAGCTTCAGATCGCCGCGCACCAGCGGAAGATCCTCCCCGCCCCCGTCCCTCATGTGATCGCGGCGGGCACGAATGAGGGCCCCGTCGGCTCCGGCCTGACCCATCGAATAGGTGATGTCATCAACTCCCGCCCGCGGCTCGTAGCCGAGCGCCGGGCGCTCGAAGGTGACCTCGTCGGCATGGCCGGTGAAGCGGATCGCAACGGCTCCTTCGGGGTTGGAATAGCCGGGCTGCGCCGCCTCCAGATCCTCGACCATCCGGTCGAGAATCACCGCCACCGTGTCCTCCTGCCCGCCTCTCGCGATCATCCCCTGCCATTGGCGCAGCCAGGTTCCGGTGTAGAATGCCAGCCCGCCAAACAGCATCGTCGCAAGCACCAGCGAAGCCAATGCCTCGATCAGCGTGAAGCCGGCCCGAGCGCTGCGTTTCCTCGTCATTGCCGCTTGCCGAGGCGCACGGTCTGCATCGCGTCGTCATCCGATCCGTCGGTGCTGCGAACGGTGACGGAGTAAAGCTGCCATCCGGCCCGAGCCAGCGCAGCGCCGCGTTCGAAGCGGTACGGTTCCACGATGACCGTGAAGTCTCCGATCTCGCGCCGGCCCGTTCGCAACGGGTTAAGGGTCATGGCCGCCGCCATGGCAGCCTGCATGCCGACACGGCGTTCGGTCGATCGTTCCAGACCCGCGAACGCACCTGCGGTGCCCGTGATCATGCGCGCGATCGGAACGATCAGCAGCACGGCGACGGCAAGCGAGGCCAGAACCTCGATCAGCGTGAAGCCGCGTCTGCGCCGTGCTGTCATTTCGGGCTCATTTCCACGCGGCCGGTCAACCAGTCGACGCGCAGTTCGATCTCCCGGCCGCTGGCGGACAGTGTCATGACGCCCCCACACGACCGTCCGTCGGCAAGGAAGCGCAAGGCCCTGGTTCCGCCTCGTATGGGACACCGGTCCGACGTGACCCAGTTCATGGCCACCCCATCCCTGATCGAGATCGGATTGGCGCCATCCACCTGGATGCGTTTGTTTCCCGGATCGACCCTCACGTCGGCGACGCTGCCCGTGGTCAGCGCCTTCGCTCTGCCCTTGCGGAACTCCCCGCTGACGCGAACCGCCTCGCCAGAAAGCTCGGCAGCCCCGATGCTGGAACGCGGGCGCGGCATCAGCACGAAGGCCGCGAGGGCGACGATCGCAAGCGCCGCGACCACGTCGAGCAGCACGACACCGCGCTGCGCACTTTTGCGGTTGCTGTTGCCCTTAGGGCTGGGCGGACACATTGGAGCCGCGCCCACCGGGCCCGTCGGTGGTGATGTTGAACGTCTTTCCGTCGCTTGCGTATCTGTATTCATGGCCCCACGGATCGGTCGGAACGGTCTCGCCGCGAACGTATGGCCCGTTCCAGACCTGGATGGTCGAGGGCTTGCGAATCAGGGCTCCCAGGCCCTCGGCCTGCACCGGATAACGGCCGACATCGATGTAGAAGATGTCGAGCGCGCTGGAAAACGCCTCGATCTGAAGCTTCGCCGCGCGCACGCGCGAGTCGGACAACTGCGCGAGAACACGAGGACCGACGAGCGCCGAGATCAGGCCGATGATGGCCAGCACGACCAGCATCTCGATCAGCGTAAAGCCCGCCCTGCGGCGCCGGGCACGCTTGCCCTGTATGAGATGGGGACCAACTGCGATATGAACGCTCATGCAAACAGCCTCCTAGCGGACCATGTCGTTGAAGGACATGAGGGTGGACATGATCGACACGATCATACCACCGATCAAGATACTGATGGTTGCCACTGCCGCAGGGCCGACAAGCCCGACGATACGGGACAGCGAACGCTCCAGCCGCACTTCATAGAAGTCGGCGACACGATAGGCCAGCCCTGCGAGTTCGCCACTTTGCTCGCCGAGCCTCAACATGCGCACCGCCAGCGGGGGAAGCTGAAGAATCTCAAGCGCATGGCCAAGCCTATTCCCCTGCCTCAGCGCGTCGGACGCCTGCTGCGCGCGTGCCCGCGCGGCCTCGCCGTGGTCGATGGTATCGCTGATGAGCTTGAAAGCCACAGGAACCGCCACGCCGGTCTCGACCATGATGCCCAGTAGACGGGCGAAGCGCCCCGTCCGATAGCTCCCCGGTATCTCCGACAGAAGCGGAAGTTTCTTGGCGAAACCCCAAAGCCATGCCCAGAGCAGGCCCCGCCGCGCCGCCACGAACCCCAGCAATACGAGTATCGAAGCCGCAAGCAAAAGGACCAGCCCATAAGCGCGCAGGAAATTCGAGACCGCGAACATCACCACCATCAGCGTGTCCTTCTTGCCGCTCTGCATGATCATCGGTTCGAACTGAGGAACGACCCCCACCAGAAAGAACACCAGTACGCAGATCGTGCCGGCAAACAGGACTGCCGGATACCGCAGCGCCTCACTGACTTTGGCCTGCAATGCCTCGAAATGCTGGCGCTCCTGCACGATGCGCGACAGGAGGGTGGGTAACTTGCCGGAGGTCTCCGCGACACGAACCATGGCGACCTGGAACGCCGGGAACAGAGCGGGCCAGGCTTCCAGCGCTCTGGAGAACGAGTTGCCCGACGCCAGGTCGGTGCGAATGCCGGCAACCACGGGCTGAAGCCTGCCGCTGTCGAATTCCTTTTCCATGATCGCCAGCGCTTCGTCGATCCGGATCCCCGCATTCAGCATGATCGACAAGTCGGAGAGCAGCCGCGTGACCTGCGCCGCCGGTATCCGGGTCGAAAACAGCGGTGCGCGCGATGCTGACTGCCTCTGCTCGACACTTACCGGGATCAGCCCGCGCGCCCCGAGCTTCTGGACGGCATCGTCGGAGTCGGACGCATCGATCCGCCCGAGTTCGAGACGACCCTCGCCATTCAAAGCCTTGTATGCGAATGCCGTGGAGACCATGGAGGCCAAATTTCCTAACTGTACGCCTCTACTGAAGACGTTCGTTCCTGATTGCTGTCTGTGAAGAGACTCGCTCCATTGATCCCTGCCGGAGCCTCGGAATGTGCGACCGCTCCATTTGGATCAACCCCCTGAAGGCGTGGGCACCGGCTCTTCCGGTGGCAACATTTGTTCACCGCTTGCCTCATCCGAAAACCGCAGCGAGGCGCGCCCTCCCGCTCCATCGAGCTTGACTTCAAACTGGCCGACTGCCTTCAGGGTCCAGCCTTCCCGGCTTTCCCCCGTGCGCAGCGTGAAGGCCGCCAGTTCGGCTGGGGTGGTGAAGGTCGCGCTGTTGAGCCTTTCCGACCGCACGATGCCAACCAATTGCCAATCGGGCGCCGCGGCAGGCGGCGGCTCGGGTTCCGGCTCGGGCGGCATGACAACAGGTTCCGGCTCGGCGGCGGCGAACGGGATCGGGGCAGTCCGGTTCGGCGAGAACAGGGGCCGATCCCGAAGCGCCGCATAGTCGCTCACCGGGCGTTTCCTTATCGGCAGCGCTTCCGTACCGAAGGACAGGTTCGAGGAGGCCGCGAATGCGGCGAGCATGAGGGTCGCGCGCAGCAGGGACATCATGACTGGGGTCCCTTCTCCCGGAAGGCCGACAGCGTGACGTTCAGCGACAACGGCCGATCCATGGAACTCGAGGTCTGATCTCCCCCCGACAGATCAACTTTTCGGTTCAACCGAAGCCTGAAGCTATCAACGACCATAACGGGCGAACCTGCCTCGATGGCATACATGAGGTCGGGCAGCGATTGCTCCATAACCTCGATATCGGCAGTTAAACGAATGCGCTCCAAAGACTCCAACTGAGGATCGCCTATATCGGCGACCTGACCGTCGGCGGGAACATCGACGCGCCGGATAACGGCGCCCACGCGTTCCACGCGGTTGGAAAGCAGACGCTGGAATTCGGCCGAGACGAGCCCACTGGTTTGCGCATCGAGAAGAATCTTGCCCTCGCCGGGATCCAGAGCCTGGTTCGCGCCTTGGGGAACCGGGGAAGTGGACGCCTTGCTTTCGAGCAAGGCGGTACGTTCCTCATAGAGCGCCAGCGCGCCCGCTTCCGCGCGCCAGGACAGCAGCGTATCGGCGACGAGTACAAGAGCTCCGACGACCAGCAGGGCCATGACGACCAGGGATTGAAGCCGCGTGTCGCGCCACAGGGGTGTCGTCCTCATCGCAGCGAACCTCCCGTGCGGATGAGCGGGCGGGTGTCGACCTCGAACTCCGAGGTAACGCCATCCTCGCCGCGCAGGGCCGATCCGACCAGCTTGCTGTCTTCGAAGCGCCCCGACGATTCCAGCGCGGTGAGCACTTCGGGTACATCCATTGTCCGGCCCGAGAGACGCATGCGCCCATCGGTGAAGGACACCTCAACGGCATAGGAATGCGTCGGCAAAACCTCAGCCAGATCGTTTAATGCTCCCAGCGCGCTTATCGCGTCGTCCTTGATATTCAGCGCCTCCTGCTCCGGCGCTGTTTCAGCCTTGTCCGGAGTCGCTGCCAGCGCGATTGCCTGTCGCGCCTTCTCGGCCCGGATCTCGACGGCGGCGCGGCGCTCGGCATAACTGTTCTGGATCATCGGCCGCGCTGCCAGAGCCGCGACGACAGCGACCAAGCTTACGCCCAGAGCTCCGGCAAGGACAACCTTTATCCGGCTACGCGCGCCGGCGACCCGGCGCCGCTGTGTCAATACTTCCACGGCATCGCCTTCCGGAAACGGCGCCGAGATCACGACCTGGCGGGCTTCGGCCACATTCAGGCAGGCCAAGGCGGCAGCGACACGCGACCTCGGAACGATCGCGACGGCGACGGTGATCTGCCGCGTCTCACGGCTGATCCCGAGGACCCTGTGGCCGAAATAGATATCGGAAGCAGGCAATGGCGAAAGCGCGCCCATCCGCGACGTAACGATGCCTTCGACATGGCTGGCAGCCTCCATCGGCAGTTCGATCCGGCGCGCGATCACCCAACTCGCCGGGATGCCGAGATGGACCGCCTTTCCATTCACCGCGGTGCGCAATGCGGCCGGCGCCTGCGTGTCTGGAGAAATCGGTATCAACAGGGGTGCTGACGGCTTTCGGCTGGTCGCCGGCTCGATTTCAAGCGCGCTCCCATCGTCCGCGACCCGCGCGACCACGCGGCTGCCGGACTTGACGCGCGCGAGTTCATCCAGCAGGGAGGCCGGTCCCGCGATCCAGTCATCGATGCCGCGGATCGCCGCGCTGAAAGGATAAGCCATTCCGGTCAAATCCCAGAGCAGAAGTCGGCACCGGATCTGGAGTTCCGTCGCCCGCGTGAATACAAATGATAGCGCATCTTCAGGCCCTAATTCCAGATCAGTCGCAGTTCTTCGCCAATCGAGCACCGACCTTGAACGCAAACCCAAGTAGGAACTGTCCTAATGGTTGTCGCGCGGCACGCCGCTGGTGACGGCGATGTTCTGGTACTTCACCGCCGGCTTCAGAACCATTCCCTCGGACAACTGGTCAACCATTGACCGCTGGATCTCCTGCCAGGGTGTCTGATGCTTCGGATATGCATAGCCGCCCGCGTTTTGCAGGTCGACGCGACGGCGCTTGATCTCGTCGTCCGACACGAGGATGTCGGCGGTCCCCTTGCGCAGGTCGATGCGTACCCGGTCACCCGTACGCAGTAGCGCAAGGCCACCACCGACGGCCGCCTCGGGCGAGGCGTTGAGGATCGATGGAGAGCCGGAAGTGCCGGACTGACGGCCATCGCCGATGCAGGGAAGCGAGTGGATGCCCGCCTTCAGCAGGTAGGCCGGCGGCTGCATGTTCACGACTTCGGCGCCGCCCGGATAACCGACTGGGCCGGCTCCGCGCATGAACAGGATGGTATTCTCGTTCAGACCGAGTGACGGATCCTCAATGCGACGGTGGTAGTCTTCCGGACCGTCGAAGACGACGGCGACGCCCTCGAAGGCATCGGGGTCTTGCGGATTTGACAGATAGCGGTCGCGAAACTCCGGCGAGATGACCGATGTCTTCATGATTGCGGAATCGAACAGATTGCCTTTCAGGTTGATGAAGCCGGCATCCTTCCTGAGCGGATTGGCCACGGTACGGATGACCTTGCCATCGAGATTCTCCGCCGTAGCGCAATTGTCGCCGATCGTGCGCCCGTTGGCGGTCATGGCTCCAGGGTGCGGCAGCAAGCCGGCCTTCATCAGCTCTGCCACCACGGCCGGCACACCGCCCGCATGATGATAGTCCTCGCCGAGATATTCACCGGCCGGCTGGAGATTTACGATCAGCGGAACGTGGTGACCGACCTTCTGCCAGTCATCGACGGTCAGCGACACGCCGAGATGCCGCGCGATGGCGTTGAGGTGGATCGGCGCATTGGTTGAGCCGCCGATGGCAGAATTGACGACGATGGCGTTCTCGAAGGATTCCCGAGTCATGATGTCGGAGGGTTTCAAGTCCTCGCGCACCATGTCGACGATCCGCTTGCCGGTTTGGTAGGCGATCTGGCCGCGCTCGCGATAGGGTGCTGGAATGGCGGCGGAGCCCGGCAATTGCATGCCGAGCGCCTCGGCCAGCGAGTTCATCGTCGTCGCTGTGCCCATCGTGTTGCAGTAGCCGACGGACGGCGCCGATGAAGCGACGATGTCCATGAACTGGTCGTAGTCGATCTCTCCTGCCGCCAGCCTTTCGCGTGACTTCCACACGACCGTGCCGGAGCCGGTGCGTTCGCCCTTGTGCCAGCCGTTCAGCATCGGGCCGACGGACAGCGCTATGGCTGGAATATTGACGGTGGCCGCGGCCATCAGCAGCGCCGGGGTGGTCTTGTCGCAGCCGATGGTCAGCACGACGCCATCCAGCGGATAGCCATAAAGCAACTCGACGAGAGCGAGATAGGCGAGGTTGCGGTCGAGCGCGGCGGTGGGCCGCTTGCCTGTCTCTTGGATCGGATGGACCGGGAATTCCAGCGGTGCCCCGCCGGCGGCCACAATGCCGTCGCGCACGCGCTTGGCGAGCTCGATATGATGCCGGTTGCAAGGCGACAGGTCCGAGCCTGTCTGGGCGATGCCGATAATCGGCTTTCCGGACTGCAGTTCTTCGCGGGTCAGCCCATAGTTCAGGTAGCGTTCGAGGTAGAGCGCCGTCATGCCGGGATTGTCCGGATTGTCGAACCACTCGCGCGAGCGCAGCCGCTTCGCACCATTGGTCTTGGACATTTACACCTCCCAGAACCGCCGTTTGGCCATCGATATGGCATCGGCAATTGTCGAACAAGTACCCTCAGTCGGCTATCTGGACAAATTGCCCATTTTGTGGATTCAGATATGTGGACAAGTTGCCCATTTTGTGGATTGTAGTGAGATTTGAACGATACGGCAACCGCGCATATGCGCCGCGTGCCGGGGGAGGGTAGCCAAGCGTGAGTCGGATCATCTTCATTCCCGCCGAGGGTGGCTCGGGCGAACCCCGTGTCGCGGCGTCGCCCGACACGGTGAAGCGCATAGCCGCCCTTGGCTTCGACGTGGTGGTTGAGAGTGGAGCGGGCACTCTGTCCCGCATCGTCGACGAAGACTACGCGAAGGCCGGTGCCACCATTGGTTCCGTATCCGATGCGGCCCGTGCGGATGTGATTCTGAGGGTGCGCCGGCCGACGGATGCGGAGCTGAAGAGCTACAAGAGCGGCGCGGCGGTCATCGCCATCATGGATCC